>NZ_QLIR01000001.1 GCF_003428155.1 Fastidiosibacter lacustris
GCTTTTTTACACCTGTTAAACGACGAAACTCATCTGCTGCTAACTTGTTTATCGTTTCCCATCTCATTGATCATATCCACCTTTAATTTTTAAATAGCTATTTTGCTAGATTAAATACGGTTTGGAAGGAACTCTAATTTTCTTCAAGAAAAAACTGGTATTCAAATAGTCAGTAAGGTACAAGCCACCTCAGGTTTGATGGTTCATATTTTTGGGCGAATAGCTGCTGCATTTAGGTTGTTATATGAAAAATTCAATCTCACTGCTTAAAGGGGAACCCTTGATTCGCATTTTACACATTACATTAAGTGCATTAAGATAGTGAGGCTTCTTCTGTGTATAGTTTGTGGTGAGTTGCCTGAAAAAGAAAATCAGTGCAAAGCTCATTTTTCAGCCAGACTTGTCCACCTATATCAAGCAAATGCATAACTTTATTTTCTATTTCCTGATAATAATTAATAATTTGTCTTTTTTCTTCTTCGGTCAAAAGTTCTGTAGCAATAAGCTTTTTACAATATGGCATAAGGGTTAGCGTTTCAAAACAATAAAATGGTTCAGATGTAAAATTCTGTTCCTTTTTTTCATGCTTTACCTCAGCGACTAAGCAAAGATTCTCGATACGAATCCCATATTCACCCTCTATGTATAGTCCAGGCTCATTGCTGACAATCATTCCTGGTTGTAAAGGAACACCTGAGGGGGCTTTTGAAATTTTTTGCGGTCCTTCATGTACGCATAATGAACTACCAACTCCATGACCTGTACCATGTTGGTAGTCTAATCCTTCTTCCCATAAATACATTCTGGCAAAGGCATCTAAGTGCTCTCCACAGGTTCCTTTTGGAAATTTAGCACGACCAAGTGCGAGATGACCTTTTAATACCAAAGTATAATGTTGCTTTTGCCTTGCCGTTGGTTTCCCTAAGTGAATTGTGCGCGTAACATCAGTTGTGCTTTCTAAATATTGAGTTCCAGAGTCAAATAAGTAAAGGCTGGAATCCGCAATTGTTTTATTGGTTTCCGGGGTAGGATCATAATGAATAACAGCACCATTGCTGCCAAAAGCACTTTTTGTTTCAAAGCTAAGATCAAGTGCATTTGGCATTTGCAAACGCAAGTTTTTTAATTTATCCGCGGCTTCTATTTCTGTTATCCCCTGCCGCCAATTTTCTGTAAGCCAATGCATAAAATTAATCAAAGCAACAGATACTTAAAATTATCGATATAAACGTCGCTACGCTCAAAATAAAACCCGTGGCAAGAATTGATAGTTCAAACTTCTGATAAAAAATAACTGCCATAAATGGCCACAACATAAAATAAACTGTCCATATTATGACACCACCAAATAAGACTATATGAATTACGCTAGGCATTTTCCTTAAAATAAAAAACATGTAATCCTCTCTTTCCAGTCAAAATTTGAAGTTTAAATTTATCAACCTGATTATTGCTATTTTGCAAACTCTAAAAATTCAGTAAGAGGTATAATTTGTGATCAAGCCTGAAGTTAGTTTACATGCGGTTTTGCGTTTAAAATCCATGTTAAAAAAATCAGTTAATCCTTCATAGGCTCTCTGTATGATTTTTTTGTCAATGCCATGCCCAGTAATCACAAAAAAACCTATCTCTTTGCATGCTTTATCAATTTCTATAACGGCATTATTAATTGCTTGCTGTGAGCCTAACCGTACTTCTGACAATTCAATAACAGGAATTTTATTCATCTTCAAGTCATCCTTTGTTTGCAATTCATAAAACTTTGATGCGGAAGACTTATCATTTCCCCCTCGACCTCAATCACATTCTAAACGTCACTGAAAGCTGATTGCAATACTTTTCTTACAAAATTTTACATATTTTGTATCTAATCTATGGAGTAATTAAAACTCAAGCAATTTTTGCAATTTTTCTTTATGGTAATAGTCGGTGTCTTGAATATAATGCTAACCTCCACAAGATTATAATATATAACCCCAAGGAAATTACATGAAACGCACATTATTAAAATCTAAAATTCATATGGCAACGGTGACTGAAGCTAACTTACGTTATTATGGTGCTCAATTAGTATCGATAGAGAGTTGTGCAAACAGGCTAACCTAATTCCATTTGAACGCGTAGAGATTTATAACTGTAACAATGGTGCACGTTTTGCGACCTATGTTATTCTTGGTGACAAAGGGGAAATTTGTCTAAATGGTGCAGCAGCACGTCATGTTGCCAAGGGGGATACAGTTATCATTGCCTCATATGCCCCGAATACGAAGAACAAGAATTAATACATCATAATCCTTATCTGGTCTTTGTTAATAAGCAAAATGCGTTAATTGAGATTAAGAGATATTTAGACTCATCGATTAATCATCCTTTCTGACATTAAACGTCAACTATAATCAGACCCAGTGCTTGATTTAAAGCTTGATTTTGTTTTTCACTTTTTCATCTTTTGTTCCTAGATTATAAGTTTTAGCCAGCATGACCTATGAACGAATTTACACAGTTATTTTATCCCTTCCCCAGGGTTGTCACTTATTTAACAATGCTTCAAGTTGCTGAATTTTTTCTCTTAATTGTAAGATAATTGAAATACCCGAGGCATTTACACCTAGGTCATAAGCAAGACGCATAGCAGACTTTGCTCGCACAATATCCGATGCTGCAATGTAATAAATATCTTGCTTATGCTCAGCATAAATCACTTCATGCTCAATCCACTCCACAATAATCGCTTGTGGAACACATAGCAATTTTGACAGTTCAACAACAGTAATATATTGGCTTTCTGATATGATTTCACTCATTACGTTATACTCCTAGCAGATCTTTACGTGGGTTAAATGCCATCTCCTTCTTCATTTTTTCATAGAAAGCTTTTTGAGTTTCAGAAACAGCTGGTGGCAAAATTACTTCCAACACTACATAATAATCACCATTTATTAATCCCTTCCCTTTTAATCGCATCTTTTTACCACTTTGAGTATGTGCTGGGACTGTCAATTTCATTTTGCCATGTGGCGTTGAAATGGTAATATCCGCACCCAAAGCAGCTTCCCACGGTGCAATTGGAATATGACTGTAAATATCGTTACCAACAACCTTATATTGCTGATCTGAACGCACAATAATCTCTATGTATAAATCACCGTTATGTCCTTTACCAATCCCTGCTTCTCCTTGACCTTTTAAGCGAATTTGCTGATGGTTTCCCACATATTTAGGAATTTTAACTTTAAGTTTTTTACTTTTTTGAACGACGCTTCCACGCTCATCTAAAGCCTGGTAAACAAAATGAAGTTCACGTTCAACACCGACTAACGCATCTTGGATAGAAATCTCAACCTTAGTGTGTAGATCTTGCCCATCGATATCAAATCCTGTATTTTGATGGCGATGTGAGCGTTGCTGGCGGAAAAATTCACCAAATATATCTTCATAACTGCCAAAACCTTCCGAACCATGAGAGTAATGGCGATAAGCACCATCATGTGCATATTGATTATCAAATTCACCTTTTTCTGCATGCTGCCAATTGCCATCATATTCATCATATAGCTTACGTTTTTTGCTGTCCTTTAACACTTCGTATGCATCTTGAACTTCTTTAAACTTTTCTTCAGCATTGGTTTCAGTACTAACGTCTGGGTGATACTTTTTAGCCAACCTTCGATAGGCTTTTTTGATTTCAGCATCACTGGCATTTTTATCAATACCTAAGATACTATAATAATTTTTTTCCATTTATTGTCCTTAATTCTAAATAGCAAGTCTCACACTTTTGACTGTGATAATGACGAATAACTCCACCTTGATCTTAAGTAATCTAATTTAGTCCTCTAAGGTACTCTAATACTTCCTCAACATGTCCTAGGACTGAAACCTTACGCCATTCTTTTATTAATTTGACTTCGGGATTGATAATAAAAGTACTACGTTCAATGCCCATATATTTTTTGCCAAACATGCTTTTTTCTTTAAGCACCTCAAAGGCATTACATAATATCATGTCTGTATCTGCTATTAATTCAAATGGCATATGATGCTTTGCCTTGAATTTTTCATGTGAGTTCAAAGTATCTTTTGAAACACCAAATATCACAGCATTGGCTTTAGCAAAATCTTCGCTGTGATTCTTAAATCCAACGCTTTCGATTGTGCAACCTGGGGTGCTGTCTTTAGGGTAAAAGTATAGTATGACATACTTGCCTTTGTAGTCATTTAACTTAAATGTTTTACCAGATGTTGTTGCTACTTGAGGTAACGTTACTTTATTGCCAACTTGAAAAGTCATTGTCTATACTCCTTAACTTCGATTATTATATACTTCTTATTAAATATGCTTACTTTAACAAAACCTAATAAGAGATAAAGCATGTCACAACAAAAAACCAATCACTTAAATCCGATTAAATCAGCTAAAGAGAACCTTGTAATCGACAAAACCTTTGTTTTTTCAAACTTAGATACACTTCATGATTGCGTCATAAAGGGTGAATATAGCTTTCACTTTAGTGGCAACTTTAGCTGTCAGCATGAAAAAACGTTGTTAGATGGGAAAGTCACAGGTAACGTTGAGCTTATCTGTCAGCGCACACTTGAGCCATTTACCTTCAATATAGAAAGTGACATTAAACTTGGTTTTGTTACTGATGATCGCTTCTTTAAAAACTTTCCTGATGACTACGAACCCTATATCTATAAAGATAACCAAATTGATTTAACTCATCTGATCGAAGAGGAAGTTCTGTTGTGTATTCCAATGATTCCAAAAAAAGAACGAAATGATTGTCAAGTTGAACAAAATACGCCATACTGTGGCGTTCTTGAAACTGGTGATACTGAAAAGCAGGACAAACACAACCCGTTTGCTGCTTTAAAAGAGCTAAAGTTTAATAAAAAATTAAAGTAGAAAGTAGTGTAATAGGAGAATAATAATGGCTGTACAGCAAACCAGAAAAAGTCGCTCAAAAAGAGATATGCGTCGCTCTCATGATGCATTAACTGCTGCTGCGCTTTCAACTGATAAAACTTCGGGTGAAGTTCACTTGCGTCATCACGTAAGTGCAAACGGTTACTATAAAGGAAAGAAAGTAGTTGCCGTTGCATCTGATGATGAATAGAATGAGTGCACGATAAGGCAATTATTCTAAATATACTGTGAGCACCGCAATTTCATATAAAATTTCTGTTGATGCTATGGGTGGTGACCATGGCTTAAAAACCACCATACCTGCGTGCATATCTGCATTGAACAAATATTCCAATCTGCATATTTCTATAGTTGGGATCTCTGACCAAATTGAGCAAGCACTAAGTGCATCTAAAAACCGCTATGATGCTAGTCGCTTAACGGTTGTTCATGCTAGTGAAATCGTTGAAATGGATGAATCCCCTGCTTTAGTATTACGTAATAAAAAGGATTCTTCGATGCGAGTAGCCATTAACCTTGTCAAAAATCATGATGTCGATGCTTGTGTCAGTGCTGGTAATACAGGGGCATTAATGGCAACTTCTAAATTTGTATTAAAAACACTAAACGACATTGATCGCCCCGCCATCGTTTATGCTATTCCATCCTTAGATCGAAAAACTAAGAAAATGGATCCAGCATACATGCTTGATTTGGGGGCAAATGTGAATTGTTCCTCTGAACAACTGTTTCAATTTGGCATTATGGGCTCGGTACTTGCTGCCAATTTAAAAGGCAAAGAACGACCTCGCGTTGCTTTGCTAAATATTGGTGAAGAAGAAATGAAAGGTTTAGATAGCATTAAGCAAGCTGCTAAAATGCTCCAAAATTGTGATCACATTAATTATATCGGTTATGTTGAAGGCAACGATATTTTTTCAGCAAAGGCAGATGTTATTGTATGTGATGGTTTTGCTGGTAATATCGCCTTAAAAACTATGGAGGGCACTGCTAGAATCATAGCCGACATGCTAAAAGACAGCTTCACTAGCAGTATATTTTCTAAGCTTGCGATGCTTATTAGTGCATCGGTGCTTAAAAGCCTAAAAAGCAAACTTGATACAAATCAATATAACGGTGCATCTTTATTAGGGTTACGTGGGATTGTGATCAAAAGTCACGGGGGTGCTTCTGCAGAAGCCTTTGAAACTGCAATCTATGAAGCGATTAAAGAAATCAAATTTAATATTCCACAAAAAACACAGTCGCACATTGAGCGAATAATGCAATCAGAAGGTTAAAGGATATGTTTGCAAAAATCATTGGCACAGGCAGTTATCTACCACAAATGATCTTGCGCAACGGTGAGATTGCCAAAATGGTCGATACATCAGATGAGTGGATTAGACAACGTGTTGGTATTAAAGAACGTCATATTGCTGATGAAACAGAAACCACATCCTTTATGGCAATTGAAGCTGCACGGCATGCATTGACAAGTGCTCACTTAACAGCAAACGACATTGATCTCATTATCGTTGCAACAGGTACAGCCGACTACATTATGCCTTCAACTGCCAGTATTGTTCAAATGAAACTTCATACCCCTAACTGTCCTGCTTTTGATATTTCTGCTGCCTGTAGTGGTTTTGTTTATGCGGTAGATATCGCCAAACAATATATTGAAAATGGAAGCAGCAAAAATGCACTTGTGATTGCATCAGAGCGTATGTCACGCACTTTAAACTGGCAGGATCGCTCTACATGTGTGTTGTTTGGTGATGGTGCAGGCGCAATTGTGCTTACACAAAGCAAAACACCTGGAATTATTGCATCGGTGCTTCATACCGATGGTCAAGGCAAAGATATTTTAAACATTCCTGGTCTTCTTCCTAAAAATGCTTTTGATGGCGTAAAACTTGAACAAAAACTCTATATGGAAGGTAACAAGGTTTTTAAAAAAGCGGTATCTGCATTAAGCGAACTGGTAAATGAGCTGCTACATGAGGCCAAATTAAGTTCCCATGAAATCGACTGGTTGGTACCGCACCAAGCAAACTATCGTATCCTTGAAGCAACAGCAAAAAAACTTAACATGCCTATGTCTCAAGTCGTGCTTACCCTGCAAAACCATGGCAATACATCCGCAGCCTCCATTCCGTTAGCGCTTGATTATGCAATACGTAATAACACGATTAAACCAGGGCAAACCATTCTCACGGAAGCTTTTGGAGCAGGTTTAGTATGGGGAGGTTTTATAGCAAAATTATAAATCTTCCCTCAACGACTTTCTTTACAAGAAGACATTGAAAAAGATCTTGCTATGGTTTAGCTTTTAGAACGTTTCAGCGTAATTATCGCAATGTTTTTAGCAGTAGGATTGTTGGCTTGCTTAAGTGATGAATTATCAAAACATCTTTCTGTTAACACATATCATTCCTCCACCGAAATTTTTATCTACACGTACTACACTTCAGGGTCATAAAAGTAATTACTTTGTGTGCTACTTAATCAAAACCTACTTGCCTTTGTATCTTATCAGCTTTACAATGACAGTGTCACTGGGGGCGAATATGGCTTCGACGGGAATGTCAAGGTCTTACGGTGCATGCCGAGGGTGTATCTGCCTCGTAAAACACGTTATATCGTCAGAATAACTGGCAACAATAAAAAAGCTCGCGTTGTGGCTAACGACAGCATTTTCGCTGTTCGTAAAGCTGCTTAATCTAGTTTAAAACCCTAGATACGCACGAACCGATAGTATTTGCTTGTGGATCTATCTTACGTTCGTTCATATTGACATAAGCTAGCTAAAGTGTCCGTCTGAACACTGATGTTAAATTCTAAGACTCGCTGGTTTCATACCCTGATTTATCGGGTAGACTCAAGTTAAACATAATAGATAAATCTAAGCATGTAGATCTGAAGATTGCGAGTTTACGGACGCGGGTTCAACTCCCGCCGCCTCCACCATTTTGAAAAAGAAAACCCGTCAATCCAGAGACATTCTCTGAGTAGGCGGGTTTTCTTTTTTCCCTTGTTTCTAAATGGTTTGCGCCCGTTTCACATCTTTCCAAATCACCTCTCCGCACCATCTATTCTCCCCATCTTCCAGCCTTTCTTTCTCTGTTTGACCACTGATTCTCTGTTTTCTTCGGACCAAGTCTGAAATACGTCACTTACAACGGTAGCATATACAATACCATCGATCTGTTTCGTTGCCTCGGACCAACTACTGCGCTAAGCCTCATAATTCGCCTTAATCGACTTTGCCATGCCCATACTTACGCAAAAAGAGTTGCCAGTGGTCAGTGGTTACGCCCGTGAGCATGCTTTTGCGGCCTTATCCGGACGAAAGCGTTTGACAATCGGCCCCTGCCTAAATATATTAAAGGGCATTTTAACTTGGGGAAGCTCCGCCCAGCATCCCCATTATCACCTCTGGCGTGGCAAGAAAACCAATCGCCCTTGAGGAGTCGGAGATATGACCGAGATAGAAGACCGCTGGTTATCAGTAGACGAGATAGGCAAGTACCTCGGTGTCAGCAGTGACACCGTTTACCGCTGGATCGACAAGCATGCGATGCCCGCCCATCGCATGGGTCGTCTTTGGAAGTTCAAAAAGGATCAGGTCGATGCCTGGGTCGAGGCTGGTGGCGCCAGTTCCACGCAAGACAAGTTGGAAGATAAAAACAATTAACCAACCTGCCTGGGCCAAGCGTAGCACGGCAGGCAGGCTCGGTGAGGATTTATAATGGCGAAGAAAGCGATTAATAACAAAAAACAAAAGAGCTTTGAGGAAACCCTTTGGGATTCCGCGAACAAGCTGCGCGGCAGTGTTGAACCTTCAGAATATAAGCATGTGGTGCTGAGTTTGATTTTTCTCAAGTTCGCATCGGATAAATTTGAAGAACGCATGCAGGAATTGATTGATGAAGGTCAAGGCGACTATGTGGGTATGGTGGAATTCTATACCATGAAAAACGTCTTCTATCTGCCGAAGAGACCCGCTGGAGCTTTATCAAGCAACACGCAAAACAAGATGATGTTGCCCTGAAAATTGATAGCGCCCTGTTCTCAATTGAGAAAGTTAACAAGTCCTTAAAAGGAGCATTACCAGATAACTATTTCTCTCGCCTAAATCTAGATGTTAGCAAACTGGCTGCTCTCATTGACACAATCAACAATATCAATACGCTTGCTGACAAGTCGCAGGATATTGTCGGACGGGTTTATGAGTATTTCCTGAGTAAATTTGCTCTCGCCGAAGGCAAAGGCAAGGGAGAGTTCTATACCCCCAAAAGCATAGTAAATTTGATTGCAGAAATGATTGAGCCCTACAAAGGCAAGATTTATGACCCCTGCTGCGGTTCGGGCGGTATGTTCGTCCAGTCCATGAAATTTATAGAAAACCACCAAGGAAACAAAAAAGACATCTCCATTTACGGACAGGAATATACTGGAGCCACCTATAAGCTGGCCAAGATGAATCTGGCTATCCGTGGCATTGCCGCCAACCTTGGTGAAGTTGCCGCAAGCACCTTTTCACGTGACCAGCACAAAGACTTAAAAGCTGATTACATCATGGCCAATCCGCCGTTCAACCAGAAGGATTGGCGTGCATCCGATGAGCTGACCGATGATTCACGCTGGTCAGGCTATGACGTTCCGCCAACTAGCAACGCCAACTACGGCTGGATTCTGCACATGGCGTCCAAGTTATCAGAAAACGGCGTGGCCGGATTCATTCTGGCAAACGGCGCTCTCTCCGGCGACAACACAGAGAAAGAAATCCGCAAGAAGATGATTAAGAATCACCTTGTGGAAGCGGTGATCATCCTGCCACGAAACATGTTCTACACCACTGATATCAGTGTGACGCTCTGGATCTTGAACAAAAATAAAAAGACCAGAACTGTTGAGCATGGCGACATTTCCCGCCACTACCGCGACCGTGAAGATGAGATTTTGTTTATGGATCTGCGTGAGATTGGCGAGCCGTTTGAAAAGAAATTTATACAGTTTTCAGATGAGCATATACAGAAAATTTCCAGCACCTATCACACATGGCAGCAAACTCTCGCTGAGACGGAATACAAAAATATTCCTGAATACTGCTATTCAGCGAGTCTCGATGAGATCAGAACCAAGGACTATTCCCTCGTGCCAAGTAAATATATCGAGTTTGTAAATCGGGACGAGAATATCGATTTCGATGAAAAAATGGCTGGCCTGCAGACGGAATTTACAGATTTATTGAAAGCAGAAGAAGCGTCAAAAAATGAACTGCTGAATGTATTCAGGGAGCTGGGATATGAGATCAAGCTATAAAAGAATGGGTGACTACATTCGCAAAGTAGACAACCGAAACAAAGATGTTCTCGTTACCGATCCTGTTTTTGAGATAGTCGATCACAATAAGGTACATCCCGAATATTTAATGATGTGGATGCGAAGGAGTGAGTTTGACCGATATGTGTTTTTTCGGTGTGACAGTGCCATTCGAGGAGGCTTCGGCTGGGAAGAACTATGTGATGTTGCACTCCCCGTGCCGACCATCGAAAAACAGCGGGAGATTGTGCGGGAGTACTACACCATTGTTGACCGGATTAAGTTAAACGAACAACTCAACCAGAAGCTGGAAGAAACGGCACAGGCTATCTACAAGCAGTGGTTCGTCGATTTTGAATTTCCCATGTCTAAAGAGCATGCCGCCAAAATCGGCAAGCCGGAACTGGAAGGCAAACCCTACAAATCCAGCGGCGGCAAAATGGTTTGGAATGATGAATTGGATCAGGAGATTCCGGAGGGGTGGGAAAATGGAACAGTTGAATCATTTTCTGAATTAATCGACGGTGATAGGGGGAAAAGCTACCCCAGTCAGGGTGATTTTTTTGAAGAAGGACACTGTCTGTTTCTAAATACTGGCAATGTTACAAAAAGTGGGTTTGATTTTTCTTCTACTAGTTTCATAACTGCAGAGAAGAATAATGCCCTAAGAAAAGGAAAGCTAAAGCGATATGACTCAGTTCTCACAACGTGTGGAACAGTTGGCAACTGTGCCTACTTCAGCGATGAAGTTGAGTATGATCATTTAAGAATCAATTCAGGAATGATTATTATTCGTTCTCTTGATGTGGCTAAATATAAAGTATTCAACTATCAGCTACTAAAGAGCCCAATGATGAAAAATGCGATATCCAGCTTTCTGTCGGGTTCGGCACAGCCACAACTCCCCATCAAAGACATTAGAAGAATCAACATTTTGAAGCCTGTGGATGCTTATATTGAAAAATCAATGGAGTTGATTGAGCCTCTTCAGAAAAATATTGATGGCAACAATAAGAATATTAGAAAATCAAAAGAGTTGTTATCGCTTCTTCTTTCCAAAATGACAAAAGCGGAGGCAATTGCATGACGATTGCCGCCGGAACCATCAATTACCAATTAGGGACCGCACCGGTCACCGGATGCGGCTTCTCTTATTCTGCCGATGAGTTTGATACTGCATTGTCAGGTTCTGTCGCAGATTATGGATGGGAGGTTGGATTATGAGCCAGCAATCGAAAACACACGCGAAAGATTACTTGGTTGATTTTTCACAAGATCAGTGTGACTGGTTAAAGTTGCTTATTTTCGAAGCAGTAAACACCAATGGTAAAATATCTGACGGAAAATTGGACGAGATTTATTCCAACCTTAAAAGCGGGACAGCAGTTCAACAGCCGAGCCTCAACACACGTTCTGCATCGAACACTCAGATCATTTCAATAAAGAAGTTGGAACACATTAGTGGCGTTAATGCGCTGGCAGCCAACCAAACCATAAAATTCAGTGAACATGTAACCGTTCTTTACGGGCTAAATGGTGCAGGAAAAAGTAGCTATTTCAAGGTACTTAATGAGATTGTTGGAGGGAATGAACAAAAGGAGCTTCTGTCTAATATCCACGCAGATCAAAATCAATCAATTCAAGTAAAGCTGACCTACAATAATGGCAGTAGCAAGGACTTGAATTTTGATAACACCCAAAGAGGTTTTGATGATCTGTTAAGGTGCAAGGTCTTTGATTCTTCTTATCTGGCGGGTCTGCTTTCGCAGCGCACTCAAGACGAAACTGTTTTAGAACCGTTGGGATTACATATTTTTAAATACATTGCTGACAAAATTGATGCGTTTAAGCTTCGGTTGAGAAACGATGCCGACCGATTAAAAGGAAGTAAACCATCAATCTCTCTTGAAAATGTCTCTGATCAATTAAAGGGTGAATTTGAGGCACATAATCTGTCAGAAGCATCAATTTCCTCAATGCGCAAGAAGTTTGTATTCACGGAGGAACAAGAAAAACAGCTTAAAGAAAAAACAAGCGAACGAACAACTCTGAGGCAAACCAATTATGCAGACCGCATTACTCTCTTGGAAATAGAGAATAAGGAAGTTAGACAGATTTATAATTGCCTGAAAAAGAAAAAACAGCTGGAGACGAAAGCTTTATATCTTCACGAATTACTGAAAAATAAAAGGGATAAGGAAAGTGCTAATAAGCAGGCATTGGAGAAGATCGCTATCCTCAAAGAGCTCCCTTTCTCGGGATCTGCGGAGTGGAAAGGTTTTATTTCAGCCGGAGCGAAGCTAAAACAAAAGAGCAACACGGGCGGAGCAAACTGCATTTACTGCAATCAGCCATTACAAGATGATGCGCTCAGATTAGTTCAGGCATATTCGGAATATTTAGGAGATAAAACCGAGAGCGAATTAAAAAAAGCAACGGATGACTTAACCAAAGCCAAGGGGGAGGTTAATGCCATAGCGGTTTCGCTAAATGTTTCTGATAATTTCAGCCAGAAATACAAAGAGGCTCTTCTTGAGAACACCGGAACTTCGTTGACCATCGCACTAGATGAAGCTCAAAGATCTCTTGAAGGCTTAAAATCTCATTTAATTGATTTGATTGATGGACAGATGCAAGAGCAACCCCGTGTTGAGGTAGCTCCCCAACTCTGTCTTTGGCTTGTTAGTAAGTATAAAGAAAATGCTCGAACTATTAGAACACTCAAGGCGGATGACACTCAAAAGAACGAAAAGATTAAAACCTTGGAGAATGAGCTCAAAGTTCTCATGGAAAACGAATCCGTCTCTACGCAACAAGCAGAAATTGAGAGTTGGCTGAAGATCGATAAGGAAGAGAAGCTTCTAAGGGAAAAAGAATCCGAGATAAACACCAATTCCGTTACTCGCCTTTCAAATACAGCACATGACGAGCTATTAACCTCTGAATTGAACAAAGCCTTCAAAAATGAGCTTGATCAGCTCGGTTATAAAAACCTAGAAGTGAATTTAGTCAAAGCCGAAGGGGGCAAGGGCTCCAGTTCGACCAAGCTGATTCTTGAAAACAGCGATTCCATTCATAGCATCCTGAGTGAAGGAGAACAAAAGGCAGTTGGCTTGGCTCTATTTATTGCAGAAGCAGTTGTTCAAAAATCGAAAGCACCGATAATTTTGGATGATCCGGTAAACAGTCTGGATCATAAGATTGCCGCCAATTTCGCAAACAGACTTCTTGCGCTAGATAATCAGCTCATAATCTTCAATCACAATAGATTGTTTCAGGATGCCTTTGAAACTGCTAAGGCTGGGCATATATGCAAAACTGTCGACTCCGCCTGCAATAAACAGGGCAAGCATATTCTGGTTTACACTGTAAGCTCTGAGGGAAAGTCACGAAAAGGGGTTCTAAGCTTCTATCGTACCAACACCTTCAACGATCACATTGGTGAAGCAAAGCAAGAGCTACAAAAATCACCCTTTACAGAGCATTCAAAAGTATCCGCCATACTGCGAAAAGCTGTGGAGTGTCTGGTTGATGAAACCGTTTTAAACGGTGTTACGCCAACAAAGTATAGTAACAAGAATAGCAGGATTCCTTGGGATAAACTCACAGGCTTGAATTGTTCTTCTGAAAATATTGAGAAGATGAGAAAAGTCCACGATCGTGTTTCTGGAGGCGATCTACACAACGGCACAGAGTCGGAAAACAATCCTATTGATGTTGAGGAGTTTAACCGATTGGTCTCTGATTTGGAAAACGTCACAGGAGGTGACTCATGATCCCCTTCCACCCCTACGAAGACGAATGCACTGAATTCAAGCGGGAACTCACCGATACGCTGGAAAAGGAAGTCGTGGCATTTCTCAATTCCGCCAAGGGCGGGGACATCTATATCGGGGTGGAGGACGATGGCACGGTGGTTGGCGTTGACAATCCGGACAAGTTGCAATTGGCGATTATTGATCGGATCAAAAACAATATTTTGCCGACGACCCTTGGCTTTTTTGATGTGGTTACACAGGAGATTGACGGCAAGCCGGTCATTAAGGTGATTGTTACCCGTGGACTCGAAAAACCGTATTACCTGAAAAAATACGGTATGTCTCCCGCCGGGGCGCACATTCGGGTGGGCACGGGAACGCAGCCGCTGACCACCGAGATGATCGACCGCTTATATGCCACCCGCACGCGGGATTCGTTGCGCAATATCCCCTCGCCGCGAAAGAACCTGAGTTTTCATCAGTTCAAAATCTATTACGATGAGAAGGGTTTTACGGTAAACGATTCATTCCTTGAAAACCTCGACCTCTATGCCCCAAACGGCGAGCTGAATTATGTGGCATACCTTTTGGCGGATCAAAACAGCGTCTCCATTAAAGTCGCCAAGTTTGCGGGACCAGACAAACTTGATTTGATTGAAAACGAGGAATATGGCTATTGTTCGCTCATCAAGGCGACTGAGCGGGTTCTGGATAAGCTGGAAATTGAAAACAGGACTTTTGCCAAAGTAACGGGCGCCGCCAGAAGGCTAGAGAAAAATATGATTGATAAAGCGGCACTGCGTGAAGCATTTATCAATGCCATCGTTCATAACGACTATACGCGGGAAATGACTCCGGTGGTGGAGATTTACTCAGACCGTCTTGCGATTGTTTCTTATGGTGGATTGGTGCAGGGATTATCCCAGGAAGACTTTTTTGCCGGGCGATCCATGATACGCAATCGTGAGTTGATGCGGGTTTATCGGGATCTGGATCTGGTGGAGCAATTAGGTTCGGGCATGGGTAAAATCCTTCGTGCTTACTCAAAGGATGTTTTTCGTCTCAGTGAGAATTTCGTAGAGCTTTGTTTCGAGTACGAAGAGGGATATCTGGAATCTCTAAAGGATGGAGAAAAGAGGGGTGAAAAAACGCGGGTCGAAACGCGGGTGAAAACGTCGGAAAAGAGTTCGGAAAACGCCGATGTTTTTCGGAATGATTTCGGAATTATTTCGGAAAGAGTTCGGAAGGAGCTCGGAAGCAACGTAGCGAAGACCTTTGAGATGATCTATCAACACCCTGACCATAGCGCTGAGGAGATTGCGGCGGAACTTGGTAAAACAGCTCGGACGATTGAAAACCACATAGCCAAACTCAAAGAAGATGGCGTGATTGTTAGGAAAGGTCCCAAATTAGGCGGCCACTGGGAGGTTGTAGATGAGTAAGTTCACCGAAGCCAAACTGGAAGCAGCCATTATCGAGCTCTTACAGCTTGAAGGCTATGAATATGTAAGCGGGGAAACCATAACTCGCCCTGAAAATGAAGTCTTACTCAAAGACGATCTGCGCAGCTATCTTTCAAGGCGTTATGCAACAGACCAGATAACCATCGGTGAAATTGACTCGATCGTTCGCAAGCTGGAGGTCTTTTCCGCATCTGATCTTTATGAAAGTAACAAAGCCATCATGAAGATGGTCTCTGATGGCTTTTTGTTGAAGCGTGAAGACCGCAGCAAAAAAGATCTGTATATCCAGTTGCTGGATTATCGGGATCTTCCCGAACTGCGTGAGCCGAAGCCGACGGAGGTCGAAACCGTCGTTGCCGAGGAAGTTGCCCCTTATAACGCCACCCAAAACATCTATAAGGTGGTGAATCAGTTTGAAATCCTTGGATACGAAAAACGGATACCTGACGGCATTATATACATCAACGGTTTGCCCTTGGTGGTTTTTGAATTCAAAAGCGCCATTCGTGAAGAAGCAACCATCCACGATGCCTATGTTCAGCTGACAACCCGGTACCGCCGGGATATTCCAGAGCTGTTTAAATACAACGCGATTTGTGTGATTAGCAACGGTGTCAATAATAAGGCCGGTTCTTTCTTTGCCCCGTATGAGTTTTTCTACGCGTGGCGTAAAACCGATGGCGCAGACCTTGTTGAGAAAGATGGCATTGATTCCCTCTACACCATGGTTAAAGGGATGTTCAACCTGCATCGGATCAGGGACATTATCCGAAACAGCATCCTGGCTCTGGACAAAGAACTGCAGGTGACCCCACTGCAGTACACCATCCAAAGTGGCCTCCAGAACGATCAGATCACCGATGGTCAACTCAGAAGCGGTGACGGATTCACGCTGACCAACACATCAGTCGAAACCCACAATGCCTTAATCCATTCCATGGTCACCTATGATCTGCTTGGGAAAATTGCCGAAAACACTCAACTGACAAGAAAGACCGTAGCCGAGATATTGCGCGGCGTTCAGACGGCGGTTTTCAAGCAATTCAAACAGAACCCGGAGCATTTCATCGCCGAAGGCTCACGGCTTATCAATGAGCAGAAGGCCACGATCATCATCAAGCGGCTGAGCTACGACAACATTGCCGAGACCCACGATATCGATATTTTCACCGCAGGCCAAAGCAAGCAGGACTTCACCAAGGCGAGCGAGAAGCTGAAGAACCACATCTATGACTACGTGATTACCGACTCCAAGGTTGAGCGGGAGTTTGTGAAAGAGCTGGATACCAGCACCGAGGTGGTCGTCTATGCAAAGCTCCCCAGAGGCTTCCTGATTCCAACTCCCGTCGGCGACTACAACCCGGACTGGGCCATTTCCTTCAAAGAAGGTTCGGTCAAGCACATCTATTTCGTCGCCGAGACCAAGGGCTCCATGTCCAGCATGGAGCTTCGGGCAATCGAACAAACCAAAATCGAATGCGCCCGCAAGTTCTTCGCGGAGGTCAACCGCAAGATTGATCCCGAACACGTGAAATACGACGTGGTAACTAGCTACGGGAAACTGATGGAGATTGTCGGCATGGGAGGGGCAAAAGCATGAATGAGTTTTCGGCATCACTGACCAAATGGTTTTCAGAGCGCCCCCAGTGGCTCCAGATCGCGGCTACTCGGCTACTCCAGCAGTCTGAGCTTACCGACAAAGATGTCTCTGAGCTCGCAACCCTATGCCAGCAGGAAGCCGAAGGTAAGCTGCCCAAAACGACCTGTTCCTTTCCTGCTACCGCGTTCTCCCCGGGCGCAGCAGGCTCCCTGCGTTTGTGTTCAATCAGTGATGTCGAAGGAGTAAACGCCCTTGCTCCGAAAAAGCCACTTGAGTTTGGCAAGGGCAATATCACGATTGTTTATGGCAACAACGGGTCAGGCAAATCCGGTTACGTCAGACTCCTCAAACATGTATGCGGAGCCCGCGAGACGGGTACCCTCCACCGCAATGTCTATAAGCCCGGCGCTGCCGCACAGAAAGCCTGCATTTCGTTTGAGCAGGACGGCGTACCGAAGACTCATACCTGGTCTGGGCAAGGTATCTGCGATGACCTCAACAGCGTTGATATTTTCGACACCTCGTTTGGCAAGGTGTTTGTCAGCAGCGAAGACGAGGTGAGCTACGAGCCGCCGGTATTATCCTTTTTCAGCTTGCTCATCCTCGCATGCGAAAAGGTCGCATCGGCCTTGGACACCGAGGCCAACCGGCACCAGTCAAAAAAACCGAATATCCCGGCTGACAAGAAGGTAACTCCTGAAGGCATCTGGTACGAAGCCATCAGCGCCAAGACCAGCACCCAGGACATCGACAAGTATTGCGCATTTGGCAGTGCTGACGAAACCGAGATGCAAACGCTGCAGCAGCGCCTTGCCGAACAGGCACCGGCAGAAAAAGCGAAGCAGCTGAGAAAGCAGAAGCAGCATATCGACACTCTGATCCAGGATGCCCAAAAGTATCTGCAGCAATTATCGGACGAGAATTACCGGCGGATCATTGCTGCTAAGAAGAAGTCGATTCTCAAAAAGGCAGCGGCAGATACGGCGGCGGAAAAGGTGTTCTCCGGCAGCGAGCTGGAAGGAATCGGCTCTGATGTCTGGAAAGAACTTTGGGAAGCGGCCCGGAACTACTCCGTCTCGGCTGTCTACAAAGAAACCGAGTACCCGAATGTTTCTGATGGTTCCCGTTGTGTCCTGTGTCACCAGCCCTTGACCCAGGAGGCCAAGGAGCGGTTGATCTCCTTCGAAAACTTCGTGAAGGGCGAAATGCAGAAAGCCGCAACGGATGCGGCCAAGGAATACGAGACCGCCAATCAAACTATCGAGGCGCTACCGACATCGGAGACGCTGAAGGCACGTATCGATGCGGCTGGTATTCCACAGGATGAAGTCGCCAGCCAGGTGACGGATTTCTTTGCCCAATTGCAGGCCAGAAAAGACCTGCTCCCTGGGATCGATTCCGAAGAAGCCATTCCCGACCCTCTGCTCTCACCGAAATGGATCGAAGAAGCCAACGCCCAGTCGAAGAGCCTCGGTGAACTCGCGGCAAAATATGACGAAGACGCCAAAAGCGATAATCTTGAGGAGATCAAGAAGAAGCTAAACAGCCTGCAGACCAGAAAGTGGTTGTCTGAACGCCGCGCCGCCATTGATGAAGAAGTCACCCGATTGAAGCTGCTGAATCAGATTCAGGAAGCCAAGAAGTCGACCAACACCAAAGCCCTATCCCAGAAGAAAGGGGAGCTGGCAGAAGCCTTGATCACGGATGCGTTCGTGCAAAGGTTCAATGCAGAGCTCAAGGCCCTGGGCGCGTCTCGGGTGAAAGTCGAGCTCGTGAAGTCAAAAGTCTCGAAAGGCCGCGTCCTTCATAAGCTCCAGCTTCGAGGGGCTTCTCAGAATGGGCTCGCCGATGTGCTGAGCGAGGGAGAAAATCGGATCGTTTCCATTGCGGCTTTCTTAGCCGACGTCACCGGCAAGAGCAACCAGGCTCCGTTTATCTTTGACGATCCAATATCCTCGTTGGACCAAAGCTATGAGGAGGCCGTGGTTCAAAGACTGATCGAGTTGTCTCAGGAAAAACAGGTCATAGTCTTTACTCACCGCCTGTCCTTGCTGGGAACGGTCCGGCATTTTGCCGAGAAAAAGACCATCAAGCCCGATGTGGTGAGCATTCGCTCTGCGGACTGGGGGGACCGGAGAGCCCGCGCCCATTCCACTTTCACAGAGCGACATCAAATCCGCCCTGAACACACTCATGAATCAGCGGTATCAGGATGCAAAGAAGGCGAGTGAAAACGGCGAGTTTGAACATGCCGAAATCTTGCTGAAGTCGATATGTAGCGACTTCAGGACATTGGTGGAGCGCTCTATTGAAAATGATCTGCTGTGCGGAGTGGTTCAAAGATTCCAACGACCGGTCCATACGTTGAAGCTCAAGGATCTGGCCAAATTGAAGGACGCGGATTGCAATCTCCTTGATTCGCTCATGACCAAATACTCCGGGTTCGAACACTCACAGCCAGCAGAATCACCAGTGGAGCTGCCGAAGCCAGACGAGCTTCTGGGCGACATGACTTCGCTAAAAAACTGGCGTGAAGAATACGCGAAGCGCCCCGCCTCTGCGGTGGCCGGGTAACAGTATGAAAGTTCTTCATACATCCGACTGGCATATCGGCCGCACCCTTTACGGCAGAAAACGCTACGAGGAATTCTCTGCGTTTCTGGATTGGCTGACCCAGACCATTGAAGATGAAACCGCGTGGTTGACCCAGGCACACATGGCAGAACTATTTCAGGTGAAACCGCAAAATATTACCATGCACCTGAAAAACATCTATGCTGAGGGGGAATTGGCGGAAGAGTCAACTTGTAAGGAGTTCTTACAAGTTCAACAAGAGGGTGCAAGACAGGTTGAAAGAAAACGGAAATTTTACACTCTGGATGCCATTATAAAGTAAAGCGCTGCTGAGTAATTTAAATGGTTAACACTAGGTTCTGTGAAGTTGAGTTGGCTCAAACGAGCGAGCATCTAGATTAGAAGTCCATTTCATCGAGGCACGTATCTTTTTATTGTAATTTCAAATTACTGGCTTTAGCAGCTTGATACATAACTCCAGTGCCCAGTTTTTGACTTAATTGATCAAATAGATTTAACGGTTGAGTAAAATTAATGACTTTCATATTATTGAATTTATCACGTTGTAAACTGTCAACAGATGCAAAGTCATCAATTAAACCATATTCTTTCGCTTGAATGCCAGAAAATGGCATGCCAGAAAAAATCTTATCTTCGGCTTTAAGGTTAAGTCTGTCACCTCGAACTGCCTTCACAGCATTGATAAAGACTTGATGTGTTTGGGTAAGCATTGCTTCCATTTCTTTTACTTGTGCTGCACTTTGCGGTTCAAAAGGATCCAAAAACCCCTTATCTTTACCGGATGTATAGAGTCTACGTTCTACACCAATTTTCTTTAACAACTCGACAAAACCAAATCCATCAGCACGCACACCGATTGATCCTGTGATAGTCATTTTATTGGTATAGATATCTTTAGCGGCTGAGGCAATATAGTAACCCCCAGATGCACATACATCAAGGCATACGGCATAAAGTGGAATTTTTGAATATTTGTTTTGGAGATAGCGCATATGTTCATAAATATTATCGGATTGAACAGGTGAGCCGCCGGGGCTATTGATTTCAATAATTACAGCTTTGGTGTTTTTATCTTCAAAAGCCGCATCTAGGCTGTTATTAATACGTGTGGCATTAGCATTGCTATCATCAGCAATAACACCATCAACTTTTACCAAGGCGATGTGATCTTCTGTTTTAATGGGAGGGGTGCTAAAAGTTTTAAATAATAGACCGATGATTAAAAGAGCAACAACAAGCCAGCAGAGTCTAAAGAATATCCGCCAGCGTCGTGTGCGCCTTTGTTCAAGTATATAGGCATTAGCAATTCGTTCTAAATGTTCTGACATGATGGTTCCTTTTTTATAAGTGTAAAACGAAAAATGAACAGTCAAATGGTAGAGGAAATTAAGAAAAAAATCAGCAGGATTTATGGTTAAAAGAGAAAGATAGATGGTTTTAAGCTTAACCTACTTGTTTAAAGTGTCTGATATTTGGGTTTTTCTATGCTATGCGGTTTTTCATGTATAACAGTTTGAATAGCAAGCTCATAAAGCTGTTCTTTACTTACTTCGGTTGGTGCTTCAGTCATTAAGCAACTTGCAGTTTGTGTTTTAGGAAAAGCAATAACATCGCGGATATTCGTGGTGTGGGTAATCAACATTGTTAAACGGTCTAAACCAAAAGCAATACCACCGTGGATAGGTGCGCCATATTGTAAAGCATCAAGTAAAAAGCCGAACTTCTCTTTGGCTTCTTGTTCACTAATACCAAGTAGGGAAAACACGGTTTGTTGCATTTTCTGATCATGAATACGGATAGAACCACCACCAACTTCATAGCCGTTTATAACCATATCATAAGCACGTGATAAAGCTTGTGTTGGATTGCTAATCAGCGTTTCACATGAATCGACTTTGGGTGCAGTAAATGGATGATGTAGTGCATATAAACGGTCATCTGCTTCTTCAAACATCGGGAAATCAATAACCCAAAGTGGTGCCCATTCTTTAGTATGTAATTGCAAATCCTCACCAATTTTAACGCGTAGAGCACCCATAGAGTCATTAACAATATTTGTACGTCCTGCGCCAAAGAAAATGATATCACCATCTTCAGCACCCGTTGTAGCAAGTACTTTATCTAGAGCTTGTTCAGAGAGATTTTTAACAATAGGAGATTGTAATCCTTCTTTACCTTGTGCTTTATTATTGACTTTGACATATGCTAAACCTTTGGCACCATAAATGCCGACAAATTTTGTATAATCATCTAGCATTTTACGCGTAAGCTTGTTATTACCTTGTGCCAGACGCATCGCAATGACGCGAGAGTTATTGTCGTTAGCAGGGGCAGAAAATACTTTAAACTCTTCATTTTTCATAATTTCTTTAACATCAACAAAATAAAGTGGAATGCGCAGGTCAGGTTTGTCAGAACCATATTTATCCATCGCTTCGGCGTAACTCATAATAGGAAATTTCTGTGGTAGATCGACATTGATTGTATGTTTGAAAAGAGAGTGAATCATATTCTCCACGATAGACATTAATTGTGCCTCATTAATAAATGAGGCTTCAATATCGACTTGAGTAAATTCAGGTTGGCGATCAGCGCGTAGATCTTCATCACGAAAACATTTAACAATTTGATAGTAGCGATCAAAACCAGAAACCATCAATATTTGTTTAAATAACTGTGGTGATTGTGGTAGGGCGTAAAATTTGCCATGATGATTTCTGCTTGGCACTAAATAGTCACGTGCACCTTCAGGTGTAGCTTTGGTCAAAAAAGGTGTTTCAATATCTAAAAAACCTTGCTCATCTAAAAATCGGCGAATGAATTGTGAAATGCGTGCACGCTGAATCAAGCGTTGTTGAATCTCAGGACGTCGCAAATCAATGTAGCGAAATTTTAAGCGTACATCTTCACCAACGTGTTGATGTTCATCAATTTGAAATGGAATGGGTTTGGCATGACTGATAATCTCAAGTTTATGTCCAACAATCTCGATTTTACCACTGGCGAGATTTGGATTTTCTTGACCTTCAGGGCGTGCTTTTACAATACCTTTAGCTTTTATCACATATTCATGACGAACGTGATCTGCAAGTGTGAATACATTTTGGTTTTGAGGTTCATAAATCAATTGAACCAAGCCACTTCTATCGCGAATATCTAAAAAAATCACACCACCATGATCACGGCGGCGATGTACCCAACCACAAATTTCTACTGGTTGGTCAATCAGTTTTTCGTTAATGTCAGAGCTATAATGGCTACGCATTTTTTATCCTTTAATGATTCAGTTTTAGTAATTGATTGTGCAAACTCAGACGCATGAAAAGCACTTGGAAGTTTGGCAGTCACATGAACGTTTAAGCATATAGAAATATTAAACAGATGACAATCGTTGAAGATGGTAGTTTTTTCTACAGAATGTTTTTTTATTTTTTAGGTTACAATCCGAATTAAAGTGAATATAGAAAGGGTATATAAATTTTATACAACTGCAAACGTCTGTTCTACTAAGTAAAAAACAATGACTAGAATGTAGTTTTGATCTTTGGTTTGCTAATAAGCATATGTTAAAAACCAGAGAGATTAACAGTTAAGCTTGCTTTTACTTAGATTGCAAAAGAAAATCTAAAAACAATGCATTACAATTTTACTCGTTTTATAAAGTGACTAAATCATCGAGGGTGTGTGAGAAATAAAAAAAGTCATAAAGTCCTTATTGTAGGAATTGGTTCGCCTTTTGGTGATGATCAATTTGGGTGGTTAGTTGCTAAAAACATCCAAGAAAGATTAATTGCCAAGCATAGAGTTGATGTTGAGATTGTAGATCGACCTGGTTTGAATTTACTTAGATTTTTAGAGCAGGGTTATCAAAAAATTATTCTTATTGATGCGGTGAATGCGGGTCTGAGAATAGGAGAAATACTTTGTCTGAAAGCGAATGAGATATCTAAATTTATTAAGGGTTCTCTATCATCTCATCATATCGGTGTGGCACCTTCACTTGCTTTGGCAAATGCGTTGAATATGAATATCAGTCATGTCATTTTTTATGGCGTTCAAGGTGAGCGGTTATTCGTTAAGGATGGTCAGTTATCGCAGATGGTAGAAGATGCTATTTCCCCTATGGTTAGCAAGATCTACTATGAGCACGTCCTTCATAGCTAAAGCGATGTATGATCGTGATAATTAGGAAGCAGTAAGGTAATAGGTATGGTAAATAAGTGTTTCTTAAATGGGATATCCCGTTGCGACCATGTTTATTTTATTATTTTTTCTCATGTGCTCCAGCCTGAATTGCGGTAATTGCAATAGTATAGATAATGTCATCCACTGTAGCGCCTCGTGATAAATCATTAATAGGCTTGTTAAGACCTTGCAAAATAGGACCAATACTTAGCACATTAGCACTTCTTTGTACGGCTTTATAAGTCGTATTTCCTGTGTTAAGGTCAGGAAAAATCAGTACCGTGGCATATCCTGCAACTGGACTTTGTGGCGCTTTTTTGCAAGCAACAGACAATGTTGTTGCAGCGTCATATTGTAAAGGTCCATCAATGACTAAGTCTGGTCGTTTTTGTTTAACGATTTCTGTTGCTTGACGCACTTTGTCAACGTCAACGCCATACCCTGATTGACCGGTGCTGTAGCTGATCATCGCGATCTTAGGATCAATTCCAAACGCATCAGCTGATTCTGCGCTTTGAATAGCAATCTCGGCTAATTCTTGTGCATTAGGATCAGGATTAACTGCACAGTCTCCATAAACTAATACTTGATCTTCTAGACACATGAAAAAAACTGAAGAAACAATTGAGCATTCAGGTTTTGTTTTAATAATTTTTAATGCAGGAGAGATGGTATGTGCTGTGGTATTTAGTGCTCCAGCTACTAAACCATCTGCATCACCAATGGCAAGCATCATTGTGCCAAGGGTGACAGTGTCTTCTAAACTCCCGCGCGCCAAAACATCTGTCATGCCTTTATGCTTACGCTTCTCAATTAGAGGTGCTACATATTTTTCTTTAATGCTATCTGGATCAATTGTTTTGAGTGTATCAGAGAAGCTTAAACCATGCTTTTGTGCAATTTCTAAAATTTTCTCGCGTTTGCCAAGTAGAATACATTCAGCAACTTTACGTTTAGTGCAAAAAATGGCGGCTTCAATTGTACGTGGTTCGTATCCTTCTGGCAGCACAATACGTTTTTGCTTTTCAGTCGCACGCTTAATAAGATAGTGACGAAATGCAGGAGGTGACATTTTTTTATTGACAGTTCCTTTTTGTAGTCGTTGTTCAATTTTTCTAATATCAATATGTTCAGCGATTAAAGCTTTAAGCAACACTAAGCGCTCAGTGTCATCTTTTGGAATGCTGCTATAGTCAATATCGGCAAGTTTTAAAATAGTGCTAATGCTTTTACTTTCAGTCGCAAAAATCGGGAGTTGAGTTTGCTGAGCAGTATGTAAACAAAAGTCAATCACATTTTTATTGACCAGTGAAAATGCAGTAAGGATGAGTCCAGAAATTTGAATTTCTTTTTGCGCCGCAAGTGTTGTTGCCAAAATAATATCACTACGGTCAGAAGCAGTAATAATCAGCACTCCTGGTTTAAGCTCATCTACAACATGATCGATAGTACGTGAGCACATAGTAACGACTTGAACTCGCCGATTGTGATCAAAGTTTTCGTGTACAGCTGAAAGCCCAAGCCAATTGGCAATATCAATAACACGTGGAAAAGCAAGTTTATCTTGCCAATAGGTCACACCAAGCAGGGTCAAATTATGGTTTTTAAAAATAGGCATTTCCTTAATATTTGCTGTTGTGATCATGTTAGTCATAACAGAAGGTAAAGATTCATCTAATAAGCTAAAACGGTTATTACCATATTTATCAATAGGGGCATTGAGTTTGGTGATAATGGCGCCAACAAGCGATTGGCTAGGAATTTGCTGTTTATAGTGTTCAAGTTGTGCTTCAAGCTCTAAGAGGTTTTTATTGCCTTGTCTTGCGATTAATACGACATCTGCATTAAAAGCATGAATCAGAGTGGAATTAAAAAGAGAAGTAAATGTGTTGAGCCATTTAAAATCATTATGATTGTGTTCTTTGATAAATATGCCGTCAATTAGTATAATATCAGTTCCTTCGCTTTTTTGATCATAAATATTCAATAGGTGCTCAAAAAATGCCTTTACACGATTTTGGCGAAAGTATTGTTCAATATCGACAGAAGATAAGTTAGAGTCAAATAAAGGGTTAAACAGTTTAACCGTATAACCTTGTTCTTCAAGTGCATGTTTTAAACCCTGTTTCAGTGAAAAGAGTCCAACACTTTGACCGGTTGGCAGTAAAACAATCGGGAGTGGCATGTTTATTCCTTCCTAAAGTGACTTAAATTAAGTGCTGACATGCTTGTGCAATCATCAGTTCTTCATTGGTTGGAAGTACCATGATGCGCTTACTATTGTGTGCTTGAATTTCAGTATATGTTTTTGGTGCCTGATTACATTTATCATTGATTTTAAAATCAAGGTTATTAAGGTTATTTATGATTTTTTGGCGAACTAAAGCACTATTTTCACCAATTCCAGCGGTAAAAATAAGACCATCAAAACGATCAAAATACATCATATAACTTGCAATGAAGCTTGCAGCACGGTGACAAAAAATTGCTAATGCAGTTTCGGCTTTTTTATTTCCTTGAGTAATCATTTTACTAATGTCGCGCATATCACTTTTGCCGCAAAGTGCCAACAGACCACCTTGTCTATTCAATAGAGTGGTGATTTCATCGATGCTTATTTTTAGTTGTTTGTGTAGATATTGAAATATTCCAGGATCTATGCCGCCTGAGCGTGTGCCCATAACAAGACCATCTAGTGGCGTAAATCCCATGCTGGTGTCAATGCTTTTACCTTCTTTGATAGCAGTAATACTGCAACCGTTACCTAGGTGTGCACTGATAAAATTGCCTCTTTCGATATCTAAATATTGTGCAGCATCTTTAGCAACATAGTGGTGACTAATGCCATGAAAACCATATTTTCTTACGTGTTGATCATAATAAAATGTATCTTGAATTGCATAGCGATGAATATGTTCAGGAATACTGTGGTGAAACGCGGTATCAAACATTGCGACTTGTGGAATATGAGGGAAGTGCGTTAAGCAAAATTCGATACCAGCTAAATTTGCAGGGTTATGTAAAGGTGCTAAAGGAATGAGTTGTTTGATTTTAGTAATTACGCTTTGATCAACAATAACAGCTTCATTGAAAAGATGACCACCGTGCACAACCCTATGTCCAATGCCTGTAATGCAGTCAAAAAAATCATAGCTTTTCAATGTTTCTACAATCAAACCAAATGCAAGTCTATAGTTCATATTAGATTGGGTGAACGTTTGTTTATCTTGTGCTGCATTTGCGAAAGAAAAGCAAGCATCACTTTGTCCAATTTTATCTGCAATTCCAAAAAAAATAGCCATAGTTTGATGATGATTAAACAAAGCAAATTTAATTGATGAGCTACCGCAATTAAATATTAAAAAGTATCGTTTATCTGACATGAGAAAAAAAGCTACACTCAAGTGAGCTTTCAATATAACCTGATAATGACGCTAATGAAAAGCTCTAATCAACAAAAACTTGCGTTGTATCATAAAAAGGTTAAATATAAGTAGTGCACGCTTTAGTGAAAAATGTGATTTGTGTTACTCTGCAAATAAATAAAGTGATTGACAATTAGTATATGCACGAGTTTTCTCTTTGTCAGAGTGTCATTAAAATCGTATCTGATCAGCTTATAAAAAAGAAGTATAAAAGCACCAATAAGATCAATAAAGTAATACTGAGTATAGGCGAGATTGCAGGAGTTGATATTGAATCAATCCGATTTTGGTTTCCAGTTGTGGCAAAAGACACCCCTTTAGAAAAAGCACAGCTGGAGGTCAAGCTCAAAGAAGGTAAGGCTTTGTGTTTAAGATGCAATTATGTGTATCGATTATTTAAGTTATATCAGGCTTGCCCAAATTGTGAATCATATGAGAAGCATATCTTAAGTGGTCAAGAAATGTTGGTTAAAAATATTGAAATGAGCAATTGAACGTTTTTTTATTTTCACATCTAAGGAGCAAAAATGTGTACAACTTGTGGATGTCAAGGTAATACCTATCATGAGCATGATCACCACCATTATGAGCATCGAATTGATAGTATTGAAATTGAAAAGGCGATTTTAGAAGTCAATGATTATCATGCAAAGCATAATCGTGAATATTTAGACAAACGAAATGCTGTAGCATTAAATTTTGTATCCAGTCCAGGTTCTGGTAAGACTTCACTACTTGAAAAGACAGTTTCTGCACTTCAACAAAAGTATTTAGTTGCTGTTGTAGAAGGCGATCAACATACAGAAATCGATGCAGATAGAATACGTAAAGTAGGTGGTCAGGCTTATCAAATCAATACGGGTAAAACATGTCATTTGGATGCCCACATGGTTGGTCATGCATTTGAACATTTAGCAATAGCAGAGAATAGCTTTGTTTTTATTGAAAACGTTGGCAATTTGATTTGTCCTGCTATGTTTGATTTAGGAGAGCATCATCGGATTGCTGTGATTTCAACAACTGAAGGAGATGATAAACCTCTTAAGTATCCAGATATGTTTTATTATGCTGATACCGTTGTGATCAATAAAACAGATTTATTACCTTATGTTGATTTCGATACTAAGCGCTGTATAGATAATATACGTAAGATTCGTACTGAGGCAAGGGTGTTTGAGTTATCTGTAAAAACAGGTCAAGGGTTAAATATATGGGTTAGCTGGCTAAAAAGTTTGATTAAAGAAAGAATAAACACGGTATGAAATTATGAAAGGCTGTGTGAAGGTTGTAGCAAACGGCGTTGTGCAAGGTGTGGGTTTTAGACCTTTTATTTATCGTTTGGCTCGTGATTTTAAGTTAAATGGTAGTGTGCAGAACACACCAAGAGGTGTTGAAATTATACTAGACACCACACTCAAACATGCTCAGTTGTTTATTGACGCAATCAAAACACATCTGCCAACTTTAGCAAGATTGGAAATGATCAGTATGAGTATTGTTGATTCTGCAAAAAAATATTCTACTTTTGAAATTTTAAAGAGTGAGCAAGGTGAAAGTGCAACACAAATTCCTATTGACACTGCCATTTGTACCTTATGTTTACAAGAACTCTTTTCACCAAATAGTGGTTATTACCTTTACCCTTACGTTAGCTGTACTCACTGTGGTCCACGTTATAGTGTGATTGATGCCTTGCCATACGATCGTGATAAAACAACGTTTAATGATTTTCCGTTATGTTCTTCTTGCTTGGCAGTGTATCAAGATCCATTAAATAGGCGCTATCATGCTCAAACGACGGTTTGTGAAAAATGTGGGCCACAACTGTCACATCACTTTCATGAGATGAGCGATATTTTACATCAAGGTAGAATCTTAGCTTTGAAAAGCCATAATGGTTTTAGACTGATTCTAAATGCCCAGGATGAACAAGCCATAAGCTTGTTGCGTAAACGGAAGTTTCGACCACAGAAGCCGTTTGCCTTAATGTCTTTGAACATGGAAAGCATAAAGCAATATGTTATGGTAGGTGACAAAGAATCGACATTATTGCATTTGCCACAGCGCCCAATTGTATTATTGAGCAAAAAGGAAAATTGTAAGCTACCAAGTAGCTTAGCTCCTGGTTTAAATGAACTCGGTTTTATGCTGCCGGCAACAGGGTTAGATTATTTGCTTTTTTATTATCTGTTAGGAAAACCTCAAGGACAGCAGTGGTTACAACAAGCTCATGATCTTGCTCTTATCGTAACAAGTGCAAATTTATCTGGTGGCAGTATTATTGCGAACAATATGGCAGCAAAAGAAAAATTACACTTTATTGCAGATTTAATCGTTGATGATAATCGTAAAATTGCTATGCAAAGTGATGATAGTGTAATGCGAGTTGTGGCAAATAAATCGATGATGATTCGTCGATCTAGAGGGTTTACACCTACAACTTTAGCACTAAAAGAGAAGCTTCCAAGCGTATTTGCAGCTGGAGCGTTATTAAAAAATACTTTTTGCTTTATTGATAAGAGTGAAGCATATTTGTCTCAGTATATCGGCGATATGGATAATCAGGATAGCATCGAGTATTTTCAAAAAGCGTTTCACCATTATCAAAAGCTATTTGGTATGAAGTTCTCAGCAGTAGGGTGTGATTTACATCCGGATTTTTATACAACCAGTTTTGTTGAGCGTCTTGATTTGCCTTTGTATAAAATTCAACACCATAAAGCTCATGCTGCATCAGTGATTGCTGAACATAACATCAAAGGAGAGGCATTAGCACTTATTTTAGATGGCTTTGGTATGGGAGAAGATGGGGTTGCAAGAGGTGGTGAGTTATATCACTGTAATATAGCTGAACTTAGCTTTAAGCAAATAGGTGAGCTTAGTCCTATGATTTATCTAGGTGGGGATAGAGTACAAAAAGAGCCCTGGCGTATGGCCTTATCGTTATGTGTTGAACTTGCCCTTAGTGTACCAAACTATTTGTTAGAGCATCGAAATTCAAAAATATTCTTAGATTTGTTACAACAAAATAGCTCAAGTTTACCTGTTACAACTAGTATGGGACGCTTATTTGACGGCATTTCAAGTTTACTAGATATCTGTCATTACAATAGTTTTGAAGGTGAGGCTGCTATGAAGTTAGAGGCATTAGCAATTACTCCTGTCGTTGACGAAGCATTGTTCAAATTAAATCCAAACAACCAATTGGATATTTCTTGGTTGATTAAAGCATTATTAAGTAGTTCAAACCAAACGCAGGCAAGTAATTTGTTTCATGGCACGTTGGCATATGCGTTAAGCGTTTGGATGGATAAAAATGCACAAGTCAAAGACATAAAACAAGTCATTTTAAGTGGTGGATGTTTTCAGAATAAAGTGTTATTGACGCTATTATTAGCGCATTTAAAAGAGAGGGGTTTAACTGTTTATATTCCTGAGTCTGTCCCTGTAAACGATGGTGGTGTGAGCTTAGGGCAAGCCTGGTTTGCTGCTAAAAAATACCAGAAGGAGAAACAAAATGTGTTTAGCAATTCCTGCACAAGTGATTGCACTTAAAAAAGATCAACAGGCGCTTGTTAATGTTGGTGGAGTGCATAAAGAGATTTCTTTGGTGTTGCTGGCAGAAAATATTAAGGTGGGTGAATACGTGCTTGTTCATGTGGGCTTTGCATTGAGTAAGCTTAATGAAGAAAAAGCCAAACAGACTTTAGCTGACTTTGCTCAGATGTTAAAACAATGAGGATCAGTCATGAATTATATTGAGGTTTTTCGCGATCCTAGGGTAGCAAACAAGCTGATTGAAAAAATCCAAAAAGTAGCATTACCAGATAGAGAATATCATTTAATGGAGTTTTGTGGTGGACATACACATGCAATCCATCGTTATGGGATTGCTGGGCTTTTGCCAAGTAATGTACATATGATTCATGGACCTGGATGTCCTGTTTGCGTTTTACCTGTTTCACGTGTTGATCAGGCAATTTTTTTAGCCAGACAAGAGAATGTCATCTTTTGTAGTTATGCAGATATGTTACGGGTACCAGGTACAAACCAAGATAGTCTGATAAAAGCAAAAGCACGTGGTGCAGATGTTCGTATGGTTTACTCTATTGAAGATGCAGTAAAACTTGCTATTTCTCAGTCAAATAAAAAAGTCATTTTTTTTGCAATAGGTTTTGAGACAACAACACCGCCTACTGCTGTTGCAATTGATACAGCAAATAAATCTGATATAGGCAACTTTTATATATTTTGTAATCATGTATTAACACCAGTTGCAATGGAAGCGATTTTATCAGATGAAGTTAAAATCAATGGTTTTGTTGGTCCTTCACATGTGAGTATTGTTATTGGTAGTAATGCTTATCATTCTGTAGCAACGAAATATCACAAGCCTATAGTGATTGCAGGATTTGAACCTTTAGATGTATTGCAATCGATCTTAATGTTGATAGAAATGATCAATAACAATGAAATTGGTGTAAAAAATCAATATATTCGCGCAGTAAGTGCAACGGGTAATGAATTTGCTCAAAGGCTTATTCATACTTATTTGGAATTATGCCCAACGTTTGAGTGGAGAGGATTAGGTTTTATCCCTAAAAGTGCTTTAAAAATTAAACAAGAATATGCACGTTTTGATGCGGAAGTGGAATTTGCTATTCCTCAGGGTGTTGTAGGTATTGAGCACAAAGCATGTGCTTGTTCTGATATTTTAAGGGGTATAAAAAAGCCAAAAGACTGCAAGTTGTTTGGTGTGGCATGTACCCCAGAGCAACCTATGGGAGCCTGTATGGTGTCTTCGGAAGGCGCATGTGCAGCGCGTTATCAATATCAATGGTCTAGGGCTTCTTCTGTATGAGTGTGAAGATAAACTTTAATACAGGTGTAGTCGATATGGCAATAGGAGCAGGTGGTAAAGCCATGAATCGCCTTATTGATCAGCTCATGAAAAAAGCATTTGCCAATGATTACTTGTTACAAGGTGAAGATCAAGCCACCTTGCCAGAAATAAAAGGTCAACTTGCTATGACCACTGATAATTATGTGATTACGCCTTATTTTTTTCCTGGTGGTGACATTGGAAGTCTTGCGGTATATGGTACAGTCAATGACCTTGTTGTAGGAGGCGCAAAGCCGTTATATTTATCGGTAGGATTTATTTTAGAAGAGGGGCTGCCTCTTAAAGATTTAAAAGAAATCGTAAACTCCATGGCAGAGGCTGCTAAAAAAGTCGGAGTTAAGCTTGTTACAGGAGACACTAAGGTTGTTGAAAAGGGCAAGGGAGATGGTATTTTTATTAATACAACTGGGCTAGGTGTAATTGAACAAAGTTTCGTTACAAGAACGCCCTTGCAAAAAGGAGATAACATTATTATCAATGGCTTTATTGCAGAACATGGTGTGGCTGTGATGTCTAAGCGTCAAGGTTTAAATTTTGACTGTAATGTCAAAAGCGATGTAATGCCTTTAAATCGTTTAATTGACATGCTTTATCAATCAGGTTGTAAAGTCAAAACAATGCGTGACCCAACTCGTGGTGGAGTTGGAGCAACGTTGAATGAATGGGCTTATCAGTATCAAGTTGGTATTTGTATAAATGAATCTGCTTTGCCAGTGGGTGAGGAAGTCCGTTCAGCCTGTGAGTTATTGGGCTTAGATCCTTTGTTTATTGCAAATGAGGGCAAGGTATTAATCGTATGTGAGGCACAAGAAACTGATAAAATCCTTCAAGGTTTACAATCTCAGCCAGAGGGGAAAGATGCAGCTGTGATTGCAAAAATAGAAAGTGAGAATGAGGCTTATGTCACGATGAAAACACGCTTTGGTGGTATCAGACGCGTTGATTGGTTAAGTGGTGAGCAATTGCCAAGAATTTGCTAAAAGGAGAAAATATGAGTCAGTTTTATTTTTTACCACATACGAGTTTAGATGATTTGATTCATTATTTAAAACAAGAGGGTTTTATGGTTAAAGCACCAATAGTAAGCGAAGGTGCGATTGTGTATGATGATATTGAAAAAGCAGCCGAATTACCCTGGGGATACATTGATGAGCAATCTCCGGCGCATTATAAAGTAACAAAAACCAATGCTAAAGCTGCTTTTGGATGGAGCTTACCGGTACAGTCTGTTAAGCCGATGCTGTTTAAGGAAAAAGAAAAATTATGGCGAGTCAAGAGAGATAAAAATGGTACACTTCAGTTTGAGTCATGTTTAAATAAACGAAAGTATGCAGTGTTAGGTGTGAGACCTTGTGATTTACGGGCAATTGAAATTCAAGATCGTGTATTTATTGAAAATGCTTACCAAGATGTGCGTTATAAGGTGCGTCGTGAAGCGATGTTTATTATTGCAGCTAATTGTACAACCTGTCACAGCAATTGCTTTTGCATAAGTTTGGGAGATTCCCCTTTTGCTGATAAAGGTTACGATTTAGCGATGACGGAAATTGATCATGGATTTGTTGTTGAGTCTGGAGGTGATAGTGGCAGAATGCTCATTGAATATTTGCAGTTGCAAGTAGCCAGCGGTGCGCAAACGCACATAGCCTATCAGAAGGTAAATGGTGTATATGGTAAACAAAACAAGTCTATTCCTCCCTTAGCACAAGTAGAAAAAGCACTTTTTGAAGAACATGATCACCCAAAATGGGAGGATGTTGCTAAACGATGTTTATCATGTGGAAATTGTACACAAGCCTGCCCAACCTGTTTTTGTCATACTGAAAAAGAGTCACCAAGTTTAGATGGCAAAGAAAGCACACATGTACGGGAGTGGGATTCTTGCTTTGGTTTAGATCATAGCTATACGCATGGTAAGCTTTATCGAGACAAGCCAAAATATCGTTATAGGCAGTGGTTAACACATAAGTTTTCAACGTGGCGGGAACAGTTTCGTACCAAAGGTTGTGTTGGTTGTGGACGCTGCATTACTTGGTGTCCGGTGAGTATTGATGTCACAGAAGAAATTAATATCATTTGTCAGGGGACAAATAAATGATTTATCCACAAGATGCCTACCTGCCACACGAAGCAGAAATTATTGAGTTTATTAAGGATGCAGGAGATATTTTTACACTGCGATTGCGTATAATGAATGAGAAAGTGCGCCAATCTTATAGCTTTCAGCCTGGTCAATTTAATATGATTTATTTATATGGGGTAGGAGAGGTCGCGATTTCAATCGTTAATGATCGAGACTTTAGTCGTGAGCTATTTGAGCACACCATTCAAGTTGTTGGACGCGTCACAAAAGGCATACAGAAGTTAAAAGCAGGTGAAAAAATTGGTATTCGAGGTCCTTTTGGTAGTTGTTGGCCAATTGAACAAGCCAAGGGTAAAGACGTTGTGATCATGACAGGCGGACTAGGGAATGCACCTTTAGTAGCTGCAACAGAAATGATCCTAAAAAATCGTGATAACTACGGTAAGCTCTATGTTGTACAAGGGGTGCGTCATAGTGTGGGATTAATCTATCAGGATAAATACGTGCGTTGGCATAACACACACAATACAGAAGTGATTATTACGACAACGGAAGGTAAACCTTTTGGACCGTGGAAATGGTATAACGGTTTTGTAACAGCAACAGTAAAAGATCTTAAACTGGATTACCAAAATACTTATGTGATGAGTGTAGGTCCTGAGATTATGATGAAAAATGTTGCTAAAGCTTTTATTGATATTGGCGTACCGGCAAATCAAGTTTTCGTGAGTTTAGAGCGGAGCATGAAATGTGCAATTGGACATTGTGGTCATTGTCAAATGGGTAAAGAATTTATCTGCAAAGATGGTGCAGTTTATGCTTATCCTTCTGTAGAAAAACTGCTATCTATTGAGGGGGTCTAAGATGTCAGCCCAAGACAAATTAAGTGGCTTATCAAGTAAACCAACGCTGGCGGTACATAAGTTTAGCTCTTGTGATGGTTGCCAACTTGCATTTATTAATGATGGGGTTAAGCTCCTGAAACTATCAGAACTTGTTGAAATCAGGCATTTTGCAGAAGCAGGTCCTGTGGATGAAAATTGTAAAGTGGATATTGCAATTATTGAAGGCAGTATTAACACCCAGCATGATGTGCATCGTATTCAAAGGATTCGTGACAATAGTAGATATCTGATTGCAATGGGTGCGTGCGCCACAAGTGGTGGTATTCAAGCACTACGCAATAACACTAATAAAGCTGAGTTTAAAGAGTGGATAAAAGAGGTGTATCCACAACATACGGATGTGATTGCTAAAGAGGAGCTTGATACGGTTAAAGCAATTGAAGATTATGTTGAAGTGGACTTTGAGGTTAGAGGTTGCCCTGTCAGTGGTGAGCAGATGTATCATATGGTGCGTCAGTTATTGTTTAAAGTAGAGTCCGAGTCAATTGTTGATCCTGTGTGTACTTCTTGTAAACACAGAGGGATTACTTGTGTCATAGTTGCATATAATGAACCATGTTTGGGACCTGTTACTGCTGATGGTTGTGATGCACTTTGTCCAAAAATTAATAGAGGTTGTTATGGCTGTTATGGTGTTTCAAAATATGCCAATTTTGATGCAATGACAGCAAAACTTAAATCAATGGGGCTTACTGATGAACAAATTGCTCGTAAATATCATTTTATCAACAATCAGCAACAAGGCTTTAAACAAGCAGGAGATAAGCAATGAGTTTCATTGCAAAAAGCACTAAAAAAATAGAAGTCCCTATTTTAGCGCGTGTTGAAGGAGAGGGTGCGCTTGATTTAGAGATTACAGATAATGAAATCAGCAAATGTCACGTTCGTATTTATGAACCTCCGCGCTATTTTGAGAAATTTTTAGAAGGGCGTGAGCCTAATGAGATCATTGATGCTGTTGCACGTATTTGTGGTATTTGTCCTATGGCCTATCAGATGAGTGTTGTAACGTTAATGGAAAAAGCGTTTGGTGTTGAGGTGACCTCTTGGATTAAAGCAATGCGTCGTGTGATGTATTTAGGTGAGTGGATGGAGTCACATTATCTACATACTCACATTTTAGCAGCGCCTGATTTTTTAAAGTATCATTCTGCGATTGAAATGGCAAAAGACTTCCCAAATGAAATCAAACGCGGTGTTAAATTGCAGCACCTGGGCAATGATATTTTAGCTCTTTTTGGAGGGCGTTCTGTTCATCCTGGTGCAATTAAAGTTGGTGGTTTTTATCGTGCGCCTAAACCAAAAGAAATCAAAGCACTTATTCCACGCTTACAAGAAGCATTGACTGATGCTAAAGATGTGGTACTGTGGTTTGCAACTTTACCTTATCCTGATGTAAATTTTGATGAAATTTTACAAGTATCATTAATGGATCAAAGTGGGCAATATCCGGTTATTGCTGATCATGTTGTTACAAATAAAGGAGAGAGCTTCCCAATTGAAGATTGGGATCAATATTTTTATGAATTTCATGCCCCACAATCCACGGCACTGCATTCAACACGTGATGATAAACCTTATATGACGACACCATTGACACGCTTAAATTTAAATTTTAATAAATTACCACAAGAAGTACAGGATTTAGCTAATAGCACAGGCGTCTCTTTCCCAAGTAATAACATCTTTCATAGCATCTTAGCACGTTCAATTGAGTGCTATTACGCTATAGGTGAGATTTTACGTATTTTGAAAAATTATGAGTATCCAGAAAAGCCTTATGTGGATGTGACTTACAAAGCAAGTAAGGCGTGGGGAGCAAGTGAAGCGCCACGTGGTATTCAAATTGACTACTTTGAGTTTGATGATGAAGGACGGGCTACCAAAATACGCATTACCCCACCAACTGCGCAAAACTTGGCATGTATGGAAGCAGATTTAAAGCAATCACTAACTCAGTTTGGGTTGGATAAATCCGATGATGAGCTAAGAGTGTACGCTGAAATGGTGATACGTAACTATGATCCTTGTATTTCATGTTCAGCACATTTTTTAACTTTAAATCTAGAGCGAATCAGCAGTACAGAAATAGAGAAATAGAGAAATAGTCATGTGTGATAAACGGTTTTTTGGTAAGTTTATTATAGTTAGTATAGTTTTATGGGTCGTATTTGGATTGATGTTCTATCAGCATTTGTCGTTATTAGGCATGGTGTTTATCGCTTTTGTACTAGGTTTAAGACATGGCTTTGACGTTGATCATATCGTGGCAATTGATAATATTACACGTAAACTCGCAGCAAGTGATAAACCAAGTATCACAACAGGCTTGTTTTTTGCTTTGGGACATTCTACTGTCGTATTTTTGCTGACTTTTTTTGTAATACTCGGTGTAAGTTTAACTCAAACAGAAAAAGTAGGTGTGTTAGCAACAGGTGCGCTTGTCGGTAGCATTGTATCAATTACATTTCTATGGCTTACCGCGAGCATGAATGTTGTATCTTTGTACCATATGGTTAGGCGTAACCAAAGTAAACATCTTTATTCGCCCTTAGCACATTGGCTTAGACCTATTTTTAAATTGATTGATAAACCTTATAAAATGTATCCAGTTGGATTTTTGTTTGGGTTAGGGTTTGATACGGCTACTGAAATCGCTCTTTTAGGGTTGGCAGCAAGTGTGTCTTTACAGGGCGAGTCTATATGGCTTATTTTGTGTTTGCCGATTGCATTTGCATTAGGAATGACATGGGTTGATTCGTTGGATGCAATTATTATGACAAAGCTGGTTGATACAAACAGCTTGAATTCATCTAAATATAAGCACTTTAACATTACGGTATTATTAATTGTTATCTTTGCTGCGTTTAGTGTTGGCTTTATCCAATTATTTAGTTTAATTGGCATTAAAATGTATGACATGGTAGGTTTTGTTTTAGATTACTCACCGTGGTTTGGAGCAGCAATTGTTTTGATCTTGCTTTTATTACTGATATTCATGCGTTTAAAAGAGAGTTTAAGGATAACTCCTAATTAAGTAAAGAGAAGGAGCTTCGGCAGATAAAAAACACTTTCGCTTCACTTGTCGTTTGTTACAATGAATGCTATTCAAATTGATTGAAGGGTTTTATCTTAGGTGGAAGTAAGTAACTTTTTTTTGTCACCAACGTATATTCCAATAGTGTTCATGGTGATTTTATCGTTGGGTTTTATTTGTCAATGGCTAGCTTGGAGGCTAAAATTACCAGCAATTTTATTCTTGCTTGTTGTTGGAATTTTACTAGGACCTGTGAGTCAATTACTCTTTGGTGAACATTATCAGTTTCTGCGTCCATCCTTTTTATTTGAAAAGATGCTTTATCCTGTTGTGTCGATTTGTGTATCGATTATTTTGTTTGAAGGTTGTATGACTCTTAAGTTTCGTGAAATTAGAGGTTTAGGTGGTACGGTTAGAAACATCGTAACCATTGGTCTTTTAATTACAGCGACATTAACAACTGTGCTTGTTCACTATATTTTTAATATTTCATGGCAGGTTTCGGCGCTTATTGGCGCTATTTCATCGGTTAGTGGACCGACCGTAGTGGTGCCAATTTTACGTAGTGTGAGACCCACTGAAAAACTCGCTAATATTATTCGGTGGGAAGGTATGCTCGTTGATCCAATCGGTGCATTATTAGCAGTAATTGTTTTTACTGCGATCACTGCTTCGCAATATGATGCTTTCTGGTATATTAGCACTCATATTTTATCGGTGCTTTTAGTTGGTGGAATTGGCGGACTTATCACGGGATTTTTATTAGGGATGATTTTAAAAAAGCAATGGGTGCCAAGCTATCTGAATAATATGTTTGTATTGTCTTTTGTAGTAACAAGCTTTGTGATTGCTGAATACGTTGTTGAAGGTGGGGGTCTTTTGATCGTCACCGTGATGGGAATTATCGTTGGTAATATGCCCAATACTCATATTGAGGAAATTCTTGATTTTAAGGAGTCTTTAAGCCTTATTTTGATTTCAAGTTTATTTATTATTTTAGGTGCGAATGTTAGCTTTGAATATCTGGAGGGAGTTTGGTGGAAAGCAATTATCTTAGTGTTATTGTTACAATTTATTGTACGTCCTATTGCCGCAGCACTTTCAATTTTAGGTAGTGAGCTTAATTGGCGTGAGCGTGTGATGATTAGCTGGATTGCACCGCGTGGAATTGTAGCAGCTGCGGTAGCAGCACTTTTTTCAATAAAAGTGATTGAGAATCTGGAATTGATAGAAGAAGGCGAGCTATTAGTATTAATTGTTTTTATGGTAATTTTAGGGACGGTCATTATCCAAAGTCTAACAGCTCCATTCTTAGCAAAAATACTTCATGCATCTGCCCCTGAACCAAGAGGTTTTTTGATGATAGGCGGAAATACTTTAGCACGTAGCATTGCCAAGGAGCTGACTCAAAATGGCGTTCATGTTGTGATTGCAGATACCAGTTGGCGTAGTGTACAAGCTTGTCGATTGCAAGGGTTGGATTGCTATTATGGTAGCTCGGTTTCTGAACATGCTGATTGGCACTTAAATTTAGTAGGCATTGGTAGAATGCTTGGATGCTCAAGTAGCGAACAAATGAATACTTTAGCTGCGGTTAAGTATTATCGCGAGTTTGAGGGGAAAACTTCTGTTTTTGTGCTTCCCACGGCGCAAAACAAAGCAAATTCTAAGCTTACTTATTTAACTAAGAAATTTGCCAAACGGTTGTTTAGTAGAGACTTATCCTACCAGGTTTTGCGTAGCATGGTAAAGCAAGGCGGCCAAGTTAAAACAACAATGCTAACAGATGAGTTTAATTGGGAGCAATTTATATCCTTAAATCAAACTGCTGTTCCACTTTTCTTTATTAATAAAAAAGGTCAGATTCATGTCGCATCGCCTGATAGCCAATATGCACCTGAGTCTGGTTGGAAAGTCATTTATCTTATGCCTCCAGCAAATTGGACTCCAGAGAGTGAAGATGAATAATAGTGGGGAATGGTTTACAAGTGGCTACTTTGTCATTTGGTTGTTACCATCTAGAGCACTTGAATAAATTAGGAATAAGCGGAAAATATAAGTAGAGCACGATTTTTTTTCTATCTAGCTGAAAGTATTTTGCAAGCTGTCGCTGGTAAATAAGTAGTTGCTTATAATATAGCTTACGTTGTGTTATTAAAAAAGCATCTAATGCTTCGCCTATTACAGGTGTTGTAAATTTGTAATCAATGATTTGATAGCCATCTTTGGTAGCGATAATTCTATCGGCGATACGTTTTTGTGGTTTATTAAAGCGTAAGCTCAACATGATTTGTTCACTAAAGCCAGTTGCTGAGAATATCCACGAGTAATGTTGCTTAGTATTTTGTATTGCGGTGTGGGCTTGTATATAAGCCTTTTTTTTAAGGTCACTTTTTAATCCATACTCATGTGTGGCAACTTCAAAGTAGGGTTGCCAATCTTGCTGTGGAAAGTAACAAAGGTAATTGAAAAGTGCATGTAGCACAGAACCAATACGCCGCTCATCACTTAATACAAACTCACTGAAGCCGGGATGATTTAATGGATTTTTGTTGTTTAAATTAGCGTTGTCAAGAGCATTGCAAGCTTGGTTCTGCGAAAGTGGCAAGATAGTGTAGTTTTTTACTTGTTGGATGGGTTTATAAAATTGATTCTGATTTTTAGTTTCATCTACTTGATTGAGCTGTGGATCATTTAGCATAAAATTCCAATCTAGTGCTAAAGGATGTAGCAAAGATAAAAAGCTATTTTTTTGAATACGAATATTTTCTTGGTCAGTGGTATCTACAACGGCACTAAGTAAAACTTTGTATTTAGCACGCGTAATAGCAACGTACAATAAGCGTTGTAGCTCATAAGAAGCGCGTTTTTTCTGCATGTTTTGAATGACCTTATATAAGGCGGGAGCTGTGTCATCCCAACTATGTTTAATTGGACTTAACAACAGGTGAGTGCGTTGATCGTCAAGCTTTGTGGTTTCATATAAAAAAAGTTGACTGTCATCTGCTTTTGTCGCTTTCTCAAGCTGTGGCAAAATGACAAAATCAAATTCTAAACCTTTAGATTTATGAATAGTCATAATGTGGATATTTGCCGTGGGTGGTGCACTTGCATACGTGGTTTTAAGTGCTTCAATTAAGCGCGTTGTGTCGCAAATTATTGTCCTATCTATGCTTAGGTGCTTATCTAAAATATCTAGATAATTGTCATAAAGTGTTGGTTGTGGATGAATAATAGGTCCATCAACCTTTTGCCAAAGTATGGTAAGCCGTTTAGTAAGAGGCGCTTTATTACCCATAAAGCCCTCATGCTGTATCCATTCTATAAAATAAGCCGCTTTTTGCTGATGAGCGTATTGCTTGTTTGATGCTAGATATTGGGTAAGCTGTTGAATGAAATTACTTTCTTCACTGCCAATAATTTGAATATGCTTGATTTCATTAAGTTCATGAAGTGTAAATCCAAATAAGTTAGATTGTAACAAGCTGATCCAATATATTTCATGTTGAGGGTTAGAAAGAATACAGCTTAAGCATAACAAATCAAGAATGATTGCTTGTTGATAAAGTGTTTCAATTTCGTTTTCGATAATAGCAAGTCCATGTGTCTTTAACGTCGGTACAATTGATTTAAGGTGGCTTCTGGAACGAACTAAAATAGCAATGTTATGCTTTGGATTAATTTTTTGATAAGATTTGATTGCATTAGCGATATGTATTGCTTCTTCATCGGCGGTTTGAAAATAGCTTTGTGTGAAAGTGTTGGGATTTACTTTGTCTGACAGTGTGTTTGAAGGCGCATAGGCAATTCCTCCAAAATTTAAATCATTTATCTTAGGGAAAATTTGAGCAAAGGTGCTATTGACCCAGTCAACAATTGATTTTTGTGAGCGAAAATTACAGCTAAGTTGTAAATATTTAGGTTTAATCTGATTGATACCGTTGTCTTTAACTTGTAAAAAAAGATTCACTTCTGCTTGACGAAAACGATAAATCGATTGCATAGGATCACCCACGACAAAAAGTGTTTTGCCATCGTTGGGCTGCCATTCTAGAGTTAACATTTGCAAAAGTGTAAACTGCAGAATAGATGTATCCTGAAACTCATCTATTAAGAGGTGTTGGATTTGATGATCTAAATAAAGTGCCAAATTAGTTGGTGTATTTTCACTGCCTAAAGCAGACAGCGCTTGCAATGAAACCTCATTAAAATCCATTTTTGCCGTTTGCGAAAAAATAAGTTTTAAGTATTGGACAGAGTGGATCGCAATGGCAGTCATTGCACTTAATATTTCCCATTCACTTGAGCTAAAGCATAAGCTTGAAAATAGGCGAAGCTCGCCAATAATAGCTGTTATTTGCTCTTTTTCTTTCTCTGAAAATAAACTGATGTATTCCATTAACCAATTTGTATGGCTTTTGGCATTGGGGTCTTTAGCTGGGAGCTTTTGTTTAGCAGTGAAGCTTTTCCGAAATTCGTTGTTATTGGTAAAAATAAGAGAAGTTAAGTATTGCCATATTTCAACGTTGTTGGATGTAAAACTTAGACGTTGAGAACTAAGCTCAGGGTGACAAAAGTGAAGAATTTTAATGAATTTATCTTCATACTCGTCAAGCTTTAATACAGTGTAAGCTTGTGTGCTTAGCGAGTTGAAAAGTGCACAAAATCCTGACTCAATTTCTTGTTTTGTGATAGAGCTGTTATTTTTAAATAGTTGAAGCTGGATGACGATAGGCAGCCATTGTTCACGTTTAGCAAGCATTGATGACAGAAGAGACTTTAAGCGTTCGATGTCATTATCCAAATGTAGTAGGATACGATACAGGCTATCTTGCCAAGGACTATTGTTAGTTGTGTCATGAATAAGTGCATCAATGGCTTGTTCATATAGTGAGTTTGCATCTTCAGTAACATCTGCACTAAAAGCTTCATCACTTTCGTAGATAAGGTGCCTAGACAAATATTGGCAAAAAGCATCTATGGTCGTGATGCGTAAGCGCTTTGGGTTTTCAAGCAAATGCCAATTTTTTAACTGGTTTTGCTGTAAAGCTTTTTGTGCTAAATCAAAGGTTAAGTGTTTATGTGGCTCACAAGGAGGCTTCCCACCATTAGCATTCACCAGTGCCTGATAAATTCGGTGGTGCATTTCATTGGCGGCTTTGTTTGTAAAGGTCAATGCAATAATTTCTTCAGGTGCATTCTGGACATGTGCTAATAGATTTAAATAGCGCTGAGTAAGTGTTTCGGTTTTCCCAGAACCAGCAGGTGCTTGAACGATAAAAGATTGTTTTGGATTAAGTGCTTGTTGTCGTGCATGAGCATCAGAGGGTGTCATTTTTTTTGGTACGTTGATTTGACAATGAATTGATACAATGTAGCCTATTGAACTTTATAAGTCACGAAGCTTAGAGTTAATTAAGAAGGATGATGTCTGACCTTTTAGGATTTAGGTAAGAAAACTTTATATAAGGTATATAATTTGAGCCTCATAACTTAAAATCATCGGTTTTACGATTGAAAATATTACGATGCTTTTGAGCTTCTTTTTTTTGTGAGCTTGAACGCGTTGGGAAGTCGCGATCATAAGTCGATAAAAACTGACCAGCCTCACTGACGTATTCTCTTTGTTTTTTATTATCAAAAAGGTGCAACATTTTTAATATAATTGACATAAGCTGTCCTAAAGAATAGTTTCTATTTTGACGACGATTATACTAGAATGCGGGATAAAAACATATACTCACCAGCCAGCTTCTGTTTATCCAAAATTTCAGTTGATGAGATTTAAAGGTAAGTAAAATCGTAGCTCTACATGCTGAGTAAATAAATACTAGGAAAGTTGACTTCTATGCGCCCAGGTCCGATTTTTAAGGTATTAGGCATACTTTTGATGTTTTTAAGCTTAACGATGCTAACACCGATGATTGTGAATTGGATTTATGATGAACACAATGGCAAGCCATTTCTGTTGAGCTTTATCATCACTATGATTTCAGGTTTACTGCTTTGGCTGCTAAGTTCACGTTCTAAAAAAGAGCTTACTATTAAAGGTGGCTTTATTGTTGTGATTGCGATTTGGTCGGTTTTAGGTTTATATGGTTCGATTCCTTATATGCTTTCTAATGGGTTGCACCTTGAATTTTCTGATGCGGTATTTGAATCGGTATCAGGTTTTACAACAACTGGTGCTACCGTGATTCATGGTTTGGATTCATTACCAAAAAGCATTTTATACTATCGCCAACAAACACAACTCTTAGGTGGAATGGGGATTATTATTTTATCGGTAGCAATTTTACCTATGTTGGGTGTAGGGGGTATGCAATTATATCGTGCTGAAGCTAATGGACCTTGGAAAGAAAACAAGCTAACTCCAAGAATTGCTGATACAGCTAAGGTATTGTGGGGTATTTATTTATTACTTGTAGTCCTTTGTATCTTAAGTTATAAATTAGGTGGCATGACTTGGTTTAATGCAGTGTGCTACGCTTATTCAACAATTGGCACTGGTGGGTTTGCGCCAAGTGATGCTTCAATGGGGGGGCAAACGCCATTAATTTATTCCATTTGTATCTTTTATATGATGGTTAGTGCCACTAGCTTTGCGCTACATTTTACTGCATTTAGAAGGTTATCATTAAAAGTATATTGGAGGGACCCAGAATTTAGAGCTTATATTTTCTTTGCATTTTCTATGATGGTTATTGTGGTATTAACACTTATTTCTCAAGATGCAACTAAGAGTAATGATCTCGCGTTTTGGGATGGTTTATTTCAAGTGGTTTCTTTTGTCTCTAATACGGGCTTTACTTCCGATTCAAACTATCATTCATGGCCTTTATTTATTCCGATATTACTAATGGTGATTGGTCTTATTGGTGGATGCGCAGGTTCTAGCTCAGGTGGGCTTAAGATTGTAAGAGCTGTATTATTGCGCAAGCAAGCATTTCGTGAGGCACGTAGGCTTGTGCATCCATCAGGGGTATTTCCTGTTAAATTTGGTAATAAAGTGATGTCAGAGGCTGTCATGAGTAGTGTTTGGGGATTTGTGGCAGCTTATTTTATTATGTTTGTAATATTATGGTTGTGTATGATGGGTGTGGGGGTAGAATCAATTACCGCATTTTCAGCTGTAGCGGCAAGCATTTCGAATTTAGGTCCAGGGCTTGGACATGTGGGTGTTAATTATGCAATGCTACCTACTCAAGCACATTGGATATTAAATTTTGCAATGCTGTTAGGGCGTCTGGAAGTTTTTACTATCCTAGTATTATTTACCCCAGATTTTTGGCGACGTTAATCGTAAGTTGGTTGTGTATTTTCATGTTTTTTGAGTTCGCTATCATCTATAATCCCAGACAAAAATAGCTTATTTAGGGCTTGCTGTAAGGTTTGCATTCCTTTATTTTGGCTAGTCTGTAGGACATTGTAAAGCTGAGGAATTTTATTCTCACGAATGAGGTTTCTCACTGCGGTGTTGGCGATTAAAATTTCATGAGCAGCAACACGACCTCCTTCTTTACGACGAATTAAGCGTTGAGCAATTACTGCTTGTAGTGATTCTGATAACATTGCACGTACCATTGCTTGCTCATTTCCTGGGAAAATGTTGATAATACGGTCGATCGTTTTAGGTGCTGAAGAGGTGTGTAATGTGGTAAATACAAGGTGACCTGTTTCAGCCGCAGTTAACGCAAGGCGAATGGTTTCAATATCACGCATTTCACCAACAAGTATATAGTCAGGGTCTTCGCGTAAAGCAGCACGTAAAGCATTATTAAAACTTAACGTGTCTCGTTTGACTTCCCGTTGATTAATCAGGCATTTATTAGGTTTATGGATAAATTCAATGGGATCCTCAATGGAAATAATATGTCCTTTTTCGGTTTGATTGATACGATCAATCATTGCAGCCAGTGTTGTGCTTTTACCACTACCTGTTGGACCTGTTACAACAATAAGTCCATGAGGTTGATGAATAATTTGTTTAAATATTTCTGGAGCGTGCAAATCTTCTAAGCTATAGACTTGCTCAGGAATGGTACGAAAGACGATTGCAGGACCTCGATTTTGCATAAAAATGTTTACTCTAAAGCGCGAACCAATTTGATCTTTATGCAGAGAAAAGTCGTATTCGAGTTGCGTTTTAAATTTTTCAAGCTGTTCTTTGCACAGGATGTTATGGATGAGTGTATTGACTTCATCTGCTGTAATAATCGTTTGATCACAGATTTCCATTGTGCCATCAATACGAAGAATGGGAGCAACTCCACTAGAAATGTGTAAATCCGATGCTTTTTTCTCCACGCAAAGTGATAATAATTGTGTCAAGTTCATGCTATGATGTTCCGTAATCAAATGATCCTTTGAATTAACTATAGCAGATGGATACAGCTCAAGCACAAAAACTACATCAAAACTTACAGCAGCTACAAAAAAAAATTTGGCAATTAACAATTGGTAAGACAAGTAAACCTTTGTTGGTATCAGTATCAAAAAAGCAGACAATTGAAGCAATTGAGGAAATTTTTTCACAGGGAATAAGAAATTTTGGCGAGAGCTTTATCCAGGAAGCAGAGATTAAAATTCCCAAGCTGTCAGATCATATTTGTTGGCATTATATTGGTGCTGTTCAATCCAATAAACTTAAAAAAATTGCTCAATATTTTAGTTGGTTACATACCTTAGCAGATATTAAACATGCCAAAAAACTGGAATTGCATTGTAGAGAATTTAATAAAAAAATCCAGGTGTGTATTCAAATCAATGTGGATTTAGAACCACAAAAAGCGGGCATCTTAATAACTGATGAGGATAAAATTTATGCACTTGTAAAAGTAATCAACGATGCTTGCCCCCATTTAATATTGCGCGGTTTGATGTGTATTTTGCAAGAGAGTGGCGATTACAATAAGCAATTGGTGAGTTTCAAGAAATTGGCAACACTAAAAGATAATATTAATGCATGTTTGGGTCTTAAATTAGATCAGCTATCGATGGGAATGTCTGAAGATATGGCAGCGGCAATTGAAGTAGGTAGTACGATAGTAAGAGTGGGTTCGGCAATATTTGGTAGTCGATAAAAGGGGAAAGTGTTTATGGTTAAAAGGATTTTTTGGAGTTTGCTTATTGCATTTATGATTGTAATTACGATTGTTGTAATAATTAGTTGTGAAGTTGAGCAAAGTACAATAAAGAAAGTCTCATATAAGTCTTTTGATAATATCATTGTTTTTGGTGATAGTTTGAGCGATAGTGCACCACCACAGACACAAGTAGGGAATAATTATTGGGTAAAACCATATGGTATTACGGATAAAATAGGTGCTCCTATTACAAGCGAAATCTCACTTAACTATCCTGTGCGTAAAACATGGTTAAATTATTTTATTGAACAAATGGATTTAAAATCAGGTAAAGATTTAACGCTTATTAAGGGACTAACACCCAATAGTGCATATTCACAAAATACCTCATTTGCAGTGGCTTCAGCTGAGACTGGGGATTATTATTTAACGGATACCACTTGGGGACGTGATAATAATGCTAAGTGTGTTAATGGACTTGGTGATTATGGTCATTATAATTGTGTGCCTGGCGTACTAAAGCAAATAGATTTATACCTTAAAAATGTCAATGATAGACCTAATCCAAATTCGTTATTCATTATTTGGGCAGGTGGCAATGACTTTTACCAAAACATCATTCGGATAGCAACGCAAAATGGGCAAACTTTAGCACATCCGATTGATAATATTGTTAAAGCGGTGAAGCGCCTGATGGTAAAAGGTGTGTCTGTGCAAAATATCTACGTCTTGAATTTACCTGATTTTTCGATGGTTCCAGGAGTTAGGGGATTATTAGATGCACATATAAAAAATAAATATTTGTATCAAGGTATCTCTGTTTTAATATCAGCCGTTTCACAACTTTATAATACGGGTCTTAGTGTCAACCTTGTATTAAAAACATTTGGGGTGTTTCCAGCAAACCATGTTTATTCGATCGATAAATTATTTTTAGAAGTTTATTTTAATAAAGATGAAATATTGCAAAAATTGGGTTTGAATCAGTCAGTTAAAGTTACTTGTGTACAAATGAAAGAAACCCCTTTATGCCAAGGCTTTTTATTTTATAATGGAATACACCCAACAACGGTTGTTCATCAATACCTTGCCAAGGAGCTTATTAAACATATTCAACGCACGTAAAGGTCTCAAAATCGTGGCGAACCTGAGCTAGAACGCTTAAAACTTTCCCTGTTATGGTGTTGATAAATACCCAATTGGTTTCAGCCTTAACGACTGTTTCACCTTTATTATTTGTAAACACGTATTTGCGTAAAGCGGAACAGCGTTTAATTTCCTCAACCCAGGTTCGAGCTTCAATAATCTCTCCAAGGAAGGCTGGTTTGACATAATCAATGTAATGTGTTTTAGCAACCCATGTGCAATGGTTTTTATGGTATCTCTGAGTTGTCCAGCCACAAGCATTGGAGTGCATAATAGCAATATCCTGCATCCATTTTAGGTATACAATATTGTTTACGTGTTTATTGACATCGATAAATTCTTCTGTAACGGTGAAATTATGTTTAAAAGCCTGCATCAATATAATCCGGTTATGTAGGTTGCAATATTATTTTATCATTACTCACTTGTGGTCTAAGTTATTTCTTGCCTGTCGATTTGGCGTAAAATGCTACCTGATATACCTGCTGCTTCAACTTTATGCTTTAATACATCACCATCACGTTGGTTATCAACAGGTCCGACATCAAGTCGATACCAATCCCCAACTTTTTGAATAGTGGGTTTAAGCCCTGCTAAGATAAGCTTAGCACGTGTGGCATTGGCGTCCGTTAGATTTCGATATGAACCTACTTGCAGCATGTAGGTATAACGATATTGTTTAATGGGTTGAGGATTTGCATCAACTTGGACCGTTTTATTGGTTAGCGTATCGTAAAAAGTAAATTGCAGTGATTGATCTTGTTTCTTTTGTTCCTGTTTGGAAGGATTATTGGTTTGTTTCTTATTATTTGTTGTTACCTTGTCAATGTTTTGTTTATAAGTTGAAGTGTCTGTTTGATTGTTTTTGCTTAGAGGTACTAATGCTGTGGTAACTGTATCACCATGATCTCTGGTGGTTTGATTTTCCATTTGTTCCGCTTGCTTTGTTAACGTGGAAATTGTATTTAAAGTCGAAGAGGATGGCGCTGTGATTTTTTGTGTGCTTTCAGTGGTAGGCTTACTGGTATAGAAACTAATAATAAATGCAGCAATTAAAGTAAGTAAAATCGTGCCAAGAATAAGCTTTCTAGATGTTAGCGTACGCTCTGGTGTACTAAAACTGTTTAAGTACTTAGATTGAGGCTGATTGTGTTTTGTGGTTTTGGCATAATCACGCATAAGTCAGATTTACTGTTTTAGTTTTAATAGCGAGATGTTTTTGGTATTTTAGTAATATATTGCCAAAGTATAAAGTGTATTTGCTCATAAAATGTATATAATTTGTCAGGCAAGTTTCTTGAGTTTGATTTTATTTTCTCTACAGTGGTCATGAGAGAATTAGAAGGATAGACCAAAATGGAGTTAATGATGGGTAAAGTAAACATTTATTCACTGGATCGAAATGGTTTTGCTCAAACGATAATACCAGAAGCTTTTGATTGGTTTAAGATAAAGCAGGAAAATGTATTAGTGTGGGTCCATTTGGATTTAACAGTTGCTGAAAAGTTTCTCCAACAGCATATGTTGGTAAGTGAAACGATTATCGATATGTTATGTGCACATGAAACGCGCCCAAGGGTGCTGATTTTTGATAACAGCATGCTAGCTAGCTTTCGAGCAATCAATTTAAATACAGGTCAAAATCCAGAGGATATGACTTCAATTCGGATGTGGCTATCTGAACAATTGATCATTACGGTCAAGCGTAGAACTCCTTATTCTGTTATTGAGATTCAAAGGATGCTCACTCAAGGGCAAGGTCCGAAGTGTACAAGTGATTTTTTAAGTGTTTTGCTGACACACATCACCACACACACGGATCAGTTACTTGATGAGTATGATCAAAAGTTGGACCAAATCGAGCAGGATGTGAAAAATGAAAAACCAATTATTTTGGCTGATAGAGTCAATGAAATATGTAAGAAAATCATCAGAATCAGGCGTTATATTTTACCACAGAGGGAGGCGATTCTTGCAATCTCTGCACATAAATTGACATGGCTAGATGACGATGACATTTTTGATTTACGTCAAACGCTGGATTCAAATATACGGCTGCTAGAAGACCTAGATGCAATGAAAGATAGAAGCTTAATTATTCAAGCGCAAATTCATTCCTATGAACAAAACCAAATCAATAAAAGGATGTATATTTTGTCTTTAGTAAGTGTGATATTTATTCCGTTGGGATTTATTACAGGATTATTGGGTATTAATGTTGCAGGTATTCCAGGTTCGGAACATCGTCATGGTTTTTTAATTGTTTGTATTTTGCTTGTGATTATTATGGTAGTGCATATTTTTATTATGCGTAAAATCAAGTGGGTTTAGCTTATTTTTTTGATGATGACGTTGTTGTGATTTTAGCAGGAACATTAAGCGTTGCGCTGCCAATTACGACTTTAGTAGGTTTGTATAAAACTTCTGCTTTCCAAGTGCCATAACAGGAGCTCGTACCGTTTGCGCTATTGTGCTCAAATGTTCTATATGCCCAAGAATAATCGTTATTTTCTTTGTATTTCATGATTGGAAAAGTGCTGCTGAGACAATGTGGATCAGTTGGCGCAATCCAGTGTAGTCTTAAGTCGCCTTGTTTTGCGCCATTCCAATTAGTATAAACTTTTGCAATCAAGCGATCGCCTTTAATGCTGAGTTTAACGTTAGAGCTTGGAAGATTAGTGTGTTTTATTACATCTTGAGGTTGCTCTTCAATTATCATAGAAGTCTCAGGCATAGCTTGCGTTATAACTTTATTTGGTCCTTGTGGTTGTGGTGACGCTGGAGTGTCGGCTTTTGGCGAGCTTGCACAAGCAGATAATAATGTGGCACTGGAAATAAGGCTTAGGATGGAGAGTCTTTTCATTTTTTTCTTCCTTTTTGTTGAACTACTATAAGAGAACCTTATTACTATAACGCTAATATAAGCGTATAGCAAAGAGATAATCTAAGTCTGTATGAATGATTTTTCGAAATTTTTTGTTAAGTATTCGAGGATTAATGTGTTTTAGATGAAAACCAAGATAAAATTATAAGCAAAACTAAGCTGATAACACTAGTAATAATTATGGTGCAAGCAAGTGGATAAGACGTATTAATAGCAAATAAAGTAGCAATCGAACCTATGATTGAACTTCCTCCTAGTTGTAATGCTCCAAGCATAGCGGAAGCCGCACCAGGGTATGCACCAAATGGTTCTAACGCGCCGCTGGCGCCTGAGCCCGCAGTAAGTGCGCAACCAAAAGTCGCAAGCATACTAGGACCAAAGAATCCCCATAGACTCAATCCATTGATCTGGTAAATCACAATTAATAAAACGCCCGAAAATAAAATAAGTATCGTGCCAAGGATAGAAGTTCTTAATACTCCAAATTTATGGACGATGGTGCCTGAAATAATCGAACCAACTAAAAAGGCACCACCTGCCATTCCAAAGAAAACTCCAATTTGTGAGCGTGCCTCATCAAGAGTTTGGATAATATAAGGCGTCATCGAAAAAAGAGTGAAAAAGGCAGAAATTCCTGCAATTGCAGGAAAAGTGTAAGCCCAGAAAGTTAAACTTTTACAAATATTTAAATAACGACCAATAAGGCTTGAATCAAACCTTTTGCGATTATCTGGATGTGAGCTTTCTTTAACAAAAAAGATGACCAAAATAAAGGTAAAAGCCCCTAGAATTGCCAAGAAATAAAATATAGCGTGCCAGGGAAAATAAGTAGTTAAGATAACGCCTATGATAGGTCCTAAAATAGGAGAGACTGAGATCATTGCATTTAAAAAGCTATAAATCATTGCACTTTGTTTTCCAGAAAAAGCGTCTCTAACGATCGCAAATGCACTGACTGACATCCCGCAAGCACCTATACCTTGAAGTATGCGAAATATAATTAAGGCGCCTATATGTCCAGAATTGGCACATAATAATGAACCAATGAAAAAGAGTATAACAGAGCTAAGCAAAATTTTATAACGCCCAAATTGGTCAGATAAAGGACCTAAGATGAGCTGCCCAAATCCTGTTACTAAAAAAAATAAAGACAGAGTGAGCTGAACCATTTCCTGAGAAGTATTCAAAATGCGTTTCATTTCAGGAATAACAGGCATGTAAGTGTCTAATGCTAAAGCAAAGCTAAATACAACAGGTGCAAGTAAGAACACTGTTGTAAGTGGTTGATAAGGCCATTTGTAGTTTTTAGCAGACATGAGGATTATTATGTGTTTGAATTAAATAATGGACATTGTAATGGTTTTTTAAAAAAGACGATATGAAAAACGAGGTTAAAACAAGGTTTTTACATGAGGATACAAAAGGAGCAAAAAGCTAATGACAATTTTATTATGGACGATACACTACTAAAATTGCGCATAGTTAATAATCCAAAAGATGCCTCAAAAAAGTTTATCAGTTGCAAAAAAACCAATCAAAGCAGAGGTGAGTTTACCAGGTTCAAAGAGTTTATCGAACCGCGTGTTATTGATTGCGGCGTTAGCCAATGGTGAATCAGTTATTGAAAATCTGCCCTTAAGTAAAGATGTGTTAGCAGCGGTTGGTGCACTAAAAGCGCTGGAAGTGAAACATTCATTTAATAAATGGGAAGGTAAAATCACTATTTTAGGGGGTGGAGGTAAATTTCCTAAAACAAATGCACGCATTTTTTGCAATGAAGCTGGAACATTAACGCGTTTTATTATTCCACTTTGTGCAGCGCAAGAGCAGGGAGAGTATTATATCTATGCAGCTTCTAGAATGATGGCGCGTCCAATTCAATCGCAATTACAAGTGTTAGAAGCAATGGGAATGAAAGCGATTTATGAAGATGTGACACATAAACTACCAATAACTATAAAGGCTCAAAGCTTAAACCAGCAAGGTGTTCTTACTATTGATGGTGGTCAGAGTAGCCAGTTTTTATCGGGGTTACTGATGGCAGCTCCCTTTATTAAGGAAGGCTTAGTCATTAAGTCCAATACTGATCACCCACAATCCTACGTTGATATGACGGTACAGATGATGCGCGATTTCGGTGTTAGGATTAATGTTCAAAATCATATTTATAGTGTGCCAGCAAAGCAATGTTATCAAGCTTGTCATTACGTAATTGAGCCAGACTTGTCAACGGCATCCTATTTCTGGGCGCTAGCTGCCATTACCAATGGCAAGATGAAAGTGAAACATGTTAAACTCAATGCGAAGCAAGGGGATATTCGTTTTCTAGAAGTTTTGAAAATGATGGGATGTCAAATATGTGAAGAACAAGATGGTATTACAGTTTATGGTACGGATAAGCTTAAAGGGGTAACAATCAATATGCGTAATTTCTCAGATACCTTTATGACTGTTGCTGCTATTGCTTGTTTTGCTGAGGGAGAAACGCATATCACGGGCTTAGCTCATACGCGTTTGCAAGAGTCGGATCGTCTCAGTGCGATGGCAGAAGGATTAACACGCTTAGGTGTTAAAGTGAAAACAACACAAGACAGTATACATATTTATCCTAAAGAGTCGCATTTGCAAAGTGCCGAAGTGGATGGACACAGTGATCACCGTATTGCAATGTCCTTAGCATTACTTGGACTGGTACAATCAGAAGTTATCATCAAGGGAGCTGAATGTGTTAGTAAAACTTGTCCTGACTATTTTGAGCGGATGGAAAAAATCATTCAATAAACCGTTAATTAACGTTAAACTAACGGTAATTTAGATAAAGGGTCTGATCAATGCAAGTAAAGCAATTGCAGGATTTAGAGATAGTTTTATCGCGCTTTAGTGTTAAACGTGCGTTTTTTCTAGGTCATCAAAAGCCACAATACTTTGATAAGTTAATTGCATTGCATCACTATGCAGCAAGTGGTTTTTTAAAAACTAAAGCTGCATTTGGAGCATGTTTTAGAGAAGAAAATTGGCCTTTCCCTGCTCGATTTTTTGACATCATTCTACTGGAGAACACTTTCGTAGATCATTCAAAGTATACACAGTTGTTAAGTGAAGCATCGCGTGTACTAAGTGATGATGGTTATTTAATTGTGGTTCAATCCAAGACTTCTGCTAATGATAAAGAGCTTCCTTTTCGCCTAGTATATCAGGTGTTAAAAGAGCATAAATTGCATAAAATCGATAGTCATTATTATGATACCTTTAAACTTCAACAAACAAAAACATGGTTACCCTGTTTGTTACCAGAGAGTTTTTCTTATGTGTTTAATGCAAGCTTCAGCAAACGAGTTATCCCACTAAGCCCATTATTTTTAGGGACAAAAGATATGGTTAAACTCCCAGGTAAATATGCAATTGGAATGAACACTACAATAGGGAAGCTATAAACGGTTTAATGAAAGAGAAACAAAATGATTTTTAAGCCTAAAAAAGTAACGATTTATACGGACGGTGCCTGTAGAGGTAATCCTGGTAAAGGAGGCTGGGGTGTAATCTTACAGTATAAATCTAAAATCAAAGAGTTATACGGGGGAGAGGAAAATACAACCAATAATCGTATGGAGTTATTAGCTGCAATTCAAGCATTATCGGCGCTTAAAACAATGTGTGAAGTGGAATTGTATACGGATTCTAAATACGTACAGCAAGGTGTGAGTGAATGGTTAAATAATTGGCTTATTAGAGGTTGGAAGACAGCTAGCAATAAGCCTGTTAAAAACCAAGATCTATGGCAGACGTTAGATGAATTGCGAAAAAAACATATCATCAAATGGCACTGGGTGAAGGGACATAATGGTGATCCTTTAAATGAGCGAGCGGATGAACTGGCAAATATGGGGGTAGGGAAAGATGCAATTAAGCTCAATTAAAGATAAAAAAATTTATGTTATCTATACAGGGGGGACGATTGGAATGGTAAAAACCGATCAAGGCTATGCTCCTAAACGAGGTTTTTTGCTGGATAAGATTAAAACAATTAAAGACTTTTATCATAATGGCGTTCCAGATTTTGAGATCAATGAATACCCTAAATTAATTGATTCAGCCAATATTAGACCTCAGGATTGGATTATAATTGCACGTGATATCATTAAAAACTACAACGCTTATAATGGTTTTGTCGTTTTACATGGCACAGATACACTTGCTTATACTGCCTCTAGTTTATCTTTTATGCTGAAGAATCTTAACAAACCGGTTATTTGTACTGGCTCTCAAATTCCCATTTCAGAATTAAGATCAGATGCTCAAGACAATATTCTGCACAGCTTAATTTTGGCAGCAGATAAACGCATACAGGAAGTTTGCATTTACTTTAATAAGCAGCTATTACGTGGTAACCGTGCAGTTAAAATTAATTCATCTGGCATGGATGCGTTTTGCTCGCCTAATTATCCTATACTTGGGCAGGTTGGTATTGATATTGAGTTAAACGAAACTTATATACGTCATGTTAACAAAAATGCGACAACTGAGATTGAATTTAATTCTTTGAGTGTGCCAAAAGTCGCAATATTATCAATTTTTCCCGGGATGGATGTCAGTATTTTAAATAAGATATTACAGCCACCTTTACAGGGGCTTATTTTAAAGACCTATGGTGCAGGTAATATCATGAACTCAGATGAGATTATTGACGAGTTGATCGAAGCAAGTAAAAGAGGAGTAATTATTATTAATTGTACGCAATGCTTGAAAGGCAGTGTCAAAATGGGGGCTTATGAAGCAGGAATTGGATTGGTGAAAGCTGGTGTTATCTCAGGCTATGATATGACCGTTGAAGCAGCATTAACCAAGCTTTTTTATTTATTAAGTATTCCTGAGTTAGCTCAAAACGAAATAAAAGAGGCTTTACAGAAAGACCTTCGTGGTGAAATGACGGTTAGTTAATGCAAACACAGGAGTAAAGATGAAGTATTTAACCAAATTGATTGCTCAAAATCGCCAATGGGTTAGTGATATTAACAAAAGCCATCCTGGCTTTTTTGAAAAGTTATCAAAACAGCAGAATCCAGAATATCTGTGGATTGGATGTTCAGACAGCCGCGTACCTGCCAATGAGATTTTAGGATTACTGCCAGGGGATGTGTTCGTGCATCGCAATGTCGCTAATGTAGTAGTGCATTCAGATTTGAATTTTTTGTCGGTTCTGCAATATGCTGTTGATGTGTTGAAAGTTAAACACGTTTTAGTTTGTGGTCATTATGGCTGTGGTGGGATAAAGGCCGCGACTTTAAATGAATCTCATGGGTTAATTGATAATTGGTTAAGACATGTGCAAGATGTGCAGTATAAGCATAAAGCATTGCTTGTTCCATTTGATCAAGGTGGTAGTTGTGAAAAACTATCAAAAGGCATCAATTGTAATCAGCAAAAACATGCGGTGATGTGTGAGTTAAATGTCGTTGAACAAGTTGTCAACGTTGCCAAAACTACAGTTATTCAAGATGCGTGGAAAAGAAATCAAGAGGTTATGATCCACGGTTGTGTTTATGCATTATCGAATGGTTTGTTGCAACAGATTTCTTTTGGAGTTGATACCAACGATGAAATAGAACGATTCTATGAACAGGCGCTGACTAATATTAGTCGTGATTTATATAAGGATAAAATGTGATGAGTATGAGAAAATCAAATTTTTTTGGTTATTTTGCAATCGGCATTGGAGTGGCGTTAAGTGGTGCGTTTATCGCTTATGGGATATTAAATTTTCATTCATTTAACCGTTATGTTGGTGTTAAGGGGTTGGCTGAACAAACAGTAAAAGCAAACAAAGCGATTTGGAATATCAGCTATAGTGTGAATGCCAATACTTTAAAAGAAGTTTATCAGAAGATTGAGCACGATCAATTGGTGATTAAAAATTTTATTACAGCAGCAGGATTAAGTATTGATAGCCTCCAATATGGAAGCATTTCATTAAATCAAAATACACATAATAAAGATCAGGTTAATACATCGAATTATAGTGCATATAGCAGTATGACCATTATTACTGATCAAGTGGATGTAATAGTGAAGTTTGTTCAAAAAACAAGTGATTTGGTTGCAAAGGGCGTTGTAATTAGTAACAGCAATGTCAGTTACAAGTACACATTACTCAATGAGATTAAGCCTACAATGTTAGAAGAAGCGACGGAGAATGCAAAAACAGCAGCGTTACAATTTGCTAAAAATGCACAAACACAGTTAGGTAGTATTCGTCAAGCAACACAAGGTGCCTTTACAATTGCAAATCAAGATGCTTCATATGGTGATGGTGATCCATATAAGCTTGTGCGCGTCGTTGTTAATGCTGAATATTTTTTAGATTAATGGAGAGTATTTTCAATGAACAAAATCCTATTATGTGTAACAGGAAGTATTGCTGCTTATAAAGCGCTTGAGTTAACCAGGTTGTTGGTCAAAGCTGGTTGTGATGTTAAGGTTGTGTTAAGTCGCTCTGCACTTGAGTTTGTAACACCTTTAAGTTTTGAGGCCTTATGCAAACAAAAAAGCTATCAGGATTTATTTGAATATAGTGAAACTCCGATTGAACATATTGAACTTGCGCGCTGGGCAGATAAAATCTTGATTGCGCCTGCTACAGCTAATACCTTGGCAAAGTTAGCATACGGTATAGCAGATGATTTATTAGGAAATATTATATTGGCAACAAAGAAGCCGATATATGTTGCACCTGCAATGAACAAACAGATGTGGCACAATAGCATTGTAAAGGAAAATGTTGCAAGGCTTGTAGCACGTCAATTTACCTTATTAGCACCTGATACAGGTGAACAGGCATGTGGAGAGATAGGTGAGGGTCGATTAATGGAACCTGAACTTATTGCGAAAATGGTATTGCAAAATATATCAAAAATTGATAAAACCGTTGTGATTACAGCAGGTCCCACAGTCGAAGCGCTAGATCCTGTTCGTTATCTCTCAAATTACAGCTCAGGTAAAATGGGTTACGCTTTAGCGGATGCCTTTTATAATCTGGGTTGGCGCGTAGTTTTGATATCAGGTCCCACGGAGCTTAGTGCGTCGTATGGTATTCATACAATTTATGTTAAAAGTGCAAAAGAAATGTATGATGCAGTGCATGAATATGTGGACAAAGCAGAGCTATTTATTGGAGCGGCAGCAGTGGCCGATTATAGACCTCAAAGTTATGCAACTCATAAGATTAAGAAAATGAATGATGTTGATGATGAGCTAATACTCAAATTGAGTAAAAACGAAGATATCGTCAAAAGCGTTGCTAATTTGCAAAAGAATAGACCATTATGTGTTGTTGGCTTTGCCGCAGAAACAGACAATGCTAAAGTTTATGCTTTACAGAAGATAAGTGCTAAAAACCTTGATTATTTAGTGTTGAATCAAGTGGATAATAAAACGGGCTTTCCATTTTATAGTGATCAAAATCAAGTACAAATATACGATAGAAAAGGACGTTTAGTGCTTGAATTGACTTTAATGTCAAAGTTAGATGTGGCATATCAGATTGCACATATGCTGTGTAATCGCTTGGCAAAAAAGGAAGAACAGGTAGAGCTAAATTATGGCTAGAAGAATCAAACTGCTCTCCATGGAGCTATCTAATCAAATTGCAGCAGGAGAGGTCATCGAGCGTCCCTCTTCGATTGTGAAAGAACTGTTTGAAAATGCAATTGATGCAGGTGCAACTCAAATTATGCTTGAGTTAGAGCATGGTGGAAAAGAGAAAATATTGCTCCGTGATAATGGCTTTGGAATAGAGAAAGACGACTTAATATTAGCACTAACACCTCATGCTACAAGTAAGATCTATTCTTTAGAAGAGCTCGAAGCTATTCAAAGCATGGGCTTTAGAGGTGAGGCGTTAGCGAGTATTGGTTCAATTGCCAAAGTTAAAATTACTTCAAAAGTAGCTAATGCACCACATGCTTGGAGTATCAATAATCAGTTGGGTAATGAGCTTATTCCAGCTTCGCATCCAATAGGCACATCAATAGAGGTTGCTCAAGTTTTTTATAACACACCAGCACGGCGTAAGTTTTTAAAAGCAGAGCGTACTGAATATGCACATATTGATGATCTGATAAAGAAATTTATGTTATGTCATTTTGATATTGCGCTTACAATTTTGCATAATGGCAAGGAAGTGAAAAGCTTTCCAGTTGCTGATACACCACAAAAGCAACAAGCTCGAATTGCACAAATTTGTGGGGAAGAATTTATTGAAAATGCGATTATAGTCCAAGAGGCATCTATGGATTTGACACTGCAAGGTTGGATTGCCAAACCGCAGTTTTCGAAATCACGTGCGGATTTACAATATTTTTATGTTAATGGACGCATTATCAAAGATAAGTTAATTGCACATGCTATTAAACAAGCATATAAAGATGTGCTGCATCATTTACGTTATCCTGCTTTTATTTTATTCTTTAACATCAATCCTGCCACAGTAGATGTCAATGTGCATCCAACTAAACATGAACTGAGATTTAGAGAGTCGCGTTTGGTGCATGATTTTCTATTTGCTAAGATTCATCATGCCCTTTCCCATACAAGACCAACATTATATGAAGAAGAAATAGAAGAAGAGCAAAGTCTGACGTATCAAGCACCAAGTTTAAAGCCAATGGAGAAAAATGAACTTGATAACAAAAGGCTTTATTGGCAAGATGATTCAAATCGACCTAATTATTCAAACAGCCAGCTTGCTCAAAGCCATAATCAAGATTTGAGGTTGTATGAAAGATTGATAGGTAAAGCTGCAAATCAATTTTCATCAACAGAAGAGCTTGCCTCAAACACAACCATAAAAAAAGATAAATGGCAATCTGCAACCCAGTTGAGTATGCCATTAGATGAGTTAGATATCGACCATGAGATAGCTACAAAAGAAATACAAACAGTTCCACAGTTGCAACTAGAAGATAAAAAGTACCCATTAGGATTTGCTGTAGCACAAGTGCATGGCATTTTTATCTTATCCCAAACCGAAGATGGCTTAATTGTTGTTGACATGCACGCCGCACATGAGCGTGTATTATATGAAAAAGTAAAAGCATTATGGGCAAATAACAAGGTGGTTTCTCAGCAACTGCTGTTACCTATTACTTTTGAGTTAAGTACAATATTATTAGATGTTCTTCTTCAACATGAAAAAATGTTAAGTAAACTGGGGTTTGTGTATGCTCCTTTGGGTGAGAAAACGTTGGTGGTGCGTGAAATCCCTGTTTATTTAAAAAGTAGCCATATAGAGGACTTATTGCTTAACATTGCCAAAAGTCTGGAGTTGAGTACCCAATCTAAAGAGATAGATGACTACATTAATCAAATTTTAGCTACGATGTCGTGTCATAAAGCCGTGCGTGCAAATGATAATTTGACTTTGCAAGAAATGAATCATTTATTACGTGAGATGGAGCAAACTGCACGTGCGGATCAATGTAATCACGGTCGTCCTACGTGGGTTAAAGTAAGCGTTGCAGATTTAGATAAGCTTTTTATGCGTGGACAGTGATTTAGTTTTATTGAACGTAATCAAAATCTGAAAAATACGAGTGATATTTTGAAAAATAAGTGTGTGGGTAGAAAGTTTGAAATAGAATTTATGTAAAGACCAATTACATTATCGTGCACTAACTTGCTTTTTGAAAAAAGCGGCGTGATTATTTTAAGATTAAAGTACTCCTCAATATCAAAATCATTAAAAGTAAAAATAAAGAAAGAATTGGCAAGATTTTTGGGTAGTAAAAGCACTCAAAAAACTTGCTTTAAATCAAGATTCTTGAACAAATCTAGTTAAGGTGTTTGGTGATCGGATTAAATGGTGTATAATGCGTACACTTTTGCTGGTGTGATGCAAAATATTCACGCGCTATGTCCCTTTGCGAATGATTTTGTAGGTTTTATGCCAAAAAAATTTGTGATGGATACAGTTGCTTAGTTTTGAATAATTTGGAAATGAAGAATAGCTATGCCAAACTACGTTGTGTCTGCGATGTATAAATTTGTCGCATTAGATGATTTTGAAGAACTTAGAGAACCTTTGTTAAAGGTGATGGAAAACAACCTTGTACGTGGCACACTATTGCTTGCTAAAGAAGGTATTAATGGGACGATTGCTGGCACTAAAGAAGGTATTGAAGCCGTACTTACGTATTTGAAATCCGATCAGCGCTTAGCCGATATCTCATCTAAAGAGTCGTATGATGATCATATCCCATTTAACCATGCCAAAGTTAAACTTAAAAAAGAAATCGTGACTTTAGGTGTAGAGGGGCTTAATCCACGTAAAGTATGTGGTACTTATGTTAAACCAAAAGATTGGAATGCTCTTATTTCAGATCCTGATGTGTTAGTTATTGATACTCGTAATGACTATGAGATTGGAATTGGTACATTTAAAAATGCAATTAATCCACATACAGAAACATTTCGTCAATTTCCTGAGTACGTTGAAAAAAATTTGGATAAAAATAAACACAAAAAAGTTGCAATGTTTTGCACAGGTGGTATTCGCTGTGAAAAATCAACTGCCTTTTTGAAAGAAAAAGGTTTTGAAGAGGTATACCATCTTGAGGGTGGAATCTTAAAATATTTAGAAGAAGTACCAAAAGAAGAAAGTATGTGGGAAGGCGAGTGTTTTGTTTTTGACTCACGTGTTGCCGTTAATCATGCTCTAGAAAAAGGTCAATATGATCAGTGTTATGCTTGTCGTAAGCCAATTACTGAAGAAGATAAGTTAAAACCTGAGTATGAGAAAGGCATCTCATGCCATCAATGTTATGCTCAGCATACTTCTAAGCAACGTAAGCGTTTTTTAGAGCGTGAAAAGCAAACTCAACTCGCCTATAAACGTGGTGAGACGCATCTTGGTGAAGACGCTAAGCAAGCGGCTATGTTTCGAAAGGAACAAAAACAGAAAAAACGTGACCATAATCGTCAAGTTAACTTGCAAGAAACACAATAAGTGAGGCAGGGTACTACGAGGAAAAGGCATAGATATATGTCGCATACGGTTTTGTGAAAGCTAGAGTGAAATTTTCTCTGCTTTACTCGACTATCCAGTATTTTTAAAAGAATTTTTGGACTTTTTAAAACGTTGTGAAATGCGCTGAATTGGTGGTCGCTACTGGACTCGAACCAGTGACCCCTACCATGTCAAGGTAGTACTCTAACCAAGCTGAGCTAAGCGACCAATCACGGCTGATTATAAATTTTTTAGCAAAAAGCACAAGGGGATTTAAGGTTTTTTTGTTAAAATCATCACGCAAATTAAATTCCATTTAAATTAAGATAAACAAACGCAGGACTAAAATCACCATGTCTGAACAATATATTTACTCCATGCACCGAGTGGGCAAAGTTGTCCCACCTAATCGCTACATTTTAAAAGATATTTCACTATCGTTTTTTGATGGTGCAAAAATTGGCGTTTTAGGATTAAATGGCTCGGGGAAATCAACCTTGCTTAGAATCATGGCTGGCTTGGATACTGAAATTGTTGGCGAAGCCGCTCCTCGAAAAGGTGTCAAAATTGGCTATCTACCACAGGAACCTAGGCTTGATCCTAAAAAAAATGTCAAAGGCAATGTTGAAGAAGCACTTGCTGACCTAAAAGCAATGCTGACACGTTTTGATGAAATCAGTATGAAGTTTTGCGAACCAATGTCTGATGATGAGATGAATAAGCTTTTAGTTGAACAAGGAGAATTACAAAATAAAATTGATGCCACAGGTGCTTGGGAAATTGAGCGAAAACTTGAAATTGCTGCGGATGCTTTGCGTTTGCCTGAATGGGATGCGGATATCACTAAACTCTCTGGTGGTGAAGTGCGTCGCGTTGCACTTTGCAAACTTCTACTATCTTCACCTGACATATTACTGTTGGATGAGCCAACTAACCATTTAGATGCCGAAAGTGTGGCATGGCTTGAGCGGTTTTTGCAAGAGTATAAAGGAACCGTGGTTGCGATTACGCATGATCGTTACTTTTTAGATAACGTTGCTGAGTGGATTTTAGAGCTTGATCGTGGAGAAGGTATTCCATTTAAAGGTAATTATTCAAGCTGGCTTGAACAAAAAGAAGCTCGCTTAGCTCAAGAAGATAAAAAACAAACCGCTCATAGAAAAGCATTGCAACAAGAACTTGAATGGGTACGCCAAAATGCAAAAGGTCGTCAAGCTAAATCAAAGGCACGTTTAGCACGTTTTGAAGAATTAAGCTCACAAGAGTTCCAGGAGCTTAATGCCACACAAGACTTATACATTCCACCTGGGCCACGTTTGGGCAACAAAGTCATCCATATCAATGAAATTAGCAAAGGTTTTGGGGATCGCTTATTAATAGATAAGCTTAATTTTGAAGTTCCTGCGGGTTCAATTGTCGGGATTATTGGACCAAATGGTGCTGGGAAGTCTACTTTCTTTAAGATGATCGCAGATCTTGAAACCCCTGATCAAGGTAACGTAAGTTTTGGTGAAACCGTTGAGCTTGCTTATGTGAATCAATCGCGCGATGTGCTAGATGACAATAAGACTGTATGGGAAGAAATCTCTGATGGTTTAGATATCATCACCGTTGGCAAATATACCATTCCATCACGCCAATATGTTGGTCGCTTTAACTTCAAAGGTTCCGATCAACAAAAATTTATTAAAGAGTTATCTGGTGGTGAGCGAAATCGCGTCCATTTAGCAAAACTCTTACGCAAAGGTGGGAACGTTATCCTATTGGATGAACCAACAAATGACCTTGACGTTGAAACTTTGCGTGCATTAGAAGAAGCAATTCTTGCCTTTCCTGGATGTGTGATGATTATATCACACGATAGATGGTTCTTAGACCGTGTAGCCACTCATATCCTTGCTTTTGAAGGGGAGAGCCAGGTTGTTTGGTTTGAAGGCAACTATGGAGCCTATGTTGAAGATAAGAAAAAACGCTTAGGTGATGATTCAGTCGATCCACATCGTATCAAATACAAGAAACTCATAAGTTAATGTCTATTAACATTTGCTGTATTTTATCTAATCCAAGCTTAATTTCATCAAATCTTGGTCCAAAGCTTAGCCTTACATACTTTTTCAAACGCGTATTGATCATCTTACGCCTTTGCCCTGGATTGACATCAAAGAACTCACCCGGTACACAAATGACTTTGTATTGTAATAACGCTTTAAAGAATTTCATCCCATCTGCAAGTGTTTCTGGTAAGTTCTCAAGTGAGGCAAAGCAATAAAAACCGCCTTCTGGAATTCCAGGTAGCACAAAGCCCATTTCTTTTAAGCGCTGGATCATGTATTTACGTTTTTTATCAAATTCCTTTTGAATCGATTCTGCCTCTTGATCAGCATGATTTGGTTGTAAAAGAGGAATAATTGCTTTTTGAATAGAGTGTACCGCACCACCATCCAAAAATGAGCCAGCCGATGAAATTGCATCGATCACTTCTTTTGGCCCAAGGGTCCATGAAATTCTTAGACCAGGGTAGCGCCAATTTTTAGTTAAGCCATCTACAATCAGAACATTATCTTTATCAACGTCTTTTACATAGGATGCAGCACTTAGCGTTTTTTGTGACTGTTCATATAAATAATGCGAATAGAATTCATCAAAAATCATCGCACAACCGATTTTCTTAGCTGCATCGATCAATTGCTTGAGCTCATTACCTATAATGATCTGCCCTGTAGGATTACAAGGGTTTGATAAAAGCATTGCACCTAAGCCCATATTGACCATTAACCTTTCCATTTCGGCAATATCTGGCTTAAAACCATTGGCTATTCTATAGGAGATGGGAATAGAAACAAATCCACCAAACACATTTAATAATTCTTCATAAGCCGTATAATCAGGTAAAAAATGTCCAAGGTTAATGTTATTCATTGTTGCTGCAATTCGACATAAAGCAGGACGCCCACCAGAGGAAATGGCAACGTTCTCATAAGTGTATTGTGATTTTTTATCAAAACGATAACGATGATTATATAATTCTGCTACAGCTTTTCTTAACTCAACGTCGCCTGAAACAGGGCTATATTCTGAAGAATTTTGATCAAGTAAGATAGTTGTTAACCGTTTTGGGCTTGTTGGCATATTTCCGGTTTCAGGCGCCCCTTGCCCTAAATTTGCCCATTCTGGATTACCATAATAAAACCCATGTGCTTGGGCTTTAGACATAACATAAATAACGCCTGTTTTAGGAACACGCTTAAAACTATTTTCCATGTTTAAATACTAAGTTGACGCTGCTTAATTAATATGAACTAGTATATACTTACTAACGCCTTTGAACCAATAACTTAATTTTCATGACCTGTGGAATTTATAAAAAAGCTTGCTATGCGTTGCAAGGCTGTTGTTTATTTTTACTTAAAACCGCCAACACAGTAAGTCAATAGATATTATTTTTTTAGTTAAAGAATACTAATTTAATCATTAAACCAAGCAATACAAATGTCACAATTTTCTTTAACCACTTGACATTGGCTTTTAATACGAACTGTGCTCCTAACAAATACCCCATTATTGCTGCGGGCAAAGCAATCATAACAATACACCAATCAATTGTGCCTATCGATAGAAAATAAATTAACGCCCCAATATTAGCAGATAAATTGACAATTTTGGCATTGGTGACTGACTCCTTGGCTGACATTGATAAAAGATACATAAAACTTAAAAATAAGAAAGTTCCAGTGCCTGGACCAAAAAAACCATCATAAGCGCCCACAGTAAAACATACCAAAACTAAACGCACATAAAATAAGGTTGTAGGTAGGTAGCTACTTTCAGCACGATAGTTTTTAAATGTTCCAATAATCAAAATTGTTGGGATAACAATTAAAAGAAGAATAGTCATCAATTGATAATTTACCAAGTGGCTGATAAGTTTAGCTCCAAGGAGTGAACCTAAAAACGCAAATAAAATGCCAAATATAATCGTTTTCCAATAGATTTTAACTGAATAAATAAGGCGTATAACAGCCGATAAAGTGCCCATTGACATTACCATTTTGTTTGTCCCTAATACTAAGTGAGGAGGTACGCCTATACTCAAGTAAGTTGGAATCGTAATCATCCCGCCGCCACCTGCAATACAATCTACAAAGCCAGCAAAAAAAATCATGATAAAAACAAATGCACCGGATAAAAACGAAATATGCTCCATTTCAGCTGCTTAAACAGTAAATATTAAAAGCTATAATGTACTTGTTATCGTTAGTCTAAGCTATTGTTTTTTAAGCTTGGACATAAAGAATTAATTAACGTTGAATGCTAATTTTCGTCGAATGGGTGTATATTTCCTCATCATAAGATTAAGTTATTAAAAGACGATAGCTAATAATCAGAGTTCGCTAACATGATGTGAAATGGCAATCTTTATTGTATGAGAAGTTGAAATTGATGATGAATCGAGGTTTGTGTAGGTAAAATTTATCAAGAAAGAGACTACCCAAGCGTTTCGGCTAATTGGTGAAACAAAAAAATTGATCAAGCGGCTTTGTGTTAGTGTTAATATAACGCCATGTTTACCTTTTTGAGGTCGAAGCTGGGAGGTAGAGATTGCATAGCATGAGGAAAAGCTTTAGTTTTTAATTTGGATAACAAAACTGGAAGCGCGCCTCATTCTATTATGCAAGACTATCCAGAACTTGTTATTGAGATTGATGATGGATCCAGCTTTGTACAGGGGGAAGTGGACAAAAAGTAATGATTATGAATTATGGTTTGTGCATGATTCATTCTAAATTTAAAATTAGGCATTCAAAATTAAAGGAAGCTGAGTTGATATGAAATTACAGGAATCGCAGACACTGGAATTTAAAGAGATATGGAAGGATGAATATCTCAAAACGATTTGTGCTTTTGCCAATACAGATGGCGGAATGCTTTATATTGGTGTCGATGATAATGCAACGATTGTGGGGATAAGTAAGGCTGCGGAGTTTACAGAGGTTTTGCCAAATAAAATAAACAGTAGGCTTGGACTTCTTGTCGATGTTGTAATTAAAGAAGCTGATGATAAACAGTATCTTGAAATTATGGTGCCCAAAATATACGCTCCAGTTTCATATGGTGGCAAATTTTATCAAAGAAGTGGCGCCAATACTATTGAGTTAAATGGCGGTAACCTTACTAATTTTTTACTTAAAAAGTATGGAAAAACCTGGGATGATGTGGCTGTAGAAGGTTTTGGACTTGATGAGATAGATTTAAGCGCAATAGAGAAATTTAAAAGTTTAGCTAAAGATCGGATTCCCCGTATTGATCAGGAAAAAGATGTTATACAGTTATTGTCCAAGTTGAATTTGCATGACGGTAAATTTTTCAAAAGAGCAGCTATCTTATTGTTTGCTAAAAATCCACAAAAATACTTTATACAATCGCATTCAAAAATAGGGCGTTTTTTGACTGAATCAGATATACAAACGAGTGATATTATTGAGGGTAACTTAATTGATCAGGTTGATAAAATTTTAGACGTGCTTAGAAGCAAATATTTAAAATCGTATATTTCTTATGAAGGGATTTATCGCCGAGAAAAGCTTCAATATCCATATTCCGCTTTACGAGAAGCCATTATTAATGCATTAGTGCATCGTGATTATATGATCAGTGTGAATCTGCAAATTAGGGTGTATGATAACAAATTCGTTATATTTAACGGAGCAACGTTACCAGAAAATATGAACGTTTCCACATTAGCAAAACCACACCCATCCATGCCGCATAATCCAGTAATCGCCAATGTGTTTTATAAAGCAGGGTTAATTGAGAGTTGGGGAAAAGGTACGCTGGATATTATTCAAGCTTTTCATGACCATAAGTTACCTAAGCCTGACTTTGAATATGATGGCTTATCAATAAAGGTGACCTTTTATTCCAATGCAGCAAGTGGCGGAGCAAGTGGCGGAGCAAGTGGCGGAGCAAGTGGCGGAGCAAATAAGCTATATGAATTTATTAGGCAGAACCCAGGTTTGAACTCAAAGCAAATGAGTGAAATATTGCATGTTGCGCTTCGTACACTGGAAAGACATCTTAAAACCTTAAAAGAGGCACATAAAGTTGAATTTAGAGGGGCATCAAAGACAGGTGGGTATTATGTTAAATAGAAGGTTGAATTAAAAATTAAAAATTATGGTTTGCTTATGATTAATTCACAATTTAAAATTCAACGTGCGTAATTCCTATAAGGCTCGTAAGATGATAAAAAGAAAAATTTCAGTTATTGGTTTGGGGTATGTTGGTTTACCCGTAGCGGTTGCCTTTGGTCAAAAGCAACAAGTGGTCGCATTTGATATTAATCGAAATAGAATAAAAGCGTTAAAAGCAGGACATGATTACACCTTAGAGGTAGCAGATGGTGAGTTACAATCAGCGAACTTACTGTTGACAGATGATATTGGAGAGCTTAAAAAAGCAGATTTTCATATTCTGGCAGTCCCAACGCCAATTGATGATGCGAACAAACCTGATTTAAGCCCACTTTTAAGCGCATCAAAAACGGTGGGAAAGGCACTTAAAAAAGGCGATATTGTCGTTTACGAATCTACAGTTTATCCAGGGGCGACAGAGGAGGACTGTGTCCCTATTTTGGAAAAAGAATCAGGGTTAAAATGTGGCATTGATTTCTTTGTAGGCTACTCACCTGAGCGGATTAATCCAGGTGATAAAGAGCATACGTTTACCAAAATTCTTAAGGTGGTTTCAGGGCAAACTCCCGAGATTTGCGATATTGTTGCCGAAGTTTATGCTTCTGTTGTTAAAGCTGGTGTATATAAGGCAAGCTCCATTAAAGTGGCAGAAGCGAGTAAAGTAATTGAAAACTCACAACGGGATTTAGGGATCGCTTTTGTCAATGAGTTATCAAAAATTTTCCATTTAATGGGAATAGATACGCAAGAGGTTTTAGATGCCGCAGCTACTAAGTGGAATTTTGTGCGACTTAATCCAGGTCTTGTTGGCGGGCATTGTATTGGGGTAGATCCATATTATTTGACATATAAAGCGGAGAGATTAGGCTATCATCCTGAAGTTTTATTGGCAGGGCGCAGAATTAATGATGGTATGGCGAAATATGTGGCTGAACAGGTTGTCAAGACTATGATTCACGAGGGAAAGCTAATCAAAAATGCCAAGGTTGCGCTATTGGGTGTGACGTTTAAAGAAAATTGCCCAGATATTAGAAATTCTAAGATTTTTGATGTGATTCAGGAGTTGAGAGAATATAATCTCAACGTTGACGTTCATGATCCAGTGGCTGATGTCAATGAGGTTGAGCATGAGTGTGGCATAAAACTTATTGATTGGACTGAACTGGAAGGAAAACGTTATGATGTTATCGTGGTTGCAGTAGGGCATGATGACTATCGTAATGAAAGACTGCCTGAACATGATATACTAATTGACGTCAAATCAATTTATGATAAGAAAAAATCTAAATTTAGACTGTGAATTTAAGGAATATTTGATGAAACGTTTTGCATTGATTGGAGCTGCTGGTTATATTGCACCAAGGCATATGAAGGCAATCAAAGATACTGATAATGAACTTGTGGTTGCAATGGACACTTTTGATTCAGTTGGAATCTTGGATAGTTATTTCCCTCAAGCTGATTTTTTTAAAGAGTTTGAACGCTTTGAACGTAATGTTCAATTGCGCAAAGGGGGCAATAAACGAGTGGACTTCGTCTCAATATGTTCCCCGAATTACTTACATGACAGTCATATTCGCTTCGCGTTAAATAATGGGGCGCATGCTATCTCGGAAAAACCTTTGGTTTTAAATCCATGGGTTCTAGAAAATCTCGAGAGTTTGGAAAAAGAAACTGGTAAAAATGTATATAATATTTTGCAGCTACGCCTTCACCCATCTATTATTGCTTTAAGAGAGAAAGTGCTTCATGGTCCGAAAGACAAGGTATATAATATCGATTTAACCTACCTAACAAGCCGTGGAACATGGTATTACAGTACATGGAAAGCGGACCAAAACAAGTCAGGTGGAATTGCAACTAATATTGGTGTGCATTTTTTCGATATGTTAGCCTGGATTTTTGGAGATGTTAAAAGGAATGACTCTCATCTTGATGAAATTGATAAAGCGGCCGGGTATTTAGAGTTTGAACGTGCAAGAGTGCGTTGGTTTTTAAGTATCAATCCGGAAATGCTGCCTCAGCAAGCCTTAAGCAAAGGGGTTAGAACTTTTCGCTCTATTAAGATTGATGGTGAGGAGTTTGAATTCAGTGATGGTTTTACGGATCTTCATACTGTGGTCTACAGAGATATATTGGATGGTAACGGTTATCGAGTGTCTCATGCAAAAACTGCGATTGAAATCGTGTTTTCTCTAAGGCATAAGACGCCAAAAGGTATTACTAAAGACAGTCATCCATTTTGTCAAAAAGCGATTCAAACACCGTTTTTGGGATTTTCTAAAGACATGATTGGGAAATATTTGGAGAAGTTGGTGTGAGTGATTTTTTCGTTCACGAAAGCAGTTATATTGATGAAGGTGTTAGTATTGGGGAAAATACCAAAATTTGGCATTTTTGCCATATCATGCGTAATACCAATATTGGTAACGATTGCTCATTTGGGCAAAATTGTGTTGTTGGTCCCAATGTGAAAATTGGTAACAATGTTAAAGTACAGAACAATATTTCTATCTACGATGGTGTAGAATGCGAAGACGATGTTTTTCTTGGACCTTCAATGGTATTTACAAATGTCATTAATCCAAGAAGCCATGTCAATCGTAAGCATGAATTTAAAAAAACCTTGATAAAGAAGGGTTCGACAGTAGGTGCTAATGCCACAATTGTTTGTGGTGTAACGATTGGTGAATATGCTTTGATTGGAGCGGGCTCGGTAGTAACAAAAGATGTTAAACCGTTTGCATTGATGGTGGGAATTCCTGCTAGGCAAATTGGTTGGGTTGATATGCTTGGAGAGAGAATTAATTTTGGCAAGAGCAACCAGGCACTTGATGGACAAGGTAATGCTTATATTTTGCAAAATGAATTTGTTAGCTTGCTCAGAGGAATTCGGTGAATAAATCTAATTTAAACTTATACAGGGCAGATATAGATGGATTAAGAGCAATAGCAGTTCTATTGGTTATCTTTTATCATTTGCAATGGTCGTTTTTTTCAGCAGGTTTTTTAGGTGTAGATGTGTTTTTTGTAATTTCAGGTTATCTGATTACTTTGCATATTTCTCAGAGTCTGTTTTTAGAGAAGTTTTCTTTGAAGCAGTTCTATTTAAAACGAATGCGAAGGATCTTGCCAGCTCTGCTTTTTTTGCTTGTTGTAACGAGCTTTTTCGCATGGTTGTTTTTATTACCAGATGCTTTGTTGGGTTATACTAAGTCGTTGTTGGCGGCGTTATTGTCTTTTTCAAATATTTACTTTTATAACTCTTTCAATTTTGGGTACTTTGCCACCGACGCTTCTGTTATTTCATTGCTTCACACATGGTCGCTTGGTGTTGAAGAACAATTTTATATAATATGGCCTTTATTATTACTTGTTTGCTTTAGGGTTAAGAGCTCATATTTGATGTTATCAGTTATGGCTTCTATAATTCTTTTTCTGTCATTGTTTTTGTATATAACTATAGATTCGAATATGGCGTATTATATGCCCTTTACCAGAGCATTTGAGCTATTGTTTGGTGCGATACTTGCATTATTTTCAAAGCAGATAAAGCTAGTAAAAAGTATATTGATTGCAAATGTACTTTCACTTGTAGGAATAGTGATTATTTTGTTACCAGCAATCATGCTTTCTAAAAGTGACTTCCCTAGTTTTTGGGCTGTAGTTCCTTGCGTAGGTGTTGTATTGATAATCTTTACTGGTGGCTTGCAGAAGAGCTATACCCCTTATGTTAATAAAGTACTGGCGCTTAAACCTTTGGTCAATGTTGGTTTGATTTCCTATTCGCTGTATTTGTGGCATTGGCCGATTATTGCATATTTGAATTATCTTAGTATATCAATAACTCCATACACTGGAATTGCGGTCATTCTAGCATCAATTTTGATGGCAAGCTTAAGTTATTTCCTTGTAGAAAAACCATTGCGCTATAAAGTTATTTTCCCTTTTGGAAAAACTTTTTTCACCTTTATTTTGCTGCCTTTGTTTTTGTTCTCTATATTTGCGCTAGTTGTGCGGATTAATTCACAATTTGGGTATAACCAGTATTATAAGGATGTTCAACAATTATCATCAACATATTACGGTGTAATTAAAGAGGACGATGGATGTCATAATTCTGGCACTGACGTGTCACTCCCCTCAAAGAATAAGTGTCTAATAGGTGATCGTAGTAAGAAACAAATAAAAGTTCTAGTTGTTGGGGATTCACATGCAATGGCTGAAACTGGTATGCTAGATGTAATGCTTAAGAATGCAGGACTTAAAGCATATGTGGCAACTAAATCTAGCGGGCCATTTTTAATTGGTAAACTTAAAGATTGGAATCAATATTTTCCAATGAAGAGAAACAATTTATTATTACGAGATATACAAGAAAGTAAGTATAAGTATGTTATAATCGGTGGTTCTTGGAATGATGTTTATTTGGAAAATATTCAAATTCAAGATCAAAAAAACACTAAACCTTGGCAAGGGTTGATGTATGGTTTATAGAGTGCGCTTAAAGCAATTGTATCGAGTGGGGCTATGCCAGTTATTGTTTTAGATAATGCGACGACCCTGAGTTTAAAGAAAACTTGTGGCTTAACAAAAATTCCTACGGCTAAATGTGTCAATGATTATGATAAAGCAAATTTAATGAACGTGAGACAAAAGATCTTGGGATTAAAGAAACTTTACCCTACCTTGATATTTATTGATCCTAACAAAATTATTTGTGAAAATAAAAAATGTGTCACTTCCATTAATAAAGTTCCGTTGTATTATACTGATGGAGAAAATAGCCATTTAAGCTATGCAGGTTCAACCTTGATTGGTAAGTTATATTTGAACAAAGTTGGAAACCCTTTTGATCTAAAGATTAGCTAAATAAATTAAGAGAGTTATATGAAACCATTTTTTGATATTCAAGCACAGTATCAAATGTACAAAGAAGAAATTAACCAAGCAATTCAAGAAGTGTTGGATTCAGGTAATTTTATTATGGGGCTACAAGTTAAAATGCTTGAGAGTGAGTTAGAAAGCTATACGGGTGCTAAGCATTGTGTGACATGCGCCAATGGCACTGATGCGCTACAAATTGCAATGATGGCAATAGGCATAAAACCAGGTGATGAAGTGATCACAACGCCATTTACTTTTATTGCAACAGCAGAAACAATAGCGCTTTTGGGCGCTAAGCCTGTATTTGTGGATATTGAAGAAAGTAGCTTTTTAATTGATGCTGATTTAATTGCAGAAAAAATCACCCCCAGAACTAAAGCAATTATCCCTGTGTCATTATATGGGCAGGTTGCTGATATGGATGCAATTAACAAAATGGCTAAAGAGCATTCACATAAATTGGGGCATAAAATTTATGTCATTGAAGATGCTGCTCAAAGCTTTGGTGCAGAGTATAAAGGTAACAAATCTTGTAATGTATCAGACATCGCTACAACAAGTTTTTTTCCAACAAAACCATTAGGTTGTTATGGCGATGGTGGTGCAATATTTACATCGAATGATGAAATAGCGCAAAAGATGCGCGAAATTCGAGTTCATGGTCAAAGTAAACGTTATTATCATACGAGTGTGGGGGTGAACTCACGTTTAGATACCATTCAAGCAGCAGTCTTATTGGTGAAGCTAAGATATTTCGATCAAGAAATTGAAATACGCCGCAAGCGAGCACAAGAATACTTTAAGCAATATCAAGGTACAGAAATAGTAACACCAATTGAATTGCAGGGTAGAAAGCATGTTTATGGTCAGTATACGGTGCGAGTAAAAGATAGAGAGAGTTTTCAAGAGCGATTGAAATTGCAAGGTATTCCAACCACCATTCATTATCCGGTACCATTAAATAAGCAGCCAGCATTTGAGGATAAGTATGCCTTTTGTCCTGTGTCAGATAGACTATCTGATGAAGTGTTAAGTTTACCGATGTGTTTGTACAGTGAATAGAACTAATGTTTAAAAAAATCTCTATTGTTTTCTTTGGGTATGCGTTAGCTCAGGGAATTCTCTTTGCATCCTCTCCATTGTTATCAAGATTGTATGACCAGTCGGCTTTTGGCTTGTTAGGCTTTGTTATGGCTTTTGCTGGTGTAATGCTACCAATTTTAAGCTTACGTTATGAATACGCAATGCCTTTGGTAAAAACGGCTCACAGTAAACTATCTCTTTTAAAAATCTGCCAAAAGCTAGTTGCTGTAATAAGTGTTGTTGCAATCTTTGGATACCTATTGCTAAATTTACTTTTTAATTTCCATGAAATGTCTGTGATTCAATTACTCATCATGGGGGTGATTCTATTTACTCAAGGTAATGTTCAAGCAAGCAATCTATATTTAATTTCATATGGGCTTACTACAAAGATGACGGTTGGCAAAATCTATCAAAATATTGTGTTAGTCGTGGCTCAATTTTTGTTAGCGCTTTTGATCATGGGAATAGGGACAGGTTTAATCTTGGCTTTGCTAATAGGACAGTTAGTTAATCTTGTGTATTTACGTTATGTTTCAAAGGTTTTGACTACTTCTTGCCATGTGCCAAAAAAATCTCATGCGTTGCTTTTACTGTCTAAGTTTAAGCGATTACCATTATTGATGAGTTGGGGAGATTTGTTAAACTCGCTAACGTCAAATTTGCCAGTCTTCTTTTTCACCAGTTATTTTGGAGCAAAAACCGTTGGCTTATACTTTTTTGCTTATAGTGTTTTTAGTGCTCCTTTAAGCCTTTTAGGATTAGCCATATCTCAGGTGATGCTAAAAGATTTTGCAGATAGAGTGATTTATAAGAAAAAAATACTAAAGCGCTTCTTGATGACGAGTTTTCTTTTAGTGCTGTGTGCTCTTTTGTATTATCTTGTTGCTATTATTTTAGCTCAATATGCTTTATTAATATTTGGTGCTCATTGGCAGGGCTTGAAAGAAGTGATTGAGTTAATTTCGCTACCAATTGCATGTATGCTAGTTGCGTCACCACTTTCAACGCTACTAAACACCTTAAATAAAAATAGATACTTGACAATGTGGCAATCTCTATTTTTTATCGGTACTTTATTGGCATTATATTTGTGTAAGCATTTCGATTTTTTTGAGTTACTAGGTTCTGTTACATATCTCTGGACATTTATGTATATTCTATATTGGGTAGTTATATTTATTTTTGTTGTTCTATATGAAAAAAGGTTAAGTGGTCGTGTCTCAGTCTAGTGATTTATCCTTTTCATCAAACTGTTTAGTAGCTAAGGAAAGACTATCAAACTTTTATCTTTGGATGATTAGTGCAGGGTTCTTTCTCTATAACTACCTTATTGGAAATAACTATCTACCTGCAGGTCATGTTGGTCTTTATAGTTTTTCATCATTATTCTATTTGTGCTGCATGGGGTATCTATACCGGTATGATCTGGGGAAAATACGGTTTGATTTATTATTATTTTGGGTCACAATATTTATTTTTTCAGTCTTTTTACTGACGATTGTTTATTATCTGTTTGATCTTCCTTCCTCAAACTATAGTTTGAGTTTGTTTACTGCAAATCTAAAATTTATTATCCAATATACTTCGTTGCTGTTTGCAGCTTATTTTGTAAAAGTAGGAAGAATGAGAAAAGTTATTTTATATTCTTTTGTTTTACTCTCTTGCTTAATATTTTCTAACATAGATTACAATTACTTGATTTTTACGTATGGATACTCAGCTGATAGTAACTTAATTGCAAGTTACCAAGGTATGGCTAGTAGCTATTTGATGCTATTGATTTTGTTGTTAGTTGCAACTAGGCGAAAGGATGTAAAACTGCTATTTGCATTTGTGGGCATGGTAGCTCTTTTTTTTATTGGCGCTAGAACTCAGTTTGTTATGGGAGCAATGATTTTTACTTTAATGTTGTTTAAATATCATCCTAAATTTACTTTTATTCTCATGTTTATAGGAGGCATTTCATTATGTTTTTATCCTGAGATCTTGCTCATGCATGATAGTAGAATTTTTAATTTGTTCCATTTAGCTCATGACACATCGTTTAAAGCAAGAATCCAAATGTTTGATGCAGGTATCCAAGATATTATAAATCACCCTATTTTGGGAGTATATGGTGGGCAAGTTTATTATTTTGATGATTTGGGTAGCTATATCCATAATGCTCTTAGTGTTTGGAGGCAGTTTGGAGTTTTTGTTTTCTTAGTATATGTATATGTCATTATGAGATCCTTTAGTGCTTTGTTTATTTATGCAAGGAAAAGCTCCTCAGTAGAAATAGTATTATTTTATGCAATTGCAATAATTGTGGGTTTGACTTTCTCTCAAAATTATGAAAATGCAACAGTAGCTTTTATTGTGGGAGCCGCTTTAAGATGTTTAAGTATTAAAGAGAAAACGTAGGAGTATTTAGTGATTGCAATTATTGATTATGGTATGGGGAACCCCGCTTCTATATTGAATATGATTCGAAAGGTCGGTGGAGAGGCAATCTTATCATCCAGTGTTCAGGATATTAATGCTGCAACAGCAATCATACTCCCAGGGGTAGGCTCTTTTGATAATGGTGTAATAAGGCTAAGGCAATTAGGTATCTTAGAGACTTTAAAGAAGAAAATATTGCAAGATAAAATTCCATTTTTAGGTGTTTGTTTAGGTATGCAACTATTGTTTGAAACAAGCGAGGAAGGTGAGGAAATGGGGCTAGGGTATATTTCGGGAAGTGTCACAAGATTTAATTTTTTTGAACGGCGAGAGCAACAAAAAAAATTGCGTGTGCCGCATATGGGATGGAATGAAATATCAGCGAAAGATGACTTGCTATTTAGAGGGTTAACGGAAAACGCTAGATTCTACTTTGTGCATTCATATTATGTTAATTGTTTAGATGAAGCTAATGCTCTAGCCTGTTGTCATTATGGGCATCCATTTACCTGTGCTGTACGTAAGGATAATATTTATGGGGTTCAGTTTCATCCTGAAAAGAGTCACAAATTTGGTATGCAACTATTTAGGAATTTTTTGGAGATTGTGAAATGCTCAGAACACGCGTAATCCCTACATTATTGTTAAAAGAAGTGGGATTATATAAAGGCATACAGTTTAAAAACCACCAATATGTCGGAGATCCAATTAATGCGGTGAAAATTTTTAATGAGAAAGAAGTTGATGAGCTTGTTTTTTTAGATATCTCAGCAACTGATAATAAGCGTATTAATTATGAATTGATTGCTGATATTTCTGCTGAGACGTTTATGCCTTTTGCTTATGGTGGAGGAATTTCCCAAGTACAACAGATAGAGAAGCTTTTCCATCTGGGTGTTGAAAAGGTTATTATAAATACTGCTGCATTCTATTACCCAGAATTAATCACTCAGGCAAGCAAACTTGCTGGTAGTCAGAGTATTGTTGTGTCAATAGATGTTAAAAAGAGTCTTATGGGTAGGTATGAAGTATACGTTAACAATGGAAAAACTAGAACAAAGCAAGCCCCTATAGAATATGCTAAAAAAATTCAAGATCTAGGCGCTGGGGAAGTCATCGTGACTTCTATTAATCGTGAAGGTACTGGTAGTGGTTATGATCTTGAGCTACTTTCTCAAATATCTTCGGCAGTTGAAATTCCTATTGTTGCTTCAGGAGGTGCGAACTCTATTGATGATTTTGCTCAAGCTGTATCAAAGGCTCATGTGTCAGCCGTTTCAGCGGGTAGTATGTTCGTTTTCCATGGCAAGCATCGTGCTGTTTTGATAACATACCCCAGTTATGAAAAACTAGAACAAGCTTTGCAGGAGAACTAAAGTTGGCTGAAGCTTATCAAATGTGTATCCAATGTGTCATGGATACAAGTGACCCCCATATCATTTTTGATGAAAATGGTGTTTGTAATCATTGTCATGAGTTTGAAGAAATCACTTCAAAGCGTTGGTTTCCTAATGAAGTAGGTCAAAAGCTTTTGGAATCTATCATAGAGCAAATAAAAAAAGATGGTCAAGGTAAAGAGTATGATTGTATTATTGGGTTAAGTGGTGGAGTCGATAGTTCATATTTGGCTTTAAAGATTAAAGATTACGGTTTGAGACCTTTAGTTATTCATGTTGATGCTGGGTGGAATAGTGAATTAGCAGTGTGGAATATCGAGCAAATTGTGAAATATTGTGGCTATGAGTTACATACTAGAGTAATAGATTGGCAGGAAATAAAAGATTTACAGGTTGCTTATTTAAAGTCAGGAGTTGCAAATCAAGATGTTGTGCAAGATCACGCATTCTTTGCCTCTCTTTATCATTACACAACAAAGAATAAAATTAAGTATGTGATTAGTGGTGGTAATATTGCAACTGAGTCAGTTTTTCCCGAAAGTTGGCACCATTCAGCCATGGATGCAATAAATTTAAGAGCCATACACAAAAAATTTGGTCAATGCAAATTAAAAGATTATGAAACGATTTCATTTTTTCAGTATTACTTTTATTACCCATTTGTTAAAAAGATGAAAACGATTAGACCGCTGAATTATATGAACTATGATAAAGTGCATGCATTGCAAGAGCTTAAAGCGGTTGTTGGCTACAAAGAGTATGGTAGAAAACATGGAGAATCTAGATTTACCAAATTTTTTCAAAACCATTACTTACCAACTAAGTTTAATATAGATAAACGTAGAGCACATTTATCAAGCGAAATTCTTTCTGGGTTGATTACGCGTGACCAAGCACTTATTGAGTTAGAAAAACCGCTATATGATGCAATCGAATTAAAGGAGGATTTTGCTTATATTGCGAAAAAACTTGGCATATCTATTGAAAACCTGATGGAAGTAACGCAATCAACTGGTCATAGCTATCAGGAATATAAAAATTGGGATCATTTGCAAAAGTTGGCTAAGCATATTCAACGAGTGGTTGAAAAAATCACCAATAAAAATGTTAAGATTTACAGTTAATTTTTTGTTATGGAGTATACCTTGTGATTAAAGTTGCACATTTAACGTCTGTCCACTCTCGATATGATGTCAGAGTTTTTTTAAAAGAGTGTGTATCTCTTGCAAAAAAATATAACGTTTCTTTGGTAGTTGCAGACAGCAAAGGTGATGAAGTAAAAAATGCTGTCAACATTTATGATGTGGGTAAACTTCACGGGCGTGTTAATCGTATTTTTAAAACAACGAAAAAAGTATTGAAAAAAGCCTTGGAGTTGGATGCTGATATCTATCACTTGCATGACCCTGAGTTATTGCTTATTGCAAAAAAACTGAAAAAAGCGGGTAAAAAGGTGATTTTTGATGCGCATGAAGATCTTCCTGCACAGCTATTGTCAAAGCCATATCTAACGGTTTGGAAAGCGCGGTTGCTTTCATATATGGCAGCTAAGTATGAGAAAATGGTATGTTCAAAGACTGATGGAGTAGTAGCTGCAACTCCATTTATTAGAGATAAGTTCCTAAAAATAAATAAAAAAACAGTAGATATTAATAATTATCCTATTTTGGATGAAGTTGGACAGTTGATTAATTGGAATTTAAAAGATGGTAGTTTTTGTTATGTTGGAGGGGTATCTAAAGTAAGAGGGATAGTAGAAATTATTCAAGCGGTAAATTTATCACGGTTATCTAAAGCTTATATTGTAGGTGGTTTTGAAAGCCCAAAATTTGAACAGGAAGTTAGGAAGGGATTGTCGAAGAAAATCGAACTTATTGGGTGGCTTTGCAGAGAAGGAGTCAGGGAAGTTTATGAAAAAAGTATCGCAGGTTTTGTTACTTTGCATCCAATAATTAATTACGTAGATGCATTACCAGTCAAAATGTTTGAATATATGTCAGCTGGAATTCCGGTTATTGCCTCTAATTTTGCTTTATGGAGAGAGATTATTGAGGGTAATAATTGTGGGATTTGTGTTGACCCGATGAAACCAGAAGAAATTGTCCAAGCAATCAATTTCTTAATTGCAAATTTAGATAAAGCAGAAGAAATGGGTAATAATGGCAGAATAGCTATCGAAGAAAAATATAATTGGGGAAATGAGTCAGAAAAATTGTTAAAGTTTTATAAGAGTATTGAGTTAGGATAAAAATTGTAGTGGCTTAGTTATACGTCTACAGTTTGTGAACGTAGCATTAGTATCAAAATTTTAGTAAAAATGAAAAACTGAAAGATAAAGAGTTGTTTCTGAAAAGTTAGTTTTGGAGTATCTATGTGCGGAATTTTTGGTGTTATTTCAACATCAGTTGTAAATAAGAGTGATTTTGAGAAATTAGCTAAGCATGCTGAACAACGCGGTATGGACTCTAGTGGGATAATTTGTTATGAGTATGGTCATTATAAGATTAAGCGAGCTGACTATGCTGTTGAAAAGTTGATTCGTAAAGTGAAGCTCAATGGTGCATCCTTGGCTATGGGTCATAGCCGACTCATTACAAATGGTCTATCTGACAACCAGCCAGTTGTGCGTGGAAATATTATGGCAATCCACAATGGGATTATTGTTAACGATGAAGAGGTTTGGCATGAGCTTTCAATTGCTAGAAGCCTCAAGATAGATTCAGAGGTTCTCGTAGCAATTGCTGAAGAACATCTTTTAAATGGAGGTGCAGTCGAAGCTATTCCGGGAAAAATATTGAGTCTTTGTAAAGGAGTTATTGCATGTGCACTTGTGTTGGTAGAACATGGTAAGCTTATTTTATTTTCCAATAATGGCAGTTTATACATTGGGGAAAAAGGCAAAGATATTTATTTTTCTTCAGAAAGCTTTCCCTTGAGAGAGACTGGCTGTAATAATATCAAACAGGTAAAATCTGCTGTTTGTATTGATATCCCAAAATCTCATGAGTCTCCCAAAATTCTCGATGAGAATATTCGCCAACATAATGTAATTCCCACACTTATTACAAATGTTGAAGAGGAAGCACTTTTACAGTATGAGACTCCTGAATTAAAAAGATGTAGTAAGTGTATTTTGCCTGAAACGATGCCATTTATTCATTTTGACTCAGAGGGTGTATGTAATTATTGTCATGATTATAAAATACGGAATAAACCACGTCCAAAAGAAGAACTGTTTAAGATTGTAGAGCCTTATCGCCGTGCGCATGGAAATGATTGTATTGTTCCTTTTTCAGGAGGAAGAGATAGTTGTTATGGTCTTCACTTAATTGTAAATGAGCTTAAAATGAAACCAGTTACTTACACCTATGACTGGGGGATGGTGACTGATCTAGGAAGGCGAAACATCAGTAGAATGTGTGCAGAACTTGGTGTTGAAAATATTATTGTTGCTGCTGATATTGATAAGAAACGTAAGAATATTGCTATGAATTTAAAGGCATGGTTAAAGTCTCCTCATCTTGGGATGATTAGTATATTAACAGCGGGAGATAAACATTTTTTTAAATATGTTGAGTCAGTTAAACAGCAGACTGGGATCAATTTAAATTTATGGGGGGTGAATCCTTTAGAGGTTACACACTTTAAATCGGGTTTTCTTGGCGTTAAGCCTGATTTTGAGGAAAAGCGAGTTTATTCGCATGGTATGATAAAACAGTTGCGTTATCAGTCTTTACGTTTACGAGCCATGCTCAAAAGTCCAGGGTATTTTAATAGCTCACTATGGGATACACTTTTGGGGGAGTATTACAGAAGTTTCACCGAGAAAAAAGATTATTTTCATATATTTGATTATTGGCGTTGGGATGAAAAAATCATTGATGAAACCTTAATGTCCTGTTACGACTGGGAAAAAGCAGTAGATACAAATACAACCTGGCGTATTGGCGATGGAACAGCGGCTTTTTATAATTATGTTTACTATACGGTTGCGGGATTTACAGAGCATGACACTTTTAGAAGTAATCAAATCCGCGAAGGTGAAATTTCACGAGAGCGTGCATTGCAGTTAGTTAAAGATGAGAATAGACCTCGTTATTCAAATATTCGTTGGTATCTTGATGTTTTAGGTATGGACTTTAAAGAAGTTATAAAAGTGGTGAATTCAATACAAAAATTATATAAGGTAAAATAAAGTGAACGTTTGGTACATCTCTAAATACGCAACTATTCCTAAGTATGGCAGGTTAGCGCGAACTTTTCTGTTGTCAAAAGAGTTTGCTGAAAAAGGAAATAAAGTGTTTTTAATTACCTCAGATGCTAATCATTTAGCGCAATATCCAGAAACTGAAAAAGTTTATAATTTTGAGCATATACAAGGTATTGATGTTTGTTGGATAAAAACCAAAAAATATAAAAAAACAGCCTCACTTTCCCGCATACTGAGCTGGCTGGACTTTGAAATAAAATTGTTTAGATTAAAAAAAAATAACCTAGATAGCCCTAATATTGTACTTGTCTCATCTTTATCTATATTCACGGTGATCTATGGTTTTTATTTGAAAAAAAAGTATAAAGTTCCATTAGTTTTTGAAGTGCGGGATATATGGCCATTAACGATGACAGAAGAGGGCGGTTTCTCTAAGTGGCACCCGCTTGTTAAGATAATTGGCTGGATTGAGAAATTTGGCTATAAGCATGCTGATCTTATTGTGGGGACAATGCCTAAACTGGATAAGCATGTTGAAGAAGTTTTAGGGTATAAACGCCCTTATTTTTGTTCCCCGTTAGGATTTGATAAAAAAAGTTATGATTATGATAGATTGAATGATTATGAAAATATGTATTTTGCACAGCTCCCCAAAAAGAAAACAATTATTGGCTATGCGGGGAGCATGGGAGTAACAAATAATTTAGAGCCTTTGATTAAAACAATAAAGCTTTTGAAAAATAATGGGGATATGTTTTTTGCGCTTGTAGGTTATGGGGATTTGAAAGAGCAGTTTGAAAAAGAGCTTAAAGGTTGTGATAATGTTATCTTTGTTGGTAGACTGCCTCAGGAACAAGTTAAATTTTTTCTAGCTAAATGTGATTTGGTATATCTGTCAACGATACCATCTAAAATTTGGTCATATGGTCAGTCGATGAACAAGGTGGTTGAGTATATGCTTGCAGCTAAGCCAATCTTGGCCTCATACTCGGGTTACCAATCGATGATAAATGAAGCAAACTGCGGATATTTTATTAAAACAGATGATCCTGAAAGGTTGAAGCAAGAAATTTTAAAATTTTGCGAGCTAACTGAGGGAGAAAAGTCCAAAATGGGTGAGAGGGGGAGAAAGTGGATTCTGGAGCATCGGTCTTATGATAAGCTTGCAAGTGAGTATCTAGAGCAACTTGAAAGGTTAGTTCAAAAAAAGAAATTAGGATAGATGACTATGCAGGGTTCAATTATATCCTACTGCTACGGATTTTTTGCTTTGGTCAGTGCATTGTTCCGTTATCAATATGTACAAGAATGAGGTCAATTAGAGAAGTGAAGGTCTTGTCAGATAAAATATTTGCAGTTGTCATTCTAGCTATTTTTTTTCCAATTATCTTGATAGTGGGTGTCTTAATTAAAGTCAAGTTAGGATCACCGATTTTTTTCAAACAAAAGCGCCCAGGAAAAGATGGCAAAATATTCACAATTTATAAATTTCGCACAATGAATAATAACACTGATAAATATGGTGAATTACTTGCAGATGAACAAAGGCTAACTAAGTTTGGTAAGTTTTTAAGAAGTACAAGTTTAGATGAATTGCCACAGTTATTTAATGTACTCAAGGGGGATATGAGTTTTGTGGGACCTCGAGCTTTATTAGTTGAATATTTGCCTTTATATAGTAATAGACAAGCTAAAAGGCATATAGTAAAGCCTGGGATTACCGGTTGGGCGCAAGTAAATGGGCGTAATGCAATTAGTTGGGAGGATAAATTTGAGTTGGATGTCTGGTATGTCGAGAACAGAACTTTTTGGCTTGATATGAAAATATTGTGGATGACTTTTATCAAGGTCATAAGGCGTACTGACGTAAATAATGAATCTCATGTAACAATGTATAAATTTTCAGGTTCAAAAAATCATGGGCAAGACTAAGAAAAAATTGTTAATAGTGGGTGCTGGCGGGCATGCCAAGGTTGTTGCAGATGCTGTCATAGCCCAAGGTGTATACTCCATTGAAGCCGTGATTCAAGATGTGAACATTCCAGCTGAGGGAAAAACGTTATTAGGATACAAGGTTTCCCATTCCTCGGAGCTAAAGGTCTTCCAGGCAGAATATTTCATTGTTGCAATTGGGGAGAATTTTATTAGAGCGGAGCAGTTTGTCAAATATAAGAAGCAAGACTATCTCCCCGCGAATATTATTCATCCAAGTGCAATCATCTCTCCATCGGCTAAGATGGGCGAGGGGAATGTAATTATGGCTGGAGCCATCATCAACCCAGAGGCTAAAATTGGCTCGAACGTCATTATCAATACAAGAGTCGTTATAGAGCATGAAGTGGTCATTTCTGATCATTCACAACTATCGCCAGGATCAATTGTATGTGGAGGATGTAGTATAGGTAAAAAGGTTTATCTAGGTGCCAATTCAGTTATTCGTCAATGTCTTAGAATAGCAGATAATTCAATTATAGGTTGTGGAGCAAGTGTCATTAACAATATTACAGAGTCTGGAGTATATGTTGGTGTTCCAGCTAAAATAAAGGTGTAGAGGATTTAAAACCCTTGTTGTATACTCACTTCTCTTATAGAGAAAGCACGTCATTTGAAGTTTATAGAGGATAATTAAATGGCAATAAACAACACATGGCCATATTTTGCAGAAGATGAAATTTTAGCAGTTGAACAGGTTTTAAAACGTGGTAGGGTAAATTACTGGACTGGAGATGAATGTAAACTATTTGAGAAAGAGTTTGCTGCATTTATTGGTACTGATTATGCCATTTCGTTGTCGAATGGAACCGTAAGTTTAGAATTAGCACTACGAGCTTGTAATATTAGTGAAGGTGATGAGGTAATTACAACACCGAGAACATTTATTGCTTCAGCAAGCGCTATTGTTGCCGTTGGTGCAACTCCTGTTTTAGCGGATGTTGACCCTTACACTGGGAACATCACAGCAGAGAATATTTTAACCAAAATAACCAAGAAGACACGAGCGATTATTCCTGTCCACCTTGCTGGCTACCCATGTGAAATGGATAAAATTATGCAGCTTGCGACCGAATATAAGCTTTATGTTGTTGAGGATTGTGCGCAAGCGCATGGTGCTGAGTATAAAGGCAAAAAGGTTGGAGCCTGGGGACACTTCGGTTCTTTCTCCTTCTGTCAGGATAAAATTATGACCACTGGAGGGGAGGGTGGTATGTTAGTGTGTTATGATCCTGAGTTATATAAAAAGGCTTGGAGTTATAAAGATCATGGCAAAGGTTATGACGCTGTTTTTCATACCAAGCATGAGTATGGTTTTAGGTGGCTACATGATTCCTTTGGGACGAATATGCGGATGACAGAAATGCAGGCAACCATAGGGCGTAAGCAGTTAGAGAAATTACCAACCTGGCTTAAGCGGCGAAACAAAATTGCACGATGCTATAGTGAGGTGTTTAAAGATTTGCCAATTGTTGATGTTCCAACAGTTGAGGCAGGTGTATATCACGCGTTTTATAAATATTATCTCCTATTAAATGAAACGCATGTAAGATCAGATTGGAGTAGAGATCGCATCATAATTGAAATCAATAAACTGGGTGTTGCCTGCTTTAGTGGCAGCTGTTCTGAAATTTATAAGGAAAAAGCTTTTCTTACAAGTGAGTATGCAGTCAGTGAACCCTTATATGAGACGAAACGAATAGGGAATCGAAGCCTTATGTTATTATGTCATCCAACATTATCTAATGATGATATTAATCATATTGCTAGCACAGTTGCTCAAGTGTTAAAGATGGCAAGTATCTAGTTATTTAGGATGCACAACTTGGTGCTGACTTGATATGGTTTTAGAGAATAATAAGTTATGAAAACAAGCCTAATAAAAAACAAAAGTGCGTGGATTGTATTTGCCTATGATGTAGGCTCTGCCTTATTTGCGTGGACTATTGTGCATGCGCTTATTTGGGGAAAAGTAAGTGGCTTTAGCGTAAGGCAATTTTTGTTCGTTGCCATTGCTTTTACTATATCAACAAAAATCTTTCGCACTTATGCCTCATTGTGGAAAACAGTATCTGCAGAGGATTTGAAAAGAAATATTTATTCAGTACTTTTTGGCTCAATCATTCTTTTGGGGCTGGAGTTTATTGCCAATAGAATGGCTTATGTGGCGCGTTCTGAGGCTGTTTTCTACCCTGCTTTGACATTGCTCATTACACTTGCTGGACGATTTTTTTATAGGCAATACTTGCTGGGCTTAAGAAAAAGAAATGCAAAAAAAATGATTATCATTGGGGGTGGTGATGGTGCAAGCTTATTTTTACGTGAAAACGATGCACTCAACAGACCATATAATATTTTAGGGATATTTGATGATAACAAGGCATTGCATGGCAAGTTGCTTCGAAATAATATGATTGTCGGTCCAATTGATTTTCTAGCTAAGGAAAATTTTTTGTATAAGTATCCAGCCGATGAAGTTTTAATTGCTATTCCTTCACTGGATAAAATTAAACTGCAAGAGATATACCAGAAAGTAGCAAAGCTTGGTTTGCCCATCAAAATACTACCTTCCTTAATGGAGTTAACGCATGGTGCAAAATTTACGGATCTTAAAGAAATTAAGATTGAGGATCTTTTGGGGCGTGATCAAGTTATTATTAATTATGAAAAATTAGCAAAAGCCTATTTAGAAAAAACAGTATTAGTAACGGGAGGTGCAGGATCTATTGGTTCAGAAATCTGTCGGCAGCTGTTAACAAACTCTCCTCCAAAAGTATTGATTATTTTAGATCATAGCGAATACAATCTCTATTTGATTGAGAGGGAGCTAAGCTTAATTTCCCGCCAGACAAAGCTTAAATTTAGTTTAACTAGTGTTATGGATCAGTGCGGTCTATCTCACCTATTTCAATCAAATAAAATTGATATTATTTTTCATGCAGCAGCCTATAAGCATGTACCATTATTGGAAGATCAACCGAAAATAGCGATTCAAAACAATATCATCGGAACAAAAAATATGGTTGATTTGAGTCTTAAGCACAAAGTGGAACGGTTTCTTCTAGTTTCAACGGATAAGGCAGTTAATCCTACTAATGTCATGGGAGCGACAAAACGAATTGCTGAGTTATATGTCAATGCACAAAAAAATGAGCATACTAAGTTTATGGTGACACGTTTTGGCAATGTTTTAGGCTCTGCTGGAAGCGTTGTCCCTCTCTTTAAAGAGCAGCTGAAAAAAGGGGGACCGATTACCGTGACGCACAAGGATATTGAACGTTATTTTATGACCATTCCTGAAGCTTCTTTATTGGTTGTTTTGTCTTGTGCTATTGGAACAGGGGGTGAAACCTTCGTGTTGGAAATGGGGCAGCCTGTGAAAATAGTTGAACTTGCTGAGCAAATGATCAAGCTATCGGGCAAAAAACCATATGTGGACATTGATATCCAATTTACAGGTTTGCGACCTGGTGAAAAAATGTATGAAGAACTATTCTACACAAAAGAGGAATTGAAAAGCTCAGGTTTTGATAAATTATTAATTGGTCGATCTATTCATTTAGAGCGTGAAAAAATAAATGGGATCCTGAAAACGCTTTGTACAGATGAAAGTAAGGAAGGGTTACTGAAAGTTATTGAGTCTTTGAATAGTTGTGATTTGCTTACAACGCAGACGCTATATGAATCATAAAAATAAACAACAAACCTATAATGAGTTGGTTAATTGGGAAACTGCAGCTAATATGCTGAGAGATAAATGTTCTGTAAAAGACATTTTATAACTTTATATTTTTAATGACAGACTTATCAAAAGCCAAAAGCGCGCAAAATGCAAAGCGAGGAAGGTATAAAATGATTCGTAGGTGGGATATACTAGCGTATTACCTGAGTTTTCCTATGGATTGATCAAAAATGCTAGGTGTTTACCAATCAGAAAATCTTCAAACGTTACTGAAACTGCAACAACAAGCATTTTTATTACAGCCCTATCCAGAGTTGGCATTTCGTAAGCAAAGGCTAAAGCGACTTTATGCTCGTATTTTATCTCATCAACAGCAATTGATGGAAGCAGTCAGTAAAGACTTTGGATTTAGGAGTCTTGAAGAGACTTGGTTAAGTGAGATTTTTCAAACAACCAGTACGATCAAATATGTACTTGCGAACTTAAAAAAATGGATGAAAAAACATAAACGTCGCACTTCGATTATTTTTAAACCTGCTAAAAATTATATTTATTATCAGCCTTTGGGAGTAGTGGGCATTATTGTGCCTTGGAATTACCCTATTTTGTTAGCCTTCTCTCCTTTGATATATGCTATTGCTGCGGGTAATAAAGTTTGTATTAAACTTTCAGAATATACCCCACACACCAACGAGGTTATCAAACTCATTTGCCAATCCTGTTTTAACAGTGACGAAGTGGCAGTGATAACGGGAGAGGCAGATATGGCTCAAGCCTTTAGTCGTTTGGCATTTGATCATTTGTTTTTTACAGGCTCAACCCAAACAGGTAAAAAAGTGATGCAATCTGCATCAGCAAATTTGACACCTGTCACTTTAGAGTTAGGAGGAAAATCACCACTTATTATCGATAAGGATTTTCCATTAGAGAAAGCAGTAAAAATGATTTGTTTTGCTAAAGGGTTAAATGCAGGACAAACCTGTATTGCACCAGATTACGTTTTTGTGCATGAAAAAATGCTTGATCAATTTATTGTAAAGATGCAGAAAGCGTTCAACGAAGTGTATCCAGAGTTGGATAAGAATCAACAATACAGCTCTATTATTAATCAAAAACACTATGAGCGATTGCAGGGATATCTAATCGAGGCAGAAGAAGCTGGAGTGAAAATTTTGTTCCTTTCAGATTATCATGGTCGTCGAGCAAACGATGTGCGTAAACTACCCATTGTTTTGGTTGTGAATCCTAGTTTTATTTCAAATCTCATGCAAGAAGAGATTTTTGGTCCTATCTTACCCATCGTTACTTACACGGCTATTGAAGAGGTTGTGGATACTATTAGCCATCGTGATAAGCCATTAGCGAGTTATTTATTTAGTTATGATAAAGCTTTGCAAGAATATATTATCACACATGTAGCAAGTGGTGGGATGTGTATTAACGACGTTTTAAGTCATATTGCTCAACATGACTTACCTTTTGGTGGTGTGGGTGGCTCTGGTATGGGGCGTTATCATGGTATCGAAGGGTTTAAAACTTTTTCTAATGAAAAAGCCATTTGTGAGCGCGGTAGAATAAACTTGTCTATGTTGCTCTATCCACCATATGGCAGAGTGTTTAGATGGTTTCAGTCATTATTTAGTCGTTAAATAACAATTAGTCTTGAGGTGTAATGCAAAACAGCTAAAAGCGTTTGTTGAGCTAATCAAAAAGCTGTTATACTTTGCGACAAATTTTGTAATTAATAATCTTAACGATGTTAACTGATCATTTAAACCAAAAGATACGTAGCGTGAAATTACTTGTTCTAGATGTAGATGGTGTATTAAGCGATGGTAAAATTATCTTAAGTAATGATGGCAATGAGACCAAAAGTTTTGATGTTAAAGATGGCTTAGGTATGGTGTTGTTGCAGAAGTTGGGCATAAAAATAGCTGTTATTACTGGGAAAAGCTCGCAAATTGTACACAATCGCTTAACAGCGTTGGGTGTTCAAGATGTTTATCAAGGGCAAAAAAATAAGGTTACTGCATTTTCAGATTTGCTAGAAAAGTATCATTTGAGCACGGCTGAAGCAGCTTATATGGGTGACGATTTACCTGATTTATCTATTATTGACAAAGTATGTGTGTCTTTTGCACCACATGATGCAGTCCATATAGTAAAAGAAAAGGTAGATTACATTTGTACGCATAGAGGAGGGCACGGTGCAGTAAGAGAAATATGTGATTTATTCTTACAGGCACATGACAAATATGACAAAGTCATAGCAGATTATATTGTACATGGTGAGGCAAAATTTTAATGTTTTTCAGTAAACGTGTCTTCTTTAGCACGATTGGTTTATCTGTTGTGGTTGGCTCAAGTGGTTGGCTTGTGGTTAAATCAGCGCAAGAGCAAATCAGTCATGGTGAGTTGCCTGCCCATTTTATTGAGAATACGGCAGAAGGATTACGTTATGAAAAATATGATCAAAAAGGATGGTTGCAGTACAGCCTCTATGCTAAACAAGGTAAACGGTTTTACAATCAAGATGCAGTGCTTAGTGAGGTTAATGCCGAGTTTTTTTCTAAAGATCAAAATGATAAACCTTGGTATATTACGGCAAACAATGCGGATGTAACGAATAATAATAACAATATTCGCCTATATGGTAACGTCATTATGCAAAGACAAGCAAATGGTAACAGTTCACCTGCGATTAAAATAACAACAGAAATGATTGATTATGACAATAATAAAGATGACTTAAATACAGATAAGTTAGTTACCTTTACTGAACCAGGGACCCCCAATAACACAGTAGGTTTAGGTTTAAGTGGCGCTCCTAAAAAGGGTAATTTTACATTATTGAAAAACGTGAGAAGTTATTATGCAGGACAAAATGCTAAGAATTAAATCATTGTTAATCATATTAAGTATGGGGAGTTTCTTAGGTTTAGGTACGACTTACGCAGCACAAGAACGTACAATGGATGCAGCTAGCATGTTTGGTAAAGACGCAACAAATGATGGTCCCATTACCATTTGTAGTGATAGCTTATCGTATAGCCAAACTGCACATAAAATGATTTATCAAGGTAATGTGCTGGTAATGCAAACAAAAGATGCCACCATCCAATGTAGTGCCTATAGTGTCCCTGGAGATAAACAAAATGTACCTTCTTATCAGTTTCCAGTACAAGTGAATGACTATCTACAATCCCAAAAACAAGCACTTGAAATGGCAAAGCAAATTTGCCAAAAGCAAAAAGGGTGCAGATTCTTGACAGGTCAAACGTTAACCATATCGTTTGATCAACAAAACAATCAACTAACCGATATATTGCTGACAACAAATACCCCTTATACGGCAAAATTTTACTCATTACCTTTTCCTAAGGGAGGTGAGAAAACACAACCTCAGTCCGATCAGCAAACCATGTATGCTGAAGGGCGTAAGATGAATTTTAATTTACAGACCAGTATATTAACGATTGAAAAAGAGGCTTACGTTGATCGAGCAGGGAATCGTTTTTCTGGTGATAAGGTGCTATACGACACTAAGAGTGGATTGGTTACCGTGCCAGACACTGGACAAAGGGCAACGGTTATTTTAAATAATTTAAACACAAAGAATTAGCTCGAAAAAATGACAGATACGAATAGACATAAACTTGTTGCAACACATTTGGGTAAAGCCTATCGTTCCCGATGGGTTGTCGTTGATGTGTCCATGGAAGTCAATAGTGGTGAAATTGTAGGACTCTTAGGACCAAATGGTGCTGGGAAAACGACTTCTTTCTATATGATTGTGGGTCTTGTTCGCCCCAACCGTGGTACGGTAATATTGGATGCTCAGGATATCACTAAGCTTCCTATTCATTGGCGTGCACGTCAAGGCATTGGTTATTTGCCGCAAGAAGCATCTGTTTTCAGGAAGCTTAGTGTTGAGAATAATGTTATGGCGATTTTAGAAACGCGCAAAGAACTTTCAAAAGAACAGCGTAAAGATGAGTTAGAATCGTTGTTGGATGAATTTAGCATTCAGCACATTCGTGCAAATTTGGGCATGAGTTTATCAGGTGGGGAGAGAAGGCGTGTAGAAATTGCCAGAGCACTTGCAATGTCGCCGCGATTTATTCTCTTAGATGAGCCATTTGCTGGTGTCGATCCGATTTCAGTAATTGATATTAAAAAAATTATCACTCACCTTAAAAATCGTGGCATTGGTGTTCTTATTACTGACCATAACGTGCGTGAAACGTTAGATATTTGTGAACGTGCCTATATTGTAAATGCTGGTAAAATGATTGCCTCTGGTAAGCCAAGTGAGATCTTAAGTAATGATCAAGTTAGAAAAGTTTACCTAGGTGAGCAGTTTAGAATGTAAGATTTAGCTCATATTTTATTTACATTTTTTACAAAACTATAAGGCAGTTTTCAAACTTTTTGGTTTTTACGAATCCAAAAACAGCTTATTATGTAGGTGAAACAATACCCAATAAGCGATCGCTTTCGTGGTAAGCCTTATTGCTAAATTCACCCATCCAGTTTTTTACTTCATTAAAGTGATTCACAAACTGTTCTTTCCCATCATCGTTTTTTAAGTAACTAGCTTGCTCGGTAATCAATTTGGCATATTCAGCAATCATATCGAGGCGTTTGTTGTCTGAGACAATAATATTGGCATAAAGGTGAGGATCTTGATTGAATAACCTACCAATAATATTAAGCTCCATTCTATAAACAGGACTTGAGAGTGAGCGTAATTCTATCAAATCGATATTATGCTTTTTAAGGAATAGACCCATGCAAAAAACAGAGAAATGTTCAATTCCTTGAATAAAGGTCATGGCATCATCATGTGCCCTGGCACTCATCTGTTTAAGTGTGAAATCTAGATGAATTAAATCATCAATAAACCATTGATAAGCTTCATGATGGCGACCATGACAATAGATGATGACTCGTTTAGCTGCTTTGTTAATTGTAGGACCAAAAATTGGATGTAAGCCAACAACTGGACCTCTGTGAGCAGTAAGCATTATATTTAAGGGCTCTTCTTTAATGCTGGTGAGATCTGCCAAAATAGTATATTCGTTTAAATAAGTACTTACTTTTTGAATGACGGTAGATGTAACAGCAATAGGGGTAGAGATTAGCACAATATCCTGGTTGTTTAGCTTATGTTTAGGACTATCCCAATCCTGTTCACCAAATAAGCTAATTTCATAGTGTGGTAAAGTTTGTAAGAATCGCATAAGTAATTGTCCCATTGCCCCATAACCGCCGATGATACATATCTTTCGCGTGGAGTTAGGTTTTTTATTTTGCATACGATAAACCATGTTCATGTTTATACCTTAAGCCATAATGTCACAGGACCATCATTTATGAGTGTCACTTGCATATTTGCACCAAATTGACCTTGTTGAATTTGATCATATTGTTGCTGTAAAAACGCGCAAAAAAATTCAAATTTTTGTTTGGCCAGTTGAGGGGGACATGCATTTGAAAAACTAGGGCGCAAACCTCGATCAGTATTGGCGACTAAAGTAAACTGTGGTACCAGTAATAGACCACCTTTAATGTCGATTAGGCTTTTATTCATTTTGCCATTTTCATCTTCAAAAATACGTTGTTTTAAAAGTTTATGTGCCATTTTTTCAAAATGCGTGATATTGTCTTTATCTTCTACACAAATGAATGCTAATATCCCTGTGAGAATACGAGCAATAGTGTTGCTGTTGATATCTACCTGAGCATCTGTCACGCGTTGGATGAGTGCAAGCATAATGTTGAGAGTGTATTTATTTTATGAACGTTAGCATAACGATTAAATCGTTTTATGTCATCAGCAATCAGAACCAAAAAATTATCATGTACATAGTCTTAGAAGAGAAAAATAATGGTTTTATAGCATGTTAGAGCTTAAAATGTATGGATGAACATGTTAGTAATGTAGAGCAATATATCAAACTATAAGCAAATTAGAAAATTGTTATAGTTATGGATAGAACTTACAAAATCAAAAATTTTAACTATAGCCTGTAATAAGGTTTAGTCGCAAACTCAAGTCAAGAGGTCGTAAAATTTATAGATGCAGGTGATGATTGAAAGCCTTGTCTAAAAAATTTAGGAAACTTCGAAATGGTGAAAAATAGTGCATATTTTGATTATATAATTGTTGGTGCAGGTTCTGCAGGATGTGTTCTTGCCATGCGATTAAGCATTGAGCCATCGATAAAGGTGTTGTTGATTGAATATGGAGGTAAAAATAAAAGCTTGTTGATTGACATGCCTTCCGCTTTATTTTATCTGCCAAATATGTCCAAATATAATTGGGGGTTTTCCTCAGTAAGTGAGCCATATTTAAATGGTCGAACCATTAATTGCCCACAGGGAAAGGGTCTAGGGGGATCATCGGCTATCAATGGGATGGTTTACGTTCGAGGTCATGCTCGCGATTTTGATGAATGGGAACAGTTAGGTGCTTCCAACTGGAGTTATGCCAACTGCTTACCTTATTTTCGTCGTGCTGAGAATTGGTTTGGTCAAAGTGATTTATATAGAGGGAAAGAAGGTCCCCTACATGTTAATATGGGCAATAATATGCTGAAGAATCCTATGTATCAAGCTTTTATCCAAGCTGGAATTGAGGCTGGATATTCATACACCACGGACTACAATGGGTATAAACAAGAAGGTTTTTCTCCTATGCAAATGACGGTAAAAAAGGGGGTTCGCAACTCTACTGCCAAAGCTTATTTAAATCCTGTGATAAAACGTAAAAATTTAACAGTAATTAAAAATGCTCTCGTCGATAAGGTATTGATTGAAAACGGTTCCGCTACTGGTGTGCAATTTTATCATTATGACAGAATAATCTGTTGTTTAGCAAAAAAAGAAGTCATTTTAAGCGCAGGTCCGATCAATTCCCCTGCAATTTTGCAAAGATCTGGAATTGGTGACAAAAATATACTTGCTGCTGCGAATGTCAAGCTGGTTCATGGACTTCCTGGCGTTGGGAAAAATTTGCAAGATCATTTAGAAGTATATTTTCAATATCAATGCTTAAGGTCGATTACTCTTAATGCAAAATTAGATAGGATTAGCAAACTAATGATTGGTGCACAATGGCTACTTTTTAAAAGTGGACTTGGAGCAACCAATCATTTTGAATCTTGCGCTTTTATACGGTCGCGGTCAGGGCTAATAGCGCCAGACATTCAGTATCATTTTTTGCCAGCAGCTATCCGCTATGATGGAAAAAAAGCCTTTAATGACCACGGTTTTCAAGTGCATGTTGGACCAAACAAACCAAAAAGTAGAGGTCAGGTTGCTATAAAATCGAGTAACCCCAAAGTCCCACCAAAAATTCTCTTTAACTACTTACAGCACGAAGATGATATTAAGGATTGGCGCGCTTGCATTCGTTTAACTCATGAAATTATGATGCAGCCAGCTATGGACAATTATAGAGGAGATGTCATACAGCCAAGTATTGATTTGTCGTTGAATAAAGAAATCGATCAATGGGTACAACAAAATGTTGAAAGTGCCTATCACCTATGTGGTACTTGCAAAATGGGGAAACACACGGATGAACTAACTGTTGTCGATCCAGATTGTAAAGTGATAGGTATAAAGCGATTGCGTGTTGTAGATTCTTCAATTTTTCCAACGTTAACAAATGGCAATTTAAATGCGCCAACGATCATGGTAGCTGAGAAAGCAGCCGACCTTATTCTTGGCAAGAAACAGTTGGGACAAGTGAATGCGGCTGTTTGGTATGCTCAAGACTGGGAGTTACAACAACGTGAGAACACACCTGTTAGACCATTCATATATTAGGTAATATTTTTTTATGAGTTTCAAAAGCTTATTCAACAAAGCTTACTTAATATGAAGCATGAGTGACAAAGGTTGTTGTTATGATAATATTGCTTGTGAAAGCTTTTTTGGCATATTAAAAAAGTTGAGTTGATGCATAATGAAAACTACAAAACAAGAGAGTAAGCTAAAACATCAATATTTAAATATATAGATGCTTATTACAAAACAAAAAGAAAGCATTTAACGATAAATTACATGACTCCAAAACAGTTTGAAGATATCGAAAATTCAAAAGTGTCCCAAATTCATGGGTTAGATCAAAATTTCCTTTATTGCTATTGGTCATAATTAATATTATATGGTATTCTTAGCACAAATTTTTTCTTAGTTATATTTAGGTTAATGATAAACACCTGGAAAACAAAACAAGACTTGGAGCTTGATCCTAATCTTGAATATTGGCTCTTTAGTGTTAAAAGGCTAGGATCCACCTTGGCACACTATGCACCATTCTTAGAGTTAAGCTGTATTAATGAATATGATGGCAAAATCGATGATGATGAGCTTTTACTCCTGAATCAACACGATAAAAATTGTCGTATTCGCTTAATCAAACATCATCGAAATAATGAAGTTCTTGTTTTTGGGCGTACCGTCATACCGAAAGAAACCTACCTTAGTTATCAAAACCTATTTGATACACTAGGTAATAACTCAATTGGTGAGCATTTTTTATTTCGTGAATCCAATATCAAACGCAGTGATTTCTATGCTTGGTATTGTCCAGCTGATATTGTTAAACACAAGCTCCAATTGCCAACGAATACTATTGATACGCCATTATGGGTACGAGCTTCAATTTTTGAGCTCCCCAATAAGCAAAAACTTCTGATCGAAGAGTTTTTTATTGAGCTTTTTAAGCTCAATTAGGGTAAGTAAATGAAGGCTTATTTTTATTTAATGCGATTTCATCGTCCTCTTCCAATCCTGATTATTTTATACCCCACCTTATGGGGTTTATTTTCTGTTACTCATGGGTTACCTCCGCTTAAACTTATTGTTATTTTTATACTAGGAGCCATTACAATGCGAACTGCTGGTTGTGTTTTTAATGATATTGCTGATCGCAATTTTGATGGTGCAGTTGAGCGTACTGCTATGCGTCCAATTGCAACAGGTCTAATTTCTGTTAAGCGTGCTTCTTTTCTTGGTTTGTTTTTATTGATCTTTGCTTTTGTTTTAGTTTTACAACTTAATTTTCTAACCATTTTACTTTCTTTTGTTGCCGTTGCACTTGCCTTAACCTATCCCTTGTTTAAACGATTTTTTGCCTTACCACAACTTGCCCTGGGATTTGCTTTTAACTTTGGCATTATCATGACCTATACGGCTGTTCAAAATAGTATTCCTCCCACTGCTTGGCTTTTATACTTTGCCTCTATTTTTTGGACAATTGCTTACGACACAATGTATGCGTTTGCTGATAAGACTTACGACCTTGCACTTAATTTAAAATCCTCAGCCATTACCTTTGGTAAACATAATCTAATGGCTGTCATTCTGGCTCAACTTTTAATGCTCATATGTCTAAGCCTATTTAGCTATTTCAACGACTTTAATATATTGTTTTACTTAGCATTAGTAATTGTGATGATATTATTTTTTTATCAACACCAAACTTGGCACAAAGGTGGCATCCATAATTGTATAAAAGCCTTTTCTGATAATCATTGGGTTGGGATGATTATTTTTATCGCAATTCTAATCCAATAACTCCTATTTTTCAGTTTAAGACGCTATACTAAATAGCTAATAAGGCACCAAAACAGGACGTTAATATGTGATGTGCAAACTCAGTGTATTAATTACAATGCTTATAAGTACTCCAGCAATTACATGCACCGATATATTTATTAATAAAGAACCTTATCACATCACTGCACGCACGCTTGATTTTCCACTTAAACTTTATGCTAAGAATTTCAATGCCTACAGTTGGTATCAAAAAATTTTTCAAACCGATATCAATTTAACAAAAATTATTCACCGTGCTTTTAGCTATTATAAAGGTTATATTGATGTTGAAAATACGACGAATATCATTGTTAACATCGATAATATTCCCAAGGACAAATTAGCTTATTGGTATAATAAATATGGCTACTTTGGTCGACTTGGTTTTATTGGCAATACATTGACAGATGGTATCAATACTCAAGGTGTTGCTGTTTCTGCACTTTACTTACCAGGTAGCATACAACCCAAATACAATCCGAATGACAAACGCCCTGCATTGGGCATTTATGATCTGTCTAACTTTGTTTTAGGTATGGCAGATTCAACTGCTGAAGCTTTAACCCTTATTCGTCACTATCAATTAGTAGAGTCTGCAATGTTAGCCATAAATGGTTTATATATTAAAGATATACCATTACATATGGTTATTCGTGATAAAACAGGGCACAGTGCAGTCATTGAGTTTTTAGATGGTAAAACAATGGTCTATGATCATGCCCAGAATGTGCTAACAAATGCTCCTGACTATGAATGGCACCTCAAACATCTTGAACATTATCAAAGCTTAAATGATCAAGGAGATCAGCAAAACAATATATTTGCACAATACATTCCACAATACCGTACTATTTTTGAAAATGCTCAACCTGAAGATGCAGGACTTCTCGGCTTACCAGGAGACTACACTTCTGCTTCACGCTTTGTGCGAGCTACAACTCTAATCAACCAATTACCTATACCTAAAAACAGTAATGACGCGCTCTATCATGCTGATGCTATCCTTGCAACCATTACTGTTCCCTATTACGAAGCAACCGCAACGTTATGGCAATCTATTAAAGATCTAGATCACACACTCATATACTATCGAGATATTTTGTACTATGAAGGTGATGAAATTAAACCGAATACACTTAATAACGGTTTTGTTGAATACGATTTAAAATCGATGAGTTTTATTGCTCAAACTGCTGAAGAAAAAAACAGTGGGATCACACCTACCGATAAGCAGGATATATTAGGTGTATTATCAATCAACGCTATCCCATATTTAAATAATGCTAAAAATCTTGGATTTAATTAACTGATTTTGCAAATTGCTTAGCAACAAAGTCCCAATTAATAATTTTCCAAAACTCATCTACATACTTAGGACGTGCGTTACGATAATCAATATAATACGCATGCTCCCAAACATCACAGGTTAAAATTGGAACGTGACCTTCTGTTAATGGACAACCTGCATTACTTGTGCTTACAAGTTCAAGCTCACCAGCTTTAGTTTTAACTAACCACGCCCATCCAGAGCCAAAAGTAGTAATTGCTGTTTTGTTAAATGCTTCTTTAAATCCATCAAAGCTGCCAAATTTCTTCTCAATTGCAGTAAGTAATTTACCTTCTGGCTTTGCTTTAGCATTAGGTGTCAAACAGTTCCAATAAAACGTATGATTCCAGATCTGCGCTGCATTATTAAATACAGCACCTTTTGAGCTTACTATAATCTCTTCTAATGATTTATTCACCAATGCCTTATGTTCGTCTGTGGTAAGTAAGTTATTTAAATTAGTTACATATGCTTGATGGTGTTTACCATAATGATATTCAATTGTTTCTTCTGAAATGATAGGTGCTAATGCATTTTTTTTATAAGGTAACGTTGGTAATTCAAACATTTATTGCTCCTTAAGTTTATTGACCGAAAGTCGGAAAATGATATGATGTACGGGCAATATAATACTAATCTTGTACCTTTTCAAGTTTAGATAACCAAAGGATAGCCAAATGAATACATATCAAGATTTTGATGAACAAAAAGTAATCGAAACTATCAAATCACAAATTACTGAAAACAGTATTTTGTTATATATGAAAGGCACACCTAAAATGCCTCAATGCGGCTTTTCAGCACACGCTGTCGCTGCAATTCAAGCTTGTGGTAAACCTTTTGCCTTTGTCAATATACTAGAGAATCCAGATATTCGTGCTGTTTTGCCAAAATATGCCAACTGGCCAACTTTCCCACAATTATATGTCAATGGTGAATTAATTGGCGGTTGTGACATCATTCTAGAAATGCACGAAGCTGGTGAATTGCAACAAGTACTAAATCAAGCTAAATAAGGTTAGTGTGTTCAAGATACCTATCATAAACTATTAGTTTTATTCAGTCATTTTTCCTACAATCTATAACTTATAAAATACATAAAAGATACTTACTCATTATATGAACGTATATGTTGCAACAAGTTATGACCCTTTTTACAACTTGGCTGTTGAAAATTGGCTTTTCCGCGAAATGTTAACTGACTCGGCTATTCTGTATTTGTGGCAAAATAAACCCTGTGTTGTGATTGGTCGTGCACAAAATCCATGGCGTGAGTGTAATATTGATGCACTTAATGAAGATCACATCCCAATTATTCGCCGTCAAAGTGGTGGCGGCACGGTTTATCATGACTTAGGCAATTTAAATTACACAATTATGGCACCTGCCAATCACTATGATAAACACGCAAATTTACAGCTTATTGTGAGTATATTAGCAGCCTTCAACGTTAAGGCATATATCTCTCCACGCAATGATATTTTTGTCCATCATCACAACCATGACTATAAAATATCGGGTAGTGCTTTTCGCGAAACAAAAGATCGATCGTTTCATCATGGCACTTTATTGATCAATACTGACACCTCGAAATTATATCAGTATCTTCATCACAAAATTGATGATGCGCTTATCACAAAAGGCGTATACTCTAAACGCTCAATGGTTATTAACTTAAAGGAGATAGATAATAACATATGTCCTAAGCGTATATGTGAAGCTTTCTTAACTCGCTTTAATACCCATATTACATATCTGCCTAATAACTTAAATCAGATGCTTATTGCAGAGGAAATGGAAAAATTACACACTTGGGAGTGGCGTTTTGGTAAAACACTTCCTTTTAATCATAGTATGACATTAAATGGTAATCACTTCACACTTGAGGTTAAAAATGGTCAATTAATCTCAATTAAAACAAGTGATATGCAGTCCTATTCAAATCTCGTCACCTGGGTGAGTCAAGGTAAGCCATCCTATACTAAACAAAGCTTTAAACCAACATCCAATATGGACTTTACTGCACAAGAGAGACTATTATTACAGTTTCTATACGATAATATACCGACTGTATTCGGAAGCATGTAATGAATTAAATATACATAAGTGATGTAGGCTATTTATTCTCGTGCTTATCCCTTATTTTTCAAAAAGCTATCAAGTGTGTTATACCATTATTTGATTTACTTTAAAGGTTATCACTTTCATTTCTTTATGGTGGTTTTTTTATCAAAATGTGCCGTAAAGAACCTTCCTTATAAGGAAGGGAGTGTATGTCAAATTTACATGAGCTTAGCTTATGGTGGTATGACAAAGATTTATGTTTGGCATTAACATAACGCCAAGGTAAATTTCTGAAAAAAATCTTTATATTTTCCAAAAATTGGGTATATTGCTCTAAGCAAACTCAAGCCAAGCTTATTTTAAGGTTTTATCCATGTCGGATTTGATGCTTTTTAGTGGTCGCGCAAGCAAACAACTTACTGAAGAAATCTCTCATTTTTTAGGTGTACAAGTAGGACGAGCTACAGTTTCTGCCTTTAGCGATGGTGAAAGTCATATTGAAATTATCGATAATGTCCGTGGTCGTGATGTTTTTATTGTTCAATCAACTTGCCCACCTACTAACGACCATATCATGGAGCTTATGTTTTTAACTGATGCACTGCGTCGCTCATCAGCAGGACGCATCACAGCAGTGTTGCCATATTTTGGCTACGCAAGGCAAGATCGACGTGTACGTTCTTCACGTGTCCCTATTTCGGCTCGTGTCGTTGCTGATATGCTAACAGGGGTTGGCATTGATCGTTTATTAACAGTTGATATTCATGCTGAGCAGATTCAAGGTTTTTTTAATATTCCATTGGATAACGTATATGGCACACCTATTTTACTCGATTATATCCGCTCACGTCGTTTAGAGAATCCTATAGTTGTGTCACCTGATATTGGAGGGGTAGTAAGAGCAAGAGCATTAGCTAAGGCACTTAACACCGACCTTGCCATTATTGACAAGCGTCGCCAAAAAGCCAATGAATCTGAGGTTATGAATATAATTGGTGATATTACAGACCGTCATTGTTTGATAGTTGATGATATCGTTGATACTGCGGGCACCTTATGTAAAGCAGCTCACGCTTTAATTGAGCATGGTGCTCACAAAGTTTCGGCTTACTGTGTCCATCCCGTTCTATCTGGTAACGCTATTGAGAACATTGAGAGTTCGGTATTAGAGGAGTTAGTTGTTACCAACTCTATTCCACTACATTGTGCTGCTGCAAAATGTAAAAAAATCAAGACACTATCATTAGCACCAATGCTATCTGAAGCGATTCGTCGTACAAATAATGAAGAATCGATTAGCTTAATGTTCTCTGACCTCATTTAATTGTTAACATTTATATCCTTCTCTGTTACAATGCTGCGGCTGTATTCGTTAGGGTCGCATGACGTATGCACGTATTTTGAGTTAAACGAATTATTTTATTTAAGGAAAATAACATGACTGAATTTACATTCCAAGCGGAATTAAAAACTGAAAAAGGTACAGGTGCGAGCCGCCGCCTACGTAAAGCAGATAAAATTCCTGCTATTATCTATGGGAAAGGCGCTGAAGCACTTTTGATTACACTTGAACACGACAAAGTTTTACATGCTGCTAAGAACAAAGCATTTTATGATGGAATAGTAACAATACATGTCGATGGTAAAAACGAAAACGTTAAAATTCAAGCCTTACAAAGGCATCCATTTAAACCAAAAATTCTTCACGCAGATTTTATACGCGTATAGTTATTGATACCGTGATGGATCTATGCCATCTTTATTTATTGTTTGGTAACTGGAATAAAGTTATTTCTCTGACTATCTAAAAAGACATAATAAAAAAATGAACGATTATCTGTTTAATTTTTTTATTATGTTTCACAATGAGTCTATTCATAATTCACAGCCAATGGAGCATATTTTAAGTGTCAATTATTGTCTTTTTTACCATCTTAGGTATATTGGGTTTAGCACAGACCTATAAAGTCAGCTTTAATATTCGAGTCTTGGGGTCTCTTATCGTTGGTATAATTTTTGGGCTTGTGTTACAGCAATTTAATGACTCGTATTCCGGTGACAACTTACATAGTTTGCTTGACCTTATTAGTGATACTTATATCAGCCTCTTAAAAATGCTGATCATTCCTTTAGTATTTACGGCAATCATCAATGCGATTGTTAATCTGCGCCACCATCAAGGCAGCTATTTAATCAAGATCGTTACGAAGACCGTTGTTGTAATTCTACTTTTAACGGGCATTAGTGCAGTTATTGGTGGTTTTATTGGCTCACTGATGCACATAGGCTCTGGAGTGGCTTTTTTAGGTGTACTTGAAACTTCTGAGTCTCACAGTATAGTTAGTACAATTACAGGTATGTTACCAAGCAACCCAGTTACAGCGATGGCAAACAATAATGTGATTGCAGTTGTTATTTTTGCTGCTTTACTTGGCTTTGCAACTTTAAAATTACACCAACAAGAAAAAGAAATAGCCTTAGCTTTCATCAATTTTATTCACTCCGCATTTTTCGTTGCAAAAAAACTAGCTAGTATGATTATCGCATTAACACCTTACGGTGTATTTGCGCTTATGAGTTCAATGATGCTTAATTATGGTCTAAGTACTTTATTAGAAATGCTCAACTTTATTACTGCTATGTATATCGCGATGAGTATTGTGATGCTCCTCCACACGATACTCATCAGCTTGTGTGGGGTCAATCCGATTCATTACTATAAGAACGTTTGGCGTGCGCTACTTGTTGCATTTACCACTCGCTCAAGCTTTGGTACGCTTCCGGTCACCATGGATGCACTTGGCAATCGTTTGAAACTCTCTGAAAGCGTGTCAAACTTTACCCCCAGCATTGGTGCGACAATTGGGATGAATGCTTGTGCTGGGATTTATCCTGCCATGCTTGTCGTGATGACTTTAGCAATTATGGGGCAACCCGTTACTTGGCAAGTTATTCTATTAGTGGGCGCAATTAACATGATTGCATCCTTTGGTGTATCTGGTATTCCTGGTACCGCATTTATTGCAGCAGGTGTGACCTTTTCTACATTAGGACTACCTTTTAATATCATAGCTTTAGTTCAAGGGATTGACCCCATTATTGATATGGGGAGGACAGCAACCAATGTGAATGGTGTTATGACAACCGCTGTTATTACCGATAAAACAACGCGTTCATGAAAGATAAATTTATAAGTTAATTAAATTATAAGTACAAAGAAGCTTGAGCCTGTAATGCGCAAAACTTCTTATATTCTGTTTTAAACGTTTGCCACGTTGATCTTTTTCCTGCTGTTTTTCTTACCTGCTTGGTCATAATCGTATCTCCTATTATTTTCAACTTTTTGATCTTTCGATCAATTTACATTATAACTAAGCATTTATAAAAAGCAGTTTCAGCTATGTTTCACTGTGTATGGTTCTTGATACGTTAAATTAACACATCACCTTGCAATACTCTATTTAATGCTCTGCTAAGCATTTGGTTTGTTACTCTGTTCATGTTTCTTTTTAAAGCTTTCCTTATCACAAGGACAAATATGACTCTAGCTCAGCCAATAAACTGAATTGCTCCTCAGTCAAATTCTCTTCTTGCAATGTTTGTATACGCTCATAGATTTCTGGTATAGACACTTTGCGTTCACCTTTGTAGTCAATAGGCATATTTTCTATATCATAACTGGCAATCCGTTCAAGGTACATTTGAAACTCTTCTTGCATTGCTAGTGGTAACTTTTCTGGATTCATGCGTCCAATTATTCGTAAAGCGCGTTCATAATAAGAGCGATTCATTTTTGGCATAAGTTTGATCTTTTGTTCAATATCACATTTATGAAAATATTCACATAAATTCTGTTCTGCATAGTTCATAAAACCTGCTTGATATAAAGAAGCATCAACGTCAACATTTTCTATTTCAGGATATTTAAAGTCTAAAGTGTAGTCTCTTATTTCAGTCAAAATCCTTGGATTTTGTTGTAAGAATGCTTTATTTTCCTTTATTTTTTGAATACGCTCATCCGATAGGTGAGCTAAAAATCGCTTTTTAGCAGGTAATATTAACGGCAAATCACCCCATTTCTTATTAATGGTAAGAAAATGTTCGTGTATGTTTTGTGTGGTCACCTCTTGCAAATCAGTATAATCTAAACGCAAAAAACACCACTGATTCTTGTAGTGCCAATGTTGTCCCAAGTTTAACACTGGCAAAATAAAACGTTCATTGTAACCAAATCTCCCTGAAACCATAAGGGCTTGCTGGTATGATTCATGTGCAACTTCTAAACCAATATCTAATAAAGACAAAATTTTTTGATCTTCTGTTTTATTAAAGTGCTCAATTAAATACTCCCACACCTTAGGCTGATGTAATTTGAATCTTCGAGCTAATTCTAAAGTTACGATCACATCGGTAATTGCATCATGGGCACGTCCTTCTTTATACAAGCTATTTTGTGTATTTAAATTCTCGAGCTTAAGTGATACCTTACCTTCTTTATCTAAAGGCCAACTTAATACATTTTGTGCAAACAGATAATAAGCTGTGGCAATAGGGTATAAATCCACTCGCACACAACCATTTTTATACTGATGGTCATAAGCAGAAAACAGGTTTTTAAAAAATGCAAACCGTAAAAACTCATCGTCAAATGTTAAAGTGTTATAGCCTAAACTAATCGTATCAGGCGTATTAAAAAGCGAGTGTATTTTCTTAATAGCTTCATACTCATACATACCACTATTTGACTTTTCAATTGAAATATGATGAGTAATTGAAGCCTCTGGAGTTGGGATTGTATCTGGATTGAGCCTAACAAAAAAATCATAACGCTCTAGCTCATTAAGTGATTCATCGGTACGGATAGCGGCAAATTGGAGAATTTGATCAAAGCATTTATTAATGCCTGTTGTTTCTAAATCATAAAAAAGGTAGGTTTTAGCCATTTATGTTTTCACTTCTTCTCAGGATAGCTAAAGAGTGTAATCGCTTTATAAAACGATGTCAGCGTTTACACATGGATTTTCTTCCATTGTGATGTACCTTGCAAATAAATAGGCATCACCTGTTGATTTAAGCGATTTTCATCTTTTTTACTTTGATATTCAGTCAGTATTGCTTCATACAAATGCTGAGTATCTGGGCAGTAACCTTGAATATCGGGTTTAATTCCCAAACCTTCAATACAATCACCTACCACTAAGCTTAACGGTTTATCAGTAGACATTGCCTTAAGTACATCCTGTTTAAAGCAATCTTCAGATTTAATTTCTAAAATGTTTTTTAGTTTATTAAAGGAATACTGACCACAATATACGTCTGCCATACGCGCATCTAAAATAACGGAAATTAAATGTGCTTTTGTCTTATGATACGCATCTAATGCTATAGCATACATAGAAGAAAAGCCAACAACAGGTTTATCTAGTGCTAATGACATCGCTTGCATAACAGCTGCTGACAATCTGACACCAACAAAACTGCCAGGCCCTACACCATATGCCAATAGATCAATTGCCGTTTTTTGAATCTTTGCTTGACTAATTAACTCATTAATCATTGGTAACAGGTACTCATTATGTTCACGAGGAATATTTCTCGTTTGAGTAAAGAGTGCATCTTTCACAAATAATGTCACCGAACAAAAAGAGCTTGATGTATCAATTGCAAGAATATTCATTATTCCACCGTAACTGACTTAGCCAAATTGCGCGGCTGATCGACATCAGTACCTTTTTGTACGGCAACGTGATACGAAAACAGTTGAAGTGGAATTGTAAATACAATAGGTGCAAGGACTTCTGGTATTGAATCGATAACAAATGTATGCTTAGAGTCAATCTGTAATGATTGACTAATGGCATGGTCAGCAAACACATACAATTCACCGCCTCTAGCTTGCACTTCTTGTAGATTACTTTCTAGTTTCTCTAATAACGCATCATTAGGTGCTACCGCAATAATGGGCATTTCTTTATCAACTAAAGCTAAAGGCCCATGCTTTAACTCACCAGCAGGATAGGCTTCAGCATGAATATAGGAGATCTCTTTTAACTTTAATGCACCTTCCAGTGCCACGGGATATTGCATGCCTCTACCCAAAAATAAAGCATGCTGCTTCTCAACAAAATTATACGATAATTGTTCAATCTCTTTATCAAGTGACAATACTTTTTTTATAATCTCTGGTACTTTTTTTAATGCTTTTAATATCTCTTGTTCTTTTGTTTTTGTGAGTGTTTGTTTTGCCTTTCCTAAAGCGACTGCAAACAAGATAAAAGCAACAAGTTGAGTGGTAAACGCCTTAGTCGAAGCAACCCCCATTTCAATACCCGCTTGGGTCATAAACACCAAGTCCGCTTCTCGCACCATTGAACTATTTGGCATATTACAAATTGCTAATGTTTTAAGGTAACCACATGTCTTTGCCTGACGAAGTGCAGCTAATGTATCAGCAGTTTCTCCAGATTGGGAAACAGTTATAAATAAACTATTTTTAGTCACAACGGAATTTCGATATCTAAACTCACTTGCAATTTCAATGTCAACGCTTACCTTAGCATATTCTTCGATCCAATATTTAGCAACAAGTCCTGCATGAAAACTGGTACCACAAGCAACGATTTTCACATGCTCTACTTGGGAAAAAAGCAAATTTGACTCAATACCAAACTTATCAACAATTATCTCATTATCAAAACTAATGCAGTTTGAAAAAGTATTTGCAATCACTTGCGGCTGTTCAAAAATCTCTTTTTGCATATAATGCTTGTATCTTCCTTTTGACGCAGCATCTTGTATTTGATCCAGTTCTTTTATTTCAAGTTGCTTTGAAACGCCACTATGATCATAGATCTCTATTTTCCCTTGCTCAATAAGTACCATATCTCCTTCGTCTAAAAAGGCAAAACGGTTAGTAACAGGAAGCAAAGATAAAGTGTCAGAAGAAATAAAGTTTTCACCAATGCCATAACCAATTACAATGGGTGAACCTGAACGAACAGCTACTAGGCTATGTGGAAAATCCACGTGCATCACCGCAAGTCCATATGCCCCTTTTAGTTTTTTAATTACAGCATGAACATTTGTGATAAAGTCCTTATTTTTATCCCAACTTTTTTCAAGTAAATGCACTATGACTTCAGTATCAGTTTGCGATTGAAACTGCACACCTTGTGCAATAAGCTCAGTTTTTAACTGCATAAAATTTTCAATAATGCCGTTGTGCACAATTGCAATTTTACCGGATCCGCTCAGATGTGGGTGTGCATTATTCTCAGATGGTTCACCGTGTGTTGCCCAACGTGTGTGTGCTATACCTGTTATGCCTTTTAAATTTTTATCTTGAGTTGTTTTATCCACTAAGACTTGAACTTTTCCCAACGCTCTTTTGCGCTTGATCTTGCCATCTGCAACGATTAATGCTACACCTGCTGAGTCATAGCCACGATACTCTAAACGCTTTAAACCTTCTAATAAAATAGCCAATACATTTCGCTCAGAAACAGCGCCAATGATTCCACACATTTTGTTTTCCTAATTTATTTTGTTTACGATTGTTACTCTTTTTTGGTGGGTCGCTTCCAGTCTGGGACCACCACTTGTTTATTCATACGGTTAATTGTCAATTTACCACTAGGTACATTTTTAGTAATGGTTGAACCAGCTGCAATGTTAGCACCATCGCCCACACTCACAGGAGCAATCAATTGGCAATCTGAACCAATAAACACGTCATTACCAATGATGGTTTGGTGTTTATTCACCCCGTCATAATTACAGGTAATTACCCCTGCACCAATATTAGAGTCAAAGCCAATTGTGCTGTCCCCGATATAACTTAAATGATTCACTTTGGAGTGTTTGCCAATAGTTGACTTTTTCACTTCAACAAAATTACCAATTTGCGATGCTTCTTCCAAAATTGTACCTGGTCGAATCCGTGCAAAAGGACCTACAGTAACACTTGACTTAATATCAGCACCATCAATAATAGTGTTTGGCTTGACCTTAACGTTATTACCAATAACACAATCTTTTAAAATGCAATTGGCGCCAATCACACAATCTTCACCAATGATCACATGACCCTTAATAAGCACGTTAATATCAATCCAGGTATCTGCACCAATTTCAACTGAACCTCTTACATCAAATCGATTTGGATCTGCAAGGGAGACACCTTTTGCCATAACTCGCTCTGCAACAGCCTTTTGCCACATTCGTTCAAGCTCAGCAAGCTGTGACCTCGTATTAACACCTAAAATTTCAAAATTATACGCAGGATGTGCTGCACGAATATTTATCCTGTCTTGACAAGCAAAAGCTACAATATCCGTCAAATAATATTCTTTTTGTGCATTTTTATTTTCAATTTTTGGAATCCAGTGGTGCAAGTTTTTACCAGAAACACAGTAAATTCCAGTGTTAATTTCCTTGATTTGCTTTTGAATGTCACTGGCATCTTTTTCTTCAACGATCAACTCAATTTCACCAAAACGGTTGCGTATAATTCTACCAAGTCCTCCTGGGTTCTCGACATGTGCCGTTAAAATACCTAAATCATCATCACGCGTTACATCAATCAAATGGTTTAAGGTGTCAAAGGACACCAATGGTACATCACCATACAAAATCAGCACCTTATCTTTCTTTTTAATGTGAGGAAGTGCTTGTAAAACAGCATGTCCTGTTCCTAAGCGGTCCCTTTGCTCGACCCAAATAATTTTTTTATCTTCCAGCGCAGATTGTACTTGCTGCCCTAAATGCCCCTGGACAATGATAATATTATCTGCCTGCAACGACTCAACAGTTTCGACAACATGACGAATAAGCGTTTTTCCTGCTAGCGTTTGCAGTACTTTTGATTTTTTTGAGCACATACGAGATCCTTGCCCAGCGGCAAGAATCACTACTGATAAAGCCATTATTACTCCTTTGTCAACTCATCACATAAGATATATTGCCCAAGACTCTCTAAAGTTAATCTGATTGATCTTGGCACTATTGAATATCTTGTTTTAGAAATGATTTAGATAGTATAACGATTAATTGCTAACAATAAACTGTTAACCTATCCAAACATAGTAACTTAAACGATTATACAGTATGATAAATGGGATTTTGCTTAAAACTAGAGAACTCATGACATAAGGATAGCATTTACCAATGACCTTCATTTTTAATAAAGTCGCTATTATTGGCACACATGACAATCCTGCTGTTGCTGAAACAGTAGAATATTTGATGCATAGTTTAATCGAGCAATCACTTCGCGTTTATTTAGAAGCTGAGACGGCTGCTAGTCTAGATGATAGGTTTGGTGAAGGCTACAGCTTGAAAGCGATTGCTAAACATTGTGAAATAGCCATTGTTGTAGGTGGAGATGGTAACTTTCTTAATGCTGGCAGAAATCTGTCGCTCATTAGTGATATTCCGATTGTGGGGATCAACCGAGGAAAACTGGGATTTTTAACAGACATTAATCCTGATCAAATTACCACGCGCTTATTTGATGTTTTGTGCGGTCGTTACCAACAAGAACAGCGCTTTATGCTACAAGCATCCATCACAAGTGAGCATCACCCAACTGAGCAAACTGTTGCTTTAAACGATATTGTTATTGCAGCTGGACAACATAGTAGACTTTTCCAAATGCACGTTCATATCGATGGTCGTTATGCTTTTGATCAGCGCGCTGATGGCATGATTATTGCCACTCCCACAGGTTCTACTGCTCATGCACTATCAGCAGGAGGTCCGATTATGCACCCAGGCTTAGATGCAATCGTACTTGTGCCAATGTTTTCACATTCGCTTAATAGTCGTCCGATTGTGCTTAATGCTAACAGCCAAATTGAAATCACGATTGGGGAATATAACAACCCTGAGCCAAGTTTAAGCTTTGATGGGCATATGAAGCTTCAGCTTCGCCCAGCTGACACTATCAAACTACATCGCTGTAAAAAATCTGTCAGCATATTACATCCATTAGACTATGATTATTTCCATTCACTTCGCTCTAAGTTGCATTGGGGGAAAATGCTTTTTCCTTAACAGCATTGCCCAAAGATTACATCTAACTCACGCACGGCTTTCACATCATCTACTCGTTTTACAGATTGAGCGATGGGCGCTTGTTTTACCTTTTCTGGATATGATGCTGCAAGTTTACGAATTTCAATCATTGCATCAACAAAAGTATCCATTTGCTCGCGTGTTTCAGTTTCAGTTGGTTCAATCAGTAAACATTCTGGGACAAGTAATGGGAAATAGATTGTTGGTGCGTGCATATCATAATCCAATAGCTGCTTGGCAAAATCATTTGCAGTAACGCCGTATGCCTTTTTCTCAGCTGCAAGTGAAACGATAAACTCGTGTGAAGCACGTCGATCTGGTAATGCAATGATAAAGCCTGCTTTTTTCAACCTTGCCATCATATAGTTTGCATTTAGGGTCGCGATTTCTGATGCTTTTGTCAAACCATTACCGCCTAGAGTTTTCAGATAAACATAAGCTCGAATCAATACCCCCACATTTCCCATAAAAGCGTGTATAGCACCAATGGTTGCTGGAATAGCACCTTTTGATCTAATATGATAGACACCTTTCTCTTTTGTAATTGTAGGTACGGGTAAAAATGGCTTTAAGCGCTTATTCACTGCAATGGGACCGCCGCCTGGACCCCCACCACCATGTGGTGTAGCAAAAGTTTTATGTACGTTCATATGCATAACATCAAACCCCATTTTACCAGGTTTTGCTTTGCCCATAATCGCATTTAAGTTGGCTCCATCATAATAGAGTAAACCACCTGCTGTATGCACTAATTTTGCTACTTCTTCAATATCACGCTCAAACACCCCCATTGTCGATGGGTTTGTAAGCATAATGCCCGCAGTGTTTGGTCCTAATACTTTCTTTAGCGTTTCAATATCGATATCCCCCGTTTTAAGGGAAGTTGGGATTTCAATGACTTTACATCCTGCCATTACAGCTGTTGCAGGGTTTGTGCCATGTGCTGCATCTGGCACAATAATCTCATTTCTATGTGGTTCATTGTTAGCAATGTGATAGGCACGAATCATCTGTACTCCTGCAAATTCTCCTTGGGCTCCAGCACAAGGTACAAGAGATACTGCATCCATTCCAGTAACTTCAATCAAGATTTCTTGAAGCTCATACAGCATTTCCAATAAACCTTGCTGTGTATACTCATCTTGAAAGGGATGAATATTGAGTACAGATGGATTGAACGCACATTTTAAAGCTATGCGTGGATTGTATTTCATTGTACAAGAACCAAGTGGATAAAATTGAGTATCAATTGAGAAGTTCTTTTGTGATAACTTGGTAAAGTGACGTAATACTTCAAGTTCGCCTAGCTCCGGCAACAAGGGTTTGTCTTCACGCAAGTATTGAGTATCGAAATGGGTTTCACCATTAAGTTTCCATCTTTGTGAATTTGCTCTACGTCCTGCTACTGATTTTTCAAAAATAACTGTCATCTTATGCTCCAACAGCAAGCTGAGTTAATACGGTTTCCAACACTTCAACATATTTATCTAAATCTGATTCATTATGAATTTCAGTGGCACAAACAAGTAGGCTATTTTGTTGTGATGGGTCCAATAAAGATAAATCATAACCAAGCTGAACGTTGTGTTGAGTTGCTAAGCTTTTTGCTTCTTTTGCACTAACTGGTAAATCAACAACTATCTCGTATACATAGTTATGTAAAAAACGTACGTTAACCCCTACAATTTGGCTTAACTTTTTAGCAAGTTTTGTGACATTTTGATGTGATTCCAAGGCTATTTCTTTTATGCCTTTAGCGCCCATTAAAGACATATAAACCGTTGCTGCTGTCACAAGTAACCCTTGGTTTGAGCAGATGTTAGATGTTGCTTTTGCTCTACGAATATGTTGCTCACGCGCTTGAAGAGTTAAACAAAATGCTTCTTTGCCATCTTTATCAACCGTTCTACCAACAATACGCCCAGGCATTTGACGTGAAAGTTTTTCTTTAGTTGTAATAAATCCAAAGTATGGTCCACCACAGCTAAGCGGAAGGCCCAATGTTTGACCATCTCCACAAGCGATATCCGCACCACTTTCGCCCCAGTTACCTGGAGCTTTTAATATACCTAATACCGTTGGATTAACAACTGCTACAACCATTGCATTTTTAGCATGTGCCCAGTTTGTTAATGCTTCAAACTCAGTAATCTGACCATAAAAATTTACTTGAGATACAATAACCGCAGCATATTGACCAACTTCACACTCAGGCAAGCGTTTTATATTTGTACGCCCTTCTTGTGGCTGAGGGTATACAAACTCGACTTCAATACCTTGAGCGTGTGTCATCGTTTTTACTACATCAATGTAATGAGGGAAAATAATATCCGCAACCAACACTTTCTTACTTTTTGTTAATTTATTGGCACGCACAGCCATTAAAGCACTTTCAGCAAGTGCCGTTGCACCATCGTACATAGACGCATTTGACACATCCATTGAAGTAAGCGATGCGATCATCGTTTGGTATTCATAAATCACTTGTAATGTACCCTGAGAGGCTTCAGCCTGATATGGAGTATAGGATGTATAAAACTCTCCACGACTGATAATATCTGTGACGATAGCAGGGGTATAATGTTGATAGGCCCCAGCACCAATAAAGTTCGTTTGTGGAATGTTTTTAGCACACTTATCGCTAAATAAACGGTACATTTGGCATTCGTTTAAACCATCGGTTAAAGCTAGATGGCTTTTACTTTTTATCGATTGAGGTATCTCATCAAATAATGCTTCAATAGTATTGACACCAATCTCATCTAACATGAGCTTAATATCTTTGTCGGTATGTGGAACAAATGGCATAAACGCTCCTCACGTAGTATTTGACTTTTTATTACAAATAAAAGCGCCCAACACATAAGCATTGAGCGCTTTTCATTTAATTTGCATCAAGCATCAAACTCTTCAGCATACTCTTCGGCTGAAAGTAAATCATCAATCTCAGATAGATCATCCATCTTGATCTTAAACAACCAACCATCATCATAGCAAGATTCATTAACGATCGATGGTTTATCTAAAAGTGCTTCGTTTACTTCAATGATTACCCCCGAAACAGGTGCATAAACATCGGATGCGGCTTTTACTGACTCAACTACACACACATCATCACCTGCCCTTACTTCTTCATCAACTTCAGGTAACTCAATAAATACTAACTCGCCTGAGCTTGACTGTGCGAAATCATCAATACCACACACCGCAATATCACCTTCCAACCTCACCCATTCATGTGATTTCGTGTAATGACACTCTTGTCTTATCTCTGCCATAATTGACTCCTAAGTTTATTGATGCTAATGAGTTACCAGATTTTTCTGGCATTCTTTATATACTTTTTCACCTTTGCGTACAAATGGAAATTGCACGATTTTGGCAGGAATTTTTTTATTTCGAATTTCTACAAATACTTCTTCCGCATCAGCTGGAATGCGAGCCAAAGCAATACTTTCTCCTAAGGTTGGTGAGAAAGTCCCACTTGTAATAATACCTGTTTTATCACTATTTGCTATTAACACCTTTTGGTCATGTCTCAAAACACCACGATCCAAAAGCACTAACCCAACAAGCTTTTCATTAATCTTATCTTTTTTAGACAACAATGCCTTTTTACCAATAAAATCACGTTCACCTGAGAGTGACACTGTCCACATTAAAGCCGATTCAACAGGTGTTGTCGACTCATCCATATCCTGTGAATATAAATTCATCCCTGCTTCTAGGCGAAGCGTGTCACGTGCAGCTAGACCACAAGGTTGAACGCCTTGTTGTTTTAACGCATCCCAAAACGCTAAGGCTTCAGTATGCGGCATTGAAATCTCATAACCATCTTCACCTGTGTAGCCAGTACGTGCAATCATCCACTCACCCTTTTTATACATCGCAAAGGGTTTTAAATTTTTTACTTCTTCAGTTGCTAGATCTTTAAGTATTTGATTTGTTTTTTCACGCGATTGAGGTCCCTGAATTGCAATAATAGCCAAATCATCTCGTAATTTAATCTCAATAGCAAAGCTTATCCCATGCTTTTTTATCCACTTGACATCGGAGGTTCTGTTACCTGCATTAATCACTAAACGAATAAAATCATCTTCAAAATAGTAGGCAATTAAATCATCCACAATACCTGCTTCTTGGTTCAACATACAAGAATACATCGCCTTACCTTTAGCAAGTTTGTTAATATCATTTGCTAATAAGTATTGTATAAATGCTTTTGCATCACGACCAATAATATCCACCGTTAACATATGACTAACGTCAAACATGCCTGCATCTTTTCTAACGGCATGATGTTCTTCTATTACACCTACATACTGAATGGGCATGTCCCACCCAGCAAAATCAACCATTCTTGCATGCTCTCGTAGATGTTTTTCATATAAAGGTGTTTTGAATCCCATAATAAAAGCTCTTAAGCACTCATCCTTATTTAGTGTGCGCTCATTATAGCTAAAACAAAATATTGAATAAATCTCAAATCGGCAGAAAATTACAAAACAACAGAAATGTGAGTTAATGCACGATACCGTTATCGGGATTTACATTAACCGTATTGAATGGGGGACGGAGTATATGAATGACAAAGTAAAACACTACCTCAATTTGCCAGAAAATATATACCCACCTATTTATGACATTCAATAGCCATTATGCACGTGCGGCTTGTGATTGCTTTAGGCAAATAGCAAGCATTGTGGCGGCAACAAAGAATACCGCTAATAGTGACAATCCATGGATTGAGGTATTTGACATAAAAAGTGTTTCAGTTACTAGACAAATGCAAGGAGCAAGCGGCATATAAGCAAGCGCAGCATAAACACTGATATACTTTAAACCAACTTGAAATAGGTAAAGTGGCAAACAAATGGTTAATAATGAGATCAGTATAAAAGTGCTATAAAATGAGGGAGATTCAAATTTTATACCACCTGAATAAAAGGCGATGATTCCTGTAATCAGAACGAGTAAGAGAAAGCGCAGCGCTAAGATTTCAAAGGTGCTAAATTCATTGACTAATGTCTTTGAATAACGCGAGTAAATTGCACCAGTAACACCACCAATGGCAGCAAAAACAGCCATGAGCCATTGCCGAAGATCAGCGTGTTGATCGGTCATCGCAAGAATGCATCCAGTAATTACAATTGCCATACATGCAATATCAAATCGATTTAGTTTTTTACCGATAAATAATCCAGCTATCATCATGCTCGAAAGGTAAAGCAGTAAAAAAAGCGATGTCGGTAAATATAAGAGTGCAATAGTTGTGGCGCTCCAACAGACAAGAGAGGTCCAGTTTAGATTGAAGATTGTCGGGAATGCCTTTTTCAAATGGTGGCGTTTCTTGGTCAAGCCATGCAGTGAAAATGCTAGAAAGAATAAAATAAAAAAGACAAAGGTATAAAATGCCAGCACCATGGGTGGTGTGGACTGCACTTTGACATGTATAAGCATCATTCCTGCACTCGTGGATATACCAAACAGTATCATTGCCAAATGCGAAATATAGGCTTTAGTTTGCATGGATCACCTCCATCGCCTGGAATTGTGCAATATAGTCAAAATCTTCTACCAAAGTTTTGTAAGAGTCTGCGAACACTCTAAGTACTGCGGCTTTATCAACAATATTTGTGGCATTGTTACAAATGACCTGCCCTTTTGTAACGCTCCATTGAATTAAATACTCACTTTTGATTTGTGGTGTGTTTAGGTCAACGATTTTTCCTGTAAGCAATGGGAAAAACGCCCAAAATGCTGGTCTAATAGCATAAGATGGCAACGGAATATCAATGCCAGATTGAAGCTTGAAATCCCAATCCATAAGATTAACACCAAAGTTATACTGGTGCATTTCGTTTAAAATGGCGCCAGGCGGTCTTGCCGCAATTTCCAAAACACCAACTCTCCATTTTGCTCAAACACCTCCATGTGGTTTACACAGTGCCTGATATTTAGCGCCTCTAAAGTCTTTTGTGCAAATTCGTGCAATCTGTTTTTTAAATACTGATCACGAATAACAGGTTTGCTTGCGAGCACTTTCCCCTGTGTCAATTCATGGTTTGGACATGAATATACTGATGCCTCAAGAAAAACTGTTTCGCCATTTTCGGTAACAGAGTCTATGTGATAGAGTTTGCCTTGAATATATTCCTCTATTTCATAGGTGCTAGCTTGCCACTCATTTTTACGGTGAAACGCTGCAAATTCATCAAGGGTTTGAATATGGTAAACTCCCTGACTACCGCAACTGTCGATTGGTTTGACGATGATGTTGGAGCTGATTTGATGACAGATAACTTCATATGCTTCCTTTGATGTTAGATCTCGTATTTGATTGAAGTGCATACATTTAGGTACGCGAATACCTTTACTGTGTAGAAGATCTTTCATCATAAGTTTATCGCGACACTTAACCAGGTCATCATATTTGGCACCCCATAAGTCAAATTCATCACGTAATTTGCCAATCGCTAATAAATTGAACTCATCTGTGCAAATTAAGACAATTTCATTTTGTGCAAACTGCTGCATCTCATTCAAGATAATACGTTTTAGTTCATCATAATTAAATTCGTATAAGAAGTCGTATTTCAGTTGTGTTGATGTGTTGTAAATGTGATCCAACTGCTGTTCAAACTCATGGGGAATATTTTCTTTGAAGTAGTCGTCCAGAACTGCCACTATTCGATGGTCACCAAGCTGCTTTACTCGGGATAAAAGATCAGCAGAATAGAAACTACCAAATCTAAAGTTTATGAAAATTATTGTCTTCTGACTCATAAGTAAGCTACCTCTCAAAATTAAACTTTATGCCAACATGTATTTTTTCTGAGTACCTGAAAAGCTATTTTCCATGATAGCCGCGTATGCTCCTTAATTTATCGCCATTATTTGAGTAACTTAAATACAAACGTGGAAGCCCCACTTTTTATGTGCAATTTGTAGTAAAAAGCTCACTTTTTGGTTTCGAGTTAGTGTAGACTGACCGGAAATTAAGTTCTATCCGCATAAAATACGTAGATTCAGATGGAAGCACAAAATATTAAAAATATTGATCTTAATTGCCATATTTTTACTCAGTTGAAAGATCAGATGCAAACGCTAATGCAACCGCTTAGCGACAAGCTTGGTTTAACCACATTAGTCTACCAGCGGAAATATGACAATGGAGAGGAAATAAGAGTCTCTAATCGTCCTGATTGGCTGGCTTACTACTACCAGCATGAACTTTACCTTGGCAGCCAATTTGAAATAGAGAAGAAATCCCATCCAGAGTTCGTGCTATGGCAGAGTATTGCAAAGTCACACAAAGCAGTATCGCACGCAGTTAAGTTTAATATTGACCATGGTTTAACATATATCAATCCGCGACAAGGTTATAGGGAGTTGTTTTTTATGGGTGCTCCAAGCGATAACTCCTTGGTGATTAATCGAGTGATTAATAATTTAAGTTTTGTGGCCAATTTTTCACAGCAATTTACATGCAAGGCCGAACATATGATCGCACAAGCTGAATCGCAAAAAGTCATTCTACCTCAGCAGGATGCGGTTCAGCGAGCGACGTTCAGACTCGACATTTTGTCGGCACGCGAGTTAATTGTTGCCAAAAAGCTGCTACTAGGCGGAAGTGCCAAGTGCATAGCCTTGCAGATTGGTGGTTCATATCGCACTGTTGAAACCCATATTCAGAATATGAAAAGAAAACTCAATTGCCAAAGCAAGACTGCGTTAATTGCAGAATTGTGGTTTTTAGGCTTAAAACCTGACTAGACCACAAATGCAGCTTTGCATTGACCATAGCTAATCCATTTTTGCTGCTATGTGAAGAGTCAAGGACTTGGCTAAAAAATTGCTTTATGGAACCTAGACTGATCAATTGTTCTATGTGAAAATGCCGCTGTCTACAGCAGTAGTTGAACAGGAGTTTTAAAATGCCTAATCAATATAGCGATAATTTTGAGTTAAATGTATTGAAAAAATATGGTAAGTCAGCCGAACAAGTGTTGAGTGACTTACATGATCAAGGGGTTTCGTATGTGAAAGCTTCTGAGATGATGGGTTATCAAGTTTGGACGGTTAAACGTTGGTGTCGACGCTATGGTATTAGCCTTGCTCAAAAAGAACTGATAGAGAGTAACAGTAACCGAGAGTTTATGAACAAGTTTCATGAGCAAGCACTCAATAAATACAATATATTAAGCCGAAAATGGGTGGCGTTGCATTAGAGGAAGATAGATTTACACTATGTATTTAGATTGACAATAGAACTGCTATGGTTTCTAAGTTATGTTGGTTTGAGTAAGTCTAAATTCATTTGATTTTGGCAAGAGTACAAACATCGTGCCAGGATGCTTCATATGACCTGCGTAATATTCGGCAAGTTCTCCATTGCCCCAAAAAATATCACCACGAATGGGACCATTAATCGCACCGCCTGTATCTTGCGCAATTAGGAGCCTATCTAGTTTTTGAAATTTTTGTTCGGGTGTTTGATAACTGGTGCTTAGCCACACAGGGGTGCCATATTGATAATAGTTATTATCGATTGCAATAGAATAACTAGGTGTTAATGGTACACCTTGAGCACCAATCGGATTGGAGTGGCTTAATACTCTGAAAAAAACAAAAGAAGGATCATAGTTCAATACTTTGTTTGCATGTTGCGGATGATCATATAACCATTTTTTGATCGATTGCATCGTAATTTCTTCACGAGGTATCAGCTTGTTTTCCAATAAATAACGACCAATAGGTCGGTAAGGATGCCCGTTTTGACTGTCATATCCGACAAGAATGGTCTCGCCATTTGTAAGTTCTATTCTGCCAGATCCTTGAATTTGTAAAAATGTGCGCTCAATACGAGAGCCTACCCAAGCAATCACATCTTTTTTACTGAGATAATTGTTATTAGAAATTTCTTCACGTGTGTAATAAGGTACAAGTTTACCTTTTACAATTCTGCCATATTGTGTGCCTGATTTTGTTTTCTTTTGCACTAAGTTGTTGGGTGTCTTATAAATAGGCACAGAATACTCCTCATTACGGTATAAGCTACCAGAGATGGCTGGAGCATAATATCCTGTAAAAAGACCTTCGACTTTGTCATCATAACGAACAAGATAGGGAGAAAAGTTTTGCTCTATTATCTCTCGTGCTTTACGATCTGTATGGGCATAAGTAGCAAGAACGTTGTTGCAGCTAGTTATCCAGTTTTGGTTATAGTTTTTATTAGTTAGAATGGCTTTACATGAAATTTGTAAGGCTTGATAAGCGTACATTTGATCACCACAGTCCCAGTTAGGTAAAATTTGATAGCTCACAGGTTCAAAGCTAATACTCGTGTTAGCAAAAGAACTAATAGGTAGAAAAAGGCTTAAAAGGTTTATTTTTAGGGCTTTGGGAATAAGGCTCATATTGTAAGAGATATATTTTTCATGCTGGTATTTTGGCGAGGATTCGATGGAAGTCAAGGCTATTTTTTGTTCTGAATATAAATTATATTTACATAGTTTGATGATGAATAATGATAAATAGCTAAAGCCTTAAGCTATAGAGATAAAAAGTAAGATATTTTCTTGAAATGCAAAAAAGCGCCCGCAATTGATACGCCGTAATAAAAACAGATAAATCAAAATAGGTGTATCAATGTCAAAAAAACATCATAAAGAATCCACAAATGAAATTGAACTTGAGCAGGGTGAAGATCAGATAGAATCAGTATCCCAAATGATTGATGAAGTATTAGTACTTAAAAAAGAGAATAATGAATTGCAAACTACAATCGCAAATATGCAAGAAACCGTTGCTACTGCGGATGATAAAGTTCTGCGTGCGCATGCTGAAATGGAGAATATTCGTCGTCGTGCGCAAAAAGATGTGGAAAATGCACATAAATTTGCACTAGAGAGATTTGCTAATGCGTTATTACCAGTGCTAGATAGCCTAGAAAAGGCGGTTGAAGTTTCTGGTGAGTCAGATGAAGTAAAGGTAATGGCACAAGGCGTAACACTTACCATGAAAATGTTAGTTGATACATTAGAGAAATTTGGTGTGATACAGATTGATCCAATTGGTGAGGTATTTGATCCAAATAAGCATGAAGCAATGGCGATGTCACCTAATCCTGAAATGGATGATAATATGGTAATGAACGTTTTCCAAAAAGGTTATGAGCTCAATAATCGTGTAATTCGACCTGCCCGTGTCTTGGTTGTGAAAAACTAGATTTAAAAGAAGCTGAAAATAAAACTTGAAAAATAAAAACGCGTCGGCATATTCCTTGGCGTTAAATTAAAAGGAGATAACAACAATGGGTAAAATTATTGGTATAGATTTGGGGACAACGAATTCATGTGTTGCTGTTATGGATGGTAAGAATGCGCGCGTAATTGAAAACGCAGAAGGTGCGCGGACAACTCCTTCAATTGTTGCTTATACAGAAGGGGGTGAGATTCTCGTTGGTCAAGCAGCTAAACGCCAGGCGGTGACGAATCCGCATAATACGTTATTTGCTGTTAAACGTTTAATTGGTCGCAAGTTTGATGAAAAAGTTGTGCAACACGACATCGTTAAAAAAGTGCCATATAAAGTCATTAAGGCAGATAATGGTGATGCTTGGGTTGAAGTATTAAAAGATAAAAAAATGGCGTCACCTCAAGTTTCAGCTGAAGTGTTGCGTAAAATGAAAAAAACAGCAGAAGACTTTTTAGGTGAGAAAGTAACAGAAGCAGTTATTACTGTTCCTGCTTATTTCAACGATGCACAACGTCAAGCAACTAAAGATGCAGGACGCATTGCAGGTTTGGATGTTAAGCGTATTATTAACGAACCAACAGCGGCAGCGCTTGCCTATGGTATGGATAAACAAAAATCAGATCAAACTATTGCTGTTTATGATTTAGGAGGTGGTACGTTTGATGTGTCTATTATTGAGATTGCAAACGTTGATGGAGACAGTCAAATTGAAGTACTGGCAACAAATGGAGATACTTTCTTAGGTGGTGAAGATTTTGATGTGGCTTTAATGAATTATTTGATCAATGAGTTCAAAAAAGAAAGTGGTATTGATCTACATAATGATACATTAGCACTTCAACGCTTACGTGAAGCCGCAGAAAAAGCAAAAATTGAACTATCGTCTACACAGCAAACCGATGTGAATTTGCCTTATATTACAGCAGATGCAACAGGTCCTAAGCATTTAAACATTAAAGTAACACGTGCTAAATTTGAGTCTTTAGTTGAAGATTTGATTAAACGTTCAATTGAACCTTGTAGAAAAGCGTTAGCAGATGCAGGCTTAAAAGTATCCGATATTACCGATGTATTATTAGTTGGTGGTCAAACGCGTATGCCTAAAGTACAAGAGGAAGTCAAAAGCTTTTTTAACAAAGAACCACGCCGTGATGTTAACCCAGATGAAGCAGTAGCAATTGGTGCTGCAATCCAAGGTGGAGTATTAGCAGGAGACGTTAAAGATGTGTTGTTATTAGATGTAACGCCTTTATCTTTGGGTATTGAAACAATGGGAGGTGTAATGACCAAGCTGATTGAGCGGAATACCACTATCCCAACTAAGAAATCACAAGTCTTTTCAACTGCAGAAGATAATCAACCTGCTGTGACCATTCATGTACTACAAGGAGAGCGTGAGATGGCGTCAGCAAATAAGTCCTTAGGGCGCTTTGACTTATCTGATATTCCTCCAGCACCACGTGGAATGCCACAAATCGAAGTAACTTTTGATATTGATGCCAATGGTATTTTGAACGTATCAGCAAAAGACAAGGCGACAGGTAAAGAACAAAATATTGTGATTAAAGCATCAAGTGGCTTATCTGAAGATGATATTAATAAAATGGTGCAAGATGCTGAAGCAAATGCAGAAACAGATAAGAAATTCCATGGGTTGGTAAATGCAAGAAATGCAGGTGATAATTTATTACACAGTGCACGTAAATCAATAAAAGACTTAGCAAATAAAATTACTGATGAAGAAAAAACAAAAGTAGAAACTGCATGTAATGAACTAGAGGCTGTGTTAAAAACAGATGATAAAGATAACATTGAGTTGAAGACAAAAGCACTAGAAGAAGCATTTGCGCCGATTTCACAAAAGGCCTATGAGTATGCACAAGGTAAAGCAGATGCAACACAAAATCATACTTCATCTGATGACTCAAATGCTAAGAAAGCAGATAGTAATGTCGTTGACGCTGAATTTGAAGAAGTGAAAGATGACGATAAGAAATAATAAAAGCTAACTTTTAACTTGAAAAATGCGGGCATGTTCCGCATTTTTTATAGCGTTTTAAATGCAGACGAGAATAATGGTAAAAAGACATGCCCAGAGATTATTACGAAATATTAGGCGTATCCAAGAGTGCAACAGAACAGGAACTCAAACGTGCTTATCGTAAAATGGCGATGAAGTATCACCCTGATCGAAACCCAAATGATAAAGATGCCGAGACTAAATTCAAAGAAGCTTCAGAAGCTTATGAAATATTAAGCGATCCGCAAAAGCGTGCAGCATATGACCAATTTGGTCATGCTGGTGTCCAACAAGGCTCAGGACATGGTGGGTTTAGCGGTGGTAACTTTAATGATGTTTTTGGTGATATTTTTAGTGATATTTTCGGTGGTGGGGCGCGGGGCGGAAGAAGCTCTCGTACTTATGCTCGTCGTGGTAACGATTTACAATATAACCTTGAAATTACCCTAGAAGAAGCAATTCATGGTACAACAAAGGAAATTAAAGTTCCAACTTATGTCAGCTGTGGTAGCTGTCATGGAACAGGGGGAACTGGTAAACAGACCTGTAGCATGTGTCATGGGGCTGGAGCTGTGAGAATGTCACAAGGTTTTTTTTCCGTTGAGCAGACATGCCCAACTTGTCATGGAACAGGTTCAATAATTAAAGATCCGTGTCGATCTTGTCATGGACAAGGTAGAAAACAGGATACCAAATCATTATCGGTTAAAATCCCAGCAGGTGTGGATACAGGGGATAGAATTAGGCTTGCAGGTGAAGGGGAAGCTGGTGAATATGGTGCCTCTTCTGGAGATTTATATGTGCAAGTACGTGTAAGAGAGCATGCTATTTTTGAGCGTAATGGTTCGGATCTTTATTGTGAAGTACCTATTACTTTCATCATAGCATGTTTAGGTGGTGAGTTAGATGTGCCTACTATTGATGGTAAGGTGAAGCTTAAAATTCCACCTGAAACGCAAACAGGTAAATTATTTAGGTTACGTGGTAAAGGCGTTAAAGCGTTGCGAGGTAATAGCATGGGAGACTTAATGTGTAAAGTAACCGTTGAAACACCCGTTAATTTAAATACCAAACAGCGTGCTTTATTAGAGGAGTTTGCTGCCTCTTTAGGCGAACAACATACGCACTCGCCAAAGTCAAAATCTTGGTTTGATAACGTTAAAGAGTTTTTTGCAGGTTCCTAAAATTTCAGGCGTTATAGAAAAACGTGATTATAAATCCGAGATTTTGATTGCTTTTTTTTGATACTTTCACAATCTGCAAACGATTAGAATTAGGCACCCGTAGCTCAGTTGGATAGAGCGTTGGCCTCCGGAGCCAAAGGTCAGGCGTTCGAATCGCCTCGGGTGCACCATATGAAAGCCTTACAAAATAATATTTTATCAAATAAATAAAAAAGCAATAAAAGGTAATGATTAAAACTAAAGGTAACATATAGGTAACAAGGAAAATCTGTTATGAGGTGTGATGTTGGTTGTACAATTCACTCAGGTACAGCCAGGATATCAATTAAAAAAATTGAGTTTGTGTAAAGTTTTAGTTTTTAATGCACAAAGTTTTAATGTTTTTATTGCATAATATAATATGCAAAGCCATAATTTGATAAAATTTTGGATGACGGAAGCAATATGCCGATAAAGCCAGAAGAAATTGCTAAAATCCTAAAACAAAATGGATGGATAGAGCTTAAGAAAAGGCAAGGGTTCGCATAGGCAATATATAAAAGATGGTAAATTGACAACAATTCCATTTCATAAAGGTAGAGACGTTCCTTATCCAACTGTTAAAATGATTGAAAAACAAACAAGTGTAAAATTGTTGAAAAAATGAGGTAGATTATGGAAACACTACGTTATCCCGCAAAAATCACCCAAGAGGATGAGGCTTATATTGTGCTTTTCCGTGATTTAGAGGGATGTCATACTTTTGGTGATACTTTGGAGGAAGCACGTGCTATGGCGCAAGAAGCATTAGATTGCTATCTTGAAGCTTGCTTGCAGGAAGGAATTAAAGTGAATCGCCCATCAGTAAAACTTGATGATGAAACAGAATTTTTCCCATCAGTTGAGGTATCTGTGCCTCTCTTACTGCGTTTTTGTCGTGAAGACCATAATATGACGATGATACAGATGGCAAATGCAATGGATATTGCCTACCAGAATTATCAAGCAATTGAATCTGGTAAACGCAAGAATTTGACTCTCATCACGCTCAAAAAAGCATTTGCTGCAATCGGTTGCCAAGCAAGATTACAGCTTGGTTAAATCATCCTCAACGCTTTGCGAGCGAGCGATTCCGTCCTTCTTTAATCTTTTTACGTTAAGTTCATTATTTTGTTGAGACATAATGTTTTTCTACATTTTTATGAGTTAACAGATAGATAATATATGAGATTGTTAGGTTTAATAAATATATTATTTTTAATATAAAGCTTTATTTCTTTTCACTATATAACATCTTAGGTTCTATTTGTTACATAAAATATCTTGTTAAAAAAATTATAACTTGGATAATCAATTTTGCTTTAAATGCTTTATGAGCAATTTTCAGTAACTTTATTAGGGAGACTCATGATGAAAAAATTATTTGGTAGTTTAGTTTTTGCTATAGGATTTGGTTTTTCTGTAGCATATGGAGGACCTTTTTACTTGCTATGTTTTATGTCATGTGTCGCTGGATGTGAAGCAATTTGCGCTGCGCTTACAGGACCTGCTGCTGTTGCATGTTTGCCTCCTTGCGTTGAGGGTTGTGGAGCATCATGTGTTGCGTCATGTTTTTCTCCCTCAACAAAATTAATCACCAAAGAAAATGGAGTAGAAATAGAAAAAGAAATAGCTAATATACATCCTGGCGACCAAGTTAAAACCATTAAAAATGGAAAACCATTTTGGACGACAGTAACAAAAAATATTAAAACTGAAGGATTATTTGAATTTATCCGAATTAAGGCTAATTCATCATCAAATCAACAAACGATAGAACTTGAAATTACTCCAAGTCATGGTGTGGTAATGCTTGTTGACAACAATAAAACGATTGATATAGCAAAAAACTTAGTTCTTGGTGATAATTTGTTGGCATCTAATGGTGACATGTTGTCAGTAACCGAGATTAATACGGTAGTAGTGCCAGATAGATACACTCTTGAAACTGCTGAAGGTAGTGTATTAGCCTCTAATGTGTTTGTCTCTACTATTTGTAGTGAAGAAATAGCTAATGGAGAGCAACTTTGGGATGATAAATTAAAAGATTGGAGCGAAAGGCATAGAGATATTTTTTCAGCTCAAATTGTGGGACAGGTTTTTGATAAATCAAAAAATAACTAAAAATAACACTTTATATGATCGTAAGCTAAACCTGATGTTTGGTTGGTTTACTCTTATTCACTTATAGGCAAACCTACACTTATCAGTTATTACCCTTGCAAATCCAATAATTTCATCATTAAAAAATATGGCTGCACATAAAGAGTTTTGTATTGCCTTTTGTACAATATTTAAAGGTATATTCTTACACCAATAGCATTCTTTTAGCCAATGGTGTAATGTTTTTATATCAATTTTTTCTTTTTGAATGTCAAAAATATGCTAAAATGATTCATAATGATGTTTTATTGAATCTAAAGGCGTTGTGATGAGTGGAAAAATTCAAGTTACAGTCGATGAAAGTTTAAATAAGGCTATTCATGTTCAGGCACAAAAAATGGGGTTGTCTGTTAGTTCTTATGCAAGGTATGCCATTAAGGATTTTATGGAGCGAAATAAGTCGAAGAAGACACTACTGGAAAAGGCGCTGGAATCTGAGAGCAAGGAAATTAGTTTGGCTGCTTTTAAAGAACAAATTAAGGCGCTGAGAGGTGCTTAAATTATATCAAAAGAAAGAGTTCAAGAAATCGCTTAAAAAATATCGTCATAAGCAAAAGGTACTTAATGAATTAGAGAAAGTCGTCGAATTGTTAATACATGAGAAGGTTTTGCCCGTGAAATATAGAGATCATGAATTATCGGGAAATTTTAAAGGAATTAGAGAATTGCACTTATTTTCAGATGACCTTTTGATGTATGTTAAGATTGAAAAGGAAAGCATTACATTGGTTGCTATAGGCAGTCATGCTGAGTTGTTTGGTTAAACAAATCATCCTCAACAGTTGCCCAGCTGGTGCTGAACATTTGCAAAGCGTCAGATGTTTGTAATGGTTCTTCAGCGAGCTTTCTTAAAATGTCACTCGGTGCAGTCACCGCTTGCGCGCCAATGTCCATGCTGTAGTAAATATCCTCAATGTTTTTAATGCTTGCCATCATTAATTTGCTCTTGCAGTTGACGCTTTTGACGATGTCAGCCATCCTCCTGATTTCGTTTTCCCAGTTTATATTAGATTGTTTTATATGATCAAAATAAGGGGCAATATAGTCAACATTTAGTTGACAAGATGTAAGCACCTGTCCAGCAGTGAATATGGCTGTCGATAACACGGGAATATTCTCACTAACAAGCTCTTTCATTGCCTTGAATCCTTGCTTATTGGCTTGGATTTTTACTATAAATCGGGTAGAAATTGTTCTCAGATGACGTGCTTGAGCAATGATCCCGAGAGTATCCTGTGCAGTAACTTGAACGCAGATAGGCTGATCGTTTATTTCAAGCAATCGTTGAAGAGTCTGCAAGGGACTATTTTGGCTACTAGCTAAGATTTTAGGATTAGTAGTAATGCCACTTGTAAGTCCGACATGATCAAAGTATCTAGCATCACTTAAGTTTGAGCTGTCTAGCCATATTTCCATGTTGTTTCCTTATAAATTAATTTTTGTCGCTTTTGCAGCGAGCTCATACAATGTATTGCATTCAAATTTTGCTTTTAATGTTGATAGTTGATTGTCAACCGTTTTTACTGATCGACAGCGTTTGCTTGCTGTTTCTTTTAAATTTAATCCTCCTTTAAGAAAATTTAAAATTCTGCGTTCTTGTCTTGTGATATATTGACCTGATTGTGAATCAATATATATTTTGCTAGTGCTCTTATCAAGCACTGTCACAAGCTCATTAATAATTTGATCAGATATTGAGACACTTGAAGGCTTAATAACAAAGTCTGGAATAATGATTTTTTGATTTTCTGCTTCTGTAATAATATGTGATGCTTTGTCATTAAAATAATTGATAAATGCATGCAGTGCGGACAGTATTTTACCTAAATCATTGTGCTCTAAAGATACATGGCGGTGAAAACCAAAGTGATAAAATTTGGTTTTAGTTGTATGCTTTTTAATGATTGTAATACCATTTTCTATGCCGAAATCACTAGCCTCACGATACACTGGGGATTGAACCCATTCCCAAAGAATGTGACCATCTTGCATGTGTTGAAATCCTTTTTCAAAGATAGCAACATTATACAGCTTATGATCATAATAATGCTGAATCCAGTCTGAGTGGGTAGTTAATCTGACATGTGAGCCATCTAAATAATTCGCGTCAAATGTAAAGTAGTTTAAGCCGATTCGTTCCAATGGTTTTACAAGTAGTTTGATATCATGCACGTTGCGTTCCATTACTCTGTTTTGAATTAAATTTTGCTCCATTTATTAAGTACCTCAATATTATTTCTGTTGTGAAAACAATTCTTATCTTGATACCCCATTCCCCAGTCCCAGCGGTTCGTTATACATGCACTAGAATTTCACCTCCTTGAGTTATTTCCTCAAGGGACTTTTGCTTGGTTTCAGTAATGCAATAAGTAAAAAATATAAACCCAATTATTGATATTATGGCAAATGTAAGAAATGTTGCTGATGTGCCCAGCAAACTTATCATTGTCGGGAAAAACATTGCAACAATTATGTTTGTAAACCAATTAGCTGCAATTGATAAGCTCATGCCCAATCCGCGAATATCAATTGGGAAAATTTCAGCTGGTAGCAAAAAGCATGCTGGTCCAACGCTTAACCCTTGGCACAATACAAATATAACAGATAGTATCAGAATGACGCTTGCAAGGATTATAGGGTTATTTATCAATGCATATGAGGCACTCATCAAAACAAGGCACGTGATAATGCCAACCAATCCAGTTAGCAGCATTCTTCTTCTGCCAAGTTTATCTAACTTTCTGCTAGCTATAATTGCAGCAAACATAACTGCAAAACCTATAAATATGGATGCAAATATAGCTATATTCCCATTTCTAAACCCTGCATCCATCAAAATGGTTGGAGCATAGTAAATCACAGCATTAATTCCAACCGCTTGCGTAAATATGCCAATGGCAATGCCAATTAGCAAAAGTCGTTTATGTGTCCACGTAAGTTTGCTTAATTTTGTCACTTGGACATGCTTGTTTTTGCGAACAAACTCAAGTTCAGTATTTTGGTCAACGATGGAATATAACTCTTTAATAACCCTATTAGCTTGTGCTTCGCGTCCTTTTGTATAAAGCCATCGTGGAGACTCTGGTAATACTTTTAAACATAAAGTGAATATAATTGCAGGAATCGCGGTGATTAAAAACATTAACTGCCAAGATTCAAAGCCTGCAAGTAGCGCATTGCTTACATAGCATAAGAATATTCCTGCATTAACTGATATGAGATAGTATGTCACAATTTTACCTCTATGCTGAGCAGGTGACAACTCGCTAAGATATAGAGGTGTAATAGTTGAGCTTAATCCAACACCTAATCCCATAAATAGTCGACCAATGATTATCCAGTCAATATTCATGCCTATGGTGCAAAAAATACTCCCAGTTAAGAATAGTAAACCAGTTATCACTAAGGCTTTTTTTCTGCCAAAATAGTCTATAACTCTGCCTGACAATACAGCTGAAACTAGGGCGCCTATAGGTACTCCGCTTACAATAATACCCTCAGCCAACGGTGTTAAATGAAAGTCGTTTTTTAAATAAATCATTGCCCCTGAAATGATACCAGCATCAAAACCGAACAGCAGTCCTGATATTGAGCACACAAATAGAATAAACTTCAAATTCCTCATTTTAAAACTCCCTTATTTTTGTAGTAGAGACTTATGACAAAATGTAACTAAATTTGCATAAAGCACAACAATTTTTTATATACATCAGCAATATTTAGGGGGTTTCCCCTAAAAATCCGAAATATTTAGGGGATTTCGATGAATGATTTTTACGTGTTGATACATGAAAATACTAAACACATGGCAGCCAAGATGGATTGCTATTAAGTACAAACTAAGCGCTTAGTTTTTGAGATTATTCATGAGAAAATACTAAAAAGGATTAGATATGACCTTGATTAATATATTCGACTTGCTACAATCGCTAGTGTCGGGCTTCGAAACCCAGATCATAAGCGGATGGATTACGTTATTAATCTTTCTAAACAAACTCCGAAGTTTTTTCAAATTTCGGGTGGGCGTATGCCATACAACACCAGCAATGGGAAAGCATATGCGCGTAGCTTGTGATACGTTTCGAACCACCCGATGCAACTTTCGAAAAAAATCATAAGGAGTCTAGCTATGGCAGAAAGACGAATGTTTGCAAAAAGTATCATTGATAGTGATGCTTTTCTCGATATGTCATTGTCCACACAAGCATTATATTTTCATTTATGTATGCGTGCAGATGATGATGGCTTCATAAACAACGCTAAAAAAATCATACGAATGATTGGCGCAGGGGATGATGAAATCAAGATTCTACTTGCCAAGAAATTTTTAATTGCCTTTGAAACTGGGGTTATAGTCATCAAACATTGGCGCATCCATAATTACATCCGTAGTGATAGATACAAGCCAACGAATTATCCTCATGAGTTTACAAAACTGAGTATTGACAGTAACAATTCTTACTCTTTGGGTGTAAATGGTATACCAAACGACAACCATATGGATACCAGTCGTATACCAAATGGAAACCCAGGTAAGGTTAGGTTAGAGTTAGGTAAGGATATAGATACTTCTAACGAAGTATCTTTGTCGGGCAACCCCGACGATACAAATCCAAAAAGCTACCCTTATGCCGAGATTGTAAATTACCTCAACCAGAAAACAGGTAGCAATTACCAGTCAACCTGCAAAAAAACACGTGAGCTCATTCGTGCACGTTTTGCCGATGGTCATGATGTCGATGCGTTTAAACGAGCAGTCGATAATCAAGTCGCACTTTGGTGGCATGATTTTAAATTTCGTCAGTACTTACGACCCGATACACTTTTTGGTCCGAAAATGGATAGTTATGCCAATGCAAACGTAACACCTGAGCAGATAGCCGTGGCACAGGGCAAAGTGGGGGTGGCAATTGCTCGAGGAATGGAAGAAGGCACTTTTAACATCAAAGACATGTTTTAGGAGGGGGATTGAATATGTTAGATAAAAACATTTTTAGCTCTTGGTTTACGTTTATCGAAAACCAGTACGGTCAAAAAGACCAGAGTTTTAAAGAGATTTATTTTGAGATGTTGAATGACATCGAAACAGGCGACTTTAAAGCGGGCGTTAAAAAGCTTTTAAGTCAAAGGGTATATAACTCGTTTCCAACGATTGCAGAAATTAGAAACGCTTGCCTAGTTGATGTTGATAGTCGTGCAATTATGGCGTGGCAGGCGGTTTATGATGCAATATCACGTTATGGAGCTTATGGCACAGTAGCATTCGGTGACAAGGTGATACATATGGCGCTGGAGGCTGTTGGTGGTTGGCATCGTTTGTGTACGAGCACAATTCAGCAGTTGGAGTTTTTGAAGAAAGATTTTGCCAAGGCATACGTGAGTTATTCGTTTACGCCGATGGAGACAAAACCATATTTTGCAGGAATTTGTGACCAACAAAACGGCTCGGTAATGATTAACCGAATTGGCTGCAATTACCTAAGCGAATCAGAGAGCAACAAACAACTAGCCTATGTTGCGGGCAATAAAGGCAGTGCCAAGCAAATCATGGCAGAGATAAAAAACAAGATTGCATTTAAGGAAGTTCAAGGAGGTGCAGCATGAGTTTTGATAAGTTAATTTATGCGCAAGTGCAGGAAGCGTTGCAGCCGGTTCTAAGTCGGTTAAACCAGTGTATTGATGTGATGACGCAAGTAAAAAAATACCAAGAGGTGCAAATAACATCGGCAGAAGCAGCAAGAATACTTGGTAAGACACCTGAAACAATCCATAACTATGTTGAACATGGGAAGCTTACACCAGTTGACCCTAGTGCAAGATATAAAAGTTTTACTTTAGCTGAAATTGAAGCATTTAAGCAAAAATATGTGGCTTCAAGCATCACAAAAACCAAGGAGGGCTAAGCCATGAAAATAACTAGCAAGATGTTGAAATATCGTACACAGAGAATAATCCAGATGGACAGAGAGGAAATTGCAAGCGATAAAAATGCGCATAAATTGCCTTCATGCAACTTTTTTCAAAAACCTATAGAAAGGTATTACCGTGATGTCGTTCGTTCATTGGCACCATATTTACGGCGAAATGCGGGGGTTTAAATTAAGGCAGTACAGCTTTAATGGCAACATCTTTTAATTAAAAGCTAAACAAGGGATAAGGAAATGATTTTCAATAAAAAACAAACTGAAGAAGAAACGTGGGACGTGGAGTGGGATAAAGTTGATGATGCAATAGCAGATTATGTGATAGACCAGGGTAATCAGTTACTGCAAAGTTTAGCGGAGGATATTACAGAAACTCACAAAAAAACAACAACTTTATTGGCGCTACTGATTTCCGCGGTATCAGCATTGATGACACTGCAAAACTGGTTGCCGCACAAGTTTGTGGTCATCATGGTAGTTGGGTTCATTCTGTCAATACTGATATTTCTAGCTGCAATCAAAACAGTGGGCTTAAGCGGTGGAGTCAGACCGTCAAGACTACTGCACAGCCACACTTACAAGCACAAGATGTTGTATTTTAAACAGTGCATCATTATTGGCATAGAAAAAAGCATTAGCGATGATTCAACCAAACTTGCCTGGAAATCAAAGTTGTTCAACGCTGGATTGTGTACTGCACTGGCAACAGTTGTTCTTGCTGCCTTAAGTTTTATCGTGACGAGTTGAAGTCTCTTCGTCTGTCGTTGTCTCCAGGCTTGTATGGGACTCTGTCAGGAACTGGTTGGCGCGGGTTTAAGTCAAACATGTAAACATCCTTATGGTTTGTTAATTGGCAAGAAAAGTTTACCAGAGCGCTCACTGCATAACAATCCTTGCAGTTAATTGGCGTTAGCGTGAGGCGTGGGTGTTCTGGTATGAGGGAGAAAAATAGATGCACCAATCATTAGAGATATTAAATCACTTAAAAGATAACGGCAGCATAACGCCGCTTGAAGCATTAAACCGCTACGGCTGTATGCGTCTTGGTGCCCGTATTTTTGACTTACGTAGCAAGGGTTATCCGATTAAAACGGAGATTTTAAAGAGCAATAAGAAGTACGCAATTTATAAATTGATGGAGGGGGAGTTATGAGCAATCTCAACTTCAATCAGCGTTTGGTATATGGGTGATGTCGATAACAACTTTAATGGATAAATTAAGATGAAAGAAAAATATACAATAGATGAACAGCTTAAAATATTTGATCAGTTAATAAAATTAAAAACTAAGATGATACTATGCGCAAGAAAACTTGATAATTTACATCATGATATTCGGCTATGCGATGATATGGATAATTTTCAGGAAATACACATGTACAACGGCATTGATGTTTTGGCTAAAAAGTATGACAAAAAAATAAACATAGATCGAAGATTCATGGAAGGTCGATGTTACAAAAAATACATAAATATAGATGTTGGTAATAAGTGTATTATGAAGGTTTTTCAGCTAGAGAAAAAAGACGAAGAGTGGTGGAAATTATGGATGTAAACGAGAAAACAGTTCAGAAAAGCGGATTTGGTTGATGCTGATTTAACAAGGGCTGAATTAAATGGTGGCTAAATTAAGGGAACGCACAAGGGAATTGAAATTAACTTTCACAAAGCAGTTAATACAGATTGGTAATATTGGACTTATAGCAGTAATGAATATTTAGTCATGAGCGAGTCAAAAAACGCAGCAATTTTAAAAGCACAGCGACAGCTATTACAAAGCCAAAGTTTATCTAGCATTACATTATACGCAAGTGGGGAGGTGGGGGCTGAGTGCGTCTTAAATGGGAAGTTTACCTTTTCATCTTTTGACGCATTTCAGTATTGGCTTGATAACGAGGGTAATCTATTCATTTAAAACCTGGGGGGAGGAATGAGTCAAGAAATACAAACAGCAAATAATCAGGTGCCGATGGTCACTGATGAACAAATTGGCAAGTATTTGGAGTCAATGGGGAATAACCTAAACCCAGTTCATAGAACGCAATTTGTTGAGCTTGCCAAGGCGTTTAATTTAAATCCGTTTTTAAGGCAAATTCATGGCATTGCGTATGGTGACAATTTTAACATCGTGGTCGGTTATGAGGTTTATATTCAACGTGCTGAACGCAGCGGTCAGTTAGCCGGCTGGAAAGCGTGGACGGAAGGTGTCGCGCCAAATTTAAAAGCTTGTATTGAAATTAAGCGCAAGGACTGGTCTGAACCTTTTTATCACGAGGTTTATTTTGATGAGTACGCGCAAAACAATCAAATGTGGAAATCTAAGCCGCGTACCATGCTTAAAAAAGTGGCGATTGCACAAGGGTTTAGAATGGCGTTTAGCGTAGAGCTAGGCGGAATTCCCTACACGCAAGACGAGTTACCGCCAAGCGAACCAATAGACGTTACACCAAAGCAAGAGCCCCCCAAGAAAGAGCCAGCACATCCAGTTGTAAATCAATTGCTATTTAAAATTCAAGAGGCGGGACTTGATGTTAAGGATTTTGCCAAATTTGCACAGTTTAAGTCGGATGATTTAGACAGTTGCCAGTTGGCATTGAATAACTTTATGGACTTGGTCAAACAGTACAAAGCATCCAAGGTAATTGACCATGAAACTTTATGACATTAATCAGGAAATTATGCAGGTCATTTGTGAAGCGGTTGACGTTGAAACGGGTGAAGTGATTGCTGAGCTTGATACGGAAAAGCTAACAAATCTCAAGATAGCGCGTGAGGAAAAGGTGCTTAATCTCGGGAAATACATTAAAAACTTAGATGCTGAATTAACTGCAGTAAGTAATGAAAAAGCAAAATTTGTTAAGTGGGAACAATCACTCAAAAAACGCATTGAATCGATTAAAACTTATTTGGCTAAAAACATGGCTGAGGGCGAGAAGTTTAAAGACGCGCAAATCATGGTGAGTTGGCGTATGCCTGGCGAACAGGTACATGTGTCTAACGTTAATATGATTCCCGAAAAATACAAACGAATTACCGTCGAGCCCGACAAAGTTGAGCTTAAAAAAGCAATTAAAAATGGCGAAGCAATTACTGGCGCTTATTTGCAGTACGGTGAGCCAGGTGTGTTGATTAGGTAAATAATAATGCAGTACGAATTTACAACAATATACCCACCAAGCGTCAATAACCTCTATATGACGACCAAGAGTGGCAAAAAATGCTTATCAAAGAGGCATATTAAATTCAGAAATCAGCTGTATTTTGATGCGATTGAGCAATGCGGGCGTGTTATTAAACCTATTACTGGAGATGCCAAGTTAGTCGTTTTGCTTAGTCCGCCAGATAATCGCGTCCGTGATGTTGATAACGCGCTTAAGTCACTATTTGATGGGATTAAGCAAGCCCGTATTATCAACGATGACAGTCAAATTAAAACGCTCTATGTGCGCATGTTAGCTAAAAAGCGTGGCGGTAGCTGCACAGTTAAAATTAAATCAATAGGAGATTAGTTAATGATTGAGATTGCAAAACATCAAGAGTGGAGAGCTGCACGAATCATAGCAAATATGGCTAAAAAAGGCGAAATACAGCCATTGCATTGGCTTAAGATTCCAAATGCAGTAATCAAAAAATATTACATGACTATTAACAAAGAAAACAGGAAAAATAAACATGCACAATTATAATATTGTTGCTACAACAGGCACCTACATCGGACAAGATGGTCAAAAAAGATATCTAAATAAAACAGTTGGCAAAGTATTTGAGACGAAAAGCGGCGTTAAGCTAAAGCTCGATGCCAGCTTTAATTTAGCGGCACTTGAGCAAACTGCTGATGGTAGTGTGTGGTTAGCTGTATTCCCACCTAAAGAGCAACAACCTGAGCAAACACATCAAAGACCACGTGCGCAGCCGTACGCACCGCCGACAATGCAACAGGTTAATGACTTTCAAGATGATGAGATACCGTTTTGAGCCTGCTACAATAATTAAGAGGTTAGATTAAATGTATATATTTAATGACAAGGCATTTAAAACAAAAAAAGCGCTGTTTCGTTATGTTAAAGATAATAACCTGACTACATGCGCAGAAAAGTACTTTATTAGAGCGCTTGCAGAGAATGATTTTAACGTTATTGAGACGATTGCTTATGTTAAGCAAAATTATAAAACCAACAAAATTTCAAAAAAATCTTTTGAAATTAATGGCATGCGCTATAAAAATATGCGCGAATTTGAAGAGCAATATGACCTACCACAGGGCACATTATCGGTCATTAAAGTAAAAAACAAAATAACGGTGGAGCAAGCTGTTTTACAGGCACTGGAGTTGCCATTTGTAAAACAACAATTGGCTTATAAAAACTCATTTGCCGCCAAATTTTTACAATTAAGATTACCAACGACGAATTTTGTTTACCATTAAAGTAAATAGGAGGGGGGGGATGGAAACTTTAATATTGTCAACAGGTTACAAGCTGGTTAAAAATGCAATCGGAGAGCAATACGCTGAGATAGTGTACAATATTGCATGTACAAATGCGCGCAATATGGTCAATATCCCGCTTTATGCCGATAAATCGACTGGCTATCTTAAAAAAGCATTGCCAGAAGCCGTGTTTAAGAAATTGGTCCAGAATCTTGGTGGTCAAAGACTGCCCATACATAAGGAAAACGTTAAGATAAGCGACTCAAAACTTAAAGAATGGGCAGCTAGGAAGTTAAGCGAAGCAGGTGCATCACCGCATGAAGTAGCACAACTGCTTGGTGTAAAAGAAAAGACGGTTTTGAATTGTTATACTGAGCAGCCGCGGAAGCCTGTTGACAAGAGTGTGCAACGGCAGTTGTGTTTGTTTTAAGTAATGTTTTGTTCTTGCGTATTTTCTTCTTCATTAAATAATATAAGCCAAAGTTGCACAATCTATCTGATGGTTGGTTGATAGGATGCGGTAAGCAAAATGTTTTTAGGTACTTTTAAAAGGATAAATCAAAGCGGGTTTGATACGCGCAAAAAGCACTTTCTGCGTGAATTAAAAAAATGACTTCGTTTCGCTTTATATACATATGTAAATGGGAAAAATGCCTAAAAAACGAAATCAATGGCGAAGTTAAAAGGGGCTGGGGTTTGGAAAATAAGATTGAATATTTAGGCGTTGATGACTTAATGCCATACAAAAATAACGCACGCACACACAGTGAAAGTCAAATCAAAAAGATTGCTGCAAGCATGAAAGAGTTTAGCTTTATAGCACCAGTTGTTATTAACGATGAAAATATGATTTTGGCTGGTCATGGTCGTCTAATTGCGGCAAAACAGATAGGGTTGCAAAGAGTCCCTGTCGTGCGTGTTGTGCATTTAACTCAGGCACAGCAGCGTGCTTATATATTGGCAGATAATCGCATTGCCGATGATGCAGGGTGGGATGATGAGCTATTAAAAATTGAGCTTAGTGAGCTCAATGAGCTCGAGTTTGATTTAGCGATTACTGGTTTTGAAGATGAAGAGTTAAACAATCTTATTTTTGAAGATGAAGAAGATGCATTTTTAACAGATGAGGACGATTGCCCAGATGCTAATGATGTCCATATTGTTACAGTTAAAGGTGACATTTGGCAGATTGGTGAGCATAAATTATTGTGTGGTGACAGCACAATTTTGGGTGACGTAGAAAAATTAATGGATGGGGAACAAGCAGATTTACTGATTACTGACCCTCCTTATAATGTGAATTATGAGGGTAAGACATCAAAAAAACTTAAAATACAAAATGACTCAATGAGTGAAACAGCCTTTAGACAGTTTTTAAGCGATGCTTATAGCAATGCTAATGTTGTAATGAAAAGCGGGGCTGTTTTTTATATCTGGCATGCTGCATCAGAGAGTTACAACTTTTATGGGGCAGCAATAGATGTTGGTTGGGATATTAAGCAGTCCTTAATCTGGTCTAAAAACAATATTGTACTTGGGCGGCAGGATTATCATTGGAAACATGAGCCATGTTTATATGGTTGGAAAAGTGGAAAGCATTACTGGGGAAGCGATAGAAAGCAGACGACCATACTTGAGTTTAACAAACCTGTACGCAACGCGGAGCACCCGACCATGAAACCAGTCGATTTGATACAATACCAAATCGAAAACAGTAGCCGAAAAAATGAAATTGTGCTCGACTTATTTGGTGGGTCTGGGACGACGCTTATTGCTGCTGAAAAAACATCAAGAAAAGCAAGATTAATTGAGCTTGATACGAAGTATTGCGATGTAATTGTTAAACGTTGGCAAAATTTGACAGGCAAAGAAGCAATACATCTGGAATCTGGCAAAACTTTTAATCAATTACTCAATGCAGCAGATGAGAAAATAAGCGCATGATATGGCGGCAAACATTGTCACCGCGAGAGTCCTTGCAAAATTACTAAAGTTATCAGAACGAAGAGTTCAGCAACTTGTTAAAGAAGGAGTTTTGACAAAAGAAAAAAATGGACAGTATCCGATGATTGAAAATATTCATCGTTATATTGATTACATTGGTGTGCGAGCAAAGAACGATGACAGTGATATTGATTTAAATGTGGCATTGAAGGAAGAAAAATTGCGATTGATAAAAGCCCAAGCCGATAACGAAGAAATCAAAGCGCGGCTTGCATCAAACAAAGCAATCGATGCCGAGCAGTTAGAGCATGCGTTAGCAGAAGTGTTAGGTATGATGCGCAACAAGTTACTCAGTATTCCCGAACGTGTTGAAACCACGTTAGTGGGCGAAACTGATAAAGACGTATTCAAAAAAATCCTCACTGCCGAGCTTAAAGATGCGATGTATGCCGCATGCGATGGTGTTGACGATACATTAGATAAATTAACAATAGGAGAACAGAGCAATGATTAATATGATTGATATGAATGAAGAAAATGACTTGATCCCAAACACTGCCCAAATAAAAGAACGAGCGTATGTTGATGCGTTGCATCTTTCTGGCTTAAGGTATGCGTCCCTTAGTGAGCAACTATATACGACAACAACTAAATTTGCAGAGCTATTTAGATCAATATTATCTGAAAAAGACGCTGATAGAGAGATTCTAGTGGACTATGTTGAAACGCTGCCGCGAGATGTTGCCGTGATGATTATTGGTGATTTGCTTGTGAAAGAAGATATTACACACGATGAATACCAAAATCTTGAAAGTATTATTTTTGACTAACGTGCTATCTAAACTAATCAAACAAACCTTTGAGCAGCACTTCAAGCCCGTTAAAGACCTGGGGATAAGCGATTGGTCAGAATCGCATGTGTACTTACCTGCGGGGACCTCAGCAGTGCCAGGCAGGTGGCGCACGATTGCCTATCAAAAAGGCGTGTTTGAAGCGATTGAATCTCCAAAAACCAACAAGATTACGCTGATGTTCGGGGCACAATTGGGCAAAACATCAATTTTAAACAACAGCCTTGGCTACTATATTCAGCATCAACCCGAGTCGCAGATTGTGATGCAGCCGTCTGAATCAGATGTTAAAACGTGGTTAGAAACTAAGTTTAACCCGATGGTGGATAATTGCCCAAGCATCCGTGATTGCTTGGCAAAGCCACGCGGGCGTGAGGGAGTCAATAACCAAAAGATGAAGTCTTATCACGGTGGTTTTTTAATGCTTTCTTGGTCTGGGTCCCCCAACACCATGCGAGGTCGTTCAGCACCTAAGATTTATGCCGATGAGGTGGACGGTTATGAACGCACCAGCGAGGGGCATCCAGTTAATTTGTTATGGCAACGTGCGGCAACCTTTGGCAGTAAGCGTAAGCTATTAATCACGAGCACACCCACGCACAAAGGTGCATCTTTTGTTGAGATGAGTTATCTGTCAGGCGATCAGCGTCAATACTATGTACCTTGCCCGCATTGTGAGGAATATCAGGTGTTGCAGTGGAAAAACGTCACTTGGCATAGTGACAAAGGCAAGCATGACACACAAAGCGCGTATTATACGTGTGAGCACTGTGGCAGCTTAATCAACGATGGACAGAAACTTGCAATGATACGTAAAGGTGAATGGCAGGCAAGAATGCCATTTAATGGACATGCAAGCTTTCATTTAAATGAGTTATACAGTCCATTTAGAACCTTTGCTGATATTGTGCAATCGTTTTTGGAGAAGAAACAAACAGGTGATTTAAAAACCTTTGTCAATGTATCCCTTGCTGAAACGTGGGAGGAAGAAGGTGAGCAGGTCGAAGCAGGCAGTTTACTTGCCCGTGTTGAGCATTGGGAGGTATTACCAGAGGGAATCGTGTTAATCACTGCAGGTATTGATGTGCAGCAGGATAGAATTGAGCTCCAAGCAGTTGGCTGGGGAGTGGATGAAGAAAGCTGGGTGATTGATTATAAAATCTTTCACGGCGAGACAAGTGAGGATGAGGTTTGGCGCGAGTTGACGCAATACCTCCTGCATAAGCGTTATCAGCATGAGTCTGGGAAACAGCTGCCAATTGCCTTTGCCTGTTTAGATACTGGCGGCACCAATAACATGACCTCTAAGGCGTACGATTATGTCAGACGCAGTCGCATTGGCTTACCCTTTGCGATTAAAGGGCGTGGTGGTGAGTATCCGTTTGTTGCCGCCCCCAATCGCAAGAGGGTGCCCAATAAAAAGGCATTTGACCTGTACATGATTGGCACCGATGAAGGTAAAAGTATTTTATACAATCGCTTGAAGCTTGAAGAAGAGAAGGGTGCCAGCGTCATCCACTTTGACGCTAATGTATGTGATGCCCGTTACTTTGGACAATTAACCGCTGAGAAGCGTCTCTTACGCTATCAAAAAGGTTTCCCAAAATATGAATGGCATAACGTTGCCGCTGATAAGCGTAATGAGGCATTGGATACTTATATCTATGCTCTAGCGGCATTAAGGATTACTAATATTGATTTGAGCTTAAAGCGGCAGCAGCTAAAGCAGGAAGCAAAAACAAAACCGCAAAAAATAGCAAACAACAAAAGTTTTAAACTTTGATTTTTCTGTCGGTGTGTAGCCATTAGTCACCTGTTATGCTATTTCTTTTAGAGCGCTAACTGAGATTAATTTTTGTACATCTCTACCAATCCAAACGCAGTCATCTCCTTTTAAATATTCCGCTCCTGCATGAGCTTTTGCATCATGCCAACTGATATTATGGATAATAAATAGCTGGGCTATTTGTTTTGCTGTCATGGACTCTAATACATCATGATCAACATGTGTAAAAATAGCTTTTTCAATGTGATCTTGTTGAGAGGGAGTTGGGTTAATCTTTGAGATATGCCAAGCTCTATCTATTTTTCTCCGGCGCATAGTTTTTGTCCTTAAACCAGTTATGTGATTTATATTGCCAACGACAACGGTAGCAAACATCTTTTTTAATAAATAACAATTACTTATTAAAATCTTTAATAAAAAACAATTACTTATTAAAAACCACGCTGTTTATTAAAACAGCGACTTATATTAAATTTTGATAACAAACAAAAGTTTCAATCCAACGCTATTTAAATATTTTAAATAGCGACTAATATTTTCTTTATATTAAATTTTAATAACAAATAAAAGTTTCAATCCAACACTATATTAACTGTTAATATAGCGACCAAATCATTAAACATTATTTATTTTTTTTTGCAAGTTTTTTTTAGCCTTTCGGTGCTATTGTAACTATTTTAGAACCGACGTAGATCATTCCATGCTGCCTCGATGATTCGCTTAACAGTTTCGTACATTAAATTACTATCTTTACCCTGATAGCCAAACGAATTAACAAAGGTTGAAAAGGTAAGCTCATCTCCTGTCTTAGTTGACCATTTGCTAAAGGCATGCGCAATAGCAATTGCTTTGCTCTGAAATGCTTTCGCTGCATCATATTGTGCTAGTTTTTCACGCCGCGATTGAATTATTTCTATTTCATCTTGTGTCAATTCATTGATTTTCATATTTTTCTACTCTTATCCCCAAATCATCTTGTGCTCCAATTTGTCAACATACTTAATAGACACGGCAAGTTTTAAAATTTCCCTAAGCGCATCTCTTTCTGTGAGGCACCATTCATGTCTGTCTCGCACTGTAGGCATGACATTAATACCTGCATAATCCCCGCCAACAAACTCGGCTACCCATTGCTCTGGGTAATCGTATAGTTTGGCTGGGAATAATCCAAAAGCAGGGACATCATCTTGATTGTCTTTAAGTTTGACTAATCTAATCACTCCAAAAAAAAGTTTCGATTTCTTTCGTTTCGATTATTAGCTGCTCTTCAAATATTGTTCTCATTTTTTAACTCCTATTTTTATTGCCTGCTCACGTGAGGCTTTCCGCTACCAGGTCCGTCCTGGTATGTTTGTTATTATATGGCGTTACGCCATGTAAAGCAAGTGGTTTTTAAAAAAATATTAAATATTTTTGAATAAAATTTTTATGAAATCATCATCCAAAGCCCTATCATTATTATGCAAGTACAACAATATCTGCTCGGCTAAATAAGATAGATTCATTTTCCCATTTTCCCATCGGTTTACATGTCTGCCTTTGCTGCGGTCGTGACCAAGCAATATAACCTCAAGTTGCGTTTGATTTAATCCAAATTTTTTGCGCACGGATTTAACGAGCGCTGGAGTAGCTAATTGATTATTACTTTGCATATTAAACAACCTCAAGTTGTGGTTTGTCAGTTATCCATGTCCAGGCAATGCAACGCTCAAAATCGGCAAGCCACAAAAATGCATCAAGATACAACGCTCCACAGTCATGTATAACCGTTGTGATCGACGGAGCATTAGGTATTTGCTGCGCGTTTACTTTTGCTGTCAAAAATCTAAAATGCTCTTTAATCAACATCCACGCTCGCACTGCTTGCCTTGATCTTTGGACTATATAGCTTGTTGTCAGTGGGATGCCAGCACTACTTGCCTGAGCTTGCTCATGAGGAGCGGCAGGACCATAAACAGTAACAATTAATACACTGTGATCTGTTAGTATTTTTGCAGAGTAGTGTGCTAAATCGGGGACAGGCAGAGGCTGTGCGATACGAGAGTCAATACACTTTTTGAGCCACGGTTTTAATAATTTTATTGTTTTATCGTTTATGGTGTCGCGATAGCATCTATCTTTATCACCAGTTGGCAAGGTTAAATGTGTTAGATAGTTATTGCTCAATATTATCTCCTTTAATCTTGTTAATTTTATCAATCATTCCAATTTCTCTTGTGGTTGATACATACTAAAAAACTTGCAAAAAAAAATAAATAATGTTTAATGATTTGGTCGCTATATTAACTGTTATTAATATAGTGTTGGATTGAAACTTTCGTTTGTTATTAAAATTTTAACATATTCGCCTATGTATGTTGTGTGCTGGCATACCCAGCACTATGATACGTATTATTTATTTTTGTATATCTCAAGCGCCTTGCCCTCTAGGTACCTATATGTTTTGAGCAGGCTAGCAAAACTATCTTTTGCATCAATCCAAGTCTTGCTATTAGGAGCATTTATCAGATCGTCAATTGCTTGCAGTGCACACTCTAGCCTAGATTGCTGCTCTCGATCCTCAGCTTTTGCATAAGTCTCGTCCACTTGCTCTTTTACCTTTTTGATGTGTTGGATTGCATTGGCGCGTATTGCGTTTGCCCAATCTATTTGCTTAGGGGACCCGCTTAATTGGACTAGAGTTGCATTTGTGGTATTTATTTTGTCTTGTTTTGCTTTGTCCTTGCAGTCAGAGCAAATTAGCTCTGCTAACCATGCGGCTTTGTGCTCCCTCTCGTTACGCACATTTGTACCGGTGATGTTATGCTCTTTGGTATGTCCGCATGCGTGTGTCACTGTATAATTAGCCATTTTTTATTTCCTATTTTTATTGCCTGCTCACGTGAGGCTTTCCGCTACCAGGTCCGTCCTGGTATGTTTGTTATTATATGGCGTTACGCCATGTAAAGCAAGTGGTTTTTAAAAAAATATTAAGTTTTTTTTGGATAATGATGGTTAGTAGTCAATCAAATAATCCCGCACAATCTTAACTCATATTTAGCCCCATTCTTGATCTATACCATCGGGGGAGGGGATATGGATATAGACGAAGAATTACAACAGAAGAAAGCTGAATTGCAGTCGATACGCGCATCGATTAACAAAGCGTTGGCTAATGCGCATATTGCGTCATATGGTGCAGCTGGTAATACGGCAAACTATCGTGATTTAAAAAACTTGCGTGTGGAAGAATCGCAACTTGCGTTTGCAGTTAAACAGTTGGAATTAATCAAAATAGGTAAAAATCCGTATGGCATTGTAACCACAAGTTTTAGGTGGCGCTGATGGGATTATTGTCACTTTTTAGACGCTCAAAACCCTCTGGGCACATAGGGCAAAAGTGGGCAGTTGTCTCACATCAAAGAATGTATGAGTCGGCTCGATCACAATTGATACGTGATATTTTTAGTGGTGGGGATATTGATGAGATTATCGAGTCTCAAGCCAGTGCAATTGTAAGGCGCGCCCGTGAAGCTTATGCCAATAATGATTATGTGAAAGGCTATATATCAATGGCATGCACTAATATCATCGGGCACAAAGGCATCCGTATCCAATGCAAAACTAAAAGCGAGATATTAAACGACAAAGTTGAGCTTGGTTTTAATCGCTGGACGCGTCGAGGCAAGTGTGATGTTACGGGGCAACTATCGCTTATTGATGTGCAATTGGCGTGTGTGCGGTCATTATTAAGGGATGGCGAGTTTTTTGTGCTAAAACATGTCATTGACGGGCAGTTACAATTGCAATTAATTGACAACTCGCGCATCGATGTCACTAAACGCGCAAGCTTAAGCAATCGCAATAGAATTATTAACGGTATTGAGCTGAACCAATTTGGTAAGCCTCAAGCATATTATTTAGTGGCTGATGATGGTGCGGATACACAACGCATTGCGGCTAATAACATGATTCACGGCTTTATTCACGAATTTGTTGGGCAAAAGCGCGGCATTTCGACGATTGCTACGGCGTTAATTCGATTGGGTCTACTAAAAGAGTTTGAAACGGCTGCGGTGGATAATGCCAGATGTAACGCTAAATCGATGGGCTTTTTTAATCAAGCAGAAACAGAGGTTGATTATAGCGCATTAATCGATAGAGATGGGGGCGCAGATAATAGCTTTGACATCCAAACATTGGATGATCGCGCGCAATTTCACGTCATCAAATCAGGTTACAAGCTTGAAAAGTTTGACGGGCAGTTTCCAAGCTCCAACTACGCCCCTTTTAAAGAATCAATTTTAAAAGCGATTAGCTCAAGTTTAGGCTATGGAGTGAATTACATCAATCTAGGCAATGACTTAAGTGGAGTGAGTTACTCAAGCGCAAGACAAGGGCTATTAAGCGAGCGTGATGCGTGGCGCATGCTGCAAACACTTGTTATTGACGCGCTGATGCGCCCAATTTTTGAAAGTTGGCTTGAGGTTGAGTACGCAAGTAGCAGATTGGGGAATATCAGCGTATTAAGCTTTGATAATTTAATTGACACAGTACGCTTCCAAACTCGCTCATGGGCGTGGATTGACCCGCTAAAAGATGCCAAAGGCACCTCGGAAAGCATTAACAATCACACGATGAGCTTGTCACAAGCGATTTTAGATGCAGGTGGCGACCCTGAGGATACCTTAAACCAGATTGCCGCTGATTTAGCGCGCTTAAAAGAGTTAGGTATCGTTAATCAAATAAGCACTGAGGGGGACATTAAAAAACAAGTAGAGGAGGGGGTAAATAATGCAGGGCTATATCAAGACGATTAAAGAAGCGGAAGTTTTGACACGTGATTACACATTTAACGCCACGCATAGCAAGATTGACGTGGATGAGCGCACGGTTGAGCTCAGTTTCTCGAGCAATACGCCTTATCAGCGCTGGCAAGATGCCAATGAGGTATTAGAGCATCGCGCGGGAGCAATTGATTTATCGCGTTTAAACAACAAAGGCGCTCTGCTCGTTAATCATGATTGGAATCGTCAAATAGGGGTGGTGGAGCATGCTTATATAGATGGGGATAAAGCGCGCGCGGTGGTTAAATTTTCCAAGCGTCAAGAGGCACAGGATTTTTTCCAGGATGTCCAAGATGGGATTATTGCCAATGTTTCCGTTGGCTATAAAGTCGACAGAGCGGAGCCTGACCATACCAACAAAGCGGTGAGAGTTACTCGCTGGCAGCCGTTTGAAATTTCATTGGTTAGTGTGCCTGCCGATGTTACGGTCGGCATTGGACGCAATCTTGCACAAAATAACAACAATGACGTTGCTGAACTAAAATCGGCTTTAAATCAAGTAAACCAAAACGTAAATAATATCAATCCAGAGGGGGAGAGAATGAACCAAGAAGCAAGAGAAGTTAAAACAGAGCCACAAGTCACACGCTCATTTGATGAGGGGTTAAAAGATGGAGTTAAAAATGAGCGTGAGCGTATAGCAAAAATTGATGCACTGGCGCGCGAGTTTAAGCAAGCGGACTTTGCCCGAAGCTACATCGATAATGGTACAGGCTTTGAGACATTTCAGAAAGATTTACTCTTACATGTACAGTCCACACAAAGAGAACGATTAAAAATGTTGGAAAGTCAAAGCCCACAAGTCAATGCGGTGCAATCCTGTGCTAATAATATCGGGATGAATGACAAAGAAACGCGAGAGTTTAGTCTCTCACGTGCAGTGCGTGCATTGGTGAATCCATTTGATATAAAAGCGCGTGAGGCTGCCAGTTTTGAGTTTGAGGCGTCCGATGCCGCAAAGCGTAAGCTTGGCATTAATGATGATTCGCTTATGATCCCGCCAGATGTGTTACAGCGTGATTTTAGTATTGCCACTGGCGGTAATGCATTAGTCCCAACGCAACTACAGGCGTCTAGTTTTATTGATATGTTACGCAATAAATCGATTATGCTGAGCATTGCACGGAGATTATCGGGCTTGCGAGGCAATATAGATATTCCGCGCCAAGTGGAAGGGTCTAATATTTACTGGGTGGGTGAGAATCAGGATGTTGGCGAAGGTAAGGTCACCACTGACCAGATTCATTTAACGCCTAAAACTCTGGGAGCTTACCTAGAAGTCTCGCGTATGCTGATGATTAATAGCTCACTAGATGCTGAAACCATGGTGCGCAATGACTTGTTGGCAGCTGTGGCATTGGGGATTGATACGGCAGCATTATATGGCACAGGCAGCAATCATCAACCGTTAGGTTTGACGGGGGTTAGCGGCATCACGGCAGTTGAATACACTGGGGACAGTCCGTCTTTAGCGGATTATATCGGCTTAGAAACCAGTATTGCGTTACAAAATGCCGATGTTGCTAACATGCGTTATCTCTTGAACCCTGCACTAAGGGGCGCAGCTAAAACCACGCCAAGATTACCAGGCAGTGAAATGACGGTGTGGGAGCCAGGTAACACTATTAACGGTTATACGGTAGAGGTTACTAATCAGATTAAAGCCAAGCAGGTTATTTTTGGTGATTTTAGTCAGTTAATTATTGGGCTGTGGGATGGTTTGCGTTTGACCGTAAACCCTTATAGCTTGGACAAATCAGGTGGTATTCGTTTGGTCGTGATGCAAAGCGTGGATTTTGCCGTGCGCCGCCCTGAGTCGTTTGCGATTGCCAACAAAAAAATAGTATAAGGGGCTAAAAATGAAGGTAGAGTTGTTGCGATCCATTGTTGCTGCAGGTCAAGCGCGTAAGGTGGGGGATGTGGTGGAATTAAGTGCGCATGAGTTTGATTTTTTAGCTAGTCGCGGACTTGTTAAGGAGGTTGCTAAAAATTTACTAAACGATGAAGAGCGACCTCAAGATGTGGAGGAGGATAAAAAGCTTGTATCACGTAAAGCAAGCAGCAAAAAGGCGGACAAATAAACGATGGCAGTTTATCTGGACAGCTTTGATTGTCTGTTTAATGATTTTGGTGAGCCTGTACGCGTTGAGCGTACAGGGGACGAGTTAATTATTAAGCATGAACTGATAGAAAGCCTGCACGATTTGAGTTTGGCTAAATATAAAAACTGCTCAGGTGTGGCATGGCTTAAATTTATTGACAAAAACAAAATCGAGCGGCATGACATGCTGACATTATTAAACAGTGCACAGACGTATCGCGTCGAGCATAAGATGCTAGAGGGCGGTGGACTGGTCAAACTGATTTTAAGTGATGCGGTAAATAATGAGTATATCGATTTCTAAGTCAGAGGCATTTGCTATTGCTGATGCGATAGGTGGCATACAAGCAACTGAGAAAGAGCTTGCTAATGCTTATCACCAATCCATAGGGCGTGCGGTGAATTATACCAATAAGCGCGTAACGCATGAAATAGCCAGCCGTTTAGATATTCCGTTAAAGTTATTAAGAAAACGACTGTTTGTTTTTAAGCAAGCGGACCAAAATCGCACTTACAAGGTTTGGGCAGGTTTAAATGATTTGCCATTAGATGCTCTCGGCAAACCGAGAAAAAGTGGTGCTGACGTGATTGTGAAAGGTATTACAGCAAGCAATGCCTATATCACAAAAGCAGGACGTGTGCGCTTGCGTGGTACAAGTGAACTAGCAGTGCTGCCAATTGATGAAGCAGCAGAAGATTTGCTACAGAAGCTATTGCCTTACTACTTTTATTATTACTTTGAGAAAGAGTTCACCCGGTTGGTTAAATTTAAGTTTGGTGGCAATTGATGAAAAACAGCATACGAAATACGCGCGCATTAAGCGAGCATATATTAAACACATTACAAACACATGAACCGCGCATTGATTGGCAATTATATCCTGATGTGCAAACACTTAATGGGGTTAAGTTACCACTGGCGCATTTAGAGCTACAAAGCTTTGACTTAACGCCAAAAATCACCACGGATTTAAATACCGTTGAATGCACTTTTGCATTGCGTTTGTTGTTTAATGACACGTCCCTTGGGCAGCTTAATATTCGTGATGCAGCGCTTGCACTCAGTACATTTATTGATGGTAATTATTTTAAAAGCGAACAATTAGAGGCTGCGCAAGTCATTGCCAACCAACAGGACTTTTTTGCGCCAGAAGTGGACGGTTATATCAGTTGGGAAATCCTGTTTTTAATCCGTTTTTACTATGGTGATTCGGTATACGAAGAAAATGGCGCCTCGCCTGATGTTGAAGTAAATAGCAATCTGGATTAGCGATGGACGTGATGCAATACTTAACAGACATGCAACGGCGTTTAAATAATTTGGTTCGCGTGGGTACAGTTATTGAGACAAATGACACACGCTTAAAGGTAAAGTTGGGCGATAATAGCACGGGGTGGCTGCCGTGGGTGACACAAAGAACAGGGGATTGCGTCACATGGTGGAAGCCGTCCGTTGGTGAACAGGTGCTTGTTTTAAGTCCCTCTGGTGAGTTAAATAATGGTATTGTGCTACCTGCCATTTACACTAAAAATCAACCAACACTAAACCAAAATGAGCACACAACGGTTTACAAAGATGGCACTCGTATTAGCTATGATTATGCGCAAAAGAAGCTATCTGTAAATTGCGTTGGTGATATTGAAATCACAGCCGCTAAGATGCTCACTGCCGATATTACAGACTCGGTAACCATTAAAGGTGCTAAGACACTCAGCATTGATTTTGCGGGCAATATTGACATCAAAACACCCACGCAAGTCAAAATTGATGCGCCTAATATGATTTGCACGGGCAACTTGTTAGTACAAGGTGGTTTAACGTATATGCAAGGCATGACAGGCTACAACCAAGGCGGTGGTAAAACGGCAACCATTCAAGGGGCGATTAATGTAACTGATGATGTGGTCGCTGGTGGCATCTCACTTAAAGGGCATATGCATACTGGGGATAGTGGCGGTAGTACGTCAGCACCAAAATAAAAAACAATTACTTATTAAAAACCACGCTGTTTATTAAAACAGCGACTTATATTAAATTTTAATAACAAACGAAAGTTTCAATCCAACACTATATTAACTGTTAATATAGCGACCAAATCATTAAACATTATTTATTTTTTTTTGCAAGTTTTTTTTAGCCTTTCGGTGCTATTGTAACTATTTTAGAACCGACGTAGATCATTCCATGCTGCCTCGATGATTCGCTTAACAGTTTCGTACATTAAATTACTATCTTTACCCTGATAGCCAAACGAATTAACAAAGGTTGAAAAGGTAAGCTCATCTCCTGTCTTAGTTGACCATTTGCTAAAGGCATGCGCAATAGCAATTGCTTTGCTCTGAAATGCTTTCGCTGCATCATATTGTGCTAGTTTTTCACGCCGCGATTGAATTATTTCTATTTCATCTTGTGTCAATTCATTGATTTTCATATTTTTCTACTCTTATCCCCAAATCATCTTGTGCTCCAATTTGTCAACATACTTAATAGACACGGCAAGTTTTAAAATTTCCCTAAGCGCATCTCTTTCTGTGAGGCACCATTCATGTCTGTCTCGCACTGTAGGCATGACATTAATACCTGCATAATCCCCGCCAACAAACTCGGCTACCCATTGCTCTGGGTAATCGTATAGTTTGGCTGGGAATAATCCAAAAGCAGGGACATCATCTTGATTGTCTTTAAGTTTGACTAATCTAATCACTCCAAAAAAAGTTTCGATTTCTTTCGTTTCGATTATTAGCTGCTCTTCAAATATTGTTCTCATTTTTTAACTCCTATTTTTATTGCCTGCTCACGTGAGGCTTTCCGCTACCAGGTCCGTCCTGGTATGTTTGTTATTATATGGCGTTACGCCATGTAAAGCAAGTGGTTTTTAAAAAAATATTAAGTTTTTTTGGATAATGATGGTTAGTAGTCAATCAAATAATCCCGCACAATCTTAACTCATATTTAGCCCCATTCTTGATCTATACCATCGGGGGAGGGTCTAAAAATAATGAGAGGGGTAGACCGTTTTACAGGACGTGCCATTGATGATATTGAGCACGTCCAGCAATCAATTAGAGATATTTTAACCACGCCAATTGGGACGCGTGTAATGCTGCGTAACTATGGCAGTCGTTTGTTTGATTTTATTGACAAACCGATGAATAACCAAACGATTGTACAAGTGATATTAGCAGCAGCGCAAGCTATTGATACATGGGAGCCAAGGGTCAAACTTACGCGCGTTGTGCCAACGATTACCAATAGCGGTCGCTTAACTATCGACGTTGATTTTACTTATCAACCTAATGGCAAACCTGCTCAGTTGCGCGGGGTGGTGTTATGAGTGCGTTTAATCTTGCCAAATTACCATTACCTGTATCTATCAGAACTGTAGATTATGAAGCGAACTTTACTGCATTGCTTGAGCAATTTAAAAAGCTAACGCCAGATTACGATGCATATTTAGAATCAGACCCAGTGATTAAGACTTTTGAGGCATGTGCTTACTTGTTAACACTTAAAGACCAAGAGCGCAACGATCAAATTAAGGCAGTCTTAATTGCCTTTGCCAAAGGTGCTGATTTAGATAATTTAGGTGCCTTACTTGCCGAAACTCGACAAGAAAATGAAGAAGATGAGCGCTTTAGAGTACGGATATTAACAGCGCTTGATAAGGTGAGCACGGCAGGCGTAGCACGCGCATATGAAGCGCTCAGTCTCGAGGCAGATAGACGCGTGTCGGATGTTAAAGCATATGATGATATAGCACAGCCAGCCAAAGCCTTTGTCACAATACAATCAAATGCGAGTGATAACGGCGAAGCGGATAGCAACCTGATTACTGTGGTTACAAACTATTTAAACCACGAAGATAGAAAGCCACTAGGGGCGCAAGTCATTGTGAACAGTGTACAGGTACTAAATTATACTATCGATGCGGTGGTCAAGTTTGAGCGCTCGGCAGATATTGAAACGGTTAAAAAACATATGCTCAATGCAATCAATGAGCTTGTCGCACAAAAGCACAGAATCGGGGCTACCGTTGCCCTATCTGAAATATATGCCAAACTCAATATTGAAGGAGTTGCTGTTGTTGAGCAATTAAACGAGCCTAAGGTAAATATTAAAGCAGGTAAACATCAAACGCCTTATTGTACTGCAATTAACATTATTGAGGCAAGCGCATGAGTTTATTGCCGCCCAATAGTACTGATTTAGAAAAAGCGATGATTGGCGCTTTTGAAGGGGTGTTAAATGGAAAAGATTGGCTAATTAATAAGCTTTGGAATGCGGACTTATGCCCGTATGAGTTTTTGCCTTATTTGGCAAGTGCCTTGAGTGTTGATTTTGCGATTTATAATAATTTAACCGAAGCAGAAAAGCGTGAATATATCAAAAAATCGATTGAAATACACCGCCAAAAGGGCACACTCGGGGCGCTTAAAAAAGCGCTTAATATTACCGACTATGATATTGCTGTAGAGGAATGGTACGAATACAACGGCACGCCGCACACGATTAAGGTCAATATTACTAAACAATCACCGGGGGCGTTTAACACAGATTTAATTAGTAACACAATAAACGCTAATAAAAATGTACAAACTGTGTGTGTATTATCAGTTAAAACTCATGCATACAACACTATCAAAGCAGGCAATAAGACGAGAGCAATCTTGCGCCAAGGCATCCCAACTAATAAAGTTATCGCTTTTGTTGGATGTGGGGTAATGATGCGATTGAGATTTAAGTAAAAGTATTAAAAAAAGGGGGTAAAATGCCACAATTAATATTAACACAAAACGCACTGGCAAAACTTGCCAACGCACAACAAACAGGGGTACAGGTAAAACTGAGCCAGTTTGAATTAACCAACAGCGCAGATGCTACACTTGAGATAAAAGGCAACAATCTATATAAGGGAGGGATATCAAGTATTAGCAACGAGAATGCGACCACCTTGCGCGTTAAATGTTTAATGCCAGCAGGACTCGCAATCAATGATGTGGTACAAAAATGCTATTTGTACGATGAACAAGGTGACGTATTTGCCTACGGACCGATTAACAGTTTTAAATACACACAAGATGCAAATATTGAGGCTGAAATTAATATTTACTTGACCTTTAGTGATAGCGACATGGCTAGTGTATCGCTTATCGTGCCATCAGATAGTTTTGTCGATTTTAAAACGTTTAATGAGCATCAACACGATGAGCGCTATGTTAATAAAGTGCAATATCATGGCGATATACAGACCTTTGCAAGGCGTTATGTGACAGAGATCGATTTAAGTGATCTGCCATTTGATATGATGTATCCAGTGCCTTTTTGTGGTGGTGGATATCCTGCAAGAACAGAGGTGCAAATATTTCGTGAAGGGCACTGGAATAGTCAGAGCGATTTAGATGGCGACAAAGTGTCTGGAGATCCAAGTGTATCAGCTGTAAATATTTGTTTTACACTTTCAAGTTACCCATGGGGCGTGCCACAACTCATGCTGAAATTAGTAAACAATATTCAGGTTTATCGGAATGTAGTTTCAGATATATCTTGGAAATTATTATTGAAAACTGAAAAGCTAGATGAAAACGGCAATGATACAGCACACAATACACCCACCAGATATATTAATGGGGATGGATTCAATAAAAACTATAATTCATCGGGTTTTTATCTTAGAGGTGGGTTAATGTATCACATTATATGCAACCAGAGCATCGAGTTTAATGTACACACTAAACCTTACATTGTTCGTGAATCTTCGAATGCCACTTCCAATGTGAGATGGACTGCTTTACCTATCCCTGTGGCAGAAGCAAATTTTGGTAATACTAATTATGATGGACGTGAGGGAGTATATTTATGATTAAAGAAGTAAAACTGCCGAATGGGCGAATATTAATAAATGTGCCCGCGAATGAATTATATAGTTTGGGACTTGATGAAGCGCATATACAGCAGTTATTGCTTGTTGATGCGCAAGATGCAGCAAAAATAAGGGTGCTGAATTTTACAAAGCGAATACGTCAATACTTATATGGTCACTCGGAAGCTGAGCGCATGGTGGGCTGGGTAGAAAAAGAAAAACGGGCAAGGCGGGTATTGGCGGGTGCAGCTACGGATGTAGATAAACAGCAACTAACGATTGAAGCAACCAAGCGCGGGTTTGGTGAGACGATTGAACAATTAGCGCAAAGACAAATTGAACTGGCGGATATTTTAGCATTGCAAAATGCTGAATTAGATGGTTTAGAGATTAAAGCAGTTGATGGGGTCCAACACGCGACAAGTATTGCTCAAGTGGACGGGCTGTTTGAGCAGTTTAAGCAAGATGCGGAGAGGAGCCTTAAAAATATTAAGATGTATAGGGGTGCTTGATAAAACTAGTATTAATTCGCACAAACTTTATACATTTAAGACTTTACACCGTTAATCAGACTAAGGGGGGGGGTATCCGTGTGAATGTGATTAGGGCAATATTAAGTATATTACCAAGCATGATTATTTTACTGTTTGTTTTAGGAGGAGCTTATTATTTAGACAGTAAGCTTAACAAAATGAATGATATGTGGCTATCAGCCAATCAAGTAACAGTCAAAAACCAAAACGAGCAAATTAAAATCAATAAGGCTTTTGGTAAGCAGATGGATACATTTACCAATTACATCCATGCATTACCACAAGATGAGCGCAGTCAATGGCTGGAGACTTACAGTTTGAATGTCCAGGAGATGTTGTACACGCCACCGAAGGGGCTCAAAACCCAAGAAGATGTTAAATGAAAATTGTTTTATCGTTAACGTTTTTATTGTTAGGCGGTTGCAGCTTATTGCCGCGCGCGCAAGTCTCTGGGCATATCCCGCCTGAGCTAATGGAGCAAAGGTTAGTACACGGCTGTGCCACAATACAAAATGAACTCAAGCTTGCAAGCTGTTATTTAAAAACGCGAGAAGCATTGTATTTGGCGAATCAAGATAAGCAGGACCTGGCAGAGCTAGAGCGTATTTGGAGCAAATGATTGATGAATATTAATGAGAAAGAGGGGAAAGTATAATGAGTGCATTTTACCATGGGGTGGAAGTTGTTGAAATTGATGGCGGTGCGCGTCCAATTCGCACGGTTAAATCCAGTGTGATTGGATTAATTGGGACCGCTCCAGATGCCGATAATGCGGTATTTCCACTCAATGCGCCTGTGCTAATTGCGGGCAACAGAACCGAAGCGGCAAAGTTGGGCAGTAATGGGACATTGCCAGATGCAATCGATGGCATCTTTGACCAAGTTGGGGCAATGGTGGTAGTAGTACGCGTTGACCATGCCGATGATAACGCACAAATGTTAGCCAATGTGCAAGGAGGTATTGACAGTGATACAGGGCAGCGCACGGGTGTGCAGGCATTTTTGGATGCGGGGTCCACATTGGGTTTAATCCCCCGCATTTTAATTGCGCCAAATTTTAGCAATGAGGCGGGGATTGTACAGGAGTTAATGAGCATTGCCGAGCGCTTAAAAGCGGTGATTATTGCCGAGGCACCGAGCACCACCGATACGGCTGCTATTGCTTATCGGAAAAACTTTGGTTCGGCACGTGTGTATGTAATTGACCCGCGCGTAATGGTTTTAGCCAGTGGCGTGGAGGTTGCCAAGCCAAGCTCGCCACGTATTGCAGGTTTAATGGCGCGTATTGATAAAGCGTATGGTTGGCATTACTCCCCATCAAATCATGAGATTTATGGCGTAACGGCGACAGAGCGCGCTATTGACTTTGAATTAAATGGCGAATGTCGTGCGAATTACTTAAACGAAAATAAGATAGCAACCATTATTAATCAAAATGGTTTTAGGTTATGGGGCAACTTAACGTGCTCAAATGATCCTAAGTGGCAGTTTTTAAGTGTGAGACGCACCGCTGATATGTTGAACGAGTCGCTGCTATATGCACATAACTGGGCAGTTGATAGGGGTATTAGCAAGACCTTTGTCGATGATATTGTGATGAGCGTCAATGGTTATCTTAGATCACTCGTTGCTCAAGGACGCATCTTGGGTGGTAAATGCTGGGCGGACCCAGAGTTAAACAGTGAGAATGAGATTGCTAATGGGCATGTGACATTTAGTTTTGATTTTACGCCTGTTTATCCCGCCCAACATATTACATTTAATAGCCATTTAGTAAATGATTATATTTCGGAAATCTTTTAATTAAAAAAGAGTAATAGGGAGCAAAAAGCATGTTTAACAATATTTTAATTAACTTTGGTGTGTATCTGGACGGCATTGCTTATCTTGGCACCGCTAGCGAAGTACAGCTGCCAAAAGTTACGGTCAAAACGGAAGAATGGACAGCTGCTGGCATGTCAGGCACGGTTGATGTGGATACGGGCAAGGTTGAAAAGATGGAGTCGGTAATTAAGTTTAAGGGCTTACAAACAGACCCAATCAAACTGATTGGTAACAAAGAAGCGCCATTAATTATCCGTGGCAGTTTGCGTAATAAAGACGGCACAGAAAAGAAACTTACAATTGAAATGAGAGGGCTTGTTAAAGACTATGACAATGGCACCATTAATGCTGAGTCATTGGGTGAGACGAGTGTCACCCTGTCAGTCAGTTATTATCGCTTTAATGCCGATGGTGAGGACTTGATTGAAATCGACCCGATTAACAATGTCCGCAATATCAATGGTAGTAATCAATTAGAGGGCGTATTAGCCAATATTTCAAACTAATAAAAATTGCTTTGTAATCAGTAAATGAGTACATGTCAAGTGTATCTCACCATAATCCCGCACAATCTTAACTCATATTTAGCCCCATTCTTGATCTATACCATCAGGGGAGGGTGTAAAAATAATGAGAGTAACCTTACGCAATCAGGTCAAATTAACCAGTGGTGAGCATACCAATGTCATCAATTTTCGAGAGCCCACGCGAGGTGATTTAAAAGCCGTTGCTAATATTGAGAATGATATTGCCAAAGAAGATATGCTGATCAGTCGTTTAACTGGCATATCACTAGCGTCACTTGATGATGTGGTAATGGCAGACAGTGCTAAGCTGCAACAGGCATTAAGTGAGATCACGGATGCTAATTACGACCCAAAGCATATAATGAATTAATCTTTGTCATAGCAACACAAACAGGCTGGCAAATCAGTGAGTTAGATAATTTACCATTGTCTGAGCTGATTAAATATTACAAACTTGCAGTGGATTGGATAAAAGCCAAAAGTGGCTTAGATAAATAGTGAGTAAACGATGGCAAACTGGAACAAAAAAGTTAGTCTTGAGTTGGGTGGCAGTATTAACCCAAGCTTTAGTAAAGTAACCGACAGCGCGATAAAGAGCCTGGATTATCTGGGCAGAAAAGAGAAGTCATTAAAAGATAATCAGGCGCTTATTGGTAAATTACAAGCTGATCAAGCTGCAATTGCTAAAACAAACACAAGCTATAAATCACAAGTTGCTGAGCTTAAAGCCTTGCAGCGCGCGTACAATGCGGCAGGCGGACAAGATGATAAATTATCGGCAAAAATATCCAAAAAACAGCAGCAGGTAAATAAAACGAATGCAGCACTCCAATCTCAAAAAAAAGGATTAAAGGAGCTTGGCACCTCACTTAAAAAAGCAGGTATTGACACCGCTAACTTAACGTCAGAAGAAAAACGTTTGCAAATGCAGTTAGAAAAAACGCAAAGACAGGCAAGGATTAAAGGCAACACATTATCAACGCTTGGCGCTGGCATAAGTAAGCTCAAATATGTCGCTTTAGGTGTTACAGCTGCCGTTGGTGCAATAGGAGCTGCTACGATGAAATTAGTGGGTAGCTTTGCTGGACATGCTGACAATATTGCCAAAACCGCCGACAAGCTTAATCTGAGTACAGACGCATTGCAAGAACTGCGTTATGCCGCTGGTCTTGCGGGCATATCAACCGAAAAGCTCGACAAGTCATTAGAGTTTATGCAAAAAAATGTGGTGGATGCCGCCAATGGGACAGGTGAAGCAAAAGATGCTCTAAATCAACTGGGCTTAAGTGCTGAGGAACTTAAATCATTAAAGCCAGACCAGGCATTAGGGCTTATTGCCGATGCTATGAATGGGGTGGCAAATAACCAAGAACGCTTGCGCATTGCCACACGGATATTTGGACGTGAAGGTGCTGACATGGTGAATATGCTTAAGAATGGCTCCAAAGGCTTAAAAGAACTGGGTAAAGAAGCGCATGAAACGGGTGCTGTGTTTGAAGAAAAATCATTACGTGCAGCAGAGCTCAATACCGATGCTTATGGGAGAATGACACTAAGCTTACAGAGCGTAGCTTTTTCAGTTGCCAATGAGCTTATGCCGAAAATGACAATTTTATTTACGAATATGACCGAATGGATTGCGGCAAATCGCGGGCAAATAGGCGAATGGGTGAAATCCTTTAGTAGTATGATTAGCTCAGTGTTTAGTGGTGTAAAGGCAGTTGGGAGCTTTATTCAATCAACCATTGGACTAGATAATGCCTTCAAAATAGTCGGCGGGACAATGGCGTTTAGCATGGTCAATAAAATTATGAATCTAGGCTCAGTCATCAAAGGGCTTGGCACTACATTTAAGCTGGTGAGTCGACTTTTTTTGACGAATCCCATTGGTTTGGCAATCACAGGAATTGCCGCAGCGGCATTACTCATATACAAATATTGGGAGCCTATTAAAGACTTCTTTGCAGGCTTGTGGGACGGCATAAAAAACATATTCAACAGCGCGATTGATTTTATTGCAAAGCTGTTTGAGCCACAGGTAAAAATGATTAAATGGGTAGCGGAGAAGGCGACCTCAGTGGCTAAGTTCTTTGGGCTTGGTGGCAGTGATAAAGCAGAAAAAAGTGCAAATGCTGAAAATAAAATCAGCTGGAATAACTATAAGCCGTTGCAAACGGAGGATTTCAGTCAATTGCAACAGCAAGTTAAAGCAGCTAATCAGCAAATCAACAACAGCAATAAAACCAATAATGTGACAATCACCAATCAAGTTACGGTACAAGGCAATGGCGATAAATTATCGATTATGCAAGGGGTTGAAGAAGCCACGCAAAAGGCACTATATGACTTTAATTATGGAGGCGTTTAAAAATGGCGTTTATTCCGTTAGTACTTGGCAAGTTGCCATTTAGTGTTAATACTGCAACTTACAATAAGATAAGCAAAAGCTACTCAAGTAACTGGGCAACGCAAGAGCGGGTTAATAATAGCCCAGCTCTGCAAAATACGGGGGACCAGTCAGAAACCATGACTATCTCAGGGGTGACCTTTCCGTGTGACAATCTAGGGGCAAAAGGCGCTCTTGTAGCATTAAGAGAGCTCGCAGCCAGTCAAGACAGTAATTTTTTATTTGATTTAGATGGCTTTATTTACGGCAAATGGGCAATAACCAATATCCAGCAAGAGAACACCAACAACAGCAACACAAGTTACTCGGTGAGTTTATCACGCTATCCAGAAACCACGGCAATTGACCAAGCGAAAGCTTATGTAAAAAATGCGATCTAAAATTCACCATTGGAGTTTATAAAAAAATTGAGTATAATTTAATAAAAAATAAATGGTTGTTTAAAATGTCGGATGTGCTTATTGAAATTTTGAAAATGATTGATTCAGGAAATCGTAAAAAATCAGAAGTGGCAAAAAACATAGCGGAAAAGCATGGTGTAACTGTCCAAAACGTGTACCAACATCTGAAAAAATTAGAGAAGCCAATGCAAATTTTTGAGTGCAGTAAGGGATACCTCCATTTATTGCAAAAACGCTTATTTGCTCAGAATTTTAAACTAAAAGATATTACAAAAGAAGCTAGTGAATACGATATTTGGATTAAACATATTCTGTCCCTTATTAAAAATGATATCGAGCTTAAAGACTCAATGTTTCATGTCTTTACAGAAATGTTAAACAATGCAATAGAACATTCTGAAGGTGATACTATAAGGATTGCTTTATTTGAAAGTGCATATGGATATTTGGTATCGATTACTGATAACGGGGTGGGTATTTTTAAAAAAATCTGTAGATATAAGAATTTGAAAGATGAGCAGCATGCTATGTTTGAGTTATCAAAAGGGCGCCTAACAACAATGCCAGAAGCTCACTCTGGAGAGGGTATCTTCTTTTCTTCTAAAATTAGTGATGAATTTTCCATAATTTCACATGGTTTAATTTTTCATCATGAGCTTGATGTTAATAGTCTTTCTGAGCTTGAGGGCATGGCCAGAAGAAGTATGTATGAAGGGACAAAAGTTGTTTTTAAAATAAATAAATTTACCCCTAAATCTGTCACTGCAATATTCAAGCAATATACAGTTATAGATGAGGAGGGAGAATATATGTTTTCAAAGACAATTATAAAGGCAAAATTAATTCAATATGAAAATGAAGCACTAGTTTCACGTTCACAAGCCAAGCGTTTGCTGACACGAGTTAATGAGTTTAAAGAAGCAGTGATTGATTTTGCGGGAATTCGGTTGATTGGGCAGGGCTTTGCCGATGAAGTTTTTCGTGTTTTTACAACACGTTATCCTGATGTAAAATTAACGTATGTTAATGCTGAACCAGATGTTGATTTCATGATTAAGCGCGCAGTTGGCACTGCTAAGATCAATAAAAAAAGTTAATTTTAAGGATTTTTGTATTATGGCTAAATACACCACGAAAGACGGAGATATGCTCGATTATATTTGCTACAAGTATTACGGCACGACAGAAGTTACTAACAAAGTGCTTGAGGCAAATCGTGAGCTGGCAAAATTAGGTGCAGTACTCCCATCTGGTATTACCATTGAATTACCAGAGATTGAAAAGCCAACAGCTAAAAGAAGAGTAACCTTATGGTAATTGACTATCAAATCTTAGCCGATGATAAAGACATCACCGCAAAGATAAAAGCAGCGTTGGTTAGTTTAACGATTACCGATACAACAGGAGACCATGCCGATGGATTAAGTTTGCATTTGGCAGACTACACGGATTCACTTAAATTTCCTGAGTCTAGTGCGAAGCTTAATGTACATCTTGGCTACAAAGACAATCTGCATGATTTTGGTTTTTTCTTTGTTGATACGATGAGCTACCGTTATCCGCCAAGCGTATTAAGTTTAAATGCTAATAGCGTGCCCTTTGCGGCATCAAATACATACAAGGCGATGCAGACCCAACAAACACGCTCTTTTGACAATATAACGCTTGCAAGTTTAGTGGATATAATTGCAAAAGAGCATGGGCTAGAGTCATCTGTTATACCAGGGCTAGGTAAAATACAAATTGAGCACATCGACCAAACCGATGAGGGCAATATCGGTTTTTTGTATCGAGTAGTTAGGCAGCATGGTTGCACATTAAAACCTACGCACACTAAATTAGTCGTGCTTGATGAGAAAGGCAAAAACGCCAAAGACGAGGACATCTTAACACTTACACTCGACCTAAAACAAATATCACAGCTAAGCTATAGCAGTAAAAAAGAAGCAAAGTTTAGAAGTGTGAATGCGAAATATCACGATGTTGATAGCGCCGAAACAAAAAAAGTAACTGTAGGGAGTGGGCAACCTGAATTCGCCCTATCCTGGACATACGAAAACGAAGCAGCGGCAAAAGCAGCAGCTAACAGAGAATTAAAAGGGTACGCGCTTGATATTGACTCCTTGAATATTACAACCATCGGCAATCCTGACATTATTGCGGGGGCGCCAATTATAATAAAAGGGTTGCGTGAGGATATACCGCAGGACTGGTATGTTAAAACAGCAACACACTCCCTTAGTAAACAAGGGTATCAAACCAGTGCTCAGTTGACGCTTAAACAGTTAAACGAGTAGATTGCGAATCCTAAAATAAGATAATTTCATAACAAATCAACTGCCTTTTGTCTATGTTCCGGGGCTAAATGCGCATATCTAAGTGTCATTTTAAAATCACTGTGACCAAGCAGCTCTCTAACTACTGATAAACTTTCGCCCTTCATTATAAGCTGGCTGGCAAAGTTATGTCGTAAATCATGGAAACGGAAATTATCTATTTCTGTTTTTTTCATTAATGTAATCCACGACTTATTAATATTATCCAACTTGCCACCCGTTATTGGTGACTTAAAAACAAGCCCGCTCTGATTACCATTACTGCAAATATCAAGAAACATTTGCCGGACATTTTTGTGCATGGGAATACTGCGAGCATGACCTGATTTAGTGTTATCTTTATCTAAAGTAATTTGATTAGTTTTTAAATCAATATCACTCCATTTAAGTGTAAATATTTCACCTCTGCGCATCCCTGTATAATAAGCGAGAGTGACTATGTTACGAATCAATTTGTCAGCACCATCTAATGCAGTTAATAACGCCTCAGATTCACGACTAGATAAATAACGTATTTTACCAGAAGACTCCTTGAATTTTTTAAATCCAGTTAACTTATTTGCTTGCAAATAACCAAACTCTACAGCCCTACTTATTGCCCCTTTTAAAACGGTAGCAGTTTTATTCAAGGTTGAATCTGAAACATTCGACTCGCTTTTATATTGAAATAAGAAATTATTTAGAATTTTTAAATCAATCTCATTTAGTAACATATTATGCAATGACTTGGATACAACCAAAAGCCTATGATGCGTTTGCTTATAACTTCTATGGTTTTTTTTACTCCAATCTAAATAGAAACGGTCAAGATAGTTTTTTAATGTTAATTTATCATGTTGTGCTTTTTCTTTTTGTATGTCTTGACCTTGTGACACTAAAAGCAACAGTCGTTGCGCTTCTTTTTTGGCAACCGGCAAGGGGATTGTAGGAAATTTGCCAATGGTATAACGCTTTTGCTTCTTTTCAGAATTCCGATAAATTATTGAAAAAGTTTTAGCACCAGATGGAAATACTCTTAAAACTAAGCAATTAACTTCTGAGTCGAAATAGTCTATTATTTTATTGGTTGGTTCTAGTTCAGAAATGTTTGTTTTAGTTAATTTTAATTTGGGCATTTTATTCCTGGTTTTAGGTAGACCAATGGTCATAGTATAGCATTTACAGGTAACATATAGGTAACAAAAAATAATAAAACCGAGAGGAAAAACTTCTTTCTCCGAAAATAAAAAATGTTACTAAAAGTCATTAAAATAAATGGTTTCCCCATCTTGAGCTGCATGTAAAAAATCAGCGAAAATGACCTGCACCCCCCTCCGGAGCCAAAGGTCAGGCGTTCGAATCGCCTCGGGTGCACCATATGATTAAGCTACTTCACAAGTAAGTTTCTTAGCTGTGACAGATAAACTTCTTGATCTGCAACGGTGCTATTTTTCTGTGCACTCCAGATTGATTCAGCAAGATAATTCATCATTTTATGGTGAACGGTGTGTTCATCGTTCAAGTGTGCTTTACATAAGGCGTGATAGATATCACTAATTCCTTGTGGTCGATTAGTAATAACTTGTTCAATAAGTGCTAAATGTAAGCTCATATGCAAAAATGGATTGGTTTCACCAAGCTCAGGTGGAAAATCTTTGTCAAGATTGTAAAGGTTAGACAAAAAATTTTGGTATTCTGGATGATACTCGATTACACGTACAATTTGTATTTCTAGGTCCGTTAAAAGCTGTTTATTTAAGTGTTTATACCAACTATCAAAATAAAGTTTTCTAAGTTCAAGTCGGGTTGGGTTAAAAATCATAAATAAACTTCTTTTTGTTTGAATTCACATAAATCATAGATGGGGCATTTACTACATTTGGGTTTTTTCGCTGTACAAATATAGCGACCATGTAAAATGAGCCAGTGATGTGCATCTTTTAAGAACTTTTTTGGAATAATGTACAATAGCTTGTGTTCAACTTCATTGACACTTTTTCCAGGAGCTAGGTTCATGCGGTTAGCGATCCGAAAAATATGTGTATCTACAGCTATCGTAGGTTCACCAAAAGCGGTATTAAGCACTACGTTTGCGGTTTTACGCCCAACGCCAGGTAAAGTCTCTAGTGCTTTACGATTATTGGGAACTTCACCATTATAAAGTTCAATAAGCATTTGGCAGGTTTTAATAATATTCTTAGCCTTAGTTTTATATAGTCCAATGGCTTGAATATATGGAATGAGTTCCTCCTCTCCGATGTGTAAAATTTTCTCTGGTGTATTTGCTATTAAGAAAAGCTTATCAGTCGCTTTATTGACGCTGATATCAGTTGCCTGAGCAGATAAAATGACTGAAATTAATAATTCAAACGTTGAACTATAGTTGAGTTCAGTGGTTGGATGAGGATTATTGTGAGCAAAAATTTCAAAAATCTGTCGGCACTTCGTTTTGTTCATTTGTTTATGCTTAATTTAAGTTTTTTCTATTTTTAAATTCGGTAAGTGCTTGTTGAATGTAAGCTTTTTTATCAATATTTAGTTTGCTTAGCACAATATTTTGCTTGTGATTTTTGGTTTCTTTCTTTTGTTTTGTTTCAAGCCTTTTTGTCCTTTCATTATGGCGTAAACGATAGTAATTTTTTTGAGCTTCTTTTTGAGTTAAGTTTAACCTTTCAGGTTGTAACTCGTCTGGTAAAATTTGCATTTCAATGCAGTCCATTGGACATGGTACAACACATAAATCACATCCTGTGCATTCATTACTTAGAACAGTGTGCATGAGCTTTTTAGCGCCAACGATGGCATCAACTGGACACGCTAAAATACATTTGGTACAGCCAATACACAGATCTTCATTGATAATTGCCACTTTTTTGGGTTGATGGATGCCGCAACTAGTATCAAGTGGAAGCTTTTCGCGTTGCAATAGTTTTGCTAATCTATCGGCGCCTTCTTGTCCACCTGGAGGGCAGCGATTATGTTTTTCACCATTGGTAATGGCTTGTGCATAGTTATAGCAATCTTTGTAGCCGCATTTTGTACACTGAGTTTGTGGTAAAAGTGCGTCAATGTCATCAATTGAAATAATCATTTGACTAAAATCAACTTAAGTTTCATGGTTGGGTATTGTAACGTAAATTTTAGAAATAAGAAATTTCTCTGAAGTCTTTTGTTTATCTATACAGTCAATTGATAAGGTACTTCAACAATGACTCGTGCCTGCCCCTTTGTTTCAGTTTTGCTAACAGACTTTAAGCCCCAGCGTAAAAGGGCTGTTTTTTGATTGTGAAGTAAGGTATGCCAGAGTTTAGTGGTTTCAGCTTTTGGTAGCACTAATACAGACAAGCCACGCTCAGGTTCAGTTAAATCGCGTCTACGAATAAATTTGATAAGTGGTTTGGTAAGTGATTGATATTGAGATTCAAGGACGATAAGCTCTTCAGGAAAGTTGAGATCACGCCACTTTTTTTGTAGTCTTTCAGTTTTATCAGGATTGATATTGATAATCACAGGAGTAACATCAGGTGAAATTTGACGGGCAAAGTTTAAGGCAGCTATTGTACCTTTATGCAATTTAGAAATGGGTACAATCACTTTTGAATGAAAATCTTTTTGTAAAAAGGTTTCAATAAGTCCAGTATCAGCACTTAAAGAAAGCTCTTGGTCAGCTAAACAATAATGGTGGTGAATACGGTAGAACATAAGGATTAATAGTGGCAAAGCGACGATGATAATCCAAGCACCTTCAAAGAACTTTGATTCAACAACCACAAGTACGGCAATAAAGGTACAAATGCAACCAAAGCTATTAATAATGGCTTTAACCCACCAGGTTTTCACATGACGACGGCGACTATACCAGACACGTACCAAACCAGCTTGGCATAAAGTAAAAGCTAAAAATACACCGATAGAGTAAAGGGGAATTAAGGCACTTGTGTTGGCCGCAAAAACGATAATCAAAACACAAGCAAAAATAGCTAAGGCAATAATACCATTACTAAATGCAAGTCTATCACCAATATTCTGTAATTGGCGTGGCAAAAAGCCGTCTTTGCTGATCATTGAAGTCAGTAATGGAAAGCCTGCAAAAGATGTATTTGCTGCCAATAATAAAATCAAACAGGTTACGGTTTGTAAAAGATAATAAAAGAAACCATTGCCATAAATACTATGTCCAACTTGAGATAGTAAGCTTTGATTAGTTAAAGGACGTAGCTCTAAGTTTGCCACAAGAAATGAAATTCCTAAGAACATAGATATCAGGAGTACGATTAAAATCATAAGCGTAATTGATGCGTTTTTTGCACGTGGTTGCTTAAAAGACATTACACCATTAGCTACTGCTTCAATTCCTGTCATGGCAGAACATCCAGAAGAGAATGCGCGAAGAATAACGGTTAGTGTTAATACACCTGTAATGGGTTCCATTAAATCTATTGCATGACTGTAGTCAACAGGTGCTAAATCATTGGTAAAATAGCGATATAATCCTATTCCAATCATGACAAGAATCACTACTACAAACGCATAAGTTGGCCACATAAATGCAGTAGCTGATTCCTTCATGCCGCGAAGGTTCATCCACATAATGCCAATAATAGCAATAATAGCTAATAACTCTGCATATGATTGTAAAGAAGGAAGTGCTGAGGTAATGGCAAGAATCCCAGCTGATACACTTACTGCAACTGTAAGGATATAGTCAAGCATAAGTGCTCCTGCTGCCAATAGCCCCATAAAAGTGCCAAGATTTTCACGTGCAACGATATAAGCACCACCACCTTCAGGATAAGCATCAATAGCTTGCTTATAAGAGACCCCGACAATAACAATTAAGATTGCAATAAATATCGCAATGTGCAGAGACATGCTAAGTGCTGCAACGCCAGCTACGATTAAAACGGTTAAAATCTCACCCGTTGCATAGGCAACAGATGATAGTGCATCGGAGGAAAAAATTGCTAAAGCATGCTTTTTTGGTAGGGCTTGTTCTTCAGCTTGCGTTTTAGGGATTGGATCACCAAAAATGATGCGCTCTAATTTCATGGTTAAAGTCCATTTTTTCTCATCAATTGAGTGAATTTACACGATTTTTATTTTTTAGGCAACTTGTACAATTTTAACAGACTATATAAATTTAGATCTAACTTGATCAGTACCTATTTATCAAACCCTTTAAATATAAGCATCTTCTTTTTTAACCACGTTTCATAATGTTGAAAAATTCTTCATTAGTTTGTGTTTTTTTCAAGCGCTCAGTCAAGAACTCCATAGCTTGGATATCTTCCATTTCATGTAGAATTTTACGCAAAATCCAGAGTTTCTGTAGCTCCTCTTGGGTGGTGAGTAGTTCTTCACGACGTGTACCAGAGCGCGCAAAGCTAATCGCAGGGTAAACACGTTTTTCTGCAATTTTACGATCAAGATGTAGTTCCATGTTACCTGTCCCTTTGAACTCTTCAAAGATCACCTCATCCATTTTAGAACCTGTTTCGACAAGGGCAGTTGCAATGATCGTTAAGCTGCCACCTTCAGCAGTGTTACGTGCTGCACCAAAAAAACGCTTTGGTTTTTGTAGTGCATTAGCTTCAACACCACCAGATAACACACGTCCTGAAGCAGGCGAGACGGTGTTATAAGCGCGTGCAAGGCGAGTAATTGAATCTAAAAGAATCACCACATCTTGTTTATGCTCAACCAAACGCTTTGCTTTTTCGATCACAATTTCGGCTAATTGAACATGGCGTGCAGCAGGTTCATCAAAGGTGCTTGCAACGACTTCACCACGAACTGAGCGTTGCATTTCTGTTACCTCTTCTGGACGCTCATCGATTAAGAGCACGATCAAATAACATTCTGGATATTTTTTAGCAATTGAGGATGCAATATTTTGCATCATGATCGTCTTACCAGTTTTTGGGGGAGCAACGATCAAACCACGCTGACCTTTACCAAAAGGTGCGGCTAAATCAATAATACGCGCGGTAATATCCTCACTTGAGCCATTTCCAAGCTCCATTGATAAACGTTCTTTTGCATATTCTGGTGTTAAATTTTCAAATAACACCTTGGTACGAGCTAATTCAGGGGAGTCAAAGTTAACGCTATCGATATGTTTAACTGCAAAATAGCGTTCATTATCTTTAGGGGGACGAATTTTACCAATAATGCTATCGCCTGTACGCAAGTTTAGCTTACGGATAAAAGTAGGGGAGACATAAATATCATCAGGCGAGGCAAAATAAGAAGTGTCAGATGAACGTAAAAAGCCATAACCATCTTGTAATACTTCTAGTACACCTTCACCATATATATCTTCACCTTTATCGGCATGTTCTTTTAAGATATTGAAAATAATTTCTTGTTTGCGTGCACGACCTGTTGCTTCGAGTCCAAGTGCGCGTGAAAGCTCCATAAGCTCGGGAATAGATCTATTTTTTAAATCAGTTAAATTCATTAGGAAACTCTTTGTTAGTTAAGTGAAGAAGGGGAACCCCTTCGAGTTGAACGGAATATTTTTTTAAATGTGTTTATCAAGGATTTGAATAAGCTGAGATTTTTGCACAGCGCCTACTTTGGTTTCAACGTTTTCACCATCTTTGAAGACCATAAGTGTAGGAATGCCACGTACACCAAATTTGGCAGGAACTTCTTGGTTATCATCAACATTGATTTTAACCACTTTTAACTTATCACCGTAGTGTTCTGCAATTTGGTCAAGAACAGGCGCAATCATTTTACATGGGCCACACCAAGGCGCCCAAAAATCAACAAGGACGGGTCGTTCACTGTTGATGACTTCAGCATCAAATTGATGATCAGTGATATTAAGACATTGAGACATTATTGTGTTCCTTTAAGTTTTTGTATTGTCATTAAAAAATATTGCTCGCCGATTCTAACAGAAAAGGTGCATAAGGTGAACGCAAATCCCTGCTAAATTTTTTAATTTGGATTAACGGTAAAATCATAAAGCTGTTAACTATTTTGATATCTTACTCAAAATAGTCCTTATAGCTAAAAGCTGGAAATTGTTTCAGAATAGTTCTACCTAAGTTTCAAACACCTTTGGTGAAGCTTTCAACTGAAATCTTAGATATATCATTTAAGAATGGCAGCAAAAATACCTTGATTTTATTAATGGATCATGATTGAAAAATATCATTTAGAATCCATAATGCAAGTTCAAAAGTTGAACCATCATTAAAGTTTGACATTCAGCTTTTGAGTTCACCAAAAACCTTATTTAAAAATAAATTAAGCATCCAAAGCAAGGGTAAAAATGAAAGTAGTTAGCTTGTTTTCTGGTGCTGGGGGACTGAACTTGGGCTTCAAACAAGCTGGGTTTGAGTGCATGTGGGCGAATGAATACGATAAGACAATCTGGGAAACCTATACTGCTATTCCATTGTGGGTTGTTCGGTTTGATTTAAGTTAATGCTGTAATCGCATTCTGTATTAGGGCAAACTTTTTGCTCACCGTCTTTTTTTGTTGTCTTGTGCAACAAAATAGGGGAGTGACATTTAGGACATTCTTCCTGAATGGGCGGATACCAAAATGAGTTCTTACACTTTGGAAATCCTGCACACGCATAAAATACCTTGCCTTTACGTGATTTTTTTTCAACAAAGTTATTTTTTTTGCATTTCGGGCATTGAATTCCTAAGTCTTTTGGCTTTTCCAATGGTTCCATGTGTTTACATTTAGGATACCCCGAGCAGCCAATAAACTTGCCATATCGACCTTGTTTGATCAACAGATCCGACTCGCATTCAGGACATTTTCGATCTGGGACAATCTCAGGTGCCTCCTTTTCAACGGACTCCTCATTATCTTTGACAATAGCACGTGTATAAGTACATGCTGGGTAATTGGTGCAACCGATAAAGCGTCCACTGCGACCAAGGCGAATCGAAAGCTTATGACCACATTCGGGGCAATCTTCATCCATTTTTTCATGGGTGACATCACTTTTTTTAATGCTTTCATCAATGGAGGTAATTTGGTTGATAAAAGGCTCCCAGAATTGTTTTAAAACCGGAATCCAGTCAATTTTACCTTCTGCAATATTATCTAGCTCATCCTCAAGTTTTGCAGTGAAACTATATTCAACATAGTGATGGAAATAATTGGTTAAAAAGCTATTAACAATCCGCCCTACATCCGTTGGTTTAAAGCGTTTTTTCTCTAAAATAACATAGTCACGTTGTTGTAAAGTAGAAATAATGGTGGCATAAGTAGAAGGTCGACCAATACCGTATTCTTCTAATGCTTTAACAAGAGAAGCTTCACTATAGCGAGGCGGTGGCTCCGTAAAATGTTGCTTCCCAATGATGTCGATGACTGGAATTTTTTCACCTTCTTTAACTGTAGGTAAAATCAAGCCTTCGTCGCTATCAACTGATGCGTCTTCATCTTTTGCTTCTTGATAAACTGCTAAAAAGCCAGGCTTGGCAATCACAGAACCTGTCGCCTTAAAAGCATGTGCTTTGTTTTCAGTCATAAACTCAATAGCAACAGTATCCATTAATGCATGGATCATTTGGCAAGCAACCGTACGCTTCCAAATAAGATCATATAGCTTAAGTTGATCATTCGTTAGGAAAGTCTTTAAATCTTGTGGCTTATGTAATACGGAAGTAGGACGAATCGCTTCATGTGCTTCTTGAGCATTTTGGCTTTTTGTTTTGTAGATCTGTTCTTTACTCGGCAAATGGTCTTGATCATATTCTTTAGCGATAAAGGTTCTGATTTCACTGATTGCATCTTGTGACAAACTGGTTGAATCTGTACGCATATAAGTAATTAAACCCACGGCACCTTGAGCACCTAAATCTATGCCTTCATACAACTGTTGGGCTAACATCATCGTTTTTTTAGTGGTAAAGCCCAATTTTCTAACAGCATCTTGCTGCAAGGTTGATGTAATGAAAGGAGGCAGCGGATTGCGTCGTTTTTGCTTTTTGTCGATGCTGTGAACGATAAGCTCATCATTGGTATCTTTTTTAATAATATCAAGTGCCTGTATAGCTTGAGTTTCATTTGTAAAACTAAACTGCTCGCATTTTTGATAATTAAATTGGCTTAATTTAGCAAAGAACTTTTTACGTTTTTTAAGCTCAGCAGTAATGCTCCAATACTCTTGTGATTGAAAGCCTTCGATTTCAAGTTCACGCTCTACGATCATCCTAAGAGCTGGGCTTTGCACACGTCCAGCTGAAAGACCGCGACGCACTTTTTTCCACAAGAGTGGAGAAAGCTTAAAGCCAACCAAAAAATCAAGTGCCCGTCTTGCTTGCTGAGCGTTAACAAGCTCCATGGCAAGTGTACGTGGATTGGCAACGGCTGCGGTTACTGCAGATTTCGTTATTTCATTAAAAGCAATTCGATGCACAATTTTATTTTTCAATAGATTTGCATCGTTTAGAAGCTCATAAATATGCCAAGAAATTGCCTCACCTTCACGATCAGGGTCTGTTGCTAAATAAATATGGTTTGCTGTTTTTGCCGCTTTTTTTATGACATCAATATGACGCTTGTTGCGTTCAATGAGCTGATACTTCATTTTAAAGTTATCTTCAACGTCAATGGAAGCTTCTTTAGGCTCTAAATCACGAACGTGTCCATAAGAAGCAAGGATTTCAAAATCACTGCCAAGGTATTTTTTAATTGTTTTAGACTTTGCAGGAGACTCTACAATTACAAGGTTTTTCGTCATGGTTTATTCTTAGTTTTTAATTTTTTCTTTCATTTTAATTAAGCAATGTTCGATTTATATTGCTAGCGTACTTTTTGTTGGTCATATAAGAATTTGTTATATCTTCCAGCTATTATCATTTGCTAAATCTAACGATTTTAAGTCAAATTGCAAACTATTTCGTGCTTAAAAGCGCAGCAGCAGCGGTAAAACCTGAGCCAAAAGCACAAAGGGCAACTTTATTACCTACTGGTCGCTGATTTAACGTTTCAGCTAAAGCAATTGGTATCGTGCATGAAGAGGTGTTTCCATAGCGTGCGATATTACTATAAAGTGTTCCCGGGAGCATTTTTAAACGTTTTTCAACGGCATTGGAAATGCGCTGGTTGGCTTGATGTGGAATTACTAAGTCCACGCTGTTGAGTGTAATGTTGGCTTGTTGACAACATTTGTGCATAATCATTGACATGGTTTTAACCGCAAATGTGAATAATTTTTTACCTTGTAATTGTGTAAAGGCATCTTTGGCAGTTGGGACATTTAGGATATCGCCATTTTCAGCTGTTGCAGTCAATGAGATTTCGTCGATTATCGCTTTTGAGTCATTTTTGTAAGCATCACCATTGATAATCGTAGCAGTCGCTGCGTCACCAAATAGAAATGCAGTATCAAAGTCAGTTTGATCTAAACGCTTAGTCATATATTCAGCACTAATCAAAAGGACGCGTTTATTAGGTCTTGTTTGTAAGTAATCACGTGCGCTTTGTAAAGCATACAAATAACCGCTACAGGCAGCATTAATATCATAAGCAGGAATGTTTTGCTCGCCATAAGTATGATAAAGTTTCTCTAAAATCAAACATGACATAGAAGGTGAGAGATACTGATCTGGGGTGCAGGTTGAGCAAATGACCATGTCAATATCACTTAAGCTTAAATTGCTTTGTTTTAAAGCATCTTTAGCAACGCTCGCTGCAAGATCGATAATATTCTCATCTTTCGCCAGCCAAAAGCGTGATTCAATACCGGTACGATTAATAATATCCTCAGATTGATGATCAGGAAAGTTCGTCAGTAACTCATCATTGGTCACAAGCCTTGAGCCTGTTTTAAAACAAGGTGTACTAATTCCAACAGGATAGATACTATGTGGTTTGTTCTGTCTTGCTATTTCTTCTTGGATTTTACGTATTAAAATAGGGCGTTTTTGAATTTTTTGATCATTTAGACTTCCCTCAGGCAATCTAAGTTTTAATAAATTCTCACCAACAGTTGCGCGTTCAGATTCATTAACATAGATTTCCTCCACTACCCCATTACTTGGAGAGAGTATTTCGCCTGCAGATTTACTGGCTTCTAAATCAACCAGTTTATCCCCGACTTTAATATAATCACCAACCTTAACGTGAAGCTCGGTAATCAAAACGCTTTCATCTGAAGGACTTGCACCAATAACTTCAATATTATAAAAGCCCACATCGTTATGATTTGTCACTTCCCATTCTAATGACAGGTCAAGCAATTGGGTCGCAGCGGTTAAAATACGTTCGTAAGAGGGCAATACTTCCATTTGATTGTCAAAATTGCAAGGCACATAAGTATCGGCACGGGTGATACGTTTTACTTTAATCAATCTTTTTGCCTGTTCTACGACAGAGGCAATAATATCGCCACCAACCCCACATGTGAAATTATCTTCATGAGTGACGATTAAGTATCCAGTTTTCTCAGCTGAAGCTAAAACTGTGCTTAAGTCATACGGTTTAATTGTGCGTAGATCAATAATTTCACTATCTATACCAACGGTTGCTAAAGTGTCTGCAACTTCTTGGCACAATGATACTGTATTTCCCCAGCCAACAAATGTAATATCTGAACCTGCTTTAACAATCCGTGCTTTGCCAACGGGCACGATTTGTTTATTGACATCAGTTGAAGTCGTATCTTCAATACTTGTATTGTTTAAGAGCTTTTTAGGATATAAAAATACACTGGGTCGATTAGACTCAAAAGCAGCATTAAGCATGCCTGCTGCATCTGAAGCATTAGAGGGCATATAAACATCAACTCCAGGAATGTGAGCAAATGTACCTTCATTAGTTTGAGCGTGAAAAGGACCAAGACCTGGGCGATAACCACCACAAGCTGCAAACACAATTACAGGACACTCCCAGTCACCGTTTGAGCGCCAATACATGGTTGCAAGCTCAGTAAACAGTAAGTTGTAAGCGGGTGGCATAAAATCAGCAAACTGAATAAAGGCAACGGGGCGCTTACCAGTTAGTGCCATCCCGATAGACACGCCCAAGATGGTGGCTTCGGCTAATGGACTGTTGATAACTCGACCTGGAAACTGAGTGGATAAACCTTTGGTTACACCAAAAACATCACCTTTTTCATCTTCGATGTCTTCACCCAAAAGATAAACACGATCATCATGCAATAAACGTTGGCGAAATACTTCACGCATTGCAGCACCCATTCCAATACGAGTTTGTTGTGAAAAATCACCACGATACTCATAAGCATGTGGTAATAAATGTGCTGGCAAGGAGCGTTCAGCATTAAAACACGCTTTAGGTGTGGTGCCTTGTAAAGCAAGTTCTACCGCGTCTTTAACCGCTTTTTTTGTATCGTTCTCTAATTGTTGTAGGAAGTTTTCTTTAACGCCTGCATTTAAAAGATATTGGCGACTTAAAGTAACAGGATCGTTTTGCTCAATACGAACAAGCTCTTTTTCATCGCGATAAATACGCTGATCATCAGCATTACTGTGACTTTTTAGACGTTCTACTTTAAAGATAATGATATGAGGTGCACGATCTTTACGCATTTGAGCAATGATGCTTTCAATTTGCTCATGATATTCAAATGGTCTGCTACCATCAATATGAGTAATAGGAATATCATAAAATTCAGTTGGTTTTTTATTATTTGGTAGAGAGAAAAATGTTTTACCTTGAGTGCGAGTTGAAATTGCATATTCATTGTCTTGAACAACAAATAGTACAGGAAGGTTGCGACGCTTTGTCTCAGCAAATGCTTCCATTACCTCACCTTGTTGAGTAGTACCATCACCCATTCCACAATAAACAATTGGTTGATCTATCAGACCTTTAATGCTTTGTGCAATACCTGCCGCAGGTAAAGCCTGATTGCCAACTGGAGTAACAATGCTCACAATATTAAGTTTGCGTTCGCTGATGCCAATCACCATTTGGCGCCCATTTGACACACCTTCGGCTTTGCACAATGAGCTATAGAAGAACATTGTTGCCTCGACGCCACGAGCGTGCATCAAAGGCTTGTCACGATAGTGGCAATGCAACCAATCAGAGGGTTTAAGGTATTCAGCAAAAATCGCAGCACCCTCATGACCTTTGGATGAAGCTAAAAAGTTAGCCTTGCCGCTATTGACAAGTTCGGCTTCAGTATTATCAATTTGGCGGATGCTATACATTTTTTGATAGCAGTGGATCAGTGTATTAAGCTTCGCAGTTGTTGCGCTCATGAATGGTAGTTCCTTAATTAATGTACCCACAATTAAAGTCTTTAGGATTTAAATTAAGAGAAATATTGGTAAAGTTAATTGCTAATGTCAAATGTAAATCCTGCAAATTATATAAATCTTGGTTTTTTAATTTGTTGAAATTTGATAGTAAAACATGAAGTGGAATTATCGTTTAAACAACAAATCCTGCAATTAAAGCGGATAAAAAGCTTACCATTGTGGCACCAAAGACCAAGCGCCAGCCATGACGAGAAACGAATTTAGCACGTTCTGTATCTAGCGCTTGTACGGCACCAACAATAATCCCAATTGAACCAAAGTTGGCAAATGAAACAAGGAAAACAGAAAGCACAGTTATGCTGTGTGAAGAAAAATCTGTAAGGTGATCTTTGAGATAAAGCATAGCCACAAACTCATTTGAGACGAGTTTAGTTGCTATAATGCCACCAGCTTGTACCATATCACTTGCAGGGATACCTAAAATCCATGCAAAAGGGGAAAAAATATAGCCTAAAAGTGCTTGAAAGCTTATACCAAAAACAGCATTAAAAATGCCGTTGAGCATTGCAAGTAAGGCAATAAAACCAATCAGCATTGCACCAACGATAATGGCAATTTTGAAACCATCGAGTATGTATTCACTTAGCATTTCAAAGAAGGATTGTTTGTGTTGGCTTTGTAGAGACATTTCTTCAAAACTTCTTTCTTGTTCTTGGTTATAGGGGTTTAAGACATGCAGTACAATGAAGGTGCTAAGCATATTTAATATCAATGCAGCAATAATATATTGTGCATCTAGGATTTGCATGTAGGAACCAACAATCGCCAAAGATACAGTAGACATTGCAGTAGCAGCCATTGTGTACATGCGTTGCTCAGAGATTTGTGAGAGGATATTTTTATAAGCAATAAAGTTCTCAGATTGACCAAGGATCAAAGAGCTAAGTGCATTAAAGGACTCTAGTCTACCCATGCCATTGATTTTGGACAGTAACCAACCACCACCACAAATAATAAGCGGTAGAATCTTGAAATATTGTAAAATACCGATTAAAGCGGAGACCAATACAATTGGCATTAAGACGTTGAAGAAAAAGACAAATTTATCGTTTGGTACGACTGATCCAAATACAAACTTTGTGCCTTCAGTTGCATATTGCATAATATAATCAAATCCAAGGGATATGACTTGAACGATTTCTTTTCCACCGTTAGAAGCTAATAAAAAATAAGCTACAATGATTTCAATGATGATAAGTTGAATAATAAAACGAATTTTAATATTTTTACGATTCATGCTGGCAAGATAAAGTACAATACCAATAACAGTAATAGCAAGCAAGAAGTGTAATATTTTTAACATTCCCCGATCCTCGTTGTTTAAAAGGTTGATTTAAAATCAAAACGCGCGCATCTTAATACTTTTAGTTAGAATTGTCATGTGATACTTTATATTTTGATTTTCAAATGCGAAGCAATTGACCATGCCAGTTAAACCATTTAACATTGTCGGATCATTTTTTTGTAGATAAAAGCATTTCATGTATATCACACTTTATGTTAAAAAAGACTGTCCTTACTCACACAGTGCATGTATTGCATTAGAAGAAAAACGTATGAATTTCAAGGTAGTAGAGCTTGATGAGAAAAAAGATAAAGAACAAATTTTTACACTTAATCCAGAAGGCATTCTACCTATTTTGAAAGAACGTGACTATGTGATTTATGATCCTGAAGTTGTCATGTTATATATTGACGAGCGTTATCCAGCACCTTCATTGTTACCTAATTACCCTGTTGAGCGTGCTCGGACACGTTTGGCAATGAAGCGTATCGATCGGGAGTGGTATTTGTTACTTAACTTTATCTTAGCTGCTATAGATAAAGCAAAGGTAGAAGAGGCCAAAGCAGCATTGGTGGATAGTTTTCGTGCAATTGAACCTATTTTTTCAGAAAATGAGTTTTTTATGTCTGATACGATGACACTTGCAGATTGCTCTTTGGCTGCACTGTTACATGCTTTACCCAAGCAGGGCATTGCACTAGATGAATCATTAGGAGAAATTAGTAAGTATGCAGAGCGTATTTTTGCACGTGAGTCGTTTCAGCGCACTTTACCAAAGCAAATGAAAAAAATCTATCGCCGACATTAGGAGTAGAAAAATGTGGGTAAATCATGCCGTCAATTATTTGTTTTTTATACTAGAAGTGGTGACAGTTGCACTTGCTATTGTAATAGTTTTTGCACTTATTGTTGGCTTATCGGCAAAAGCTAAGCGCGCAAAAAAAGGGCAATTAAACATTAAATCGCTAAATAAAGCATATCAAAACAGTCAGCAGCAATTGGCACATGAAATATTTAATAAGACAGAGTTTAAAAAACTACAAAAACAGCACCAACAGGCACAAAAGTTGCTACATAAAAATAAAGCTGCACTTAGCAACGTTTTTGTTATCAACTTTAATGGAGATATTAAGGCCTCGCAAGCAGAAAGTTTGGCAGAAGAAGTCAGTGCAATTTTACAAGTAGCTAAGCCTGATGATGAGGTAGTAGTTAAGCTTGAAAGTCCAGGAGGAGCAGTTAATGGTTATGGCTTAGCTGCAGCGCAATTAGCACGCGTTAAACAAGCTAACTTAAAACTAACAGCTGTTATTGATCAGGTTGCAGCAAGTGGTGGATATATGATGGCATCTGTTGCGGATCAAATTATTGCTTCACCATTTGCGATTGTTGGTTCAATTGGAGTGGTTGCACAATTACCTAATATTCATCGCCTCTTGTCTGATAAGGGGGTTGATGTTGAATTGCATACTGCTGGCAAATATAAACGCACTTTAACCATGTTAGGCGAAAATACAGAAGAAGGGCGTCAAAAATTTAAAGAAGAGCTAGAAGTCGTGCATAGACTCTTTAAGGAACATATTACACACTTTAGAAATAAAGTAGAGATAGAAAAGGTTGCAACGGGTGAGTATTGGTTTGGTCAGTCTGCTTTAGAGCTCAATTTAGTTGATGCGCTTATGACTAGTGATGCTTATTTGTTAGAGAAATATCAAACAGGTCAATACAATTTATTCCAAGTTGAATACCAGATCAAAAAGTCAAAATTTGCAGCACTATGTCACAGTACTCTAAATCTATTCCAGCGCGTTGGTCCATAACACGATATGGTAGAAGTTAACATCAGCACTTATTACCAAGGTTTTTTAGATCAAATAAAGCAATTAGAGAAAAATAAAAGCCTTGCACATGCTATATTATTGCATAATATTGACAAGCTTGATTTAGATGGCTTATTAATTGATATGTGTGCCTCATTGTTAAATCAACAACACATTACTGATTTAACTGCATTTCCTGATATTTTTTACTTAAAACCAGATGAAACACAGATTAAACTGGAACAAGTAAAAAGTATGTTACAAGGAATTTATTTAAGTAGCTATCAATCTCATGCAAAAGTGGTAATCATTGCACCAATAGAAGCACTTAATACTTCAGCGGCTAATGCGTTATTAAAGAGTTTGGAAGAACCTCCGCAAAATACTTATTTTGTAATGACAAGTAACAATTTACAATGGGTGATTCCAACCTTACGATCACGTGTTCAAGTGTTTAATATTGGTTTGGACTTTGAGCAGAAATGCCAATACTTGATGCTTAAATATCAGATGAAACAAAACGAAGCGTTGAAAGCATTGCAAATGAGTCAATTACAGCTTGCCATTATTGATAGAATTAAAGCGAATAAAGATTTTTGGAATATACGTCGCGAGTTGATCAAAGTGTTATCAAGACAGTTGCCTGTTTTAGCTATGACAATTGATTTAAATCTACAATATCAGGATGCTTTATATTGGCTAACGAGTTTTATGATTGATGCTTTTTATTATAAGCTTAAAATTGATAAAGTATCTTTTATTGACCAGATTGAGTTACTGGCTCTATTTTGTAACCAACATACTCATATTGAGATTTATAAGTATTATCAACGTTTATTAAAACTAAAAGATTATGAAGGCAAACATTTTAATGTAAATAAGCAATTGGCGATTGAAGCATTACTCGCTGAACTATCATCCCTTGCAAAATAAAGGATAAATTAAGGAAAACATATGGCATTATCGTCACAACAAAAACAACAATTCAAAGCCCAAGCACACAGCTTAAATCCAGTTGTGTTTATTGGTGAAAAAGGATTAACTGAAAATGTACTTATTGAAGTTGATCACGCGTTAGCCGCTCATGAACTTATCAAAGTCAAAATTGCGGGGATCGAAAAAGAAACACGTCAAGCCACAACACAAGAAATTTGCATTAAAGTTAAATGTGAACTTGTACAAATGATTGGTAATATTTCGGTTTTATATCGTAAGAAACCAAAAAAACAATAGGGTATAGCTAGAATGAGTTTTTTTCCGGTCACAAGACCAAGAAGGTTACGTCGTACAGCAATGTTAAGAGAACAGATTGCTGAGGTTAAACTTAATATTACTGATCTTATGTATCCTATTTTTGTTGTGCATGGACAAAGTATCAAACGTGAAATAAACGGTATGCCCAATCAATATCACTGGTCGATTGATCGGTTGCCTGAGCTTATTAAGGCCATAAAAGAAGCAGGGATCCTGTCAGTCATGTTGTTTGGTATCCCTAAAACAAAAGACAAGTATGCAACTGAAAACTATGATAGTAATGGGATTGTGCAACAAGCAATCCGTAATATTAAGATGTTACACCCAGAATTAATTGTTGCCACAGATGTATGCTTATGTGCCTATACTAACGATGGTCATTGTGGGATTGTACACAATGATGAGGTTGATAATGATCAAACGCTTGATATTTTACAAAAAACAGTCGTTTGTCATGCACAAGCAGGAGCAGATATTGTCGCACCTAGCGGGATGATGGATGGGATGATTCAAGCTATGCGTTATGCACTTGATCAAAACGATTTTAACCAAGTTGCGATTATGTCTTATGCAGTTAAATATGCTTCAGCATTTTATGGACCTTTTAGAAGTGCGTGTGACTGTGCACTAAAGGGGGATCGAAAGAGTTATCAAATGGATTTTCGCAATAAAAAAGAAGCCTTAAAAGAAGCCAAAATGGATGAAGAAGAGGGGGCTGATTTTCTTATGGTTAAACCCGCGTTGAGTTACCTTGATATTATTCAAGATGTCTCATCATCAACAACACTTCCTATTGCAGCCTATCATGTTAGTGGCGAGTATGCGATGGTGAAAGCCGCCTTTGAAAAAGGCTGGCTAGACGAGAGGGCTGTAACCCTTGAAGCATTAACTGCAATCAAGCGGGCAGGAGCCAAGGTTATTTTAACCTATAGTGCATTAGATGTGAGTAAGTGGCTCTAACGTTTCGCTTTTAGCTTCATTCCGTATAATTAAACTTTATATTTTATTTTAATAAGTGTTTTACCTAATCGTTTACGAGTTGATTGTCACAAAACAGGTATAACAACGTCTGAGAATGTTTGAAAATAGATGGTTTGAAGATGGTGGGCCCTGCAGGACTTGAACCTGCGACCAACGGATTATGAGTCCGCTGCTCTAACCAACTGAGCTAAGAGCCCTTAAACTTCGTGTATTTTAACCAAACATTTTGGTTTTGCAAGTGCGTTTATGCAGTTTATTCAGGATAAATCTCACCTGCTAGCCCCACAATAAGTGGATCAGGTTTGATCGCAATGTTAGGATCTTTATTTTTATAATCTAGCTTTGATAAAATAAAACGCATGGCATTGATTCTTGCTCGTCTTTTATCATCAGATTTAATTACGGTCCAAGGTGAAAATTCGGTATCTGTATGTAAAAACATATTTTCCTTAGCTTCTGTATAATCATCCCATTTATCCAAACTTGCTTTATCAATAGGACTTAGCTTCCACTGTTTAAGTGGATGAACCGCGCGCGATTGAAAACGTATCTTTTGCTCCTTTTGACTAACTGAAAACCAAAGCTTAAAAAGGTGTATTCCACTTTGTATTAACATTTTTTCAAGTTCAGGCGCCTGCTTTAAAAATAATTCATATTGTTCAGGGGTACAAAATCCCATCACTCTTTCAACACCAGCACGGTTATACCATGAGCGATCAAACATCACAATTTCACCTGCAGTGGGTAAATGACGGATATAACGCTGAAAATACCATTGTCCTTGTTCTCGTTCAGAAGGCTTTTCTAAGGCGACAACACTTGCCCCACGTGGATTTAGATGTTCCATCATGCGCTTAATTGTTCCTCCTTTACCCGCAGCATCACGCCCTTCAAAAATGATCAAAATCTTTTGACCTGTTGATTTAACCCATTGCTGCATTTTTAACAGTTCAATCTGTAACTGTGTTTTTTGCTGCTCATAGACTTTACGCGGCATTCTTTCCTGATAAGGATAAATATTTTCCGTAAAAAACTTACGCCTATTTAGCAAGTCTAAGGGTGGTTTTGTCATCTTCAGCCACACTCGTATATTCCATTTTTTTATTGTAGCAATTTTTAATTTTTCGACAAATCGAAGCTTAGCAAAGCCCATATAAATTCTGCGAAAACTAAAGTTTGATTTAGAAAATTCGAGCATAGGGCACATTTTTTTGTTAAAATCGCTTGATATTTTTAATCAAGCGAGAAAGAAATGATTGTTGTAACCGGTGGAGCAGGGTTTATTGGTGCCAATATTATCAAACAACTGAATATTTGTGGACGGGATGATATTTTAGTTGTTGACGACTTAAAAGATGGTCATAAATTCACTAACCTTGTTGATTATGAAATTCGTGATTACTGTGATCAAGCTGAGTTTTTACAAGCCATTCAATCGGATTTATTGTATTTACCTTTTGGCTCTGGAGTAGGACAGCTTAAAGTGGAAAATATTGAGGCGATTATTCATCAAGGTGCTTGTTCTGTTACAACAGAGTGGGACGGTCAATATATGATGAACAATAATTATCAATATAGTAAAACTTTACTGCATTTTTGCATACGCCATAAAATTCCATTTATTTATGCTTCAAGTGCAGCAACTTATGGTAATAACACCACTTTCATCGAAGAGCGTCAATACGAGCGACCTGTTAATGTTTATGGTTATTCAAAGTTTTTATTTGATCAATATGTAAGAAAACAATTACCAAAAGTACAAAGTCAAATTGTTGGCTTGAAATATTTTAACGTTTATGGTCCACATGAAATGCACAAAGGCTCAATGGCTAGTGTTGCTTTTCATCACTATAAACAATTCAAACAACATAAAACAGTTAAGCTTTTTGGTGCGTACGATGGTTTTAAACCAGGTGAACAGTTGCGTGATTTTGTTTATGTTGAAGATGCTGCCAAAGTCAATTTATGGTTTTTAGATCATCCTCAAATCTCTGGGATTTTTAACTGTGGGACGGGCAAAGCTGAGCCTTTTAATAACATTGCCAATAGCATTTTAGATTACTATGGTGAAGGTGAGATTCAATATATTGAATTTCCTGAACATTTAAAAGGTCATTATCAAAGTTACACTGAAGCCAACTTAGATCAGCTACGCGAAATTGGTTGTGATGTTCATTTTAAAAATGTTAAAACTGGTGTTACTGAATATATGAATTGGTTAGAAAAACACAATATATGATTTATACGACTATAAGGTGCATTTATAATAGTCTTTTTATTTTAGGTCTCCCATTTATTGTCCTTAAAAAACTTATCAGAAGCCGCAATAATAAGGGCTATCGTCAACGTTTGTTAGAGCGTTTTGGCAACACTCCCTTTTCTTTAAAAAATAGCATTTGGATTCATTCTGTTTCAATGGGTGAGAGCATTGCAATTGCCCCCTTGGTTAAAAGGCTTGCGATTGATTATCCAGTACGTGATTTCATCGTCACAACGATGACGCCAACAGGAAGTTCGCAGGTTATAAAACTATATGCAAATTTTACCAACATTCATCATTGTTATATTCCTTATGATATAGCATTTTTTTTAAAGCGCTTCATAAACAAAATTGATCCTAAGCTTTGTATTATTATGGAAACCGAAATATGGCCAAACTTACTTGCTGTTTGTAAAAAAAGGCATATCCCAATTATTTTAATAAATGCACGTCTGTCAGAAAAATCTGCTCAAGGTTATGCTAAGCTTGGCTTTATCACCCGTAAAATGCTAAGCCAAATAGCTCATATCAGTACACAAACCCAAGATGATTATAAGCGGTTTATTAAACTGGGGGTTGCACGTGATAAAATAACCGTTGATGGTAATTTAAAATATGACTTTACGATCGATGATGGGATCTTGAATCAAGCCAAAACATTTAGAGCTTCACTACAAAATAAGGTTGTTTGGATTGCTGCTAGCACTCACCAAGGGGAAGATGAGGTTGTTTTAAATGCTCATCAAAACATATTAAAATCCTATCCTAATGCGTTATTGATATTAATTCCACGCCACCCTGAGCGCTTTGATCAAGTTGCCAAGCTCATTGCTGGTCAAGGATTAAGGTATGTACGGAGAACAACACAAAATCAGAAACTTCAGAATATTAATGTCTATCTTGCTGATACAATGGGTGAGATGATGCTTTTTTATGCAGCAAGTGATATTAGTTTTGTCGGAGGGAGTTTTTCTGGTACAGGTGGACACAATATGCTTGAACCTGCCGCACTTTCAAAACCTATATTATCTGGACCATCTGTATTTAACTTTATGGTGGTTGCACAACGGCTTATTGATAAAGGTGCTTTGAAAATTGTTTCTAATGCACATGACTTATCTTACGAGATAAAAATGCTTATTGAACAACCTCATCAAGCCGATGAAATGGGAATTGCTGCCTTTAAATGCTTTAAAGAGAATCAAGGTGCACTGAACAAACAACTAACCCTAATTAAGCGTTATTTATGCTAGCTAAATTTGAATCTATTAGACAACAATTTGAAATGTTTGCTAGAGACTACTTTTACCAGCAGAGGATACCGAGCGAGCGTTTACAATCTGCTATGGCTTATAGCTTTTTAGATGGCGGCAAGCGCATTCGTGCTATTTTATCTTATTTAAGTGCTGATTGTTTTGGTTGTCATACCGATAACAAACACTATATAGCCTTTGCCTTAGAAGCGATGCATGCCTACTCGCTTATCCACGACGATTTACCTGCTATGGATGATGATGCACTTCGCCGTGGCAAACCAACTTGTCATATCCAATATAATGAGGCAACGGCAATTTTAGCGGCTGATGCTTTGCAAAGTATCGCGTTTCAGGTTCTAAGTGAACTTAAAGAAATTAATATCGATCAGCTAAAAAATATTCTATTTGTTTTAGCGACACATACAGGAGCAAAAGGCATGGTTGCTGGTCAACAGTTGGATATTGATGCTGAGGGGAATACTCAAACAATTAAAACGTTGGAGACAATTCATAAACTCAAAACAGGGAAACTTCTAACAGCTTCTGTTGTGTTGCCATTTTTAGCATCAAGTTATTATTTAGATAAGCACATTGAGCAGCACCTTATTAAATTTAGCGAATGTATTGGTCTTGCGTTTCAAGTTAAAGACGATTTATTAGAAGCAACATCCGATACCAAAATTCTTGGTAAATCTAATATGAGTGATCTTAAACTCAACAAATCCACTTACCCGAGCTTACTTGGAATAGAAAAAACAAAAATGCTTCTTTATACATTAATAAAAGAAGCGTATCTACATTTAGACAGACTCTCTCAATTTAATACCGAAAACTTAAAGCAATTGGCTGAATATATTATTAAGCGAGAGTATTAGTTAATATCACACTCAAAGATATAGTGCTAATCAGTCTTAAAGCCAATACTTTTCTATGCTAAACTAACTTCAATATTACTAACTACAGTTAATGATTTATGTCCGTCAAAAAAAATATCCTGATAGTTGAAGTAAAAAAAGGTCAACGTATTTGCTGTCCAACGCCTGAACATGCTTCATGGAATCAACATCCTCGCGTTTATATCGACTTAAAAGATCAAGATGAAGGCATTTGCCCATATTGCAGTACGCGCTTTGTTGTGATTAACAGCAAAAGTAGTACACATGCGTAAATATTTAATTATTGCACCTAGCTGGGTGGGAGATATGGTGATGTCACAATCACTTTATCGCTATCTGAAAGTGCTTTATCCTGATTGTGTGATTGATATTGCAGCACCCAAACATTGTTGTGAGTTAGCTTATTTTATGCCTCAAGTAAATGCGACATTTACACTTGAATTTAAACATGGTGAGTTTGGACTTAAAGCACGTAAACAAAAAGCAAAAGAATTCTTAAACAAAGGCTATACCCACTCTATCGTTTTGCCTAATTCATGGAAATCTGCCCTTATTCCCTATTTTGCTAAAATTAAAACACGTATTGGGTGGCATGGAGAAGCCCGATTTTTCTTACTTAATGATAGAAGGCGCCTAGATAAAAACAAATACCCACTCATGATTGAACGCTTTTGCGCGTTAGGTATTGCTAACAAAGAAAAATTAATAGCTAAACTCCCTTACCCTAAGTTCACTCTAGAACAATCACTTATTACTCAAGCTCAACAAAAGTATCGTTTAGCATTCATCAAACCGACTATTGCACTGTGTCCAGGTGCTGAATTTGGTCCAGCAAAAAAATGGCCTACAGCTTATTACCTTGAACTTACGCAGTATTTACTCAACAAAAACTATCAAGTGCTGTTATTAGGTGGTATTAAAGATCAGGATACCTGTTCAGATATCAGTAAAAGTTGTAATCATCACGCTTATTTATTCAATTTAGCAGGAAAAACAAGTTTAACAGATGCGGTTTATTTATTAGCAGCGTGTGAGAAAGTTATAAGTAACGATTCAGGTCTTATGCACATTGCCTGCGCACTAAATATCCCGACGCTTGTTATTTATGGCTCAACCTCGGATAAATTTACTCCGCCATTAAATCAACGTGCAAAAAGCATTTATCTTGATGATTTAAGCTGTCGTCCTTGTTTTAAACGCGAATGTCCGTTAGGCCATATGGATTGCTTGAATAAATTGACACCTCAAAAAGTTATTGCTGCACTTGAGACACTGCCACCAAGCTTGCCAGCATGAGACTAGTATAATCAGGGTCAGTTGGAATTCCTTTTACATTTTCCATTGCTTTACTAAACAACGTAATGCTCGTTGTCATCGAACAGCGTTTAAATGAAGATAGGGATTCTTTAATTGCAGGATAAAGTTGATCGTCAATTTTGGTGATTTCATTCCTTAATAGCTCTAAATCAAGATTGTGTTGCTGAAAATAATCGGGTGTTTTTATCCAGACATTTAGCCAATACTGTTCAATAAATTTCGACATATCCATTTGAATTTGGGTAAAAACCAACATAGGGTAGACTGGCAAACCTTGCTGATGGACCACATCTTTTACATGTTTGAGGACTTCTAACTCACGTTCTGATGCGTATATACTAGACTTTTTAACATATTTATCTGCTGCGATACTTTGCATGATTTGTGCACGTTTTGCAATTAAATCAAATACCTTATGAAGCGTACTAATATCACCATCTGAGGCAAATGTTGTACTCGTTGACACTGCTGTCATAAGTAATACCTTTTTTATTATTTATAGCATAATTCATCCATTTTTTAGTTTTTTTAGTGTTACATATTATGAGCCGTAATGACATCTTATTATCAAAACTTTTCTGAACCTATCCATGTCTTTGACCTTTGATGTGCAATTTCACGTACCAACTTAGGAACTAAAAAACCTGAAGTAATTGATTTTAATTGTGCATGGATCTCTTTGGCTTTATTTTCTTCTATATCAAAATGTATAGCACCTTTAACCTTATCCAATAGATGCAAATAATATGGTATCACGCCAGCTTCAAAAAGCGCTTCTGAAAGTGCTTTTAGAGTTTCTGGATGATCATTTACACCTTTTAACAAGGTCGATTGATTTAATAACGTAAAACCAATCTGTTGTAATTTTTTAAGTCCAATAGTCACATCCTGTGCAATTTCATTAGGATGATTTGCATGAATGACCATGATTTTTTGTAAGCGCGTTTTATTGAATACTTTGACCAAACCTTCTGTTATACGATCAGGTAAAACAACAGGAATACGTGTATGAATGCGTAAGCGCTTGATATGAGAAATCTCCTCCAAATGCTGTATAAACCAATCTAAAGTTTCATCATTGTGCATAAGTGGATCGCCACCACTGAAGATAACTTCATCTAACTCAGAATGTGTTTTAAGATATTCAAATACATATTGCCAGCTTTCTTTGGCTTGTGTTTGTGCTTTGTAATCAAACTCTCGGCGAAAGCAATATCGACAGTGAATGGCACAAGCTGGATGTAGCATCAATAGTGCACGATTGTGATATTTATGTAAAAGACCTTTGATAGGATTAAATGCCATCTCATTTAAAGGATCCAAAACATAACCATCAGCAGTTTGAAGTTCTTCACTGATTGGTAATACTTGTCTTAACAAAGGGTCATTGATATTCCCCTTTTCCATTTTTTGAGCAAAACTCAGTGGTACGCGCATCGGGAAATGCTTGATAGATACAACAGAATATTCATCTGGATTAAGCTGTAAAAATTGTGCAAGCTCAAGCCAATTAGAAAAACCTTGTTGTAAGGATTTTTTCCAACTTCGTATTACATCAGTCTGTTGTGTGCTTTTGTTTTGGTGTATCATGATCAGCATTTTGCAATTAAAGTAGCGTTAATATACTAAAGAGGATAAAGATGGCAAGTTTTAGTACAAACGAATTTAAAAATGGTCTTAAACTTTTAATTGATGGCAACCCAATGGTTATTGTTGAAAATGAATTTGTGAAACCTGGAAAAGGTCAAGCATTTAATCGCGTTAAACTCCGTAACTTGAAAAACGGTCGCGTGATTGAAAAAACATTTAAATCTGGTGAAAGTGTTGATGCTGCTGATGTACAAGAAGTTTCTGCAAGCTATTCTTATTTTGATGGGGAATTCTACGTTTTTATGCACGATGAAACGTTTGAGCAATACAATATCAGTGAGGTTGCCTTAGCCGACAGTAAGAAATGGATCAAGGAACAAGATCAATGTTCTATTACCCTTTTCAATGGTGAGCCAATCAGCGTTACACCACCCAACTTTGTGCAATTGAGGATCACTGAAACTGACCCTGCCTTAAAGGGGGATACAGCTGGTAGTGGAGGGAAACCTGCAACACTAGAAACAGGTGCTGTGGTTCGTGTTCCGTTATTTGTACAAATTGATGAAATCATTAAAGTTGATACACGTACAGGTGAATACGTTTCTCGTGCCAAGGAGTAATTGTGACAACCGAAAACACTGAAACAAAGAGCAACCTTATTTGGCTTGATCTTGAAATGACAGGTCTTGAAATAGACAGCTGTTATATTCTTGAGATTGCTACCATTATCACTGACTCTAATCTCAATATCGTTGCAGAATCGCCAGCAATCGCTATTCATCAAAGCGATGAAGTTTTGCAAAATATGAATTCATGGTGTATTAAAACTCATCAGGCCTCAGGTTTAACTGAGCGTGTGCGCCACAGTAAAGTTTCAGTTACAGAGGCTGAGTGGCAGATTCTTGAATTTATTAAGCCACACGTACATAAGGGGCAATCACCTTTATGTGGCAATTCCATTTGGCAAGATCGCAGGTTTTTAGCCAAATACATGCCTACGTTAGAAGACTATTTTCATTATCGCTTACTCGACGTCAGTTCATTTAAAATTGCAGCATCTTTGTGGAGACCAGATCTCTTAAAGCAATTTAACAAACAAAGTGTACATCTTGCATTAGATGATATTAAGGAGTCGATTGAAGAAATGAAATTCTATCAGCAGCATTTTTTACAACTTCTCAGTACTCAATAAACTTTTTTTCTATTAGATTGATTTACAAAATTCGATGAAATAAGTGGTTCTCAACATCCATGTCACTATGATTAGCTTGACAGAAGGTGTAGTATTTTAGTTCGTGAGCCTGTTGTTGTAGGTATAAGATAAATATTGTATTCTCTGTTGGGAGAAAAGCTAACAACTTTCCAAATATAGTGGTTATCAGTGATTTCAGGCAACACGTCCTGAGTACACTCAAATGCATAATTTCCCCCGTTAGTTTGTGTTCTCTCCCAGCACGCCTGATACTCATTTCTACTCGCTTCTCCTTTGTTAAACAACAAACTAACAACATTTACATCCTTTGAATATAAGTCAGGAGGGGGAGCAGGTAGTGTTGTTATATCCTTTAAATCAATATGAAACTCGTGGATTTTATCACCTATAGTATTCTGTAGCATAACAGTAACGTTCATATCTTTCTTAACAGAGATTTCATATGGAATAGCTAACGCTATTACATCGGCATTATCCAGTGCTGTTACGGTAAATGATCCTATTTTATTTGTAGTCCAGTCTGGTGCTCTTACTGTAAGTGTCGCTTTATTTATTTCGCTTGACACCATGCTCCAGTCATCTGGGATATTCCAGGTATATCCATCCTCTTTCGGTTGACGGTTTGGCGAATTTGGCGGTGTAATATAGTTTGCATGCAACGTAATTTCCATATTCTCAATAACAGAATTAGTACTACTTTCTATATTGACCTCGCCTCCTAAGCTCGTATTAGCCTTCACCGTTACATTATGTATAGCTAAGTTATCCGTTGTAATACCAGCAGCATCCGTCACTTTAACGGTAAATAACCCCACTTCATTTAAATTCCAGTGCGGTGCTTTTACTGTAATAGTATTAGAAACATTAGCGGGTACAATTAATTGTTGGTTACTTGTATTCGCTATTAAGGTTAAGTTTGATGGTGCTACTACTCCCCAGTCAAGTGGAATCGTCCATGTGTAGCTCTCAGCCTTTCTATTAGGCGAATCATCCGGTAAATCATAGTTTGCAGTCAACTGAATTGTGTCATTCTCTGTAGCCTCATTTCCTCCACTAATCCTTGCCGTGCCTTGTAAGTTCGGATTAGCCTTCAGTGTTACCGCATGCTCAAATGCGAGCGTTGTAATGTCCGCATTATCTGTTGCTGTTACGGTAAATACAGCCTTAGGAATACTAGCCCATGCTGGAGCAATAACGGTAATCTGCTTTTGATTATCATCTGAACGTGTCTCATCAAATTCCCAATTGTCTGGAATAGTCCATTTATACGCCTTTACCTGACGTTGTGGCACATTAGAGTTGTCAAATATTGCTTTTAAAGCTATCTTCTCATTCTCAATTACTTCATCATTCGCTTGAACTGAAACTATTCCCTTTAAATCATCATTTTTCTCAACTTCAACTAAGATAATTGATGTTTGAACACTCTCACCTGAAGTTGCTTTAAGTGTTATTTGATGGGTATTGTTCCCTGTAGGATTATAATAAGGCGCTGTAAAAGTATATGTTGCATTCTCATCATCATAATAACCGCTTAAACCACTCCACTCATAATGAGGTATTTCTTTTAATAATCTTGACCTTGATAATGCTAAGGAAATTTTTCCTGTTTTATGCTCTGTAACCTCAATAGATTTAGGCACCTTGACAAAGAATAGATTATCTGTAATATTTTCTAAATTTTGAATTCCTAGCTTATCAACCAAATTTATTGTTTTTAACCTTAAATTATCAAGTGTGCTGTCAGCATCAAGCCAACGTCCTATATAATTCTCATTGTTGGCATTTTCCTGATGTTCTTCAAAACTGTAATACACTGCATCTTTGGAGCCAACAAAGCTACGAATATAGTTCGGAGTTGTTTGAAGATTTAATATATTGTTGTTTAGACGCGCCAAAGGAAAACCACTGTTTAGCCTCCCGCTTCCATATAAGGTTCCATTTTGACTTATTTCAAGTCTATTTACATAACCATTTCTTTTTAAGAAGTCCTGGTTAAATGGAATTGGAGTGGTAATTTTGTCGGTTTCATTTAATTTTTTTACTTCTTTATTTTCACCTTGATTTAAATCATAAAAATTAAGCTCAGTATTATTATCAATATAATATAGTCGTTCTGATGGAAGTATATTATACCTCCCTTGTTCTATGGCTTTTAGGTCAGTGTCGCCTTGACCACTATTTGCAAATTGAATGTCATATTGAATATTTGCTTCTTTAGTTACATCTTCTTTGCTGAAAGTGATTGAACATGAGCTTTTACTACTGATATTTTGGTTTAGGCAATCTTGACCCATTTCAATTTTAATATTTTCAGTACTTAACGTGAGTTTTTGATCTTCATTCGTATTATTATTATAAACGTCTAATGTGTAAAGGTTTTCACCTATTCTTACTGGTTCATATACAAATGCAGATCGATTGGATTTAATAGATTTAATAGCTACAGTGATATCTTCTAGTAAATTTGTATCGCCTTTTTTAATGGTTAAATTATGCCAGCCCGATTTTGTATCGCTATTTTCGTCAACTTTAAGGTAGCAAGAAGCGTTTGTATTTAAAATATTATTGGTTAGTGAAAGACAAGAAGGTGTGCTGTTGATTATTTGACCGTTATTAACTAAAGATAGTCCATCTAAAGAAAAGCTAGATAAATCGACTTGAGCCCAATTAAACTTTGAGTTATTGGTTATTACAATTATATTATCTTGAGCATAGTTGTCATCGTTTACAATGCTGTTAGATTGTATTTCGAGCGTGACAGGTGCTACCGTTATATGACTTGTTAACACGATTTCCTGTGGATGTTCTTTATTACTTTCATCTAGTAGTGTGATCTCAACGGTGCCTTTACCTTTAGCATTAGAATTGACATTAAATTTAAGCTCGTATATTTGTTCATTATTTAAATTATGATTTTGTGTAAAATCATTTTCATTACCCCAGTCAACTCCGCTTAATGTATTTTTGTTAAATTCAACTTTTGTGATCTTTAAATTTGGACGATAAGTAATTAACTTAACGGTGTTTTCCCCTGTATCTTGAATAAATAAGTTCTCAATTTCTGCTAAAGCTTGACGATCATCAATAAATTGAATAGTCAACTCTCCACCTATATTAGCTGCTGTAAGTAAGCCAGCTTGATTAGCTGCTCCTTTGTTACGTACAGCATTTATTTTTGCACTTATTTCATCATTTAAAACAACACTTGACTTGCCTTCAAGGTGAGCGATTTTACCGATAACTTCACCATTCAATAACAGATTAATATTGTTAATCGCATAATTAAAAGGATTGTACAAACTAACCTTTTTATCGCCAGAAATATAGATTTTATTATCCAACGCATCCAATGAATTCATCAATATTGGTTGAGACAAAAGATGTGAATGTTTATTTACAACATTAATAATGCGGTTATACGAAATTTTTTCTCCATTTGATAAGTCAATCACAATATTTATATTTTTTAAGCCTAAAGTATCAAACTTTGCCTTTAATGGAAGAATACAAAACTCTGTAAACGAATTAAATGATTGTGGGCTTGCATTTATACAACTATTAATTGGAGGAAGATTATCAAGGTCAATCTCAACATTTTTAGGAAAAATGTCAATAGCTTTAATTTGATACGTGCTTACGTGTTTACTACCTACTTTCAATGTACTTGAAAGGTTTGAGCTGCCGATAGATAAAGAGCCTAATGCCTCCTTATCCTTTGCAATATATTCTGGAAAAATAGTCCCTCCTTTATTATCTGATGCCACTATCCCAGATACTTTTTTATCATCGTTTGCAGTTGGGCTACCACCACAAGCAGTTAATATTCCTGCTAAACACAGTAAGGTAATTTTTTTCATTCCACTTTCTATTTTGTTTCTTTTCATTTCTTTTCCCCCGGTTTTTTGAATTGTTTGAATTATAGATATCGTCTCAACATAAAACAAGATAACCTTCAAAGTAATTTCCTCCCCCTTAGCAGAATCATTTTTGGGTATAGGATACGTTTGGCAGTAGAAATAAAGTTATTTCCATGGATTTAAAAAAAGAAAAAGGATTCCTATCATGGTTAAGCCATTATATAATGTTGTACAGAGTCAATTGCACATGCTTATACCTTTACCACTGATGGTGGTGACAGCGTGAACTTACCGGATAATAGCAATCCAATTTAAGTTTTAAGTCAGTTGGCAATTGAATTTGATTCTCAATCAAGAGTCAGTCGATAAACTCTATAATATTGCTGTGGATTTGGTAAGACAGGTACTAGAGAAAGGAATAGATATTGATCATAGCAGCAATATTGTAATAAGGAGTATTATATAAACAATCTATTGGCGCACGATTACTAGCACAAAGTATAGGTAATAGGTGTAAGAGATATATCTACAGGTGTTGTATTCATAAATTTATCGGTAATCTGTAAAGTAGCGGTTCTTTGTCCCATACTTTTCTTTTCTGGTCTTTGTAAATAATATTTGATGTTTTTTCTTATACTCATGTGACACAAACTGATCTAGTGTTTTATCTAACAACTCTTGTCGTGAATAACTTAAGAAAATTTTCAGCAGGTTTATTTGCTTCAACAACATGCTGTTTATCGTCAAAAACTAAAATGGCATCATAAAATAAGTCGATACATTCTTTGAAAATTGAATTTTTAAGAAAATCATGTGATAGTAATTTTGTATCATCCATTTTGTCTACTCCTTTTTTGACCAGCTTTGTATAAATTTTCGATTTAGTCACTTGTTTTAAGTATTAAGTATATAATTTGTTATAAAATCGCTAGAATCTCGCTACAGGGTACGATATAGCTTTGATTTTGCTTGTACTTACCTATTTTTTATTGATTAGAATATATTTTATCATATCCTTTTGCCAATATTTCGTTATGATAAGGGTTCAAGTTTATTTCATTAAAGGAACTTTATGATGAATCAAACAAAGGAGTCTCAGCCTAAATCGCTGTATTACACTATTGCGGTCAATGTGTGGGAGTATTTTAGTTATTACGGTATGCGTGCGTTATTGGTTTTGTATTTAACACAGAAGCTGTTATTTACCGATAACCATGCTTATGCACTATATGGCGCGTATACCGCACTTGTATATGTTACACCAATTGTAGGGGGTATGATCGCGGATCGGTATTTAGGTTATTATTGGGCGACTTTACTGGGGGCGGCAACGATGGTTGCAGGTCATTTGGTTTTGGGGCTAGATGGTAGTGGGCTTTATTTTGGTTTGGCACTTGTTATCTGTGGCTATGGCTTATTCAAAACAAATATATCTTGTTTATTAGGAGCCACTTACTCACGTGAACACTCAAAGCGTGACAGCGGATTTGCCTTAATGTATGTTGGTGGCAATGTTGGCGCTTTTGTTTCTCCTATTTTGTGCGCATGGGCAGCGCAAACATGGGGGTGGCATTATGGGTTTTTATTAGCTGCAATTGGTATGGCAATTGGGCTTGTTATTTTCATTAGTGGTCGTAAACATTTTAAAGCGGGCAATGATCCACAATGGCAATCGTTAAAAGAGAAGGGGTTAATTAATATTAAAGTGTTACCGTCTATTGTGATATTGATTGTATTAAGTGCTGTTTTTTTTAGCTTTGCGCTTTATTATTTGTTTGCGGGTTGGATCTTATTTTTATGTGTGGCAGGGAGTTTATATTTCTTATTCTTTTTGTTTTTGAAGCTTGATCGGAAAGATAAAAAAGCGCTATTTGCTATTTGCTTCTTTATGATTTTTGGTTTGATTTTCTGGGCATTTAATCAGCAAGGTGGTAGCTCGATTAGTTTGTTTGTTGAGCGTAATGTTATACGTGAATTTGATGGCTTTATAATTCCAGCAGCAGCTTTTCAATCGATTAACCCATTTGCGATTTTAATTGGTGGAGTCATTATGTCGCAAGTTTGGTATTGGTTATTAAAGGCAGGTGTGCACTTTAGGGCACTAGTTAAAATTACTTTTGGCTTATTGTTTCTCACCTTTGGTTTTTTTATGATTATGTTAGGTGCTAAAATTGCAGCAGCAAATGATGGACACGTTTCTATGCTGTGGGTAATGGTTGGTCTGATTATGATTGGTTTTGCTGAGCTTTTTGTAGATCCGGTGGCACTAGCTGAAATTACACGTCTTAATCCAGGGGGATCAGTTGGATTCTTAGCAGGACTTTATATGCTTATTACGGGATCGATTGCAAACTATTTGGCAGCCGAGATTGCAACACTTACGAGTGTCGATGCAGCTAAAACAGCAGGGGATTTCTTAATCACCAGCGCCACAAACTACTATAATGTATTTGACATGATTACTAAGGTCTCGGCAATTTCTTGTGTGGTATTGATTGTGATTTGTTTTATATTTTTTACCTTCAGAAAGTTTAAAACAGATGTGTCCTGATTCTTGTGTGATTTTGAATCTTTAATTGTCTTTCTTTTAGATATAATGAGTTATTTAGCCCCATCAACGATTTGCTTAATCACCATGCCTGCAATGGTAAGTCCAAATAAAGCAGGCATATAGCTAATGGTGCCATTAACAGCGCGATCACGTCCAGAGCCAATGACAGGTTCTGGTGGTAAAGGCGGCAAGGAGTTTTCAGTTGAATAAACCGCTAGAATTCCTTTTGTAACATGTTGACGACGTAAGCGAATGCGCATGAATTTTGCAAGTTTGCACACACGTGTTTTATAAATGTCATCAACTTTTATTTGAGTAGGATCAAGTTTGCCACCGGCACCCATACTCGAGATAACCTTATAGCCTTTTTTATGTGCAGTACTAACAAACGCAACTTTACAAGCAAGGCTATCAATTGCATCAATAACAAAGTCATAAGGTTTATTGAGAATATTATTCATATCCTCTGTACGAATAAAGTCTTCGACAATATTGACTTGGCAGCTAGGGTTAATATCCAAAATTCTATTTTTCATGACCAATGCTTTTTTAATACCAATAGTGGAATGAAGAGCAACGAGTTGACGATTAAGGTTGGATGTAGAAACGGTATCATGATCGATTAAAGTAATCTCCCCAACGCCACTGCGCACAAGTGCTTCAGCAGCAAAAGAGCCAACACCACCAATGCCTGCTAAAAGAACATGTGCATTTTTAAGTTTATCAATACCTGTATTATTAACTAAGATAGAAGTGCGCTCAAATAGACCTGTGTGTTGCATAAAATAAAATGGAAACTTAATTTTTTGTGTAGTATGTCATATTTTGTAAATAGATTCATTATTCTTGTTTATGAGATTTTTATACACGGTGATCTTTTATCAAAAGCTATATACCTATCACAAAATTTAAAGTCATAAACGCTATAAAATGGGTTGTTATGAGTATATAATCCAAACCTCATAAAGTATATGGTAAATGAGTTTCTAAAAATGACTGTTGTGCAAAGTGAGTTACCTGTAGATGTATTGATACTTGAAGACTATTTAACTACTCTTTTTTCTCAGGCATTTGAGAAGTTAAGCTTAGAACCAAAACTAGCTAAGGTCCAAATGTCAGCACGCCCTGAATTGGGTCAGTTTCAATGTAATGGTGCAATGCCTTTGGCAAAGCAACTAAAAAAATCACCTATCCAAATTGCCAATGATATTATTAATCAGGTTAAAGACAACCTCATCTTCAAGGATGTTACTGGAGTTATGCCAGGATTTATCAATATTACTTTAAATGACAATTTTTTGGCAGATTGGATGAATCAAATGTTAGCTAACTCACGTTTAGGTTGTCCTAAAACAGAAACTCCACAAAAAGTAATGATGGATTTTGGTGGTCCTAACGTTGCTAAGCCACTGCACATAGGACATATTCGTTCACCATTAATTGGCGATTGTTTACAACGTGTTTATCGCTTTTATGGAGATGAAGTGTTAAGTGATGTGCACCTAGGTGATTGGGGGACACAGATGGGGATGCTGATTGAAGAAATTCGTAAAATGTATCCTGATTTGCCTTACTTTGATGAAAACTTTACAGGTACGTATCCTATAGAACCCCCTGTTACTGTAGATGAGTTATCTGAAATTTATCCACGTTCTTCAGTTCGTTGTAAAGAAAATGAAAACGAGATGGAAAAGGCGCGCCTTGCTACAGCAGAGCTCCAAAAAGGCAGACGTGGCTATCGTGCACTATGGCAGCATTTTGTTAATGTATCTATTGCAGAGCTTAAAAAAGACTATGCGGATTTAGATATTTATTTTGATCTTTGGAAAGGTGAAAGTGATGTGCAGGCACTTATCGATGATATGGTGAAAAATTGCTTGGATAACGGCGTTGCTAAAGAGAGTCAAGGTGCAATTATTATTCCAGTTGCTGAAGACGATAAAACTCCACCTTTGATTTTAGTTAAATCTGATGGTGCAGTTATGTATGGTACAACCGATTTAGCAACGATTTTAGAGCGTGTCCAAGACTATCAAGCACAAAAAATCATTTACGTGGTGGACAAGCGTCAGAGCCTGCATTTTAAACAAGTCTTTACTGCGGCTAAAAAAGCTGGTATTGCGCCAAATACAGAGCTTATTCACATTGGTTTTGGTACCTTAAATGGCAAAGACGGAAAACCGTTTAAAACCCGTTCAGGAGGAGTAATGCGTTTAAGCACATTAATTGACGAAGCAAAAACACGGGCTAGTTTACGTGAGCAAGAAGGGCTAAGTAGAAATGAAAAAGAGGATATTATTAATAAAGTAGCATTAGCAACGGTAAAGTTTGCTGATCTTTCTAATGTTTACACCTCTGACTACATTTTTGATTTAGACAAATTTTCGCAGTATGAAGGTAAAACAGGACCTTATTTATTGTATTCTGCCGTACGAATTAAATCGATCTTGAGAAAGTTAAACTACTCAGTTAGTGGTACATTACAATATAAAATAAGTAAAGCTACAAATGACGCTGAGCGTAATCTGCAACTTACTTTAACGCAATTACCATTAGCATTACAAAGAACCTATGATAAATGTGAGCCACATCATTTGTGTGAATATGCTTATCAAGTGGCTGTACAGTTTAATAAGTTTTATTCAGAGTCTCCGATTGCAACTGAAGAAAATGAGACGACTCAAAAATCAAGAATTGCACTTTGTCAATTAACACTCAAACAATTGATTTTAGTATTAGAGTTACTTGGTATTGAAATTCCTGAGAGAATGTAGGAATCAATCGCAAAATCATTCTCTTATTAATGCGTAACTCTTACTTGACTAGTCGTACTAGTGCAAGGGGGTTAACGTTCGATAAATGCTGAAAATAAAATACACAAGAATATAACTTACAATCGTCCACGTTAAGAAAGCATGGGATACAGGCCACAAAAAAGCTGAGGCAATGGTGGCGCCCCCCCAAATCAAGGTATAAATAAACATAAGCGTAATAATGAACTTATGTCGACTTAAATAGTTCATTCGAGATGGATAAATATACTTAATTGGAATAAAGGTTAGAATGGTTAAGGCTATGATGATAATAAAGTTAGTTGTCACAGAAAATTGAAAGTAAATCAAATAATAAATAGCAAGGTTCCAATAACTTGGAAAGCCTTTAAAAAAATGATCTTTAGTTTTGGCATCTAATTGACAAAATTGGTAGCATGAAGCAAGTATGATCAAGGTTAACGAAATAATTTTTAGGTTATCAGGGATGACATCAGTAATAAACACCCAAACCGATGGGATAACTGCATAATTAGTAAAATCAATAATGTTATCCATGAGGCTACCATCAAGTGGAGCAAGTTTCTTAATATCTATTTGTCGAGCTAATGTCCCATCTACAGCATCAACGATGATAGCAATGACGACATAAGCAAAGGAAAGTTTTAAATGAAAAATGAAGTCTGTATGATTGTGTGCAAGTTTAGCAGCATAGGCTTCTGCAGAAGCGGTTAAAGCTAAAACGGAAAAAACAGCACCACTGGCCGTAAATAAATGAACAAGCCAACCGTAAAGACGCTGAAAAGAAGTAAGCATTGAATAATACCACATACCTTCAATAATTATAAACTTGGCATAGGTTAGCAAAAAAAACTAAAGAGAGAAAGTGCAATAGATGGGCTTTTAGTTGCGGTTATAAATATCATCTAGACGGATGATATCATCTTCGCCTAAATAACTTCCTATTTGGACTTCAATAATGGCGATAGTTTCATCGGTTTTATTATGCAGTCTATGCACGGCTTGTGTAGGAATATAAACGTGTGTATTAACTTGATAATCTTTTGTTGAATTATCAATAGTGATCGTTGCCGTACCTTGAATAACAATCCAGTGTTCAGCACGTTTAGAGTGCTTTTGTAGCGATAAGCAACCACCTGGATTAACCGTAATTAATTTTGCCTGAAAGCCGTTACCTTGCTCTATGGTTTTATAGCTACCCCAAGGTCTATAGTAGGTTTGTCCTGTTTTATTTAGATTTATGCTCATTAATGAAAATACTCTTTTATCTAACCTGTTTATTTAGAGATTGAAATTATAGCGCTAAGCTCCTGTGTTTTATAGAGTTTATAACTCAAAGTTTTTTTAATAGTGAGATTAGATGCTGTTGATTTTACAACAGCGCTATCCATAGCATTTTAATAGATACAATTAGAAGTATTGCAAGAAAAGTGATTTTAAGCGTTTTAGAGGATGTTTTACTTGAAAACTTTGCGCCAAGTTTTGAGAAAATCATACTTGTAGGGGCAACACATATAATCGCGGGTAAATATAAGTAACCCAGACTCCAGGGAGTATCTAAATTTTCGGTATAGCCCGTAACGATAAAACTAACACTGCCTATAATTGCAATAACCAATGTAAATAAGCTAGAAGTGCCAATTGCTATGCGTATTGAGTAACCAAGAGAGTGAATATAAGGAATAGTAACAATACCTCCACCTATGCCAAAAAATCCTGATTTAATACCTACCAAACTACCCCAAAATGCACTTTTGAGCTTACCGTTACGCTTTGGTGTTTCATTAACTTTATGGGATTGCAAAAGCATCTGAAAGAACATAAATAGCATTAAGCACGCAAATAAAATACTGAGGGTTTTAGGGTTAAGAAATCGTGCGATGATTGCCCCTAATACATTCATACTAATAATCCAAGGAACAAGCATTTTCACAATAGTTAGATTTACTTCTCGTACACGTAATTTGTGGGGTATGGACGAAAACGTAGTAAATATCATAATTCCAAGCGATGTGCCTGCCGCAAATTGCATGTATGAGTCTGCCGTTTGTGGTAATTGGTGAAAAACAAATGCCAATACCGGTACGATAATAATGCCACCACCAATACCAAGAAGACCTGCCAAAAATCCTGTTAAACAACCAGATAATATAAGAAGTAAAAAAAGATAAAGCATGATATTCATATAATCAGTTAAATGGGTTGAATAATTATAATGAATGAAAGAAAATAACCCAGTTAATTATGTTTAAATCAAGTCTAAAAAAGGAAATACTATGCTTGCAAATATAAAAGTTGGCAAAGACGCACCAAACGACATCAACGTTGTGATTGAAATTCCTGCTTATAACGAGCCAGTAAAATATGAGTTTGACAAAGATGCAAATATGCTGATTGTAGATCGTTTTATGTCAACGACTATGCAATATCCTTGTAATTATGGTTTTGTCCCAAATACTCTATCTGAAGATGGTGATCCTGTAGATGTACTTGTTGTAGCACCTGTGGCACTAAGACCAGGTGTCATTATTAATTGTCGTCCTGTTGGAGTATTAAAAATGGCAGATGAATCAGGTGTTGATGCTAAAATCATTGCTGTTCCCAGCAGCAAGCTTACTAAGATTTATGATGATGTAAGAGAAGTAACGGATTTATCCAAGCTATTATTGGATCAAATTAAGCACTTTTTTGAGCATTATAAAGACCTAGAGCCTAACAAATGGGTAAAAGTCGATGGCTTTGAAGGTGTTGATTCTGCAAAGGCAGATATTAAAGCTAGTATTAAACGTTATAAAAAAGATTAGCTAGTTGCTATGATCAATATTTACACCGTCTTCTGTTATAAGTTCTCATGCCTATAGTTCAGTTAATACAATAGATAGAATCATAAAGCCTGCATGATAGTTTCTTTTTAGTATCAACGACCACAATTGGCAATTTGGAAAATACACCATTGACATCCCCCTCCTTTAGGAAGAGAGGATAGGATGTCAAATACGTTTATGCAGCTTTCAGAGGCAACTAAATAGAATATTCTCAACCGATGTTTCTTTCTTCTATTAACCCTTAGGTCGAGGATAGCTTCAAGGTGTTGAAAAATTAATGAAGTTAGCAGAGGTTTTGTCATTGGCTTACTCTATTCACATGGATTTTCACACAGGATAAATAAATCAATAACTTTTAAATGTGATTACCTTGACTCATTGGTCTGCTTTTCAATGTTCACATACTTCTGTATATACTCGCGCATTGTAGTAGGTTTTATTGATGGGTAGCGATCATTCATCAGTAAATCGAGCTTAGCTTCACCATTTAAAAGGGAGCGATAATACATCAGCGGTAAGAAGGAGAGAAAATTTTGCTGACCTCCTTTTAGCAATTCCTCAATACGTAAGTCCAAGTCTGCCATTGACCCCAGTTGTACAATTTTTAGCTTGTCGCCTGATGCTTCTTCATACAACTTGACAATTTCATGGAAATTAAGAACATTGCCTGCTACCTTGAAGGCGCGTGGTACAGGGCGCTCATCAATAGCAACCTCCGCCGTGTACTGTGCCGCATCGACATAGGTCGTCCAATCCATATTTTGCTTACCATCGCCCCAAACATAAGCCACGCTTTCTTTCACGTCGATGAGGCGAAGGAAATCAAACATTATGCCGCTATCTAGAAACCCACCATTCAATATATGTACTACCTCTATATTACCACGTTCCTTATCCGCTATGTCTGAGAATGTAAGACGCCAATCTGAAGTAATAATATGACCAGGTGTAACCTTGAAAAGATTCAGTGAAAAATCCGATGGAATAAAACGCTTGACTCCTGCTTTCCGCGCGGCAATCAGTAATTGTTTTTGACCATCGATAATAATGTCTGGTCCACCCTGAACTGCGGAAATGACGGTCATTGCTCCTTGGCAAAGAGAAGCCAGCGCATCCTCATTACCCACTCCAATTTCACCTTCAATTATCTGTGCGCCACGTTCTTCAAGCGCTTTTACTTTCTGGCGACTGTCTGGACGTACAAGTAGACGAAGTTGCACATTGGGATTACCAAGCAATGACTCTGCAATGAGTTTTCCAACATGGCCTGTTCCACCAACTAATGCAATGACTTTTTTCATGAGTTTTCTCCAATTATTTGAGCTAAAAATATGTAGAGAATATATATGTGTTGTGGACTGAACGTATTTAATTCCTTCCATTTATAATATATATTATTCTCCACCCTTTCTTTTACTTTCTTTCTAGAAAGAAAGTAAAATTTAACAAACTATTTATTAATTGTCAAATCACAATTTTGTCTTATGTAAAAATGGTGTACGTTTATCTGTACTAAGGTCAAATATTTCTCATTTCCTAATACCATTCCATAGAAGAGCAATAAAAAGCTCGATATATTCGTCATTGATATCATTCGATTTTTCTGTATCACAAAAATATTTTGTAAAGGCTCGATTATGCAATGCGCCAAGAATAGTTATTGATAGTGTATCAATATCGCATTCAGTTATAAGACCGCGGATTTGAGCGCGTTTTAGCCAGCTAGCTAGCGTGCGAAATGCCTTTATTGGCTGAGATTCTCCTTTTTGCCGTGCAAAAATTTTTTTTGTTGAAATACCAGCTGATTCCAATACGGAAAAACCCCTTACCATATCCTGAAAGTAGTGTGATATAACCTTGCAATGTTCAACGAGTTGCTCTTGAATCGGACGCTCATCCGGTCCAGTTTCAAGTATATCAAGCCACGATATATTTTCTTCTGGTCCAAGGGCGGCTATCATCAGTGCTTCTTTCGAACCAAATCGATTAAAGATAGTGGTGTGGCTAATGCCAAGTTTATCCGCGATATTCATGGCTGGTATGTTTGCACCGCATTCTAGAAAGCAACGCCTAGCTGTGGTAATAATCTGTTCATTCGTAACTTTTATTGGTCTTGACATAAATAACTCTTTAACTATTAATTGACAACCCCTAGTTTGAAAGTTTCGGGACAATTTCAAAGTTGTTTTTAACGCATTCGTATAAGAAATTCAAAACGTTTAAAGATAACCCGATAATATAGACTCATCCAGTACGCCTGGCTTCTTCACGCATAAATAAAGGCTGCCAATTGTTTTTTTGTCAATCCACAGTCTTCATTAACCGCTTTGAGCTCTAATTGATTCAAACGCTTTTTCAGCAACCAGATACAGCGCCCCTTTTCCAGCAATACAAATACCCCTTACTTTTTGAGCTCATTACTGACTCTTCGCTGACCATAGGTGAGATAATCTATCGCATAAGCAACCACCGCTTTCTCAACGGACTCTTCTACCTGTTTTTTGATGTTGGGCTGACGTCTATTTTTATCCAATAGCGCCTCAACATGACCTTCTGCGACGGTGGATTGATAATGATAAAATGTATCTCTAGACAACCTCATTACCTTACATGCCTCGGAGAGATTTCCAATCTCCTCTTTTAAGTTTAATAACCCTAACTTATTTTTTATAACACGTTGATTTATAGTATTCATGTGAAGTTGCCTCTTGTTTTTTATATTTGTTTTAACGTTTGAGATCTAAATGGGTAACCTTCTCTTTATATAAGAGTTTTGTCAGATCTTATTATGACTGATACACAATTGTCTACATTAGTTTATATGTTACAACAAAAGCAATAGCTAAGGCTGCCAAAAAATTAAACAACGAGACATTAAATGTATTAATCTATTATCTATTTGGCGCAATCATAGGGGCTATGGCGCAGTTTGAACAATGCAGGATAGAAAACTCAGGAGATCTTCGTGCTGTAGAATTGTATGGGGAGAGCTTTGCTGTATTTATGTTAAACCATATCAATTAAAAAGTCCTCTTTGAGAAATAATCGTGTAAGCTGAGAATTTTGTTTTTTTCTAAAAACTCTGAAAGCTAAGATGCCAGATGCATGACTGTGATGATATTTTTTAATAGTTTAAATGTTAGCTTTCTAAAAATTAAGAAGGATAATTTATGAATATCTGGATAAAAGTCCTTGCCTCAATTAACGTGTCGAGTCCAGCTATGGCATTAACTCCTATAAGTAAAACTTTTTTATTCTGCTTCAACTTCATTTGACAATTAAGACAAGCAAAGTATAGTTACTTGGATTATTTCAACCGAATGAATTGAACTGGAGAAAATCTATGGCACGCAAGAAAATTGCATTAATTGGTGCAGGGAATATTGGTGGAACCTTAGCGCATTTGGCTTTAATTAAAAACTTAGGGGATGTGGTGTTATTTGACATCGCAGAAGGAGTACCACAAGGTAAAGCACTAGATTTGGCTCAAACTTGTCCTGTAGAAGGTATTGATGCAACTATCATTGGTACAAATAATTATGTCGACATTAAAGGTGCAGATGTTGTAATTGTAACGGCAGGTGTACCCAGAAAACCTGGTATGAGTCGTGATGATTTATTAGGTATTAATGCTAAAGTGATGAAAGCAGTAGGTGAAGGAATTAAAAACAATTGTCCTCAAGCATTTGTTATTTGCATTACTAACCCATTGGATATCATGGTCCGTATGCTGCAACATTATTCAGGTATTGCTGATCATAAAATTGTAGGCATGGCAGGGGTCTTAGATTCTGCTCGTTTTAGAACATTCTTAGCTTGGGAGTTTAATGTGTCTTTGCATCAAGTACAAGCTTACGTTATGGGTGGACATGGTGATACGATGGTGCCATTGACAGGCATGAGTAATATTGCAGGTGTGAGTTTAGAAAAATTAGTTCAAGAAGGCAAAATTACAGCCAAACGCTTAGAAGAAATTGTTGATCGTACACGTAAAGGCGGTGGTGAAATCGTGGGATTATTAAAAACAGGTTCTGCCTATTATGCTCCTGCAGCTTCTGGCATTCAAATGGCGGAGAGCTACTTACACGATAAAGGCATGATTTTGCCATGTGCGACAAAATTGAAAAAAGGCATGTACGGTTTAGATGAAGAGCTATTTGTTGGCGTACCAACTAAGATTACAGCTAAAGGTGTTCAAGCGTTAGAAGTGGAAATTACTACTAAGGAAAGAGCACAGCTACAACTCTCTATTGATGCGGTCAAAGAGCTAAATGGCGCTGCTGATAAATTAATGTAAGCTTCGAAAAAAAACTATTTTATTCATAACGGATACTGACGTTAACATTTATATGAGTCATTTAAGCGATGTAGCACTAGTCGTATTAACCTTGGGTCATATTGTCTAACAAGCTTTTTAAACTGTACAAAGTGCTCATTGCTTCAATCGGCGTTATTTTATTTGGATCAATCGACTCTAGTATATCAATCAGCTCTTTATAGTGAGACTCACGTTGAGTATTTTGATTTTCTGGTATCGGTATTATTGTAAAATCAAAACTTTGTTGAGTTGGAGCATAAGGATCGGTATCTCGCGCTTCAAGGCGTTTTAGGATGCTTTTAGCATTGTTTAAGACATCTTGTGGCACTCCTGCAAGTTTTGCAACTTGTATCCCATAGCTTTTTAAAGCCGCCCCTTCTTTGGCGTGATGTAAAAAGACAATATTATCGCGATATTCAGTTGCCTCAAAGTGAATATTTTCAACGTTGCTGTATTGTGCTGCTAGATGCGTTAATTCAAAATAATGTGTAGCAAATAGCGTGTAAGCTTTAATTTTAATAAGTTTTTCTGCACAAGCCATTGCCAATGCCAACCCATCAAATGTGCTCGTACCTCGACCTACTTCATCCATAAGCACTAGGCTTTTATCACTAGCATTGCGTAAAATATGCGCACACTCTGTCATTTCAACCATAAAAGTAGAACGTCCAGAACTAATATCATCAGCCGCTCCTATACGTGTGAAAATTGCGTCAATTTCACCAATTTGAGCCATTTTGGCAGGCACAAACGAACCAATATGTGCTAAAAAGACAATGTGTGCAATTTGGCGCATATAAGTGGATTTACCACCCATGTTGGGCCCCGTGATAATTTGTAGATGCTTGTGCTCATCTAATTGACTATCATTGGCGATAAAGGGTTGGTTGGAAAGTTGTTCAATAACCAAATGTCTACCTTCTTCGATTTTGATGCCTAGATTATTTGAAAGTATAGGACAGTTTAATTTTAAGCTTATAGCACGCTCAGCAAGATTGGTTAAAACATCAAGTTGTGCAATAGACTTTGCTGTTTGTTGTAATAGTGTATATTGCTCTAATATCTTTTGTAATAGCCTTTGATAAAGGTGTTTTTCATATGTCAATGCTTTTTCGTTACTGCTTAGAATTTTATCTTCAAAGGCTTTAAGTTCAGGTGTAATATAACGTTCAGCATTTTTTAAGGTTTGTCTCCTAGTGTATTCATCTGGTAGCTGAATGCTATGAGTTTTAGAGATTTCGATATAATAACCATGGACTTTATTAAAGTTTACTTTAAGACTGTTAATTCCTGTGCGCTTGCGTTCTTGTTGCTCAAGTTTCATGAGATAAGAACCTGCATTCCTATTAATATTTCTAAGCTCATCAAGTTCAGGATCAAATCCTTCTTTGATCACACCTCCATCGCGAATCGTAACAGGGGGATCATCGATAAGTGCATCATTTAAAAGTGTAACAAGTTCAGGTAATAAGCTTAGCTGATTAGCAAGTTTTATAAGACATGGATCTTGTTGTGTTGATTTAATAATAGATTGTAATTTTGGCAAGATGCTTAATGTGTGACGCAGCGCAATTAAGTCTTTTGGTTTACAAGTGTTAAGTGCTATGCGTGAGGCAATTCGCTCAATATCTTGAGTTTGACTTAACTGAGCTTGAATGCCCTCAATAGCATTTGCTGCCATTAAATCTTTAATTGCGGCTTGCCTTATTTTGAGTAAGGCTTGATCACGTGTAGGTGATTTAAACCATTGCTTTAATAAACGATTACCCAGTGCAGTTCTACATTTATTCATAGTTGCAAAGAGCGTATGCGACTGTTTGCCAGAGAGTGAACTATCAAGTTCAAGGTTTTTGCGAGTTGACGCATCAACGTTTAAGAGTTTGTCATTTTCTTCAATTGAAATACTTTGCAGATGTTTGGGTGTAGCTTTTTGTGTGATCTCAAGGTAGTGTAAAAGTCCACCAGCTGCACAAATCGCAAGGTGGAGCTTGGCTAATTCATCAGTAAGTGTATTTTGACCAAAATAGCCTTGGATGAGTTTTTTAGCACTCATTAATTGAAATTCCCATTGTGGGCGCGCTTGAATGGAAATATCTTCATTGGTAAATAAGTTACGTAGATCACTGGCAAATTCATCTATCACAAGTATTTCTTTAGCTTTTAAACGCGATACTTGATCTAATATTGCTGTGGGTTGTTGAGGAAACTCTAACAAGTGAATTTCACCTTGTGTATACTCAAGATATGCGATCCCAATACGACTCTTGTTTTGAAAGATAGCCATAAGGACATTATTATCATAACTATCAATAAAGCTTTCTTCTGAAACGGTTCCTGGCGTTATAACACGAACAACTTCGCGTGCAACAGGACCTTTACCATTGACATCGCCTATTTGCTCACAAATAGCAATGCTTAAACCTTGTTTGATTAAGCGCGATAAGTAATTTTCAGCCGCGTGATGTGGCACACCTGCCATCGCAATGGACTCACCATTGGATTTCCCACGCGTGGTTAGACTAATATCTAAAAGTTTTGCTGCTTTATGTGCATCTTCATAAAATAATTCATAGAAGTCACCCATGCGATAAAACAAAAGCGTATTAGGATATTGTGATTTAATATGCAAATACTGTTGCATCATTGGAGTGTGTAATGATTCTGCGGGTGCGGACATAGCTCTTAAATATTGACTGAGTTTATTAGCAATTATAACGAGTTTTATTGTAAGCTTATACTCTTTGTTCTTAGTTATCTGTGATAATTTGCATCAACCATTTTTATTTTTGTTGAGTAAAGCATATTCAGCTAATGGCGCGCCATTTCGATCATAAATAATGCCCATGTATTATCTAAATCAATCATGCGATTACTTTCATTTTGACCATACTCAATGAGAAAGGCTCGATCATGAGTTTCTAAATAAAATAAACGGTAGATGAGCACAAAAAACACGATCAGAATGAATAAAAAAGTAAAAACAAAGCGCCAAAAATGCTTGCGTTTTTTTGTCTTGTTGATGATTATTTTTGATTTAGATGAAATCTTCTTATAAGATGTATGCTGCATTCGGCATTTTATAGTTGTAAATTTATACTACTAGTAGTAAGTGTAGCGAAATCTGGCTAAGAGTGTCATTATAGTTTTGATTATATACCAAACAATTTCTGGTTATCCAAGCAGTAAAATAAATAAACGCGTGGGTTGGCAATTGCCTTTTGCAGCCATTATTGGTATACATAACCTAACTTATTTTAAGAAACATTATTTTAGATTTATGCGTAATCATATTGAACAAACTTTAGAAATAATTAAGCGTGGCGCCGATGAGGTCTTGGTTGAAGAAGATTTAATTGAGAAATTAAAGCAAAATAGACCACTTATCGTAAAATTTGGTTGCGACCCAACAGCTCCTGATATCCATCTAGGGCATACCGTTGTGATCAACAAACTACGTCAGTTACAAGATTTAGGACATGAAATACACTTTTTAATTGGCAATTTCACGGCACAAATCGGAGATCCAACGGGAAAGAATACGACTCGACCACCACTTAGTGCCAAAGAAGTAGAAGAAAATGCCAAAACTTATCAGACACAGATTTTTAAGATCCTGGATAAGGAAAAAACAGTTGTTAAGCGTAATGGTGATTGGTTTAATAATATGAGTGCGAGTGATATGATCAAACTTGCCTCTAAACAAACAGTTGCAAGAATGCTTGAGCGCGATGATTTTTCTAAACGTTATAAATCAGGTCAAACCATTGCGATTCATGAATTTTTATATCCCCTTGTTCAAGGTTATGATTCTGTTGCAATGCACGCGGACATTGAGTTAGGTGGAACTGACCAAAAATTTAATTTGTTGATGGGACGAGAATTACAAAAGCAAGCAAATCAGCCACCACAAATCATTATTACTATGCCATTGTTAGAAGGTTTAGATGGTGTTAAAAAAATGTCTAAATCTGCTAACAATTACATTGGTATTGAAGAGTCTGCACAAGAGATGTGTGGTAAAATCATGTCAATTTCAGATGAGCTGATGTGGCGTTATTACGAGCTTTTAAGTTTTAAACCAATGGCAGAAATAAACGCACTAAAACAAGCTGTTCAAAATGGTCAAAACCCACGTGATGTTAAAATTGAGCTCGCAAAAGAAATTATTGCACGTTTCCGTAGTGAAGAAGAAGCCAATAGAGCGCATCAGGACTTTATTGACCGCTTCCAAAAAAATCAAATTCCAGATAATATTCCTGAAGAAACCATTACTATCGCTCAAGACAGAATACCAATTGCCAACCTTCTGAAACTTGTAGGTCTTGTATCTAGTACATCGGAAGCCATTCGCATGATCAAGCAAGGTGCTGTCAAAATAAATGGTGATAGAATTGATGATACTCAGTTGGTATTAAAGCAACAAACCTCAGATATTTATCAAGTTGGGAAAAGAAAGTTTGCTAAGATTAACTTGATATAAAAGGGGTATAGGAGAAAATATGGAAAAGTTTATTCAGGAAGTGCTAGTTGTTTTTATTGCAATAACGGCAATCGTTGTGTTATTTCACGTTTTTATTTTTTTATTTTGGATATTGCTTTTTGCGATAGCTATTACGATTGTTTATCGCATTATTAAATTTATTGTTAATCTGTTCCTACCTAAAAAGAATAATGTGATTGAGCACGAAGATTTGTAGGTATTACAGACGAATATGTGCTTTAAAATGATGGCTTCTTTGAAACACCTAATTGGGGCATTTTCATTGGTGATGTTTATGAGCAGTTGTTCAGAGCAGCGGCAACCTCAAATTAGTAAAAAAGATTTGCAAAGTGGTGAATATGCTCACGAGCTGCGTGCGCATTTGGATGTAAGAGTTGAACAGTTACAACTTTTATTTAGTAGTAAGAGAATTCTTCAAACTTTAGAATATGCAAATCAGCATTTATCAGAAGAGGGGTTCTTATCCCCAGTGCATTATCAAGCCTTAGATCAAGATATGCAAAAGTCTCGTGATACCTATAATGTTCAATTGCTTCTTTACAATGCTTGTGCGATTAAAATAAAGCAGTTTCAGGCAGAGCATCCAGCCTTTGCTGAAATTTTTATAACGAATTTAGTTGGGATGAACGTTTGTCAAACAAACATGACCACAGATTTTTATCAGGCAGATGAAGATTGGTGGAAAAATAGCTATAACAATGGCAAAGGCAAGTTGTTATACGGTGAAATTGAATATGATACTAGTGCTGCTGAAATTGTAGTGCCTATTTACATGCCAATTTATGATTCTCATATACTTATTGGTATTGCTAAAGTGTTGGTATCGGTGAATAGTATTTATAACTAATATCAATATTGTTGCATCTTCATATTGATACAAAGTTGCAAATTTTCTTTGTCACACCGTAAAAGGAATGTTATGTTAGACGCACAGTTTTTGCTGTTTTTTTTTGAAGGATTAATATTCTTTTATGCAATTAGCAACACGATATGGTCAGTTTGGTGGCTGTTATGCTCCTGAAAGCTTAATTCCGACGTTAACTGAGATTGAACAAGGTTTTATCGAAATTCAAAAGGATCAAACTTTTCAAGATGAGCTTCAACGTATGTTACGTGATTATGCTGGACGTGAAACGCCCATTACTTTTATGCGTAATCTTTCTTCTGAATATAATATTCATCTGTATTTAAAGCGCGAGGATTTATTGCATGGTGGCGCCCATAAAACCAATAATACAATTGGTCAGATGCTGTTAGCAAAATATTTAGGCAAAAAACGGGTCATTGCCGAGACTGGAGCTGGGCAACATGGTGTAGCAACAGCTATGACAGGAGCGATGCTAGGTCTTGATGTTGAAATCTATATGGGTGCGGTTGATATTGCAAGGCAAAAGCCCAATGTTGAGCGAATGAGGCTTTTTGGAGCAAAAGTGCATAGTGTGTCTTCGGGTAGTGCTACATTGAAAGATGCTATTAATGATGCTATGCGTGATTGGATCAGTCATGCAGAGGATACCTATTATTGCTTTGGTACAGCTGCTGGTCCTCATCCTTTTCCAAGTTTGGTGCGTTATTTTCAACAAGTCATAGGACACGAAGCAAGAAATCAAATGCTTCTTAAAACAGATAAACTCCCAGATGCCGTGATTGCTTGTATAGGTGGAGGTAGTAATGCTATTGGTATATTTAGTGGTTTTCTGGCAGATGAAAGAGTTATGCTTTATGGTGCTGAACCTGCAGGCAAGGGCATTGAAACAGGTGAGCATGCAGCAACAATGAATAAAGGAAAAGTTGGTGTTTTTCATGGTATGCACTCATTGTTTTTACAAGATGAAGATGGTCAGATTAAAGAACCATACTCCATCTCAGCGGGGTTAGACTATCCTGGCATAGGACCTGAGCATGTTTATTTACAACAAATTAAGCGTGCTCAATATATGGTTATTAGTGATAGCGAGGCTATTAATGCGTTTGAAGAGCTATCTAAAAAAGAGGGCATTATTCCAGCTTTTGAATCGTCACATGCTTTGGCTTTAGCGCTGAAATTAGCTAAAAATGAACTCAAAACCAAAACCATATTAGTCAATTTATCAGGTCGTGGGGACAAAGACTTAGCAAGCTATTTTTTGTATAAAGGTACTATTAATGAATAGATTTAATATGCTTTTTCAGGATAAAAATAAGAAAGTATTTATGCCATTTTTCACTTTGGGGGATCCTGATTTCGACAGAAGTTTAACAATTATTGACGCTGTCATTAGTACCGGAATTGAGGCAATTGAGCTTGGGTTTCCATTTTCTGATCCAATTGCTGACGGTCCTATGAACCAAAGATCAATGGAACGCGCACTAAAATCAGGCATGAAATTTGACCGTTGTATTGAACTTTTAAGCGTTATCCGAATACGCTACCCACAACTGGCTATTGGACTTTTGATTTATTACAACTTATTGTTTAGTCACGGTGAAATAGCATATCAAAAACTCTCTCAGGTTGGTGTAGACGCCGTGGTGTGTGCAGATTTACCACTAGAAGAAGCTAAAGAACACATGGATTTGCTTAAAAAATATAATATTGGCGTAGTGCAAATGATTGCACCTAATTCAAATGATATACGTGTTAGAGTGTTAGCTGATCATAGTAGTGCATTTAATTATGTATTAAGTGGTTTTGGAACGACTGGTGTCAAAGCAGAAATAGCGCCTCAAACGCTCGTGCGAATCAAACAAGTACGAAGCTTAATTGATAAGCCAATGGTGGTGGGGTTTGGTATTTCAAAACCCGCTCATGTCCATGCCGTATGGCAAGCAGGAGGTAATGCGGCTATCGTCGGCAGTTATTTTACTTCTCTTATTGAGCAAAACTTAGGTAATATAACGAACGCAATAAATAAAATGAAACAATTTATACAAGACGTTCACAACTATGCATTATTCTGTTCTACTTAATGAGTCACTTGATGCTTTAGATATTCAACAAGATGGTATCTATATTGATGCTACCTTTGGTCGTGGTGGTCATTCACAAGCAATTCTAGAAAAACTCAATACAGGTCAATTGTTTGCTTTTGATCGTGATTTAGAAGCTATTGAATATGGTAAGGATAACTTTTCTGATTACATTCAGAATCGTAAATTAATACTCATCCACGCGCCATTTTCAACGATGAAAACAGTAATCGATGCACACGGATTAACAGGGAAAATAAATGGAATTTTGCTTGATTTAGGGGTGTCATCACCGCAGTTAGATCAAGCTGAGCGTGGGTTTAGTTTTATGAAAGATGGTCCACTTGATATGCGCATGGATCAAACAAATGGTGTGTCGGCTTTTGACGTGCTTAATAGTCACAGCGTTGAGGAGCTTAGTCTTATTTTCCGTGAGTTTGGTGAAGAGCGTCACGCTTTCCGTATAGCACAAGCAATTAAAACAGCACTTCAATCAGGTGGAGATTTAACACGTACACTTAAGCTTGCAAGCCTTATTGAAAAAACGATTGGTAAGAGAGAAAAAAAACATCCAGCTACTCGCTGTTTTCAAGCGTTAAGAATCTATGTCAATCAGGAGTTGAATGAGATTAGTAAAACCTTGATAGATGCGTTTGAGTTGTTAAAGTCAACAGGACGTTTAACCGTGATTAGTTTTCATTCGTTAGAGGATAGAATTGTGAAACACTTTATGACCAATTTGATTAAACATGAAAATAAAAACCTTCCGCGAGGTTTTCCTGTGTTTGATAACTTTATTCCGCAAGCCAAGTGGATTATAAAACAAGGTAAATCAAATGAAGATGAGCTAAGTAAAAATGTGCGCTCAAGAAGTGCAATCTTAAGAGTGATAGAAAAAATAAAAAAGGTTTGATATGACAAGAGCAGAAGTACGTGCTAAGCTTTTTCAATCTTTTATTAAGAGCACGTTTAACTTTAAAGTTGTGCTGGCATTTGTATTATGCGTGTTGCTTGTTTTATCTGCTTTTATGGTTGTAATTGTGAAATATCAATATAAAACTGCTTTGGATGAAGAGCAAAGACTGTTTTCTCAACGAGAAAACTTGCGTGATCAATGGACACAAATTCTGATTGAGCATAGTACACTTGCCTCACCTTCGCATGTGGAAGAAGTAGCAAAAGAAAATAATATGCACTTACCAACAGTTAAGGAAACAAGGGTGATACAGGTTAATGGCTAAGTTAACTATAAGTAAAAGTTGGCGTTATTATTTTATTACATTTGTCATTGTTGCAGTGATTAGTCTTTTAATTTACAAACTAATTCACATGCAGACAGTCGAATATGATAAGCTTAAAAAAGAAGGTGATAATCGTTCTGAACGCACAGTCGTTAGTAAAGCCTATCGTGGTATGATCAGCGATAGAAACGGAAAACCTTTAGCAATTAGTACACCTGTTGATTCTATTTGGGTAGATCCTTTTTTTGTTAAGGCTGACGATCCCAAGTTTTTAAAAATCCTTGACTTACTAGACTTATCTCAGGATAAGAGAACATCTATTACTGAACGTGTTAAAGCACGAGAGGGTAAAAGTGGTTTTATTTACCTAAAGCGTCAAATTTCACCTTATTTAGCTCAACAAGTTAAAATGATGGATGTTAAAGGGGTCAAGGTTGAACGTGAGTTCAAGCGTTTTTATCCAGATGCAGAGGTTATGGCTCATGTTGTTGGGTTCACTAACATTGATGACAAGGGACAAGAAGGGATTGAACTACAATATGACAGCTATTTAACCGGAAAAGATGGGAAGTACTCGATTCATCGAGATTTAAAAGGTGGGGTTGCCCGCAAAAACGATGATGATATTGCTATTGAACATGGCAATGACATTACTTTAAGTATTGATTGCAAGATTCAATATATAACCTATAAGTATTTAAAAGAAGGGGTGATAAATAATAATGCTGTTGCTGGTTCAGCGGTAATTATTGATGTTAAGACAGGTGAGGTTTTGGCTATGGTCAATTACCCTTCTTATAATCCTAATAACATGTATGATGCAACGCCTGAAAAGCGTAGAAACAGAGTGTTAACGGACGTTTATGAACCAGGGTCGGTAATAAAACCATTTACAGCAATTGCAGGCATGGAGTCAGGAAAATATGACGTCAATACCATCGTTGATACTTCTCCTGGTTACTATAAACTCAATGGTAGTCCAGTAAGAGATTTTCGTAACTATGGAGAAATGGATTTGCGTCATATTTTAATGAAATCTTCTAATGTCGGTATTTCTAGGATTGTGCTATCAATTGATGCCAATGCTTTAGCGGATACCTTACGTAAGTTTGGTTTTGGGCAAATGACCAAAATTGGTTTTCCTGGAGAACGTAGTGGTTATGTACCTAGTCCACGTAAATGGGGAGATTTCCCTTTAGCAACCTTGTCATTTGGTTATGGAATGAATGCAACAGCATTACAAATTGCTCATGCGTATAGTGCAATTGCTAATGGTGGCAAACTTATTTCCCCCACTTTATTAAAACGCAATGAGAATGAAGACGCTTCAGGTTTTCAAGTAATTAACAGCGAAATTGCCAAGAAAATGGTTGATATGTTGACCTCTGTTGTCGAAGGTGTCGGTGGTACGTCATCAAAAGCAAGAATCTCACAGTATCATGTTGCAGGTAAAACTGGTACTGTGCGTAAGGCAATAGCAGGTGGTTATGCTTTAGATAGTTATACAGTTACTTTCGTTGGCATTACACCATCATCCAACCCTAGGATCGTTATAGTTGTTGTTGTCGATGATCCAAAAGGGGAAGCTTATGGCGGTGGTTCAGCGGCGGCACCTATATTTGCACAAATTGCAGAACATGTGTTAATCGTGATGGGGGTTCCAGCGGATAAAGAAAAATAATAATGAATAGCATCAATCTAAGAATCATTCAAAAGATTACTTTTTTTGAATGACTTTCACTTACTCCATTTTATGTTTGAATGAGATGATTTTTCTTCGTTCTTTTTTTGTTGGTTTTGTTGGATTAGGAATGCTAGCTTGATTGAGTTTACGCAATTCTTCTTCATAGCTACGCTTATTCATACTTTCTTGTGTTTCGATATAAAGCTTTTGAGCAATGCTAGCTGATTCACGTATGTTGGATAAAGCTTCTACAATAACTGTTTTGTTATAAAAACCTTGACGAATATCTAATGTGGCTCCAATTTCAACTTTTTTACTGACTTTGCTGCGAGCACCATTGTAATGTACCTTACCACCGTCAATTGCTTCTTTTGCTAGTTGCCTTGTTTTAAAAAAGCGTGCTGCCCATAACCATTTATCTAATCGTACGTCATTACTCATTATGCTTACCGAATCCAATATGTCATATTTTTATACTTATTGAGTTTGTTTTGGAATGCTATACTGATCAACGGTCTGATATTTTATGATCATAAAATATCCCTTAACGCATGGTAACAAGTTCTTCAGCGCTTGTTGGATGAATAGCGATCGTATTATCTAAGTCTTTTTTGGTTGCTCCCATTTGAATTGCAACGGCGAAGCCTTGTAATATTTCATCGACGTCTAAACCAATTAAATGACAGCCAATGACACTTTCTTGCTCGCCAGTGACGATAAGTTTCATGGCAGTTTGCATCCTAAAGCCAGAGATTGCTGAATATAATGGCGTGAATTTACTGGTGTAAATTTTTATATTTTCTTTGCCATATTGCTCAATGGCTTCCTTTTCAGTCAGCCCAATCGTGCCAATAGCAGGATGTGAGAAAACAACTGTTGGAATAAGCTTAGTATCTAGTTTCAAATCATATTCATTATTGAATAGCCTTCTAGAGAGCCTTCTGCCTGCGGCAATTGCAACAGGTGTTAATTGTGCTGAACCCGTAGCATCTCCAATAGCAAAAATATGGTCAACAGTTGTCTTTTGGTACTCATCAACCACAATGGTGCCATCGTTTCTTAATTGTACAGTCGTGTTTTCAAAACCTAGGTTTTTGGTAAATGGTGCGCGTCCTGTTGCCCAAACCAGGCAATCTACATCGACAAAAATTTGCTTATTATTATTAGTGTAAATATCTAATAACCCATTGTCTTTTTTTATTACTTTACTGACATTTGTCATAGTACGTACGTCGAGCTTAAGCATGTGCATGCTTTCAAGCAATTGATCACTTAGCATTTCATCGAAGTCTTTGAGTGGCTTGTCACGTCGTATTAAAAAATGGGTTTCTGTACCAAGTTCATGAAAAGCCCCTGCAATTTCGACACCAATATAGCCACCACCTACGACAACGGCTTTTTTAGGTTGAGTATCAAGCTCAAAGAAATCATCTGAGGTAATACCATACTGAGCACCTGAAATATTACTAGGGGTAAGCGGATATGCGCCTGGGCAAACATAGATGTAATCCGCACTGATTTCAATATTGCCATCAATGATAATAGTGTGGTCATCTTTGAATTTTCCCCAGCCTTTAAAGTAGGTTATTTTTTGAATATCTAACAGTTTGTCATAAAATCTATGGATATTGTCGATATAAGTGTGGCGTTTTTGCTTAAGCAATTGCCAGTCAAAACCCTTAACATCTATATTAAAACCATAACCTGGATAGTCATGCTTTAAATGTGATGCAAGATTAGAGGCATACCACATTGCTTTTTTGGGTACACAACCCCGGTTTACACAAGTGCCACCGAGTTCTTTGGCTTCAATAATTGCGACTTTTTTACCTAGACGCGCGGCTTGTACACCTGCGGCAATGCCACCACTGCCACCACCAATACAAATTAAATCGAAGTGTTGCATAATTTAAATAACGTTTGAGTTAATAAAATTAGGCTCAGTATACTGATCAAGTATAAAGTTGTCATTAGTTAACTGAAACCAAGACAAAACCTTTTGTTACAAGTATTTAAGGTATTTCCAAAGTATGCTTAAATTGTAATAGTAAAGTTCCATTGAAAACAAGAAAATGAGGATAAATAAGCAGGGTTTTACTATAACGAAGAAATGAAAAATATACGGAGCGTACGTGCATCCATTGATGAACTCATTAAGAAATATTGGCACTTATTGGAATAACTATAGTATTGCAAAAAGGTACGAATAAATTTTTTGACCTAAATTTTTAACAAGGTACTTAAAACAACGATCAGTTTTAGTGGTTTTTTATATATTGCAGGAAATTTGATAGCGTTACGGTATAAAAAAGGGGTTCACGGAACTTCAATTTTGCAACGAACTCTTAGTGTCTAAAATGTCTTATTCCTGTGAACACCATTGTGATATTGTGTTGATTGGCAGCATCAATAACCTCTTGATCACGCATGGAGCCACCAGGCTGAATGATGGCACTAATTCCAGATTGAGCTGCGGCATCAACACCATCTCTAAATGGGAAAAAAGCATCTGATGCCATAACTGAATTTTTAACGTTGAGTTTAGCATTTTGAGCTTTTTCAATAGCAATTTTAGAACTAAATACCCGGCTCATTTGTCCTGCACCAATGCCAATTGTCATATTGTCTTTGGCGTAAACGATGGCATTAGATTTAACAAATTTCACTACTTTCCACGCAAATAATAAATCTTGCAGCTGTGCTTGTGTTGGTTTTTTATTGGTGACAATTGTTAGCTCATTAGCGCTGACTGTTCGTATATCTTTATCCTGCACCAATAAGCCACCATCAATTTTTTTAAACTCAAGTTCATTTGATGTTACACTTTGATTATAACCACAGGCAAGTACACGTACATTAGGCTTTTTAGCAAGTACGATCAGTGCTTCGTGACTAACTTCAGGTGCGATAATAACTTCAACAAATTGCCGCTCAATAATAGCTGTTGCTGTTTGAGCATCAAGCATTATATTAAAAGCAATAATTCCGCCAAAGGCTGAGGTTGGATCACACTGAAATGCTTTTTGATAAGCTTCAGTTGAGTTGCTGGCTGTCGCTACGCCACATGGGTTAGCATGTTTGACAATAACGCAGCTGGGTAAATCAAAACTTTTAACGCATTGAAGAGCAGCGTCACTATCGGCAATGTTGTTATAAGATAATACTTTTCCTTGTAATTGTTTAGCATGAGCAACACAAGCATTTAGATAGCCTTTTTCAATGTAAAGTGCTGCTTTTTGATGTGGATTTTCGCCATAACGCATGTCTTCGATTTTTTGATATTGAAGATTAATGGTAGTTGGAAAATTCTGTTCTTTTTTACCTGTTTGTGGATTGAATTTACCAAGATGGTTAGCTATCATACCATCGTATTGTGCAGTATGTTCAAAGGTCTTGCACGCAAGTTTAAAGCGTGTCTGAAAATCAAGTGCACCATTGTTCGTAGCAAGTTTATTTGCAACCTCACTATAATCGTTAGGGTCACAAATAACAGCTACATCTTGGTGATTTTTAGCAGCAGAGCGAAGCATTGTAGGACCGCCAATGTCGATGTTTTCAATCGTGTCTTCAAAAGTGACGTTAGGTTTCTCAATCGTTTGTTTGAAAGGATAGAGATTAACAATAACAAGATCAATTGAACGAATATCGTGTTGTTGCATTACTTGATCATCTATACTACGTCGTCCTAATAATCCTCCGTGTATTTTCGGATGAAGTGTTTTCACTCGACCATCCATCATTTCAGGAAATCCTGTATAATCAGACACTTCGATAACGGGAATGTTTGCATCACTTAATAGTTTTGCCGTACCTCCAGTGGATAGAATTTCGATATTAAGCTTATGTAATTGATGGGCAAATTCAATGATATTGGTTTTATCAGAAACGCTGATCAAAGCGCGTTTAATCGATCTCATTGGTTTGATTCTCCAAAAGTGAGAGTTAAAAGCGTTTGAATTGTAACATGGATTTATACTTTAAGCGGTTATAATTTATAGTTTTTACCAAGAGAATGGTATTTGTACAATTTATATGTCAAGTTAATGAATTTAAGACATAATTAACTTCTACTTTTTATCGTTTTGTTTTTTTATCTTAAGGTAATGTTAAAAATAATTTTATTTTGTGATTAAATCCTGTTATCTCTCCAGCCAAGCGCCTTTTCAAGGCGATTGTACTAGACACGTTGCGATTTGGACAGCTGCCATATTAAATGGTGTGAACCCCAAAAGCATAAGAAATTACGATAGCTTGCTTAGCAAATATTTTGATCCATTCATTAAAAAAGGTTATGGGGCATATAAGCCAATAATAAAAAATTCTGCTTTGGGCGACTTAGTCGAAAAAGATGATTTTGAACAGATTTTCTCCTCAGAAAGAATGCTTCAGCAGCAATCTCAAGTAGTAAACCATGATTCTAATTTTTCTATTTAAAGTTTTATAAATACAGGCGTTCACGTCAATTTTTCAAAGATCTTGCAACTATAACTGGCCATTAATTAATATAATTTTGCTATTGAAGGCATTTATGGTAGATTCAATGCTCATTCATCCATGTTTCAAGTATAACACAAGCAGCCAAAGCGTCGACTTTTAAGTGGCGGTTAGATTTATTTTGTACTTCTTCTAAACGCCAACGTGCTTCGCGTGTTGAAAATGTTTCTGGAATTAAATGAACAGGTTTTTGATAACGTTGTTTAATTTTCTCTGCAAACGCGCGGGTTTGTTCTGTGATTTTGGTTTCTTGATCTTTGGCATCAATTGGTAAACCAATCACAATGTCAGTGGGGCGCCATTGTTTAATGATTTTATCTAATTCCTTCCATTGAGGCTCACCTTTTTTAGCAGATATTGTGGCAATAGGAGTGGCAGTTTTGGTGATCATTTGACCACTTGCAACGCCAATGCGTGAATTACCAAAATCAAATCCGATAAGTTTATGCATGACCAAAGCCATGGTAAAGCTGTGCAGGACCCTTTAAACCAGCAAGGTTAAAAGTTTGTTCCCACTTAAAATGATCTTCTTTAGCAAAAAGAATATCATGATTAATCTGTGTGTTAAGCCAGCTATTTTGCTTAAATTCATTTAATAATTGATCATGCGCCCAATTGCTGTAACCTGCAATAATAAGGTATTGTTTAGGTGTAATATTCTGCGCAAGGTCAAGTAAAATATTAGGGCTTGTGGTAACAATGAGCTCATCGGTAATTTGAATGCTTGAGTCATAGCTATGCGAGTATGGTGTGCGATATAAAACAAAGACATTTTTAATATTCACAGGTCCACCAACATGAATGGACTTGGTTAACACATCATGGTTGGTATGACTATAATCAATCTGTAATTCTTTAAATAAATCTTTTAGTTTATGTTTAAGTGGTTTATTAACCATGAGTCCCACTACACTGTGTTTATCATCTTGATACATAACAATAACAGAACGTTCAAATGTACGATCCTGCAAATTAGGCATAGCAATTAAAAATTGATTTGTTAAGCTATAGAACATATGTTTAAAGTTACTTAAGTTATTCAGACTAATGATTTTAATCAAAGTTGCGATAGGAGTCATATTAAATGACCAAAAAAACCAAGTTTTTTTAACAAAACGCAAAGAAAGTCAACATTTAGCAGGTTTATGGGAATTTCCGGGTGGAAAAATTAAGCCTAATGAAAGTCCCGAAGCTGCATTAATACGTGAATTAAAGGAAGAAGTAGGAATCTATGCTAAGAATATTAGACTTCTTATGGTTAAAACCCATAACTATGGCGATAAAGTAGTGGAGCTTAATTGTTATATTGTAAACTCCTATAGTGATCTCCCTATGCCAAAAGAGAATCAACAAGGCAAGTGGATTCTTATTGAGATGCTAAGTAGACTTAAGGTTCCTCGCGCTAATCATGAAATTATTGAAGCGCTATTACAACAATTAAACTCTAGCGGTAATATATGATTATCGTGCAATATTCCGATTAAGAATGATGTTGTGCTGTTTAATCGCAGAAAAGCTGTCAATGCCAATTAATTTATTTTTGAGCGTTTTTTAATGCTTATATTGTTTAAGTAAATCTTGCATGACGATATTGCAAACATTGCGAATCCAGCGGTTTTTCTTATCATGCTTTAAACGTTCAGGATAAGATAGTTTAAATGGGAACTGAGGTATCTCAAAAGGTAAGGGAAGGTACTTTTTGTTGAAAATTTGAGTAATTATCGTTGATGTTGTCATGACGTATCTGTCTTGTAGCATTTCTACTGCTGTTCTTAAACTACTGATTTTTAAGCAGATATTACGTGGTTCAGGGCGACCAATAATGTCTAAAAGCAGATTGTCACTTGCAAAGACGATATGTGGTAATTTAATATATTCTTCGTAGGTAATTGATTTTTTGCTATCATCAAAATAGCGATCATGCATGAGCACACTTTGCTCATAGCTATAGACTTCATCGTTATAACCTTCAATATGGGTTGGAATACCTATGATGACATCAGTATTTTTAAAATCGTGATCATAGGGTTGTAGACCGGTATACGAAAGCGTTGTGAGATTAATTTTATGCTTATTGTTATAGTTTAAAAACTTTTCAATAATCGCTTTAGCGCAAATTTCAGTTAATGCTTCAGTCATTTGGATTGTTACAACAGTCTGTGTGGTGTAGGGGTTGAAATCATGATCTGACATTAAGACCAGCATTTCATCTGTAATGCGGATAATTGGATTCAGCATATCACTTGCTTTAGGTGTAAGCCTCATTTTATTACCATCACGTACCAAAAGCTCATCTTTAAACATTATTCTAAGTTTGCCTAAGCGCATGGTAATAGCTGGTTGTGAAACGTTCATAAGCTTTGCGGTAACACTGATGTTCTTCTCAATAAGTAAATGTCGTAAAATGATCAAATCACTACTATCCATAAATGACTCCAATGAACTATTATTTAGAGTTTATATTTTATATAAACCATAGCAGAAGTTTTTGTAAATGCTATTTTTGATTATATTTTAAACTATGTTCTGTGAACCAAATAGCTTGGTGATTGGCAGGTTATAAGTGCAAACAAAACAACACAACCAATCACATTGAAGATTATAACGATAAACCAACAAAATTTGTAAGCGAGTTTATTAGCTTTTTAGCAAAAGTGTTGCCCAAATTGCTTATTTTAAAACTCACAGACTGGAAGCTTGAACTCTAAAGTTCAGTTATATTTACCCATCTACGCATATAATAAGGACTGACGTTATGAGTTTAAGTAGTAGCTAAAGACATATTTTGTTTGACTCTACAAGGCGATTTTTGGATATATCAAGATACATTAATCAGTATATTAATTAGGGCATACCAAATTGTAATTTCCAAACTTGATCTATCAAAATATAGATAATGGCACTAATGCGAGTGGCAACTACTGATATGGTTGCTACCTTATCACTTACAGATCAAACCATCATATTTACTTCGCTAGAATTCCTTCATGCACTACTTATCTATAGCACTTATTTCTTATGTTACGGTAGACATGTCAAATTTACTGTTTATATTAACTGCATCTCTTCTATTACTAAGTGTGATCACTGGGATTCTAGTAAGAGCCTCCAAATCTAAGTAAGACTAAACATGTAATGATAAGAATTTATAAATTTACTTGCAATATGGAGTAGTTTTGTTCAGACTACGGTTTTAAGATGATGACAAATTATTGAGTAAATTATAGACATGGAATTATATTCAGATAATAAGATTCAAATTTTTGATGTACTTAATCGTATCCTAGAATTAGAGATGGCTGGTGTTGTCAGATATACTCATTATTCTTTAATGATCATTGGTCATGGTCGAATTCCGATCGTGAGTTGGATGCGTTCACAAGCACAAGAAAGTCTCAATCATGCGACACAGGCAGGGGAAATGATCACACATTTTGGTCAACATCCATCGTTAAAAATTGCAACCTTAACTGAAACCCATAAGCATAATATTGATGAGATTTTAAAAGAAAGCTTGGAACATGAACATCTAGCCTTAAAGCTTTATCGTGAGTTATTAAAACTTTCAGAAGGTCAGTCAATCCTCTTGGAGGAATATGCAAGAGGCTTAATTGTTGAAGAGGAAACACATATAGGCGAAGTAGAGAAGATGCTGAAAAAGCCAGTATAGCTTTACTGATTAGGTTTTTGGTTAGTTTTTAATTATGATTGAGTGGTCATCGTTGTTACGGTATTTGCAATATGCACTGTGCGCTGTGGAAAGGGAATTTCAATATTGTTTTCATCAAAACAAAGTTTAACAGACTCATTTAGATGCCATTTTGTTTCAAAGTAATCAGCTCTGTTTGTCCAATAGCGAACAATTAAGTTGACACTATTATCTCCAAGCGCGTCAACACGTACGATAGGTTGTTTATCATCGATTTTAATGATTTTTTCATTTTGATCAACTAATTGTTGCAATAGCTTTTTGGCAAGTAATAGATCACTACTATAACCAATACCAATGATAAAATCATTGCGGCGAAATTCATTGTTTGAAAAATTAGTAATAATGCGAGAAGTGACAAGGCTATTAGGGACTTTTATTTCTCTCCCATCTGTTGTCCTAAGTGTACAAAAAACAAAACTAATGCTTTCTACAGTGCCAGATGTACCACCTAGATCAACAAATTCTCCAATCTTAAAAGGACGAGTAGAAACGATCATAATACCAGAGACGACAATATTAGCAGATGTTCTAAGCGACATACCAATACCAACAAGTACAGCAGCAATGCCTGCGGTGAAAGGTGTCGTAGAAATACCAAGCGTATTTAAGGCAATCAGGATGACAAAGATAACCAAAAAGACGTGCATGATTTGCATCAAAAACATGGTTACAGCTTTATCTAATCGAGTCTTAAACAATACTTTTTGAGTATTATTTTTGATGATTTTGGCAGCAATTAAGCCAACTACCAGAATAATAATTGCAATGACTATTTGTGGTAAGTATTCAAGGATTAAGTTTAATAGCCACTGAAAATATTGATTAAAGTTTTGGATGCTCATCTCCATAAATGCATTCCTAATTTAAGATTTTATGTTTTGTAGTGGCTTATAAAGATACAAGAAGTAGGAAATAGTGCAAGTTGAAAATTGCTTATTTTAATCAATCACTTCATTGATTTGGTGACTATCTGTTTTACTGGCGCTATGTATATATTTATTTAAGAATGGGCGCGATAACCACATTAATAATGCAATAACAAGAGTTACAATTCCAATTTGTGCAAAGACACTTGTATAAACGTGCAAGCTTTCAAGTGTGGTTAATTCTATACCTGTTGGCGGAGAGGTTAGGTTTCCTACATAAGCACCCAAAGGTCCTGCAAGCATACTTGTTAGAAACCATATTCCCATTACAAATCCTGACATAGCACGTGGGCAAAGTTCCGCAACCATTGCAATACCAAGACCGGATACCAATAGCTCACCAATAGATTGTAATGTATAAGTTAAAACCATCCACCAAGGAGAGGCTAAACCTGTTTCTGCTGCTGTGAAGCGTGGTAGATATAAAACTAAGAAAGCAAGACCACATAAAGTCATACCAAAACAGAATTTAGTTACATGTGTACCTGGAATTTTTTTATAGAGCACTGCTAAAATGGGTGAAACAATAACGATGACAAGAGGATTTAGAACTTGATAAGATGCAGCGGGGATTACCCAGCCAAAAACATTATTATCAATATTATGAAGTGCAAAGAAGGTCAGTGAAGTTGGCATTTGGTTGTATAAAACAAAGAACACAATTCCTTCTAGGATTAGTAAGAAAGCAATCAGCATTCTAGTACGGTCAGAGCCTTTAAGTGACAGTGCAGTTTTTAGGAAGTATAAGAAGCCACCAGCTACAACGATGTATACAATGGTATAGCAAATTGTGGTGTGTGGTAACAACTTGCCAAACACAATAACGGCAACAATTGAAGTAACAATTACAGTGATTAAACGTCCAAAAACCATTGGCTTGGCGCCTGCTTCCGTAGAGATTGAACCAAGTACTTTGTAAAACACGAAATAATTTAATAGTCCAAGCAGTAAGCCAAAAGAACTGATCCAAAAGGCTGCTTCCCAGCCGAACTGTTGAGCGGCAATAGGGGCAATAAGAATAGAAACAAACGAACCTAAGTTAATTGCCATGTAATATAAAGTCATTGCACCATCTAATGCAGGATCTCCTTTTTCATAAAGTTTAGAGATTAATGAAGAGGGATTTGCTTTAAAAAGAGCATTACCAACGATGATACCACCAAGTGCATAAAAAATGGTATCTTGATTGGATAAAGCTAAGGCAATATAAGAAATAAGTAATATAATTGCACCTAAAGCAACCGTGCGTTTTGCTCCTAAGTATTTGTCACCAACGTAGCCCCCCACCCAAACAAAGCCATACACAAAAGCCGAAAAGGAACCAAAGGTATAAATACTGAGCTCTTGGCTAAAGCCTAAGTAGCTAACAAAATAAAGTGCTAGAATTGCTTGCGTGGCATAATAACCAAAACGTTCCCATAATTCAATTCCCCAGATTACCCAAAATGGTTTAGGCAAGCCACGTGAGGCAAGGACCTCATTAGACATATTCATCCCCTTAAAACATTATAAAGTTGAACAAAATATAAACTTCCATTGCCCATCATTCCGCAGTATTTTTTGAAGCACGATGGGTAATAGGTATGTTTGGCTGGAAATACTAAAGCTTATTGTGTATTCTCAGTTTGCTTTATTGGTCAGCGCAGTTCCCTGTTAGAGGTACTAACTTCAAACCTCCTATCCTGGAATAGTTATAAATTGTTTTGAAAGTGAAAGCAACTGTTTAGTTGTAATTTATTACAGGTGCTCACGTCATTTACGAATACCACAGATAAGCGCCCATTCATCTTTAAACACTGGCTTTGACAATGTAAAATATTGACTGAAAATTTCACTTACTTCATCAACTTGCTCTTGCAAAATGCCGGATAGTGCAAGCTTGCCACCCATTTTGACATAACTTGCGATGGTAGCTGCTAGCTCAATCAAAATGCCAGCTAAAATATTAGCAATAAGTATATCAGCTGCAAGTGGCATTGGTACATCCTGTGGCAAGCAAGGTGAAAAACCAACAACGATAGTATTTTTATCAGCGTTTGCTTTGCTTGCGATGATAGCTTGTGGATCATTGTCAATCGCAATAACCGATTTAGCACCTAGTTTTCTTGCTGCAATACCCAAAATTCCTGAGCCTGTGCCAAAGTCTATAACGCTTTCACCACCTTTTATTTCGCGATCCAACCAGTTTAAGCACAAGGCAGTTGTTTGGTGTGTTCCTGTACCAAATGCTAGACCTGGGTCCAGTAAAACATTTATTTGATTAGGGTCGTGGCTTGGCGGTACAAACCAACTAGGATAAATCCAAAGTTTTTGACCAAATTGCATCGGTTGAAAATCGTTCATCCAAGCACGTGTCCAGTCTTGGTCAGCAAATTCACGTACTTTGATTTCACCAATGATAAACAGTTTCAGTCGACTTTGATTGAGTTTGATAGTAACTTTATTATGATCATACTTTTCAGTAAAAAGTGCAACTAACACTACTTCATCCCATAGTGGGTTTTCACCTACTTTTGGCTCAAGGATAGGTTGATCTTTAGCATCTTGATAGCTAATAGAGCAAGCACCTTCTTCTATTAAAAAATTTTCTAATGTAGAAAGGTGAACTTGTAAACAAGTTAGTGAGAGTTCTTTCCAAAGCATAATAATTACGCTTTCTCTTTTTCAAGCATTTTTTCGAGAAAATGAATATTGGTTCCACCATTTTGGAAGTCACGATTAGCAAGAATTTTATGGTGAAGTGGAATATTAGTTTTGATTCCGCTGATAATCATCTCTTCTAACGCACTTTGCATGCGCTGAATGGCAATATCACGAGTGCGTGCATGAACGATTACCTTTGCAATCATCGAGTCATAGTTAGGTGGCACGAAGTATTGTGAGTAGATATGTGAGTCGACTCGAACTCCAGGACCACCAGGGGCATGATAAATTTCAATTTTTCCAGGACAAGGTAGCATTTTCTCAGGGTCTTCAGCATTAATACGGCATTCTATTGCATGCCCTGTAATTTTAATGTCTTCTTGATTGAAGCTTAATGTTCCACCTGAGGCAATGCGAATTTGCTCTTTAATCAAATCAATATTAGTAATAGATTCAGTGACAGGATGTTCTACCTGGATACGAGTGTTCATTTCAATGAAGTAAAACTCACCATTTTCATATAGAAACTCAAAAGTACCTGCTCCACGATATTTAAGTATTGTGCATGCTTCCACGCAGCGTTGACCAATTTTTTTGCGTTGTTCATCAGTCAAACCGAGTGCTGGTGCTTCTTCAATGACTTTTTGATGTCGGCGTTGAGTTGAACAATCACGCTCAAATAAGTGAATAGCATTACCCTGCCCATCACCAAATACTTGAATTTCAATATGTCGTGGATTTTCTAAGAACTTTTCCATATAGACCATATCGTTATTAAAAGCCATTTTGGCTTCGGCTTGTGTCATTTCGATAAATTTAAGCAAGTCTTCTTTTTTACGCACAACTCGCATACCACGACCGCCACCGCCTCCAGCTGCTTTGATCATAATGGGATAACCAATTTCATCTGCCATGGCAAGGTTTTTTTGAGGGTCTTTACTAATCGGACCATTTGAGCCTGGAACGCATGGAACTCCCGCTTTTTTCATGTTTTGAATTGCAGCAACCTTGTCTCCCATGATGCGAATGCTTTCGGCACGTGGACCTATAAAAATGAAGCCGCTTTTTTCAACAGACTCAGCAAATTCGGCATTTTCAGACAAAAAGCCATAACCTGGATGTATGGCATCAGCACCTGATAATTCAGCTGCTGCGATGATTGCTGGAATGTTTAAATAACTTTGTGTAGGGTTTGCAGGACCAATACAGATTGTTTCATCTGCAAGTTTAACGTGCATTAAATCCCGATCAGTTGTCGAATGAACCGCAACGGTTCTAATCCCAAGCTCTCGACAAGCGCGTAAAATTCTAAGTGCAATTTCGCCGCGATTGGCGATAAGGAGTTTTTTAATCATATGAGACCTATTTATTTCTATTTATCTTATCGATATGAAGTAATTTATAAGTTTCTTAATTTTTATTGAGCTTTAAGCTTCAAGGTTTTAATAATAAAAAATAAGTTTACTTAGCCAATAACAAACAATGGTTGGTCGTATTCAACCGGTGTGCCATCACTCACGAAAATCTTAAGTACCGTGCCAGTTATTTCCGCTTCAATTTGATTCATAATTTTCATCGCTTCAATGATACAAAGGGTATCCCCTTTTTTAACTGTTTGTCCTTCGGTGACAAATGGCGCAGCACCTGGCGAAGGGGATTGATAGAAAGTTCCCACCATCGGTGATTTAACTTGATGTCCTTGTGGTATGCTTGGTGCTGTTTGAGTGGATTGTTTAGCCACTTTTTCTTCTAAAGTAGTTGGAGTAGTTTGCACCGTTGGAGTTTGATGAATAATTTGTGGAGACATTGTGTGCATAGCAATATGATGATGTGGCTGAATGCCAGTGATACGGATCGAAGTTTCACCCTCTTTAATTTCAATTTCGTTCACGTTTGATTTTTCAATAAGTGCGATTAGCTGTTCTATTTTTTTAATATCCATTTGTGTTAATTAACCTTTTCTTTTAATGATAATTAAACTTTTCCAGCCCAGTATTGTTACGATAAAAGCATAAAATGTCACGCGTTTGTTTTGCTTTTTAGATGAGATTATCACATACCAGGATGACCTTACTTGAGTTAACTTCTAAATGCAATTATGTTGACAGTAGTCGATGGCAGCAATCATGGCTAGCTCATAACCTTGAGCACCCATCCCTGATATGACACCATAAGCAATGTCTGAGAGATAAGAATGATGGCGAAAAAGTTCGCGTTTATAAAGATTTGATAAATGTATTTCAATAAATGGGATATGAATCGCTAACAGTGCATCTCGAATAGCAACACTGGTATGTGTATAAGCAGCTGGATTGATGATGATAAAATGAACGTTACCTTGAGCTTGTTGGATTTGATCAACGATTTCACCTTCATGGTTGGATTGAAAACAAATACAATTCATTTTTTTCTCTTCTGTTAAAGAGCTAAGTTTTTGATTAATACTATTTAATGTTGCAGTGCCATATACATCCGTTTCACGTTGACCAAGTAAATTTAGGTTTGGTCCATGAATTACAAGAATTTTTGCCATTTTAATGATTTTCCTTAATTAAGTTCATTGCATCGACGCGATAAAACTCTTTGTTATCTATACAATAAGCACTCAACTGTCCACCCCAAACACAGCCAGTATCAAGGTTAATACATCTGGGATTATTAGTTTTACCGTTAAGTGCTGCCCAGTGACCAAAAATCAGTATATATTCACTATCGATTTTAGGGTTAGGAAAATTAAACCAAGCATCAAAACCATTTGGCTTTTGCATAAGCTCACCCTTAAAATTTAAATCTAAGCGACCCTCAGCATTACATAAACGCATGCGAGTAAAATAATTTGCAATACAACGCCAGCGATTAATTCCTTCAAGCTCATTGTTCCACTGATTAGGTTCATTACCAAATAAGTTACTCATAAAGTGCTGAAAGCACATGTCGGTTTGTAGTACAAATTCAAGCTCTAGCGCTAAGTGTTTGGCTTTTTTCAACGACCAGATGGGTGGAATCCCAGCATGGGTAACAATATGTTTTTTATGTGAGTATAAAAAACGTTGATGACGTAGCCATTTCATTAATTCGTCTTTGTCAGGAGCATTTAATATTTGCTGTAAAGTATCTTTTTTGCCTAGGGGTAAATAACCAAAAGCTACAGCTAGAAGGTAAAGGTCATGGTTGCCAAGTATAACTTTGGCGGATTTAGCAAAAGATTTCACAAGACGCAGCACTTCTAAAGACTTAGGACCACGATTAACTAAATCGCCAGCGAAAATCAGTTTATCTTGTTTAGGATTAAATTTAATCTTTTGCAACAGTGCACAAAGCTCATCGTAACAACCTTGAACGTCTCCAATTAGATAACTTGGCATGAGTGTGCTCCGATATAATTACTTAGCATGACAAAATCACTGACACTGAGGTTTTCAGGGCGCAGGCTCACATCAATTGGTAAGCTTTGCATTTTTTCACGGCATACAAGAACCTTTAAAGTATTGCGTAGTGTTTTGCGGCGCATTTGAAAAGTTTGTTTTACGATTTCTGAAAACAGTTGATAATTCTTTGCAATGATGGGTGGTTTAACATAAGGAGTAAGGCGTAAAATACGTGATTCAACTTTTGGCTTTGGATGAAATGCGTGTGCAGGTACATCAAATAATCCTTCACATTTAAAATGGTACTGTAGCATGACGCTCAAGCGACCGTAGTTTTTTTCAGATGGATAGGCAACGATACGATCAACAACTTCTTTTTGTAGCATAAAGTGCATATCTTTGAAAAATTGCGCATAATCAATCAAGTGAAAAAGGAGTGGGGAGGAGATGTTGTAAGGCAAGTTGCCAATGAGTTTGATTTTTTGTCCTTGGTAAAAATCATTAAAGTTAACGGTTAAAACATCTTGTTGGCGAATGTTTAATTTACCATAGGCTGCACACGCTGCTTTTAATGGTAATACTACATCCGTATCAAACTCTATGACTTGAATTTCTTTGGTAATAGCTAAAATATGTCTTGTTAGTGCACCAAGACCCGGACCAATTTCAATAACTTGATCCTTTTCTGTAATATGTGCTTGGTGAATAATGTTGGCAATAATCTGTTCATCCTGTAAGAAATTTTGACCCAATGATTTTTTTGCCTTGTGCATGCTTACTCCTCAGGGAGATTTAGATTATGCTCTACGATTTCAACATAAGCACTATCGCGCAAGGACAGTATCCAAGTTTTAAGCGCTTGTTGTGCATTTTCGTTAAAAAGCGCCATCATGGCTTGTTCTTTTCGATAGGCTTCAGTGTCATCCTCTTTACGTTCACCTAAAACTTCAATAATTTGCCAGCTATTATTGACCTTAAAAGGCTGGGATACTTTATTGACTGTGGCATTTTTGACGGCTTGTGCAAAAGCAGGTGCTTGAGTACTTAAGCTTATCCAGCCCATATCACCGCCTTGTTCTATATTATTAGTTGCATCTGAGTTTGCTTTTGCTAGATCAGCAAAAGATTGACCATTGTCTATAGCATTTAGTATACGTATAAGCTTTGCTTTGGCCTCATTGTCATTGACAACAGGTGATAGATTGATCACGATTTGTTTGACGTGATATTTTTCGATAAAATGCTTAGCATTGTCAGGTACTCTACTGTCAATAAGCTTTATAATTTGCACACTACCATTGGCAATAAATGGTTGACTAATTTCTCCCTTTTGAAGTGTTTCTACTTTATCTCTATAAATCACAGGTAATTCGTTTAGCGTTTTCCAGCCAAGTTCACCACCGCTGTTTGCATTCCCTGCTTGTGAATATTTTTTAGCTGCTTCACTAAAGCTCATTTTCCCTTCAATAATAGATTGAACGATTTTGTTGGCTTGAATAATAATATGATCTTCATCTTGTGAGGTTCGATTATCAAGCGAGGACAAGACAATATTTTGCACGTCATATTCTGTTTGGTGGTTATTAAAATGCTTTTTGATATATTTATCTATTTCAGTTGGTGAAATGTAGAGCTTGTTTGCAATAGCTCGTTGTTGGAGTTTATTAATGATCAATTGATCTTTTACGGTTTGATAATAGTCGCTAAAGGCAAGGTGTGCATCTTTTAACTTTTGTTTTAATTGTTCCATTGTAATGCCATTTTGCATCGTAACTTCGGCAATTGATGTGTTAACTTCATCGTCCGTTACCATAATGCCTTGCCTTTTTGCCATTTGTAAGGCAATGGTTTGGTTAATAAGCTGTTGCAGAACCTGCCTTTGTAAGTTTAATTGATCTGGGATCTGCACATTTGGGTTGCCCTCTAATTGTGCCTTCGTTTTTGCAACTTCGATGTTTAGTTGGTCAAGTGTGATTGCTTGATCATTAACAATCGCAACGATTTTGTTGATTAAATGCTTGCCTTTTATGGGGTGTTTTGTAGCTGGGTCTGTTTGTAAATTAGTTTTTTGTAATAAAGTAGGTGGTGTGTCTGCAAATGTGTACGTGCTTAAAACTAAGCTACTTGTACATAAAACTAACTTTAATGTGGAACGTAAGTGCATGAAATAGATTAGCTCAAGTTAATTAGTGAGGGCATTATATACTACTCACTAAGGTATTGAATAGCTTTTCTAGCCTTTAGTTAAATCCAGCTTTTGGTGTATAGCCTGGAATCATAGTGAGCCTTTGATCAAGTGAACTTTCGCTAGTACCACCTAGCCCTTTTAGCTCAAATTGAATAATGAAAGCATTGGTTAAAGGTCCTGTAATTTGAGAGGGATTGTTTGGATCACTAGATGAATTGACATATCTTTGTGCTAAGAAGCGAATTGCCCAACTGCAGGCATCATATTGAATGCCAGCAAACATGTTAGTCGTATGGCGTGAATTAAACGCATAACTCCACAATCCTGTGATTGACCAATGAGGATTGAGTTTCCAGATAGTGGAAAAAGTAATTTGTGATAGTGAGTCAGGTAAACTACCTGCTTGAATTTGCTCTGGTGTGAGTGCTGCATAGTTATTTTTAATATTTTGGTAACCAATGTTAAAAATATGACTTTCGTTTGGTATATATTGTATTTGATAGGTTTGTAAGTCTATATTGTTGTTTTGTGGATTATAAGTTGCATTGGTCATGAGTTGCCAATGTGGCAGAAACCGATAATTAAAAAATGCAGCTATATCAGAGGTGTTTGTGTTATAAAATGGGATTTTTGAGCTTGGGTTGGCACAATTAGCATTTGTACCTGAGCATAATGATACTTCACGATTCGCAAAATAAATAATTTGTCCAATTCCAGCGCTTAAAACATTTACACCAGTTTCTTGGTGATTGACAGATGTTTCTAAAGCATATGCGAGTTGGTTAGCATTATTAATTCGGTCAATACCAGTAAAAACGTTTGTCTGAAACAATGAAGTATAAGAGAAATTATTTAAAGAAGTGTCAAACAGTGGAATGTTACTTTGGTTTTGATAGGGGATATAGGTGTAAAAGAGTCTAGGTTCTAAGGTTTGAGTGTAGTTGTGCTGATTAAAACTAAAATTATGATCAAAGTATAATCCTGTATCAATATTAATAATCGGAAGGCTGCGAATGATGTTTTGATCAGGATATTGGTTTTGGCTAAAATTAGGCGCAGTTGCAGCATTTCTGCTTTGTAAGCTATAAGCAGTTTCAGATAGGGTTATAGATGGGATAAAAAATCCCCAGTTTTTTTGAAAAGGAAAGCTGAGTTTTGGTGCACTGTAGTAACGTTGTCCTTGAACTTGGGATACATTATTTAAACCCGGTTTATAAAAATAAGTAAATTGGTTATTCCACTCAAAGTTCATATGAGGTAATAAGCTTGGGTAACTCACATTAACATTGATTTGCGGCATCATCCAATAAGGTCGGTTGGCAAGATATATGGTATCATCAATTACATCATAAGATTGAACGATTGCATTGATATTCCAGTTTTCATCGTTATAGTTTAGTTGTGCTTGTCTATTCAATAAAGTTTGTGTTGATAAACCCATATTGTCACTATCAAAATCATTATAAAAATCTTTATCACCCACATATTGATAATTAAAATAGCTTGACCAATTCCTACCATACTGACCATTATCTGTAATAGAAAGCGCTTTACGATCAGTGTTAGCAATGCGATCATGTGGCATGTATTGCATATCTAAACTACCATTGTGCGTTTGAGTTAAATAACGAAAGTTGCTACCGATTAAAACGCCTTTATGATTATAGATGGTTGGTGTTAATAACAGATCATAATTAGGTGCCGTGTTCCAGTAAAAGGGCGTAGAAAGGTAATAATCTGAGTTGCTGTTATAGCCGGCAGTAGGATATAAAAATCCGCTGCGTCGGCGATTGTCAATTGGAAAAGTCATATAAGGCCAGTATAAAATTGGTATGTCTTTGGCGTAAAATAAAGTGTTATATGCAGTCCCTAGTCCTGATTCTCGGTCTAAATCAAGTGTTGTTGCACTGAGTATCCAATCATTGCCATAAGGGCTATCAGTGGTATAAGTAGCATTTTTTAAAGTATAATTTGTTTTGCTATTTTGAATGATCTTATCAGCATGACCGTGAGCAAAACCTGTGAAGTTATTTTCTTTTTCTATTACCTCATCAGAAGCTAAATTTGCCATTGAGCCACTTGGTTTTTGGCGTACACGAATAAGGTAATAAGTATCATCTAAGGTTGCTGTGTTATTGGTAATATTTGCATTACCTTGAGAGCCAATGGCAAGCTGTCCAGGTTGACTTAAATTAACATTACCAGTAAGGCTGACATTACTGATTTTTTTATCTTCATTTTGTGTTAAAACGGCTTTATCTGCTGAGAGATATTGGTTTCCTTTTCTAACTTCAACCGCGCCTTCAGCAGTAATCGTACCACTTTGGGCATATTGATATTGTTGAGCGTTGATCTTTGCTTCATTAGAAGGACCTTTGATAATCGGATATTGATAATAATAACCCCCACAAATATTATTTAGGTCCGTTGACGGTAACCAGCCTAAAGCATCAGCAATAATCTGCTTTTTTTCTTTAGGTAAGATATTTTTTTTAAATAAATCAGCATTGTTATTGTTGGTTTGGACACATTTCCAAGTATCTCCATTTGCTGTACATTGCCATGATTTTTGTAGTGGGTTTTCAATGGTGATCTTGCTGCTACCCATAGTAGGGAGCGTGCAAATTATCGCTAAGGGTAAAACCTTTTTATGTAACTTTATTGTTTTTTTCATTGATTAAATATTATCCTTTTGCTCATTTGTCAGGATTTCTAGGTTTCTTTGAGCCAAAACTACTGCTATTCTATCGCGTTGTTGATATATTTCTAGGAAAAAGTCGTGCAATCGAGATTTTTACAGATCATAGAGTGGTTAGAAGTACTTTTCCCAAAAGTGGAACCAACTTTAATTCCTATTATTGGTGACGCAAGCTTTCGCCAGTATTATCGCGTTGAGATTCAAGCTAAAAGCTATGTTGTCATGGATGCCCCTCTTGATCGAGAAAAACCAGATGCTTTTTTTCGAGTGGCACGTCTTTTAAGATATTTCAATTTGAATGCACCGCAATGTTATGCCTATCATCAAGAAGGTGGTTTTTTACTATTAGACGATTTTGGAGATATTCAGTTTTATGATGTACTTTACAAAGTGCATTCACATTCACTGTCATTTTACCAAGATGTATTGACGCTTATTCCTAAATTCTGGCAAATCGAGAAAAGCTTGTTTCCTAACTATGAGAAAACGAAATTCAAGAGCGAGTTAGATGTCATGAAAATTTGGTTTTGGCAGTGGCTGGCTTTGGATGAGCAAACGCTAAAGCAACTAGAACGTCCTTATGAAAAATTACAAAAAATGTTAGTTGATTATGCCATAATACAACCAACAGTCTTTGTTTATCGTGATTTTCACAGTAAAAATATTATGTATATGGATAAAAAATTAGGTTTGATTGATTTTCAAGATGCCGTAAATGGTCCGATAACCTATGATTTGGTTTCAATATTAAAAGACTGCTACGTTAGTTTGCCACAGAGTTTTATTGATGAAGCGCTAGCGAGTTTTTATTATCAAGCAAAGCGTGATAAAAGGTTAGCAGAGGAAGTTTCTTATGCAACATTTATTAAGTGGTTTGATTGGATGGGGTTGCAGAGGCATTTGAAGTGCTTGGGCATTTTTACACGTCAAGATTTGCAGCATAAGAGGGAAAATTATCTGATTTATCTGCCGCGAGTAATACTTTATGTGAATGAGGTTTTAGTAAAATACCCAGAGCTTAACTTTTTTTATGAAGATTGGCAGCGTTACGTTTTACCTGTGTATTATGAAAAAGTTGTGGCACTCAGTAATAGAGTAGTAAACCCGATTAAATTTGATGATACAAATAGCATATTAACATATTAAGTTAAAAGGTAGAGTATATAATTATGTCAGTGCGTTTTGTTCATTTAAAAGTGCACAGCGAATATTCGCTTATGGATAGCATCATTCGCATTAAGCCGATGTTGTCAGAATGCGTGCAGCGTAAGCTTCCAGCAATTGCATTAACAGATATGTGTAACCTATTCGCTGCTGTAAAATTCTATAAAGCAGCATTAGATCAAGGCATTAAACCAATATTTGGTAGTGAGATTTATATTCAGGTGGATGAACGGATTCATCCATTAACTCTCATCGCAAAAGACAATGCAGGGTATCAAACGATTGTTGAACTTATTTCATATGCTTATTTAAATGCTACACGTAAAGATGGCATTCCAATATTACCCAAAAATGAGCTAGCAAGCTTTAATTTCTCTCAAGTTTTTGTATTAAGCGGTGGACAAAAAGGTGAGCTAGGTTATGCACTTATGACTCAAGATTATAAAGAAGTCCTAGCTTTGCTTGATACTTATATGCAAATCTTCCCTAGAAATAATTTCTTTATTGAACTGCAACGCTTAGGAGTTGACGGTGAAGAGCGATATATCCAAAGTGTAATTGAGTTGGCAAAAGACCAACATATTGCAGTTGTCGCAACTAATGATGTACGCTTCTTAGATGAAGAGAATTATTCTGATCATGAGATACGTGTGGGGATTTACCAGGGTTATACACTCTTGGATCAAAACCGTAAGAGCCAATATACGACTAAGCAATATTTGCGATCTAGCGATGAGATGTGTGAGCTTTTTGCTGACATTCCACAGAGTTTATCCAATACTGTTTATATTGCTGAGAATGCAAATGTGACGTTTAAATTGGGTGGTGCGGTTTTACCACGTTTTGAAATCCCACAAAACATGACCGAGGCAGAATATTTTGCCAAAGTTTCTTATGAAGGATTAGAAGAGCGTTTTGATTTTATTTTGCACGATAAAAGTGAACAACAAAAACAAATGCTTAAAAAAAAGTATAAAGCACGTTTGCAATTAGAGGTTGATGTTATTTGTCAGATGGGTTTTCCAGGTTATTTTTTAATTGTTGCTGATTTTATTCAATGGTCCAAAGATAATGGTATCCCTGTGGGACCAGGACGAGGATCAGGTGCAGGATCGCTAGTTGCTTATGCACTTAAAATTACTGATATTGACCCTATCCCATATGGGTTGCTGTTTGAGCGTTTTTTAAACCCTGAACGTGTGTCAATGCCAGATTTTGATATTGATTTTTGTATGGATGGTCGCGATAGCGTCATTGAATATGTAGCACAAAAGTATGGAAGTGAGAGCGTGTCCCAAATTATTACTTATGGCTCAATGGCAGCAAAAGCAGTAGTGCGTGATGTAGGACGTGTATTAGCGCAGCCTTATGGTTTTGTGGATAAAATCGCGAAGCTTATTCCAAATGATTTAGGGATTAAGCTTAAAGATGCTTGTGCGCCAGATACGCCATTATATGAGCTATGTCAGCAAGATGAAACCGCAGATGAAATTATCAAAATTGCACTTAAACTAGAAGGGCTTACCAGAAGTGTGGGGAAGCATGCAGCAGGAGTTGTAATCTCCCCATCAAAGGTAACGGATTTTTCACCGATTTACTGTGAAGAAGGTTCAAAACAGCTTGTAACTCAGTTTGATAAAAAAGATGTAGAAGATGTCGGACTCGTGAAGTTCGATTTTTTAGGACTTAGAAATTTAACTATTATTGATAATGCGTTAAAAATTGCTAATAAACAAAGACGTTTGCAAGGTGAAGCTGATTTAAACATCGTACTTATTCCAATGAACGATAAAAAGACGTTTCAATTATTGCAAAATGGCGAAACAACGGGTGTGTTCCAGCTTGAATCTCGAGGAATGAAAGAGCTAATTAAGCGTCTTAAACCAGATTGTTTTGAAGATATTATTGCATTGGTTGCTTTATATCGACCCGGTCCACTTGGTTCTGGGATGGTAGATGACTTTGTTAATCGTAAGCATGGTCGCCAACGAGTAAGTTACCCACATCCAGCTTTGGAAGAGGTTTTAAAAGAGACTTATGGAACGATTTTATACCAAGAACAGGTCATGCAAATTGCGCAAATTTTGGCAAATTATTCTTTAGGTGGAGCGGATTTATTGCGTCGAGCAATGGGTAAAAAAAATCCAGAGGAAATGGCAAAGCAGCGTGAAACTTTTGAAAAAGGGGCCTTTGAAAATGGTATTGATCGCAAGCTCGCTAGTTCCATTTTTGATTTAATGGAAGAGTTTGCTAAATATGGTTTTAACAAGTCCCATTCTGCAGCTTACGCGCTTGTATCATATCAAACGGCATATTTAAAAGCACATTATCCGCAGGCGTTTATGGCGGCAGTTTTGTCATCTGATATGGATAATACCGAAAAGGTGGTCAACTTTATTAATGAATGTCAGAAGATGAAATTAAGTCTTGTCTTACCTCATATCAATATCAGCGATTATTACTTCACCGTAGATAATAAGGAGCAGTTGGTATATGGGCTAGGTGCGGTTAAAGGTGTTGGTTTTGCTGCCATTGACGGGATTTTAACAGAGCGTGTTAAAAATGGTGTATATAAAAATTTATATGACTTGTGTTTGAGAGTAGACTTACGTAAGGTGAATAAGCGCGTATGTGAAGCACTTATTTATGCTGGCGCAATGGATGGATTTGCGAATAATAGGCAAACGCTTATTGCAACTCTAGAAGATGCAATGAAATCAGCTGACCAAAAAACGCAAATGCAAAGTAGTGGACAGTTGGATCTATTTGGTTTTGATGAGGTTGGGATAGAGGATCTTCAATCTAATAAAGATCTAAGTAAGGTTGAAATTCCTAATTGGACGATAAAAGATAAGCTTATCTATGAGAAATCTGTGCTTGGTATGTTTTTGTCAGGACACTTAATCGATGAAGATCGCTTTTGGCTTAACTACTTTAAAGTGACACCATTAAATAGGATTACTCCAACAACACGTAAAGAATCTATTTTACTTGCTGGTGTAGTTGTTTCGATAGCACAACGTAAAACAAAGTCAGGTAAACTTATGGGAGCGTTGCAGATTGATGATGGTTATGAGCGTTTAGAGTTAGTCATATTTAGTGACCTTTACGATAGTGTGAAACACATGATTAGCGTCGATCAAACAGTTATTGTTGAGGGAGAAGTGAGTATTGATGGTTACAATGATCAGTTAAGGATTAATGCTCTTGATATTCAACCGATTGAACAATATGTCGATTTGACTATCAATACATTAAATTTCAATCTGCCAATAGATAAGCTAAAAGTGCTATATGATATATTGTTGTTGGCAAGTAATGGTAAAGGCGAATCAAACTTAGCGACGAAAAAAGTAAAATTGACAATTACAGGTAGTGATTATCAGCTTATGACTATGGTAGATAAGTTAGCAATCAGTGCCTATGCTCTAACAGGTAAAATAAACATGTTATCACAACATCAAATTGAGCTAACGCTGTTCGCTTAAATGAGCTTTGTGTTACAATACAAAAGTTTTACAACAAAATAAGCTAAGTAATAAAATATAGAGGTTGATATGGCTGGTCATAGTAAATGGGCAAACATAAAGCATAGAAAAGCAAAAGAGGATGCTAAACGTGGCAAAATTTTCACTAAACTCATTCGCGAAATTACAGTTGCGGCACGCATGGGGGGGGCTGATAAAGACTCCAATCCACGTTTGCGTGCAGCTATGGCAACAGCGTTTAGCAATAACATGACTAAAGACACTATTGATCGCGCAATTAAAAAAGGTGCTGGTGGGGAAGAGGGTGGAAATCTAGAGGAAATTCGTTATGAAGGCTATGGACCTGCTGGAGTTGCTGTTATTGTAGATTGTATGACAGACAATCGAAATCGAACGGTTGCAGAAGTGCGTCATGCGTTTAGCAAATCAGGGGGGAATTTAGGTACAGACGGTTCAGTATCATATATGTTTAATAAAAAAGGTATCATCAGTTTTGAATCAGATTACAATGAAGATCTCGTTATGGAAGTGGCATTGGAGTCTGGCGCACTGGACATCATTACTTATGATGATGGCTCAATCGATGTTATTACTGATCCAAATGATTTTTTCGAAGTTAACGAGGCATTACAGGTTAAAGGATTAAAAGCAGTTTCAGCAGAAGTGACTATGGATGCTGATATGAAGTCAAATATAGATGACCTAGAAATTGCTCAAAAGGTTTTAAGCATGATTGATCGTTTAGAAGATTTAGATGATGTACAAAGCGTTTATACGAATGCTGAGTTTGCTGATAGTGTTATGGATGTCTTGGGTTCGTGATTATTTTAGGTATTGATCCTGGATCAAGGATCACAGGCTTTGGTGTTTTAAAAATACAGGCAAAAGATTGCTTATACCTTACCAGTGGTTGTATTCGGATCACTAAGGAAAATACAGGTGAGCGTTTAAAACAAATTCAAGACAGCATTCATGAGATCATTAGTGCATATCGACCAACAGAAGCGGCAATTGAGCAGATTTTTATGTTTCAGAATCCAGGTGCAGCCTTAAAGCTTGGACAAGCTCGAGGGGTGGCAATGTGCACATTAGCAAATAATAATTTGCCGATCAATGAGTATTCCGCAAAGCAAGTCAAGCAAGCAGTTGTGGGAAATGGCAATGCTTCAAAATATCAAGTACAGCATATGGTGCAAACGTTTTTGCAGCTAAGTAGCAAACCGCAAGCAGATGCAGCAGATGCTTTAGCTATTGCGATTTGTCATTTTCATAGTTACAACAGTCTTACCTATATTCCTGGTGCCACAAAAATTGTAAGAGGACGCTTAAGGTGATTGGTCGCATAAGAGGCGAGTTGTTAGAAAAGCAACCACCTATGGTTCTGGTTGAAGCTTGTGGTGTGGGTTATGAAGTATGGGTGCCGATGAGCTCAATTTATCAATTGAGTGATATAGGTCAAGAAGTCATTTTATATACCCATTTTGTGGTAAGAGAAGATATACAACAACTTTATGGTTTTGCAACAAAATCAGATCGAAGACTCTTTCAGGAATTAATAAAGGTCAATGGAATTGGTGCAAAAATGGCATTGGCTATTTTATCAGGAATGGATGGTTCGACTTTAGTAAAATGTATAGAATCGCAAGATCACGACTTATTATGTACTGTTCCAGGTATAGGCAAAAAAACCGCAGAGCGTATAATAATTGAAATAAAAGATAAAATTAATAAACTTGCCTTGGAATTAGATGCTTTAACAACAGGAAACTTAAACTTAAATAAGAAGGTAAATGTGCAGCAAAGTGGAGTCAGTAACCAAACCGAAACGATGTACCAACAAAGTGCAATTATTCATCAAGCGCTAGATGCACTAGAAGCATTAGGTTATAAGCGCAAAGAAGCAGAAAAATATGTGCATAAAGTAAAATCTCAAGCAGATACGGTAGAGGCACTTATTCGTTTGGCATTACAGGCAACTCAAAAATAAAAATACTGGCAGTAAAAACTCTATTTTTTTGATATATTTGTCGCCCTCAGTAATAGTAATAGAGATTGATTCAATCGGGAGGGTCTATGGGTGCTTTATCTTATCAAGATAAACTTTCACAATTACCACTAACACGATCTTGGTTTGTGGTGATTATTATTTCGTTCTTTTTCTTTTTTGAGTTTGGTTTAGGTAATGCTTTTAATACTCTAACACCGGCAATTCTAGATGCTTATCCTGAGTTGACACCAGTGAGTGTGAGTTTTATTGCAAGTTTATATTTTTATACCAATATTATTGGTCTTATCCCCGCAGCTTATGTATTAGATCGTTTTTCACCTCGCCTGGCCATTACTATTGCTTTATTGGTTTGTGCAATGAGTATTTTTATAATGACTTTGACTAATAATGTTTATGTAATGGGTGCCTCACGGTTATTGATAGGAGCAGGTGCGAGCTTTTGCCTAATTGGATGTGTGCGTATTGCAACGAATTGGTTTCCAGCAAATCGACTTGGTTTTGTGATTGGTATTATCATTGCAATTGGGATGTTAGGTGGTTATACAGCACAAGCGCCAATTGGTTATTTATTAGATGCTTTTGGGTTAAATGGTACTTTGTACATTATTGGTTTTTTTGGATTGTTTTTGGCAGTATTGATCTTTACTATTGTGCGTGATGCACCAGCTTCATTACAATCAGAACGTTATGCACAAACAATAGCAGTCAAAACCGAATCTATTGTGCATACACTCAAAACAGTGCTGGCAAAGCCACAAAATTGGTATTGTGGGCTTTATGTTGGCTCAATCAACGTTGGCACTTGGATGTTGGGTGGAATGTGGTCGAATGAATATTTAATAAAAACGCATGGTGTAGATATGAGTGAGGCGCGTTCTATTACTGGCTATATCTTCTTAGGCATGATTTTTGCTTACCCATTTTGGGGATGGTTAACTGAGAGTATGAATCGTCGTAAACAACCCCTTATCATAGGAGGTATGCTTTCTGTGGTGATTATTCTCATTATTATGTTTTGTACAGTAAGCGTAACCCAGTTGTCTATATTGTTTTTCTTACTTGGTTTTGTTACCAGTGCACAAATGGTTGCCTATCCTGTGGTAGGTGAGACAAACCCAATGAAAAATAACGCAATTGCGACAAGCATAGTATCGATCAATTCATTGCTTTGGGGTGGGGTAATTGCCATGCCATTGTTTGGTATGCTTACTACACACTTCAATACAATAAAAGGTTTAGACGCGATGGCAGCCCCTGGACTTAATTTTGGTATGGGGATTTTGCTAATTGGCTTTATCATTAGTATTATATTTGCATTGTTAGTGAAAGAGACGTATTGTAAGCGTCAAGTCGATTAGAAGAAGGGAAAATATGCAGTTTCTTGAATTTGAAAAACCAATTGCAGAGCTTGAAGCAAAAATTGAGGCTTTAGCAAAATCCAGTGCACATAATCAAGATGTTCAGCAGGAGATTGAGAAGCTTCAATCCAAAACTTCAGACTTAATGAAAAAAATTTATAGTGGATTAACCGATTGGCAAATTATTCAATTGGCACGCCATCCTGAACGTCCTTATTTTTTAGATTTGTTAGCTAAAATTTTTACCGACTTTCAAGAGCTGCATGGAGATCGTGCTTTTGCTGATGATAAAGCAGTGATTGGTGGTATGGCTAAGCTTGGAGATAGACCTGTTATGGTTATCGGTCAAGAAAAAGGGCGTAAAACTAAGGATAAACTTAGACATAACTTTGGAATGATGCACCCTGAGGGATACCGTAAGGCTTTGCGCCTAATGAAACTTGCTGAAAAGTTTAATATGCCGGTAGTGACCTTTATTGATACGCCTGGTGCTTACCCTGGTGTTAAAGCAGAAGAGCGTGGTCAAAGTGAAGCCATTGCTCGTAATTTACTTGAGATGTCTAAACTCAATGTGCCTATTATCTGCGTTGTAATTGGTGAAGGCTGTTCGGGTGGTGCATTAGGAATTGGCGTTGGTGATAAGCTTGTCATGCTTGAATACAGTTATTTTGCAACGATTTCACCAGAAGGATGTGCTTCGATTTTATGGAAAACAGCTGACAAAGCAGCCGATGCTGCTGAGATTATGGGTATTACCGCTAAGCGCTTAAAAGAGCACAATATTGTCGATGAAGTCATTAAAGAACCGTTAGGTGGTGCGCATCGCAATATTGATGCAGCTGCAAGTGAAATCAAAGAAACTTTACAGCGTCTATTATTTGAGCTTACTGCTTTAAGTAATGAAGAGCGTTATCAAAGACGTTATCAAAAACTTATGTCTTTTGGTGCATTTGAAGGCTAATTTTATTTCCATAAATATCTCTTATTCTGTTGTTGAGTAGATAAATACAGATAATCAGGATAGCCTTGATCTTCTTGTTTATCGTTTTTAGACTTTAACAATCTTAGACTGTTAAAGACAACCAATAAAGATGCCCCCATATCGGCGCCAATTGCCATCCAAATATTAGCTAATTCTAGCAAGGCTAATATCATAAACATCACTTTAAGTCCTAGGGAGAAAATGATGTTTTGTTGAATAATGCTTTTAACGCCTTTGGCATGCTTGATAAGCCACGGTAGCTTTGCTAAATCATCCGACATAAGTGCAATATCGGCGGTTTCAATAGCAACGTCACTTCCTGCTTTACCCATTGCCAGACTTAAATCAGCACTTGCTAATGCTGGAGCATCATTAATACCATCCCCAACCATGGCTACGGTTTGATATTTTGCTTTTAAAACTTTGATTTTATCGACCTTATCTTGTGGTAACAGCTCAGCATATACCTCATCTAGTTGTACTTTTTGGGCAATAAATGCGGCAGCTCCCTTATTATCACCTGTTAAAAGCACGGTTTTAATTCCTAGTTGGTTAAGTTCAGCTAAAGTTGATTTAGCATTTTCTTTGAGGCTGTCAGCAACCGCAAATAAACCCAAAATATGATTCTTATTGGCAAAAACCAAAAGTGAATGACCAGATTTTTCAAGTTGTAAAATCTGATCATGAAAGTCATTTAGATCTTCGGTGATTTCTGTTTTTTCGTGTAAATACTGATGGCTTCCAATCCAGTATTGATGTCCGTTAATATTTCCACAAATAGCTTTGCCTTTTACGATTTGAACATTGTTGGCTGTATATGGTTGATTAAGTTTAAGTACATCAAGTTTAGTAAAGATTGCATGTGCTAATGGGTGATTATTCCCTTTTTCTAAAGCTGCGGCTAATTGTAAAAGTTCATTATCTGAATGCTCTTTGGAAATATTAATAATAGACTGAATAACAGGTTTACCTTTTGTGATGGTCCCTGTTTTATCAAAGGCAATAGCTTTGAGTTTTGCTGGGATTTCTAAAAAACTTCCTCCTTTTACTAAAATACCGTGACTTGCAGCAGCACTTAAACCAGAGACAATAGTAACTGGAGTTGAGATAACCAAAGCACAAGGGCACGCAATGACGAGAATCACTAGAGCCTCGTAAATCCAGTTATACCAGCTACCAGAAAAGAACAAAGGTGGAACAAATGCAACTAATACCGCAAAGAGCATCATAATGGGGGTGTAATATTTGGCAAATCGTTCTACCCACATTTCAGATTTCGCCTTGTTGACTTGAGCCAATTCAACTTGGCGAATGATATTGGCAAGCATTGAATCTGTAACAAGCTTGGTGACTTTGACATAAAGTACACCATCTTCATTTAAGCTACCTGCAAATACCGAATCTCCTGGTTTTTTTAAAACAAGGAGTGACTCTCCTGTAACAGGTGCTTGATTAATAAAGCTTTGCCCTTCTTTGATGATCCCATCTAAGGGGATCCGCTCACCTGGTTTAATAACGATTGTGGCACCAATATTGACTTCTTCTACTGGTTTAATGTCGATGTCTTTATGATGTGAGCAATAAACATTGGCGATATCAGGGCTAATTTCTAATAATGCTTGAATAGCTTTACGCGCTTTATCAACACTCCATGACTCAAGTAAAGTTGCAATAGAAAATAAAAATACAATCATTGTAGCTTCCAGCCATTGTCCTAATAAAATTGCACCAATGACTGCGATAGTCATTAATAGGTTAATGTCAGGACGCATGCGTTTTAAGGAGGTAAGAGCTTTGGGGTAAATATAAACCCCACCAATGATAAGTGCTAAGGCATAAAATATTAAAGCGCTAATAGGTTGCCCAAAACGAGAAGAATGGTTGTCTAGAAGCGCGTGTAAAAAACCATGTTCACTGCCATGAATGATATAGCCTATTGCTAGAAATATCGCGCATATGAGGGTTAATATTGTCTTTTGCTGTTTTTGCCAAAACCCTTGGTGGTTATTTTTGTGACTTTGTTGATATTGCAGCCAGCACGAAAAACGATAACCAGTAGCTTTGAGTTTTTTTTCTATGTCGCTTTTAGTAAAGCGGTTGTCTTGGTTATAAATGATAAGCTTACCTTTTAATAGGTTAAATTGTAGCAGGGACTCATCTTGTACGTATGGTAAAAGCTCACGCTTAATAACAGCAATTTCATCTGCACAGTCCATACCATAAATTTTATATTCAAACATTTTATTGACCTTCATTTTAATTACCTTGCCCCTGCTTTAATGATTTTCCTCTGCCCAATGTTGATACATGTCTTTTAAAATACAGTGCACATGATCGTCATATAACGAGTAGAATATTTGCTTCCCTTGGCGTTCACCTTTGATTAAACGTTGCTCTTTTAATAAGCGTAAATGATGACTTATTAAAGGTTGTGATAAGTTAAGTATTTCTACAAATGTTTTCACAGCAGTTGGTTCTTGAGCACACATAAATAAAATGCGCATTCTATTGCCATCTCCCATTAGTTGGCAAACAGCAGAAATTTTAGTTAAAACATTATCTTTTATCGCTGACATGATCAATCCATTATTTTTTATATAAAATTTTTTTTATATAATTTAAGTTAAAAACTAGGTGATGTAAAGAAGAGTTTAATTAAGATGACATTTGGCAGTATCGAAATTGTATTAGCAGCAATTATTTAATTATCGTTGATATGATAATTATTTTTTTTAGTGGTAAAGCTTGTTTGTTATTATGTTTAAGTATTCTTAACTACTATGGTGCGTTGTTATCAGGCTTATTGTCAATTGTCACGATGTCAATCCGATTGTGACACAATTTAGTTAGTGTTTGGCATGTGATTTTATATTGATCAACGGCAACTTCAAAAACAGCACTAACCCTATCGCTGAAAAATTCTTTTATGGGGGTGAGTTTAAGTGTATGTAGTGCTTGTTGTATCATTGCCGTATCGTGATATTGATAGTTAATACTAAAGATTTTTGTAACGATAAGCGGAATGAGTTGTGCATGAGCAATTACTTCACTTGCCGCTTGACCATAAGCTCGTACCAAGCCCCCAACGCCTAACTTTGTGCCACCAAAAATACGACTAACAATAATAACGACATTAAATAAAGCTTTGCCTTGAATATGATTTAAGATTGGTTTGCCAGCAGAACCAGAAGGTTCGCCATCGTCACTAAAACGAGTAAGATTATTATCCAATATCTGATAAGCCCAACAGTGATGATTGGCATTTGGATACTGTTGTTGTGCTTGTTGTAAATAAGCCTGCAATTTATGAGTTTTGTCAAGCGGATGCAAAGAAGCGATAAATCGCGATTTTTTAATTGGTTCAATCTCGTATTGAAAGGGTTCTGCTATGGTGGAGTAAGCCAACGTTTTTTCTTTAAGATTTAAGGTAGGTTATTTTAGGGGTTATCTTAGCTTAATTTAAAAGTATTCCTAAATATTTTATTTTGTTTTTTCATGTTGTTATTTGTAATTAAGTTTACATTTTTTTTGAGATAGGGTATTTTCTGAATTGGGAAAATTTATAAGTATTTGTGATGAAAAGGTTTATTTGTCACAATTTATTAAAGAAGGATAGGTAGAACGATTATTATGGAAAATATTAGAAATTATTATGCTCACTCAGGAAACTTGATGGACAAATCAGATTGGCAGCTATTATCTGATCATTTGCAAACGGTGGCTGATATAGCTTGGCATAATGCACGCTATACTGGTTGCGAAGGACTTGCTGCTTTGGCTGGTTTGCTCCATGACTTAGGAAAATATACCAAAGAGTTTCAAGCACGTTTGGAAGGTTCAAGCAGAAAAGTTGATCATGCAACTGCGGGAGCAAAAATTGCAGCAGAAATTTTGCCAGATAAGTTGTTGAACGGTTTCCCTTTCTTTAAGTTAATTGCCTATGCAATCGCGGGACACCATGCAGGGCTTGCTAATGGCATAGATGAGGGTGATGGTAGAAGCTGTTTAAAGGATCGCTTAAGTCAAAACTTTGGCAAAGAATTATGTGTATTGGATGAGTTAGCATGGAAAAGTGCATTGCAACTACCATCAAGAGAATCTCTTACACTAAAGATTAAACTACATCCAGATACTGACTTTCATGGCTTTCAATATGCTTTTTTGATTCGCATGATTTTTTCTTGTTTGGTCGATGCTGATTTTATCGATACAGATAGATTTTACAAAAAACTTAAAAATAAACCTTGGTTAAGAGGTGAATATCCACACTTAAACGAACTTAAAATTCAACTGGATGATTATTTGGTAAGAAAACAGGAGGGGTGTGAAGATACTTTTGTTAATCAATTGCGTCATGAAATTCTTTTAAACGCTAGAAAAAAAGCACAATTATCTCCAGGATTATTTAGTCTAACCGTGCCGACAGGTGGTGGTAAAACACTGACATCGATGGCGTTTGCTTTAGACCATGCTTTGGCACATAACATGCGCCGAGTGATCTATGTTATTCCTTTTACCAGTATTATCGAACAGAATGCAAAAGTTTTTAGAGAAGTTTTTGGTGATTTGGGAGAGTCTGCCGTTTTGGAACACCATAGCAATTTTAATGATCGCACAATTACAAATGAAGAAACTCAAGATAAGCTTAAATTGGCGATGGAAAATTGGGATATGTCTGTGATAGTAACAACTGCGGTTCAATTTTTTGAATCGCTGTTTGCGGATCGTCCTTCACGCTGCCGAAAATTGCATAATATTACAGAAAGTGTGATTATCTTGGATGAAGCACAAACGCTACCACTAAAATTTTTGCGCCCTGTGATGGCGGTAATTGATGAGTTAGCTCGAAATTATCATTGTTCAGTTGTTCTTTGTACGGCAACACAACCTGCTTTATGTCAACCAGATTTTGACAAGGGATTTGTTAATGTCAGAGAAATTGCCCCTAATCCAAGTAAGTTATTTGACGATTTAAGCTTGGTTAGTATAAGCCATTTAGGTGAATTGACAGACGATGAAATTTTAGCTCGTATGATAGATAATGAGCAAATTTTAACAATCGTCAATAATCGTCGTCATGCTCAATCGTTGTTCCAATCATTGAAAGAGCGTCAAGTAGAAGGTATTTTTCATTTGACTACACTCATGTGCGCGATACATCGCACAAAAAAGTTAGAAATCATTCGTAAAAGACTTAAAGAGAAAAAAAACCTGTCGCGTTGTCTCAAGTTCATTAATTGAAGCAGGGGTCGATGTTGATTTTCCTTATGTAATGCGTGCTGAGGCAGGTTTAGACTCCATAGCTCAAGCTGCAGGACGCTGTAATCGTGAACGTAAAAGGGCAAAAGAAGACAGCCACGTTTGGATTTTTAAATCACCAGATTGGCAAGTTCCACCAGAGCTAAAAAGTTTAGCGGCTGGTATGCGATCAACTTTGCGTCAAAATTTTGACAATCTGCTGGGGCAGGAAGCAATTAAGACTTATTTTTCGGAAGTCTACTGGCGCAAAGGTGCTGAGTTAGATCAAAAACAGCTTTTAAAAGACTGTAGCAATCATGCAAAAAAACTGAGTTTTCCATTTCAAAATATTGCAAGAGATTTTCTTATGATTGAAAGTTGTATGCAGCCAGTATTTATCCAGTTTGATAATGAAGCGGAGCATTTATTGAAAGAGTTGGAGGTAACGGATGATGTAAGCCGCATATTACGTAAACTACAACCTTATATAGTGCAGATTCCAAAGCAAGGGTTTGATAGTTTGGTAGCTACTAATGCCGTACAAACGGTGGCGCCTTATCGATTTCAAGAACAGTTTTGGGTACTGATCAATCGTGATATATATGATGATGAATGTGGTATCAGTTGGGATAATCCAACTTTTATGAAGGCTGAGAGTTCCATCTTTTGAGAACAATCAAAAGAAAAAATATTTGACTTAACTTATGTTTGAATTTAGAATCCTTCTTAAGGAGTTTAAGCAGCTGGAAGTGAAACATGAAAAATTGTTGGGCGATCCATATTGAAAAAAATGAGAGTGGGAAGCTGATATTAAAATTTGGTGGACAGCTGCATTTTCCAGTAAAAACTGTAGGATGGAGTTTTGCTGCACTTTTAGTTGTAGTGGTGGGAAAGTTCTTTTTTTGAATTTTCACCTATTCATTGCGATTGTAGTCGCATCTCATGTGAATGCGTGGATTGAAACTTTTGTTTGTTATCAAATGATGAGATCGCACCCCATGCGGGTGCGTGGATAAGGAGGCAGAGATGGCTTATGGTATTAAGCTGCATGTGTGGGGAGAGTATGCTTGTTTTACCAGACCCGAAATGAAGGTGGAGCGCGTATCTTATGATGTAATTACGCCATCTGCGGCCAGAGGGATTTTGGAGGCAATTCACTGGAAACCCGCGATTTGTTGGGTGATTGATCGCATTCATGTGTTAAAACCTGTGCGTTTTGAAACGATTAGGCGAAACGAGTTAGGGAATTGCAAAATTTCTACCTCTAAAGTCAGTGGTGCAATGAAGCGTAAAAGTACTCAAGATTTATATTTTTTGATTGATGATGGAGATAATCGTCAACAAAGAGCAACGACACTTTTGCGTGATGTTGGTTATGTGGTTGAAGCACATTTTGAGTTAACTAATAAAGTAGGTAATGAAGATTCAGTTGGCAAGCATCTTGATATATTTAATCGCAGAGCGCGCAAAGGACAATATTTTCATCAGCCTTGCTTGGGAAATCGTGAATTCCCTGCTTATTTTTCGTTGATTGAGTCGGATGAGGATTTTCCTCTTTCTGAGTTAAGTCAAGAGACTAAAGATTTAGGTTGGATGTTGCATGATATTGATTTTGCCAATGCCGCGACCCCAAAATTCTTTCGCGCCAAATTAATAAATGGAGTGATTGATGTTCCGCCTTTTAGAACTTTGGGGGTGGTGCAATGATTCTAACCGCTTTAACCCAATATTATAATCGACTGGCGAATACGGAAAAAGGTGCAAAAGTACCTGCTTATGGATTTAGTGAAGAAAAAATCGGCTATATTTTAGTGCTGTCTGAGTCAGGGGAGTTAGTGGATGTTGTGCCTAATTTCACCGATGAAAAAAAGCCCAAAGCAAAATTAATGAGCGTACCATGCCCAGAAAAAAGAACATCAGGTATTAAGCCTAACTTTTTGTGGGATAAAACGGCATATGTTTTAGGTGTCTCACTGCCAAAAGACAAAAAAAGTGAATCAACGTTTGAGCTATCGCTACCTAATTTCGAGGCTTTTAAGAGCTATCATCTCAAATTATTAAAAAATCAAGAAGAGAAAGGTCTAAAGGCATTGTCCAATTTTTTACAAAATTGGCAACCAGAAGAATTTGAAAGTTCATTGTGTACACCTGAAATTTTGGATGCCAACGTGATATTTCAATTGGATGGTGTTAGGCAATACATTCACGAGTCCCAATTGGCTAAGGCAATTTGGGCGAATCAACTGAAATCAGATGATGCATCTGATGATGCTATGTGTCTGATAACAGGTACTCAAACGCCTATTTCAAGATTGCACCCAGCAATTAAAGGTGTCTCTGGTGGACAAAGCTCCGGAGTGTCGATTGTTTCCTTTAATAAAGAATCATTTGAATCTTTTGGCAAGAAACAAGGTGATAATGCACCAGTTTCTGTACAAGCTGCTTTTGCCTATACGACTGCCTTAAACTACCTATTACGCGACGAAAATAATCAAGTTATCAGCTTGGGTGATACTAGCGTTGTTTTCTGGGCATTAGCTAAAAAAGAAGAACAGGCAAAAAAAGTAGAATCTTTCTTTATGATGGGGTTTAATCCGCCATCACCTACCGATGACAGTGAAACAGTTCAATTGAATGCTGAGTTAGAGAAGTTTACTAAAGGTCGACCCTTGGCAGAGATTGATCCTGAGCTTGATCCTGACACCCAGTTCTTTATTTTGGGATTGACGCCTAATGCAGCGCGTCTTTCGATTCGTTTTTGGTTACAAACTAGTTTTGGTCAGATTCAGCAAAGACTTGCTGAGCATTTTCAAGATTTAGCCTTAGCTCCTTTACCTTGGAAAACACCACCATCTATTTGGCGTCTTTTATTACAGCTAAGTCCTCATCGTGAAGGGCAGAAAAGTAAGATAGATGATGTCCCAGTACATTTGGCTGGAGAGTTAATGCGTTCTATTTTGACGGGGCAGCGTTATCCAAGATCTATTATTGCACAAATTTTATCTAGATTTAGAGCTGATGGAGATATTGGGGGTTTAAGAATTGCTATGGTAAAAGCTGTTTTGCAAAGAGAATTTAGGAAAAATTTGATAACAGAGGAGATCCCTATGAGTTTAGATGAGTCAAATACCAATCAAGCGTATTTGCTTGGCAGGCTTTTTGCCGTGTTAGAGAATATACAGGAAAGAGCTTTGGGTGATAAGTTGAATGCTACGATTGCTGATAAATACTATGCTTCAGCCTCAACTGTGCCATATTCAGTTTATCCGCGATTACTATCAGGAAGCAAACATCACTTGTCTAAAGTTCGCAAAGATAAACCAAAGTTAGCAGTCTATTTGGAAAATAGGCTTGGTCAAATTATGACACAATTACCAACAGAATTCCCACGCCATTTTTCTATCGAAAATCAAGGGCGTTTTTCGATTGGCTATTATCAGCAAAAGTTCACCCCCTCTAAAGAAAAAGAAGATCCAAAAGACAAAGAAGATCCAACTAAGTCTATTGATGAAACACAAGGAGTAGAATAAATGACTATCCAACATCGTTATGAATTTGTTTATTTTTTTGATGTCACTAATGGTAATCCAAATGGCGATCCTGATGCAGGAAATATGCCTCGTCTTGATCCTGAATCTAGCAAAGGATTAGTGACGGATGTCAGTTTAAAACGTAAAATCCGTAACTACATTCAGTTTAGTAATGAAAATAAGCCTGGCTATGACATTTATGTGCAAGAAAAAAGTATATTAAATCAGCAGAATCAGAAAGCTTATGATGCTTTAGAAATTAAAGCAGAACCTAAAAAGTTACCAAAAGATCAGGAAAAAGCTAAAGCTATTACTGATTGGATGTGTGCTAATTTCTTTGACGTTCGCGCTTTTGGTGCAGTCATGACAACGGAAGTGAATTCAGGTCAGGTGCGCGGACCATTTCAGTTAGCATTTGCAAAATCAATTGATCCAATTATTCCTTTGGAGATCTCTATTACGCGAATGGCGGTGACGAATGAGAAAGATTTAGAAAAAGAACGTACGATTGGACGCAAACATATTGTGCCTTATGGTTTATATCGTGTACATGGTTTTATTTCAGCAAAACTAGCAGAAAAAACAGGGTTTTCTGAAAGTGATTTAAGTAAATTGTGGAAAGCCTTAGAAATGATGTTTGAACACGATCATTCTGCTGCTCGTGGTGAGATGTCAGCACGTAAGTTGATTGTATTTAAACATCAGGATATGCTAGGGAATGCTCCAGCGTACAAGTTATTTAATCGTGTTACTGTTGAGCGTGTGAAAGGTGAATTAGGTACGCCAGCCAGTGCATTTGATGATTATGTAATTCATTTGGATACGTCAGGCTTAGAGACTTTAGGAGTTGAAGCGAGAGAGCTTTTTTAACTGTGTTATGTCGGATATATTAATCTCCCTTTCCGCCCTCCAGCACTATGCCTTTTGTCCTAGGCAATGTGCGCTTATTCACAATGAGCAAGTGTGGTCAGAGAATTGGTTGACCGCTCAAGGGCAGCAATTACATCAGCGTGTTGATAGTGGCGTGCCTGAAACACGCAAAGGGATTCGTTATGAGCGAGCTGTGCGTGTTTCAGCACCTAAACTGGGCTTAGTTGGTAAGCTTGATCTTATTGAAGTGGATATTAAAACAGGTATTTGTTTTCCAGTGGAATATAAACGTGGCAAGCCAAAACAAGATCATATCGATCTTATTCAGTTATGTGCGCAAGTATTGTGCCTTGAGGAGATGCTTAAACTGAGCATTAATCATGTTGCAATGTGGTATTGGCAGACAAAGCATCGCATTGAGGTTGTATTAACGCAAAGCTTGCGTGATGAAACGCTGACTATAATTGAAAAAACAAGGATGTTACTGGAAAGTGGGATGACTCCTAAAGCCAAATATGAGAAAAAGTGTGATGCCTGTTCATTATACGATTTGTGTAACCCAAAACTTATGTTTAAAGACAAAAGCAAAGTATATGTGAACATGCTTTTTCAGGAGGGATAGGCATTGAAAAAATTACAAAACACACTCTATATCACCAAACAAGGCGCTTATTTGCACAAGGAACGTGAGACACTGGTCATTGAAGTTGAAAAGGAAAAAGCAATGCAGTTGCCTATTCATGCAATTCAGGCGATTTATTGCTTTGGTAATGTTATGGTATCACCTTTTTTGCTGGGATTTTGTGGTGAGAATAATGTCCATTTGGCATTTTTTACTGAATATGGTCGTTTTCTTGGGCGTTTACATGGCACACAAAGTGGTAATATCTTGTTAAGGAAAGCACAATATAAAATTGCAGAAACTGATCCTGTACCTATTGCCAGAAATATAATTGCGGCAAAGCTTAATTCTTCACGAGCGGTATTATATCGCAGGTTACGCAATCATGGGGAAAATAAAGCGGTTGAAAATGCAGTTGAGCAAATAAGTTATACTATCAGGCGCTTGCAAAAGACAGAAACTTTGGAGGCAAATTTAGGTTTAGAAGGTGAGGCTGCCTCCGTGTATTTTAGTGTTTTTAATGAATTGATTTTATCTGCTGTACAACCTGATTTTACTTTCGATATACGTAGTCGCAGACCTCCGTTGGATCCTGTTAATGCTATGCTATCATTTTTATATAGTGTCGTTGGAAATGATATTAGAGTTCCTTCCAAACCGTATTTAATCTAGCAAAATAGCTATTTAAAAATTAAAGGTGGATATGATCAATGAGATGGGAAACGATAAACAAGTTAGCAGCAGATGAGTTTCGTCGTTTAACAGGTGTAAAAAAGC
>NZ_QLIR01000002.1 GCF_003428155.1 Fastidiosibacter lacustris
TTCACCCTAAGCTTGGTGGATATTTACAGCCTGATGCTTTAGATATTTTAGCAGGTGGAAATGTACACCCTTATGCCTATGCGAGCAATAACCCAGTTAATGTGATTGATCCAACTGGACTGTATGATTTAATAGCAGATGGGATTAAAGGATGTGCTAAATATTCCAACTTAGATAAATGGGTTAATTGTTTTTACTCATATGTCTGCCTATTCGCTATATGGGGATGCGCTAAGGATCTTACACCATTTGTTTTCAAAGCGTTTCATAATAGTCGACCGTTACATAGCCTTCAACTACAAACAGGGCTAGATTTATCGGATTATATTAAACGTTTAGCCACCCATTTTGCCAATGGTTTTATGGATGATACGACATTTGGCTTAACAGGGTTTGGATATGAAAACGGGCGGACAAATGCGGCTGCTTACTATACGGGTACCGCGGCATCTTTAGGATTAGGATTGTTATATGGTGGTACCTATGTAAAAGGCGGAATGCTACTGGCAAAAGTCGTGGCACCCAAGCTTATTGCGGAGAGTGTTAAGGCAAGTGTTGCAACTGGGAAAATAACTCAAGCTAGCCATGAAGCAGGTAAAATACGTGAGTTTGTGACTACTGTTGCAGAGGGTGCAGTTGCAAAGGGCACACCAGACATTACGAAAGCCTATAAACGTCCGCCTGGTGCAACTACTGTCGAGCAACGGGCATCCATCCAAGGAAAACCTTGCGTTGATTGCGGAGCTGTCACTCCCAAGCAGGTCGCCGATCACAAAAATCCATTGGTTAAGGAGTATTACGAAACCGGAACTATAGATACGACGTGGATGCGCAGTGTTGATGCTGTGCAACCACAGTGCCCAACATGCTCGGCGAGGCAAGGCGCGGATATGAGCCGCTATTCTCAACAGATGAAGAAGGAGTTGGGTCTTGACTGATGCAATCGAAAGCTCGCAGAAAGAGGTTTGCGAAAAGTTCGGTACCACCTATTACCCTTCGCCATTGGATATGAAGGTGGGGATTGCTCTCAATGTCCTGGAAGGGGTAACGCCAATAAATGGGTTGCGCCATCCGCCCGAGGGCGATACCACAGGCTGGTATATCTGGGCAGGAGAAGAACTATCTGCTGATCCCGATTTCTTTAAACCGCTACATGTGGAGCATTTGTCGGATTGGTGCCCACAGGCGCAGAAATATCTAGGTCTGCCGCCTGGGTGGCGATTTTTGATCGCAGGCGATTATGAAGATGTCTGGTATGACGAGACATTGCTGGAAGTTTGAACAATGGCCGCAATGATGCGAACGATTTTGTTCCTTGTGTTGGCCATTGTTGCTGGTCAGCTTTGGCTGCCGACAACTGCAGAAGCTGCATACCGGTATGCCAACGAAGACTGCGTTTCTGAATGTAGTGGCACCGACAGTCTCGTTCGATATTTGTGGCATGGCTATGCCAACCAGCAGGCAACGGTTCAAGCTACCACGGCAGGGAGCCAGTTTTTTGTTGACTTTATTGACGGTTTCTTTGTTCCAAAGAAGGCAGCGCCAAATGCAGAACAGGCGGCGAATCTCAAGCGTTTCCAGAAAAAAATACCATCTAACTCAAAAGACAGCGTTGAACTTCGCGAACTGCCCAATGGTGGTGTAGCGGCTCAGGCTACTTCGCCTGGAAAAGTCCCAGGCTCAAAAGCTGTTTACGAAAAGCAAATAGATGTCAACGGTCAAACGATTCAGGTTACCAAAACCACATATGACCCACAAGGAAATATTGTTCACGTTAAGGACAAGCTTAACGGCAGGACATATCCGTAGGAGGTTGTGGCATGGATCGATTCGATGTACTAAAAGATTTAATTACACTCAATAAGCCTGTAAGTATTCTAGCTGAAAGCTTGTCAAAGTTTGATTGGGACTATGAGGGTCAACCTCTGATTGTTATGGTCTCCCAAATTCGGGAGGTATTGAAGCGTTTCCTTGCTGGGGATTACTCGGCTCAAGAACTCGAAGACTGGGCAAATTTAATTGAATGTCGTCAAGACTTGGAGTTTGAAGAGAAGAAGCATAATGAAATTGCAAATGTAATTTATTGCCTTGCAAATCCAGTATTGGAGGGAGAGATTACCGCTGATTCTTGTAAAGTCCTTATAGCTACTCTGGATTGCGCAGATGATTAAAGCCATTTTCAGGGCTTTGTTTTTTAAGTCGGTAGTGTTTTCTTTTGTCATAAATAAATATATGTAAGATATTCAATCAAAAATGGCAAAAGAAAACACTACCGTTCTAAGTGTATAATAGAGTGTATATTAAAAGTAAATATAAATCACATATTGCCTTTAATAAAGAAATTTTGTCGATATAAGTCGAATCCTGCACGACCCACCATGATTTAATTTTTTTATTTTTAACCTTTTCATGGGTTTCTTTTTTTATAAAGATAGTGTATGTCAGAGGCAAACAAAATGGCTAAAAATAACGTGATAGTTAATATAAGCTGTTCCAGTGGATTGCCTGGTAAATATCCCATTATAATGACAAAGAGCATAGCAGAGCCCATGTTTATAAAACTCATCATAGAAGATGCCGAGGCTTTATCTTCAATTGCAGCAGATGCATAAAGAGTTGCTGCCGGAAATAATAGTCCACAAAAAAAGTACAATAAAGCAAAGGTAGTAAAAAACATTGTGTATAGAGAAAAAAATAATTATGGCTATCACATTAATGGGCAATCCGTTATAATTTGCGGTCGTATTTTAAACGAATCATCATACTATAAGGTTTTATCGATGTCTTTAAAAATAAAAGAGCGCAGACGTGCGCGTTTTCATGCTATTCAAGCTCTTTATCAACAATCGCTTGCTGATACTTTAATTAACGAGTTGAAGCTACAGTTTTATACAGACAATGTCGATCGTCATGCTGTGGAGTGGGATTTTTTCTACCGTTTGCTAGATGGCGTGGATAAAAATAAACAAGTAATTGATAGTAAGATCAATGAGTATGCTGTAAACAATTTATCATCTATTAACCCAATTGATTTAGCGGTGTTACGTTTGGGAGTATATGAGCTTTTAGATTGCTTAGATGTACCATATCAAGTGGTATTAAACGAATATGTTGATCAAGCAAAAGAATTAGGAACAGAAGAAGGACATCGCTTTGTCAATGGATTGTTAGATAAACTTGCCAGAAAGCTAAGGAAAGAGGCTGTCAAGTAACTAAAAATTATAAAATGCATAAAGAATTAAGTTGCTGTTAAGCTTGCAATCCCGTCATAAGTAATTAGAATCCCAGCAGTAAAGCTTAAGCAAGAATTTGGAGTAAACATGCTGATGGATATCTCACAGGTGTTTGTTGACTTATCACGTAGTCAATTTGCTTTTACAGCAATCTTTCACTTTGTATTTGTACCATTGACGTTAGGTTTATCATGGATTTTGTTTATTATGGAAGCTGCTTATGTCAAAACTGGAAGACCTGTCTATCGTGATATGGTTAAGTTTTGGGGTAAGCTTTTTGCCATCAATTTTGCGATGGGTGTGGTGACAGGCATCACCATGGAGTTTGAGTTTGGTTTAAACTGGGCATATTTTTCGCGCTTTATCGGTGAGAGCTTTGGTACGGTTTTAGCAATTGAAGGTTTAACGGCCTTTATGACTGAAGCAACCTTATTTGGCTTATTCTTTTTTACTTGGGATAAAGTGAGTAATAAGACACATTTGCTTATTACCTTTTTCTTAGCTTTGGGAACCAACTTATCTATTGTCAATATTTTGGTTGCAAATAGCTGGATGCAACACCCAGTGGCAACTTTTTTAAATCCAACAACCATGCAAATGCAACTAACAAGCTTTGGTGAGTTATATATGCAAGAGTTGGCACAAATTCGAATTGGACATGTTGCCTTTGCAGGATATTTGATTTCAGCTGCCTTTGTTGTGGGTATCAGTGCGTGGTATTTATTGCGTAAAAGAAACACTGGTTTTGCAATGCGCTCACTTGCAGTTGGATTGGGCTTTGGCTTATGTTCATCTGTTTTTATTTTCTTTTTGGGTGATGCTAATGGTTTAGCTGTGGATAAGTATGAGCCAGCTAAAATGGCAGCGATTGAGGGGCAATGGGAAACTCAAAAAGCGCCTGCCGCGTGGTCAGTGATTGCCTTTCCTTCACAAGAGAATGAGATTAATTATTTTGATATCAAAATACCGTGGATGCTGAGTCTGATTACAGGCCATAATTTAAAAGCCACAGTGGATGGTTTAAAACCTATTATGCAGCAAAATGAAAAACGTATTTATGATGGTTTAGTGGCATTGAAAGCATTAGAGAGGGTTAGAAATGGTAATGCAACTGCGAAAGATTTTGAAGTATTTGATCCTAAAAACGAGGTAACCAAAAAATATCGTGATAATATTGGCTACGCCTTTATTTTGCAAGCACATGCAAAAGATCCATACAATTCAAGCTCAGCAGAATTAAATAAAGCAGTAAAAGACACTATTCCTCAAGTGTGGCCTGTTTTTTATGCTTTCCGGATTATGCTTGCTTGCTGGTGTGTGGTCTTCTTTGTGATGACTTTTGGAGCAGTACACGTACTAAGGCGCTCTTTGTTGCGTTACCGATGGTTTTTGTGGCTATCATTATTCTCTATTCCATTGCCTTATATTGCTTCAGAAGCTGGTTGGATTGTCGCGGAAATGGGGCGTCAACCCTGGGTAATAAATGGTATATTACCAACGAGTTTGGGTGTTTCTACGTTAGTGTCGTGGAACATTGTCGTGAGTCTTGCTTTTTTTGCCTTGCTATACTTTGGGTTATTTATCATTGAGTTAATTATTATGTTTAAGGTTGCAAGAAAAGGACCTAAATCTTTGGGAAACGGTCGCTATGATAGTACAAAGGGGGTATCTGATGTTGTTTGATTATACTACTTTGCAACTGATTTGGTGGGCGATTATCGTCTTTATTTTGATTTTATATGCAACGACAGCGGGTTGTGATTTTGGTGTCACCATTATGATGCCTTTTATGACTAGGCATAAAAATTTTAAAGATAATGATATTGAGCGTAGATTGGCACTTAACACGATTGCTCCTACATGGGATGGTAATCAAACGTGGATTATTATTGCAGGAGGAGCGCTTTTTGGAATTTGGCCTGCTGTTTATGGTACGGTTTTTTCAGGGCTATACCCAGCTTTACTGCTTGTGCTATTTACTTTATTTTTGCGCCCGCCAGGATTTGATTACCGTAGTAAATTAGAGGGTGATGGTTGGCGTAAATTTTGGGATTGGGGATTGTTCATTAGTAGTTTCATTCCTTTGATTATTTTTGGATTGGTGTTGGGTTCGCTTTTTTATGGCTTGCCGTTTTATCATGATGATTTTATGATGCGTTCAGTCTATATCGGCAACGCCTTTGCTAGTGTATTGTCGCCCTTTGCTGTATTAGTTGCATTGTTAGTCCTAAGCATGTCGCTGACACATGGTTGTTTGCATCTGAATCGCCGTCTGGATGGTGAGTTGGGGTGTTATTTTCGTCGACTTGCAAATATCTTTATCTTATCTAGTTTGATATTGATGACACTTGGTTTTTTCATGTTGCTATGGGTGCTACCTGGCATGATTGTTATTCAGATGCCACAAACACTTACCTATAATACCCAAGTCAGTCTTATAACAGGTGGTTGGATGAATAATTACACATTACACACATGGATGTGGCTTGTTCCTGTTATTTGTTATGTGATGTTGATACTGGCATGGTTATTGAAAGGTAAAAATGCTGCATTGGCGTATTGGTGTTCAGCATTGTCTATTGCTGCGGTGATGTATGCAGGTGCATTTGCACTTTTCCCTTTTGTTGTGCCGTCTAGTTGGGTTGGAAATGCTGGATTGGGTAGTCAAAGCCTAACGATTTGGAATGTTTCATCATCACCATATAGTTTGATGGGTATGTTCTATATTACTGTGGTAAGTATGATTTTGATCATTAGCTATAAATTTTGGGGCTTTCGTGTGGCATGGCGTAATAAAGCTAAGTTAGATAAAGATACTCTTAAGAATAATGAGCATACATTCTATTAATTAATTTAGAGGAAAATAAAATGTGGTATATCATAATTATTATTATGCTGGCAATTTCTATGTATGTTGGTTATCGTTTTACTTTATATGTAGATGAAAAGATAATTCGTAATAAATATTTAGAAATCAGTGACGATCCCGATCACCCCGCTAATGCAGGCGATCGCTTGTTTGATGAAAAGCATAACAAAGAAGGTCGATGAACACCTGATTTTTAGAATAGATTATGCTTTGATAATCCCTTGAGTTTTTTCTTGGTGTTCTTGAATTTCTTTTGCTTGTACTGACAAAGTAGCAGTGGGTCTTGCTAATAATCTCTGTAAACCTATGGGTTCACCTGTTAGCTCACAATAGCCATAATCACCGTTTTCTATGTGACGAAGTGATTCATTAACTTTACGTAGGAGTTTACTTTGGCGGTCTACTGTGCGTAAGTAAAGCTGCTGTATTTCTTGAGACGTTGCAACGTCATTTAAATCGGTATTGCGTTCAGACTCCGCCAGGCTTTTTTTAGCATCGTCTATTGCTGCAGTTAACTCTTGTTTTTGCTGAAGTAATAATTCCTTAAAAAAAGCTAGCTGTTCTTCGTTCATATACGCATCTTCAGGCATGTTTAGTAGTTCTTTTTCTGTCATCATCGTTAGCCTCCATTAACGAGTTAATTATTTTGTTAGGGCGTTTTTATATCATAAAAGAAAGCTATTAACTAATAAATTTGCTGCATATCATAAAAAAAGTAAAAGTTTATCATTTGGTCAATGTAAAATATCTATAATTTATGGTACAATTTTACGCAGGAAATGGCGTACTTCCTAAGCTATTTTGAGAAAAAAGCTTAAACTATCCTTTAAGATTGATGACGCCTAATTTATTAGGTAAGAATTAAACTTAAAAGGAGAAAATATGTTAACTTTATTATTTGTTGGTATCGGTGGTGGCTTAGGCTCAGTATGTCGTTTTGGTGTATCAGAACTAGGGGCTAAGCTTTTGGGAAAGTCTTTTCCTTTTGGCATTTTTATCGTTAATGTGGTTGGTTGTTTTGCTATTGGAATAGTTGCTGCATTTTTATTAGAAGAGCGCTTTTGGGTAAACGTTTCAACACATCATGCGCGTGCACTTCTTATTACCGGATTTATAGGCGGGTTTACCACTTTTTCTAGTTTTAGTTTAGATGCACTGATGTTGTTTCAAAAAGGTGAATGGACAAAGGCGATGACTTATATTGTATTGAGCGTTATTATCTCAATGGTTGCGGTTACTATTGGTTTTTATTTAGTTAAACGTTGTTTGACTGTCTGATTTCTATAAATTCTTATGTCTCTAACTCTATAAAATGATGAGCATTTGCAATGCAAATTAATATTTCATTTTCTTTAGTAAAGGCCAAAGGCATTTTTAGATAGTGAATATGACCTTTTATTAATTTGCAGCGACATGTCCCACAGATGCCATTGCGACATTGAAAGTTGGGTGAAATTTGATTTTGTTCAAGTATTTCTAAAATACTTTTATCCTTGCTTGTTGTTTCAATGACATGCTTATTATATTTAATCACAGTCATCGTTTATAACTCAAAATCACTAAAAGCATTTTCAGCGACATTGCTGTCGATTTGACCAACTAGATATGAACTAATTTCAGTTTCTTGAGGTGCTACTTGGACATTATCAGAGTTAAGATAGGTATTAATCCAAGGAATAGGGTTGCTTTTGGGTGTTTGGATGTCACTTGTGTTTAAGCCTACGGCTTGCATACGCTCTTTAGCTAAATAGTCTATATACTGGCAAAGAATTTGTTCATTTAAACCTAAAATTGAGCCTTTAGAGAATAGGTATTTTGCCCATGCTTTTTCTTGTTCGACAGCTTTTTTAAAAATGTTTTGTGCTTCTAGTTGTGAATTATGGGCAATTTGAGTGAACTCAGGATCACCGTCTTTGCCTTCTAGAATAATATTAATCATATGCTGAGTGCTTGTTAAATGAAGTGCTTCATCGCGTGCAATAAGCTTCATAATCTTACCGCAGCCTTCTAATTTCTTTTGTTCTGAAAATGCAAAGGTACAAGCAAAACTAACATAAAAGCGAATAGCCTCAAGGGCATTAACTGCATGGAGGGCTAAATACAGTGCCTTTTTGACTGAGCGGGAAGTAACCTCTATGATGTTTCCTTCTACTTCATAAGTACCTTCCCCTCTAGATTGCAATAATTGTGTTTTAAGGATTAGATCATCATAATAACAAGTAATGTCTCCTGCACGTTCTCTGATTTCCTTAGTTCCAATAATTTCATTAAATATTGGACTTGGATTATCTAAAAGTGAACGTACTATATGAGTATAGGATCGGCTATGTATAGTTTCCGAAAAACTCCATGTTTCCACCCAGGTTTCAAGTTCAGGTAAGGATACTAACGGTAAAAAGGCAAGGTTTGGACTTCTGCCTTGTACGGAATCCAATAGGGTTTGATACTGTAAATTAGATAGAAAAATATGACATTCATTGTCATTGAATTTTTGGAAATCGATTCGATCACGGCTTAAATCAATTTCTTCTGGACGCCAAAAGAAAGACAACTGCTTTTCGATGAGGCGTTCAAAAATAGGGTGTTTCTGTTGATCAAAACGAGATACATTGACCGCTTTGCCGAAAAAGATCGGTTCATTTAATGGGTTATTAGATTGTGTTTGAAATGTAGAGTATATATATGGATTAATCATTGTCAATTACCTTAAATTTTACATGCCCCGGATTCACATTCATCAATTGTCTGTACTGTTTTTTGTTCAGCATGATCACGAGTGTTATGATAATAAAGTGTTTTCAAGCCATATCTATAGGCCGTTAAAAGGTCGCCAAGTAAAGTTTGCATGGGGACCTTTTGATCAGGGTAGTGCATAGGGTCATAGTTGGTGTTTGCAGAAATTGATTGATCAATAAATTTCTGAATAATAGCGCAAATTTTTAAATAGCCTGAATTGTTTGGAATTTGCCATAAAAGTTCATAATTGTATCTATATCGCTTAATGTCAGGAACGACTTGTTTCAATACACCATCTTTACTTTGTTTAATTGAAACTAGTCCGCGCGGTGGCTCAATACCATTGGTAGCGTTTGAAATTTGAGAAGAAGTTTCAGATGGCATGATAGCACTTAAAGTTGAGTTGCGAAGACCGTATTTTTTAATATTCTTTCTCAATGTTTCCCAGTCTAGTTGTAAAGGATAAGAAGAAAACTGGTCAATGGTTTTTTTGTAATGATCAATAGGTAAGAGTCCTTGAGCATAAGTTGTCTCATGGAACCATTCGCAAGGTGATTTTTCTTTAGCGAGGTTATTCGATGCTTTAAGTAAATAATACTGAATCGCTTCAAAAGCCTTATGTGCAATCTCATTAGCGCTGCCATCACTATAACGCACGTTATTTTTTGCTAAGAAATAAGCAAAGTTAATGACCCCCACGCCTAAACTACGTCTAGCCTTAGCGGGAATTTCAGCACTAGTCAGAGGATAGTTTTGGTAATCCAACAAATTATCAAGTGCTTTTACAATAAGCTCCGCTAAATACTCAAGCTCATCTAAAGATGTTAAAGCCCCAAGGTTAAAGGCAGAAAGTGTACAAAGGGCAATTTCACCCTTATCATCAGAAATATTGACCAAGGGTTTAGTAGGCAGTGTGATTTCCATACACAAATTAGATTGCTTAATAGGTGCAAGTTTACTATTAAATGCGGAATGTGTATTGCTATGGTCAACATTCTGAATATAAATGCGACCAGTTTGCGCACGTTCTTGCATTAAGATGGAAAAAAGCTCAGTAGCTTTAATTGTCTTTTTGCGAATGCTTGGATCATCTTCATAAGCGCCATATAATCTTTCAAACTCATCTTGATCAGCAAAAAAAGCTTCGTATAAGCCAGGCACATCTGCGGGACTAAACAGCGTGATATTTTGCTGATTGATTAAGCGTTGATACATCAGTCTATTGATCTGTACACCATAATCTAGATGGCGAATACGATTATCTTCAACACCACGATTATTTTTAAGCACAAGTAAAGATTCTGCTTCTAAGTGCCAAATAGGATAAAAAAGCGTTGCAGCACCTCCCCTTACACCACCTTGCGAACAAGATTTAACGGCTGTTTGAAAATATTTATAAAAAGGAATACAACCCGTGTGGAGGGCTTCCCCTTTTCGGATTTCACTTCCCAAAGCTCGAATCTTTCCAGCATTAATACCAATACCCGCACGTTGAGAAACGTATTTTACAGTCGCCGAAGCAGAAGCATTGATCGAATCTAGGCTGTCATCCGTGTCAATTAATACACATGAGCTAAATTGTCTAGTTGGTGTCCTAACGCCCGCCATGATTGGTGTTGGTAGTGAAAGTTTAAATTGGCTAATTGCATCATAAAAATCAAGCACGTAACGCATGCGAGTGGTTTTGTCATGCTTTGAGAATAAACAGGCACTTACGAGAATGTAAAGCATTTGGGGTGTTTCGTAGATTTCACCACTAACTCGATTTTGTACCAAGTATTTGCCTTGCATTTGATTCACCGCAGCATAGGTGAAATTCATATCACGCCAGTGGTCAATATGCTTATTCATTTGATCAAATTCAGCTTTACTATAATCCTCAAGCAAATGAGAATCATATTTTTTTGCCTTAACTAATTTTTTAACATGATCATAAATATGAGGTGGCTCAAATTCGCCATAAGCAAGTTTGCGTAAATGAAAAATAGCAAGACGTGCTGCCATATATTGGTAATCAGGAGTATTTTCAGAAATTAAATCAGCAGCACTTTTAACAATGATTGCTTGAATATCCGATGTTTTCATCCCTTCATAAAGTTGAATATGGGAATTAATTTCAACTTGAGAAACCGACACATCTTCCAAGCCTTCGGCAGCCCAAGTTAATACACGATGAATCTTATCTAGATCAACCGCTTCAAGTTTACCATTTCTTTTAGTAACGTTAACGTTCATTGCTTTGTTTCCTTATCATGGTAGTGTGTTTAATGTAATACATAACATCAAATTATCAATCTGGGTAAAAACAAAAGACCACATAGAAGGAATATAAAACGCAGACTCAACTTTAGAAGTTGAATCATTGTAACTAAATAAATATTAACCTCTGTGTCTGCTTCATCCCACGAAAGCTGTTTTACACAATTGATACCCGTAACAAGAAAATCACATTGGGTATCTATCAACTAATGGCAGGTATTCGGGCTTTATGGACACGTTGTTGTATTGACAACACCTACTCAACACAGCTTCCCAGTTTACACCAGTGCTTTTTTATTTATGCAAATCTAAATAAACGTGTTTTTCGTTTCCAATTACCGCTGCGGGTCAGCTCTGGATTTTCACCAGATTCCCTCTTGGTAACGATATAAAAATAAGTTGACTCAATCTCTTTGCCTCTTCTTTTGTAGTAAAGATCTCACCGTTTTTCAGTGAGCGTGAAGGGAAGTAAAGGAGCAATTTATTTTTTTGTTACTTGAGTTGAAATGCAAAAGCATCACAAACCAATTAGCATAAGTGAGAATTATTTTAACTGAAAATAAGAAAAAATACGATCTATTTTTCCACTTGATAGGTCAAGCAGTAAGTAAGATTTTGTGGGGACGGTTAATTTTAGAACTGTGCTTAATGAGTTCATTTAAACTTGCGAGCTTTTTATTTTCCTTGTGCTTTGTTGATTGCATCTTGGATGGTTGCTTGAGGTGCAAAGCCTGGAATAACCGTTGTATTATTAGTTGTTGCTCCTGTTAATGGGATCACGATAATAGCAGGTGTGCCTTGAATGCCAAGTTTATCAAAACCAAGCTTCATGTCTGCTGCGATGTTATCGGTAACTTTTTTCTCTTTAATTAGACTTTCGGCTTTGGCGACATCAATGCCTAATTTTTGGGCAACATCATTAATATCTTTAATGCTTAGCTTGCCTTCATCAATCCCTTTTGCAAATACAGCATTGTGATATTTTAGGTACCCTTCAGAGCCATTTAAGATATAGGCAGCAATACCCATTTCAGCTGCATATTGGGAAGCTTCCCAACGCTGACCGAAAATTGGGAATTCTTTGAAAATGTATTTCACATTTGGATTGGCATCCATGACTTTTTCCATTATTGGCGCTATTTTGTGACAATATACACATTGATAGTCAAAGAATTGAATGACTGCCACTTTGGCATCTTTGGGACCAACTGTTGGTGTTTGTTCATTAGAGAGGAGGGCTTTGGCGTTTTCAATGACAGATTTAACTTGTTTTGCTTCTTGTGTTAGCATTAAACTTTTTTGGAAAGTCTGCATAATGTCTTGCATTTGCTCTGGGTTAAATTTACCAGCTTGACCTGATATACCTGCTTTGAATCCTGTTAATATTGCAGTATTGTCAAGGCTTGCGCCTTGCGCTTTTAATTGAGCTGTGACATTTTCAGCAACGCTATAGCCAAGTGTATAGCTTACGTTTTGGAGAAGTTCTTGCTTATTATTGGTGCTGATAGATGGTTTAGCGATTGCTTCTTTAGGTTCGGCTACAACTTGTGTTTCTACACTTTTAGTCACTTCTTTAGAAGCTTTGTTGTTACCATTTGATTCTGATTTGGAACAGCCAGCTAATGCAGTTGCAAGTAAGGCTGAGCCAAAAGCTCCAATTAAAATTTTTTTAGATATATTCATTTTTGATGAAACTCCATATTTTATTTGTTTAACTGTATCGGCAAAGACTATAACAGAGTCATTGCTAAAATGAAAAAGATTCATGCTGATTATTTGGCGTTACACATATTGCTCTATGGATCAGTTTTTGTCATATATATCTTGAAATCAAGGTGACATAATTATCTAGTGGAGAAGTTGATTATCTCAAATTTAATTTTAAGGTTTAAATAAAAAATTTAAATAAACTTAGCTAACACCCATCTATAAATAAAGTATCAAAGGAAAAATAAAACCATTATTCTTAATTGTTATTGTTTGTTGTATCAGCTGCTTCTTTTGTGCTATCAACAGAAGGTTGGACACTTGTTGCTGCGTGTTCAGCATTGTTAGTAGTTGCTTTAAAGTTAGCTTCAGATTCTGTCTTGGTTTTAGCAGCTTCTGCTTCAGCTGCTTCTTCATCTGCCTTCATTTTAGCTTCCATTTCTTTTTGGAAAGCCTGCATAGATTGCTCCATTTGCTCTTGAGTGAGTTTCGGCTTATTACCTTTAATACCCGCAGTGAAACCTTGTTCTAAGTTGTCAATATCAAGTGTTACATTTTGTTGGTGTAATTGCTCAGTCATGTTTTTACCAATTGAATAGCCAATAGTATAACTTGCATCGGCCACATTATCCTGACTTACTGTGTTTGTAACAACAGTAGGTTTAGCAACAGCTGTTTCTTTTATCACATCAGCATCAGCAAATGCGCTAGATATAAGTACACTACTTACTAATAATGATAAGGTGATTTTGGCTAATTTTTTCATAATAACTCCAGTTGATTGATTACCTAATTTAAACAAAACCACTTTAGCTTAAACATGGGTTAGCAAAAGAACAAGCCTTTTACAGTGAAAAGAAGTAAAAACGTCAAAAAACAATGACATTTTATATCCAATCGTTAAACTAAGCGATACCTTAAAAATTTCCTTAATATTTAATAAATGATCAAAAATAATAAAAAAAGTGTCCCTGAGGGGGTGTTCCGTACAGTTATCAGTAGTATGTCGCACGAAGGGCGTGGCATTGCTAAAATCAATGGAAAAACCACTTTTATCCCCTTCGTATTAACAGGAGAGGAGATCGAATTTGAATATAGCAAGTGCAAGTTAAGCTATGATGAAGGCAAACTTGTGCGTGTGCTTAATGCCAGTAGTGAACGCGTAACTCCACCTTGCCAATATTTTGAAATATGTGGTGGATGTACCTTTCAACATATTTCTCCTGATGCGCAAATTCGCTTTAAAGAACAAACGTTGTTAAGTCACTTTAAGCATTTTGGTGCTGGCTTAGTCCCTAAAGAAATATTATTGCCGTTAAGATCGGCTTCATCAGAGGCTTACCGTACAAAAGCAAGACTAGGTGTGCGTTATGTACATAAAAAAAACAAAGTGTTAGTTGGTTTTCGAGAGCGTGATGGACGTTTTTTAGCAGACATTGATTCATGTCAAGTACTTCATCAAGACATTGGGCATAATTTAACAATACTGCAAAATTTCATCCAAGACTTGTCAATTTATCGCGAAATCCCACAGATTGAAGTGGCGGTAGATGAAAAAGTAACAGCACTTATTATTCGACATTTAGCACCCTTTAGTGATGAGGATCTAACTAAAATAACTGTATTTGCTCAAGTACATCATTTCTGGATTTATTTACAGGCTAAGGGACCAGATACGGTCACTCGATTCTATCCCATGGTAGATCAAGAGCCCATTGAAATGTCATATCGGCTTAATGACTATGATTTGAATATTTATTTTGCTCCAAATGATTTTACTCAGGTGAATCAGGATATTAATAATAAAATGCTAAAACAGGCATTAGAGTTACTTGATGTAAATAAGGATGATGTAGTGCTGGATCTATTTTGCGGCTTAGGAAATTTTAGTTTGCCATTGGCAACAAAAGCCAAATATGTGGTTGGTATTGAAGGCGATTTAGAAATGACGCAGCGTGCTAAAATCAATGCCAATAAAAATGGTTTAGAAAATATAGCATTTTATCCTGGCAATTTATTTGAAGATATTTCTAAACATCCATGGATTTTGGAGAACCGCTTTAACAAACTGTCATTAGATCCACCACGAGCAGGTGCTGAAATGGTTTGCAGGCAAATTGATAAAATTAATCCTAAGCGAATCGTATATGTGTCATGTGATCCGGCAACACTGGCACGTGATGCAGGTATTTTAGTAAATGAGAAACGTTATAAGCTATTATCTGCCGGTGTCATGGATATGTTTCCACATACAACTCATGTGGAATCAATAGCAGTGTTTGGAAAATAATATAATTTTAAGAGAAGGGAATTACCGTGAACGTCAGTGAGTTAGTCAAGACACTTGTGAATGACGACACAAGTGAAGACCAGCAATATGAAATCATTAAACAGATTGATAAAGAAGTTTATCAAGAACAAACCTTGTTCTCATTAGTACAAGCGTTTTTAGAGTATAGTATTGCGATTGAGAATCCTTTTTTAGATACACTTGATATTGTTGGTACCGGAGGGGATGGTTGCAGGACGTTAAATTATTCGACTTTAAGTGCATTTGTTGTGCATAAGCTTGGCGCTAAACTGGCTAAACATGGTAATCGTTCAACTACTTCAAAATGTGGAAGTTTTGATTTATTACATAAATTAAATATAAAATTACCACAAACAGCGGATGAAGCATTTAGACTTTTACAACAAACAGGCATAGTATTTTTATTTGCTCCATTTTTTCACCCAATTTTTGCTAAGGTCTCTAACGTACGTAAACGTTTTGCAGAGCAAGGAAAGCGCACCTTTTTTAATGTGCTTGGACCATTATTAAATCCAATGCGTGTTAAACGCATTGTTGTTGGTGTTTATGACGAACGCTTGTTGAAACCGTATTTGTATGCTTTAAAGAATCAGGGTGTCACTCATGCTTATATTGTATATGGTGACGGGATGGATGAGTTCTCCGTTTGTGGGGTGAATAAAGTCATTCAAATCCATAATGATACTATTACAGAGTTTAGCCTTCATCCAGAGCAAGTGGGCTTTATGCGTAGTAAGCTGGAATATCTAGAGGTAGGAAATTTGTATCAAAACTTGGAAGAGTCCAAAGCACTATTTAATAATGAAATTTTAGGTGTGAAGCAAGATACTTTAGTTATAAATGCAGCTGCAGCTAGGCATGTGGCTTGTGGCTTTGAAGGCATGCTTATTGATCATGTGAAAGTGATCAAAGATGCTTTGCAAAAAGGGGTTTTTGCAAAGCTAATTTAGAGGGTGCTATTTATCTATAAACTATAATACATTTGAAATTCAACTGGATGTGGTGTCATATTGAGTTTTTGCACTTCTTCCATTTTAAGATCGATGTAAGCATCAATCATGTCATTTGAAAAGACGCCACCTGCAGTTAAAAATTCGCGATCATGATCTAAAGCGTGAAGCGCTTCCTCAAGAGAGTTTGCTACAGTAGGGATATCAACAAGTTCTTCTGGTGGTAGATCATAAAGATTTTTATCCATAGCATCACCTGGATGAATTTTATTCTTAATACCATCTATGCCAGCCATAACCATTGCAGAGAAAGCAAGATATGGGTTGGCGGTTGGATCGCTAAAGCGCACTTCAATACGTCTGGCTTTTTCGCTGCTGACAAACGGAATTCTGATAGATGCTGAGCGATTTCGTGCTGAGTAGGCAAGTAATACAGGTGCTTCAAACCCAGGAACTAGGCGCTTATAGCTATTAGTAGCAGGGTTGCAAAACGCATTAAGTGCTTTGGCATGTTTAATAATGCCACCGATGTAATAAAGTGCCTCTTCTGATAGACCTGCATAACAGTTACCAGCAAAAAGGTTTTTGCCATTTTTAGATAAAGATTGGTGGACGTGCATGCCAGAGCCGTTATCACCTGGAATAGGTTTTGGCATGAACGTTGCACTCTTACCATAAGCATTTGCAACGTTGTGAACAACGTATTTAAAGGTTTGAATCTGGTCAGCTTTGTCAGTTAGAGTTGAGAATTTTGTGCCGATTTCACACTGACCAGCTGTTGCGACTTCATGGTGATGTACCTCTACTTCTTGCCCTAGCTCTTCCAAAATAAGGCACATTTCAGAGCGAATATCCTGTAATGAGTCAACTGGTGGTACGGGGAAATAGCCACCTTTGACACCTGGTGTGTGACCATTATTGTGACCATTCTTGGGCTGATTTGTATTCCAGGCTGCTTCGCTACTAATGATTTTGTATTCAGCACCTTCCATATCTGCTTTATAAGTGACATTATCAAAAATAAAAAATTCAGGCTCAGGTCCTAATAAAACGATGTCCGCAAGACCAGTTGATTTAAGATAGGTTTCACATTTTTTGGCAATTGAGCGGGGATCGCGATCATAAGCTTGCATGGTTGCGGGGTCTAGAATATCACATCGAATGATGAGAGTTGGCGCTTCAAAAAATGGATCCACTAACATTTTAGCCGCATCGGGCATTAAAATCATGTCTGATTCATTAATCCCTTTCCAACCTTCAATAGATGAACCATCAAACATCTTGCCATCGTTGAAAAAATCTTCATCAATGGCGCGAACAGGTATCGTTACATGCTGTTCTTTCCCTTTAGTATCAGTAAAACGTAAATCAACAAATTCGATTTCATTTTCATCGACTATTGATTTAAAAGTTGCAAAGTCGGACATGCTTTTGACTCCTTGAGAATTAGGGTTAGAGGTTATTCATCGAAAACGAATTCTATCAGATTTTTTATAAAATTTAGCAAGATTTTCAAGGAAAAGTTGCAATCTTTACGGTATGCTAAAGCTCAAGGTAATACTAGATTTGGAAATGATCGTGATAGATCAAGAGGGTTTCAGAGCAAATGTGGCGGTCATCATTGTTAATGATCAAAACAAGGTATTCTGGGGTCGCAGAGTAAATCAAAGTTCGTGGCAATTTCCGCAAGGCGGTTTAAATTCAGGGGAAACACCAATTGAAGGAATGTATCGTGAGTTAAAAGAAGAGGTGGGTTTAATGCCGTATGATGTCGAGGTGATTGCAGCAACACAGACATGGTTGCGCTATCGATTGCCAAGATTTTTAATAAGAAGAAACTGCCCTTTATGTATCGGGCAAAAACAAAAATGGTTTTTGCTTAGATTAAAGTCACCAGATAGTGCGGTTAATCTCAACGCAAACAATAAACCAGAATTTGATGATTGGCGGTGGGTGAATTACTGGTATCCTGTGGATAAAGTTGTCGCTTTTAAGCGTAAAGTGTACCAAAAAGCATTGGAGCACTTTTCCCCTCTCGTTGAAAATCAATCTAGTGAGTAATGTATATGTTCTGGCAACCTTTGGTCAAAATCATAGAGCTTAAACATGAACTTGATGTTGTGTTGTCAATCTTTGTTAAAGAAGCATCTAAGCTTTTAGCAGTTGATGCGTGTAGTGTCTTTGTACTGGAAGACAGTGATCACGTCTATACGCTTTGTGCTTCAACACTTGTGCCAACGATAAGGTCAGGTATGATATATATCAATGTTAAGGATGACTTGATTGGTAGGGTCGCCTTGCGTGAAGAAGCACTTGTCGTGACAGATATGTCAAAAGAAAAAAGATATAGCGTTTTGCAAACTTTATCTCGTAATAAATACCATTCATTGTTGGCTGCACCAGTCATTTATAAGGGTGAAGTGATTGCTATTATTGTTTTTCAAATACGCGATAAAAATAAAATTACGGAATCGTTGCAAACAGATGTGGCAACGCTTTGTGCAAATTTATCATTGCCGCTCAATCGTGCCATTCATGTTGAGGATGTATCTGATCAAATTGAAGAACAACCCCTAAGTCCACTCTTTTTTGATGGTATTAGTGCAAATGAAGGAGTGCAAAAAGGAGTCGCTTTTGCACGTTATAACATTACTGATATCGAAGAGATTCCGGATAAAGAAACACAATCGGAGGATGAAGAAGCTCTGTTTATTTCAGCTGTAAAAGAGGTAAAGGAGCATCTACAAGAAATGTTGCAAAGAATTACATTGTTAGCAGGAAATGACGAGGCTGTACTCTTTGAAGCTTATTTGCAAATGATCGATAGCAGTCGCTTTTATGACGGTATTCTAACTTATATTCGCCAAGGAGTCTGGCTGCAAAGTGCAATAAAAAAAGTCGTTTTAGAGCAAGCAACTCTTTTTGAGCAAATGGATGAGCCTTATTTTGCTGAGCGAGCAAGTGACATACGTGACTTGGGTAAACGTATTTTGCTGGCACTAGAAGATAGAACACTAAAAAAAAGTCATTATCCCGTTGACACTGTGTTGATAGCGAGTGAGATTACAGCATCAATGATTGCTGAAGTGCCAAAAGGTAGATTAAAGGCAATCGTTGCCGAGCATGGTTCTTCCTATTCTCATGCTGCTATTTTGGCAAAAGCATTATCTATTCCTTTTGTTACAGGGATTAAAGCCTTACCGATAAACTTTATCGATGGCAAAGATGTCATCGTAGATGCTTATGTTGGGCGTGTATATGTACAGCCAGCTCGAGGCTTAAAAGCTGCATATGAGCGATTAATTAAACATGAATCGCAAAAGGCAGTAGAGCTACAAGCACTTAAGGACTTACCCAGTACAACACTTGATGGGTATGTGGTCGAGTTAAAGGCTAACGTTGGCTTGATTGCGGACTTAGATCGTGCACTTAGCCAAGGTGCGGCAACGATTGGACTATATCGCTCTGAAATTCCATTTATGATTAGAGAGCGCTTCCCAGGGGAAGATGAGCAGCGGATTATTTACCAGCAAATCCTATCGACGTTCCCAGATAAACCTGTGGTGCTACGCTTATTAGATGTGGGAGCAGATAAAACCTTGCCATATTTTTATGAACAAGAGCAAAATCCAGCATTGGGTTGGCGTGGTATCCGAATGATGTTGGATCAATCTAACTTATTTTTAATGCAAGTCAAAGCGATGCTTAAAGCAAGCAGCAAATATAATAACTTGCAGATATTACTACCAATGATTACGACTATTGAGGAAGTAAAAGAATCTAAAAAACTTATTCGTCAAGCTTACAAAGAAGTTATCGAAGAAGGTTTTGATATTAAGTTGCCAGAGATTGGAATGATGATTGAAGTGCCTGCTACCATTATGGAAATTGAGCGCTTGTTGCCATTGGTTGATTTTGTTTCAGTTGGTTCTAATGATTTAACTCAATATATTCTTGCAATTGATCGAACCAATGAAAAGGTATCTACGCTTTATGATCAGCTACATCCAGCGATGATAAAAGTGCTTTATTATCTCGTTAGAATGGCCAAAAAGCACAATAAACAAATTTCATTATGTGGTGAGTTAGGAGGTAATCCATTAGCAACGGCGCTCTTAATCGGGATGGGGTTTGATAACTTAAGTATGAATGCAGCCGTGATATTAAAAGTGAAACATGTATTGCGAAACGTTGCCAAAAAACAATGTAAAAATGTACTCAAGCAAGTATTAAAACTCGCTACTACGGAAGAGGTCCACACTTACTTAGAAAATTTTCTAGTTGAAAATGATTTAGGTGGATTAATCCGTGCCGGAATTAATCATTAATATCTTTTTAAAACAAATTCTTGTGTTATATCTGAATATCATTTAGCTTTGTTGAGCATATATCGTATTGGTTTCATGAAGATGAAAAAACATATAGTTTTTGGTTTAATAACGTTGAGTTTAGCAATTAGTGTTATTTATTTTTTATTTTTAGGGTCAGGGAAGAAAACGGGAAGTTTTAATGTGGGACCAACGGTCATTGAAGTTGCAACAGTAACTAAGCAAAATATTCCTTTAACTGTTAAAGCAACAGGACAGCTGATTGCACCAAATACTGTCACACTAAAGGCACAAATTGCGGGGGTGGTTGAAAAAATCTACTTTACTAGTGGTCAATATGTTAAAGCTGGAGAGTTGTTGATGACACTAGATGATACCCAGCAAATGGCAGATGTAAATTCAACTTTAGCTGATTATACAAAAGCAGAAGCACAATACAACCGAACATCCACTTTATTTAAAGACAACAACGCTGTATCACAAAGCGAGCTGGATAGTGCTAAAGCTGATTATATGCAAACAAAGGCTAAATACGATGCAGCACTCTATCGACTATCAAATACTAAGATTGTCGCACCTTTTACGGGGTTTTTAACTTTGACTACTTTAGCTAAGGGAAGTTATGTTTCAGCAGGAGACACTTTGGTTACCTTAGTTGATAAGGAAAATCTTGAGTTGCAATATGCTTTACCAGAGTCCTATGCTAAAAGCATTGCATTGGGACAAGTAGTTGCTTTTAGAGTGGATGCTTTTCCAGGTCAAATATTCCATGCTAAGGCTGATTACATTTCACCGAATGTATCAGATGACAATTTGACTTTTACCATGCGTGCAGCTTTTGATAATAGTAATAATGTACTAACCCCTGGTATGAGTGTATATGTATCACAAGTTTTAAAAGCTGATAATTTAGTTTTGGCTGTACCAGAAAGTGCATTAAGTGCACAAAGTGGGGGATTTATTGTTTATGTGGTGGAGGATGGAAAAGCAAAGGCGTTACCTGTAGAAATAGGACAAATCAATAAAGGGTACGTTGGGGTTTTGTCAGGACTAAAGCAGGGGCAGCAGGTGATTGTTTCAGCAGAGGGAAGCATCTCTGATGGTATCGCAGTAAAGGTGGAATAATAAGATGAAACTACCTGAAATTTGTATCAAGCGCCCAGTTTTATCTTTTGTATTAAATGCAATTTTAGTGCTGTGTGGCTTACTAAGTTTTGGTTATGTTAAGCTGCAGTTTGAGCCTACGATATTTAAACCTGCGCTTATGATTGTAACTAATTATTCAGGAGCCAGCGCTGATGTGGTACAAAAAGATGTGACACAACAACTGGTTGCAGCAATCTCAGGGACTGAAAACCTAAGCTATATCGAGGCCATTTCTAGACAAGGGCAAAGCCAAATTAAACTTAACTTTGGTAATATTGATCAAGAGAAGTTTATTACTGCACAATCTGAAGTGATGCGCGATATTGCGGGGGTAAATTTACCACAAAATGTGAAAACACCACAAATTAAGCAGCGTGGTAGTGGCAGTCAAGTAATGTTGATTGGCTTTCAAGATGCTGACCGCTCGACGGAAAGTTTAACTTCATATATTAATGACTCAATAATTAAGCAGTTATCACAGATCCAGGGTGTGGGTGATGTCCAAGTTTATTCTGACAGTTCGGCATTGAGAATTGAGCTTGACCCTAAGGCTATGGCACTTCTTAAAGTATCTGCAATTGACGTTGTTAATAAGCTTGAACAATTAAATCGCAACATCTCAGCAGGACAGCTGATTACCGCCAACAATACTTATACGATTAATGTTGATAGTGCCTTTAATAGTATTGATAAATTTGAGAATTTAATTATTGCTAAACGTAATGGGAAACTTATTTATTTAAAGCAAATTGCAAAGGTTTATCTGGGCAGTTTATCGTTGGCAAACGCTTCTATTAGCATTATTGATGGTAAACCTGGGGTGGTGGTGAATGTTTCTCAAACCAGCGATGCCAATCCAATTGAAGTCGCAAATGCAGTAACGAAAGCTGTACAACAAATACAAGGTTCGTTACCACCTGGGATGAAAGCAGAAATATTATTCAATATTGCGACTTCACTTAAGGCTTCTCTGTATGAGGTGATTAAAACTATTGTTGAAGCCATTATTTTAGTGTCTTTTATTTCTTTGTTATTTTTAGGGCGTTTTCGTGCAGCTTTAGTTCCGATTGTGACGTTACCTGTATGCTTAATTGGTGTGTTTGTTATCATCTGGCCGCTTGGTTTTAGCATTAATATGATGACGTTGTTAGCGTTGGTATTGGCTGTTGGGCTTGTGGTTGATGATGCTATTGTAGTCTTAGAAAACTGCTATCGTTACATGCAAAAAGGATATGACGCTTTTAATGCAGCAATTTTAGGTAGTAAAGAAATTGGTTTTGCTATTATTGGTATGACAATTACATTAGTTGCAGTTTATATTCCGATTGCATTCATGAATGATAAATCAGCGGTTTTCTTTCGTGAATTTGCCTTTACGCTTGCAGCTAGTGTTTTAATTTCAGGTTTTGTGGCATTGACTTTGTCACCAACGATGTGTGCGTATACTTTAGGAAAAGCCAAGGAAAGTCGCTATGAACAAAAAGTAGCTCGTTTGTTTGCTTATACAGAAAAAATGTATAAAAAGTCACTAGAATTGATATTGCAAGTGCGATTATGGCTGATAGTTATTTTTATTATCCTTATTATTGCAGGGGTTGGGTTGTTTCGATCAATACCAACGGCATTACAGCCACAGGACACGGTTGGTGTGGTGGGAGTCAACATTACTGGGCAAAGTAATGCAAGTTCTGACTTTATCATGCAGAAGTTAGATGAAATTCAGGATAGGTTGTCAAACAAAGTATTTAAGCATTCGTTTGGCTTTGTTGACACTGAAAGTGGTCAAACTTCTGGGTTTTCTATGAACATTTTAAATCAAGACCAAGTAACAAATGCCTATAAAATTGCTAAAGAATTAAACTCAATTATCAAAGAAACAAAAGGTGTTCAAGGCAGTAGTTGGGTGTTTCCATTATCAGGGAAAAGCCAATTTGGTGCAGGGGATATCCAAATGTATTTACTGAGCATGGATGATTATCAAACACTATACAAAAAGGCAGAAAGCTTAGTGTCAGTGTTGAAAAAACTCCCAAGCATTTCTTACGTTAGTATCGCCAGTTCTGCAGACAGTGGTCAGTTTACTATGGATATCAATTACACAAATGCTATGCTTTTAGACGTTGATCCAGCAAATATTCAGACGATATTGAACATTATGTTTGGGGGTTGGCAGTTATCAAGAGATTATGAAACTGGAGGTGAGAGTTTTCCAATTTTTGTCCAGTTGGCTAAAAAAGACTTAAAAAGTTTTAGTGTATTAAATCACTTGTATATTAAAACTGATACTGACGCATGGGTACAACTAGGACGTTTAGTGAATATTAAACCAGTCGTTAAAATCCCTTATTTAACAACCTATAATCAACTTCACGCAATGGAGGTAGATGTCGATTTAGCACCCAATGCTTCAATGGGGCAAGTAATTGAGGAAATTAGATCTATAACTCAACAACTTCTACCTGGCACAAGCTTAGCTTTTAAAGGGGATGCTAAAGATATGTTAGAGGGTAATAACAGCATGATTATTATTTTCATAGCTGGGTTGTTGTTTGTTTATCTCGTGTTGGCAGCACTTTTTGAGAGTTTTATTGATCCATTTATTATTCTATTAACTGTACCATTGTGTGTGATTGGCGCACTTGTTGGTCTGAAATTAATAGGAGGAACACTCAATATTTATACCGATATTGGACTAATTACCTTGATTGGACTTGTGTCAAAACATGGGGTGTTAATCGTTCAGTTTTCTAATGAATTGCTAACAAAGGGAGTAAGTTTACAAGAAGCAGTAATAAGAGGAGCAGCAACGCGTTTGCGGCCAATATTGATGACTTCGGCAACCATGATTTTGGGTGCTATTCCACTTTTACTTAGTACAGGTGTTGGTGAGTATGCGCGTCAGCAAATCGGAATGGTAATTGTAGCTGGTTTGTTGCTTGGTTCTATTTTTTCATTGTTTATTGTGCCAGTTGCTTATCAACTATTAAAGTCTTTCAGGTATGGTAATAAGAAGTCGATAATAACTTAATTTTCGCAAGTAGTTGAATATTTCTAAAAAATAAGGCATGATTCACACGCTTATTTAATTTGAGTTAATTTATAGACTCGAAGCTTTTAAAAAAACAAAGAGAAAAAATCAAATAATGGCAAAAGAAGATTGTATTGAATTAGAAGGCACGGTTGTTGAAATGCTGCCAAACACAATGTTTCGTGTTGAGCTTGAGAACGGTCACATTGTTACAGCTCACATTTCGGGTAAGATGCGCAAAAATTACATTCGTATTTTAACAGGTGACAAAGTTACCGTTGAAATGACACCTTATGATTTAACCAAAGGTCGTATTAAGTTTCGTAATAAATAAGTCTTTCTGTATATTCTGCATATTCTGCAAATTATCTGAAAAATTAAGTAAAATTGTGTTATCTGAATAAATCTAATTTCTGTATGATGTCTTAAGGTTTTAAGAAAATAAAGACTCTATGTTATGTCATATCAAATCAATCCATCGATATTATCTGCAAATTTGGCACACTTGGGCGATGATGTAAGAGCTGTGTTAAAAGCAGGAGCAAACAATATCCACTTTGATGTGATGGATAACCATTATGTGCCAAATTTAACTTTTGGAGCAATGATTTTGAAGGCATTGCGGGAGGATGGCATTAGTGTCGGTATGGATGTCCATTTAATGGTGGAGCCAGTTGATGATTTAATTGAAAGCTTTGCCCAAGCAGGCGCAACAAGTATTGTATTCCATCCAGAGGCCTCAAGACATGTTGATAGAAGTCTCAGTTTAATTCAATCTTTTGGCATTGAGGCTGGTTTAGCATTAAATCCGGCAACATCAATTACAATTTGTGATTACCTTATTGATAAGCTTGATCGACTACTTATTATGACAGTCAACCCTGGGTTTGGTGGTCAAATCTTTATTCCTGCTATGTATCATAAGATCAAACAGGTTTCACAGTGGATTAAAACAAACAACGATAATATTTTACTTGAAGTGGATGGAGGTGTTAGGATCGATAATATTGCTGAAATTGCTGCTTGTGGAGCAGATGCCTTTGTTGCTGGGTCGGCAATTTTTGACACAAAAAACTACAAACAAGTTATTGATCAAATGCGTAAAATGCTCTTGGAAGTTAAAAAATAATAATAAAATCATTTGCTATAAAGTGAAAAATGTTGTTAAAATCTCGCTGTAATTAAGACCACTCTAAACTTAATTACGAGGTTTTCTATGTTACGTATTACTGAAGAAGCCATTACTTTCGATGATGTGCTACTTTCCCCAGGTTATTCCAACGTTTTACCGCATCAAGTGTCACTTGAAACCAATTTAACGCGCACAATAAAGCTTAAAATGCCTTTGGTGTCAGCTGCAATGGATACGGTTACTGAATCACGCTTAGCAATTGCAATTGCACAAGAAGGTGGCGTGGGAATTATTCACAAAAATATGTCAATCAAGGCTCAAGCAGCAGAAGTGCGTAAGGTGAAAAAATTTGAAAATGGAATGGTGATAGATCCAATTACTGCAACACCTGATACTTCTATTCAAGATTTATTGCATATTACTGAGCAATATCATTTTTCTGGGGTGCCGGTTGTTGAAGGTAAAAATTTGGTAGGACTTGTGACTTCGCGCGATATTCGCTTTGCTAAGGACTTAAATCAACCAATTTCAAGTATCATGACACCAAAATCACGTTTAGTCACAGTCAAAGAAGGTGCTCAAGAAGAAGAAATTCAAGGTTTATTACACCAATATCGTATTGAAAAGATTTTAGTGGTGAATGATAACTACGAGCTTGTTGGCTTAATTACTGTAAAAGATATCCAAAAATCTATTGATAAACCAAATGCTTGTAAAGATGCTTTGGGGCGCTTAGTTGTTGGTGCGGCGGTAGGAACTTCAGGGGATACCGAAGCACGTGTTAAAGCATTGGTAGAAGCAGGTGTGGATGTGATTGTTGTTGACACGGCGCATGGTCATTCTCAAGGTGTGTTAGATCGAGTTAAATGGGTGAAAAGACATTTTCCAAATGTACAGGTTGTCGGGGGGAATATTGCAACAGCCCAGGCTGCGCAAGCTTTAGTTAAAGCTGGTGCTGATGCAGTAAAAGTAGGTATTGGACCAGGTTCCATTTGTACAACTCGTGTTGTGGCTGGAGTTGGAATTCCACAGTTGAGCGCCATTTCAAACGTAGCTGAAGTTATGACGCCATTAGGCGTACCCGTTATTGCTGATGGTGGTATCCGTTACTCAGGAGATATTTGTAAAGCGATTGTTGCTGGTGCTTCCGTTGTAATGGTTGGAGGGTTGTTTGCAGGGACGGAGGAATCTCCAGGTGAAGTTGAGTTATTTCAAGGTCGTTCATATAAATCTTATCGTGGTATGGGGTCATTAGGTGCAATGGCAAAAGGTTCATCCGATCGATATTTTCAAGATAGTATTGATGCCAAAAAGTTAGTACCTGAAGGAATTGAGGGGCGTGTTCCATATAAAGGAACTTTAGCTGCTGTCATACATCAGCTAATTGGAGGTCTGCGTGCTGGAATGGGTTATACAGGCTGCTCGAATATACAAGAAATGAGAACAAAGCCAACTTTTGTCAAGATAACGGGTGCAGGCTTTAACGAAAGTCATGTTCATAATGTGATGATTACTAAGGAACCACCTAACTATCAATTGAAGTAATCTAGCTTTTCTTTAAGTTTATACCCATCATAAAAATGAAAATAAATACCAAAATTAAGATTTAAGCGATTGTCTCAACCGTGAAATTACTCTATTGTATGCTGGTATTTTTGAAGTCTAATATGCGGAGTAAGTCAATGAGTGATAGATTGCAAATTAATGTTGGTTTAGCTGAAATGCTAAAAGGTGGCGTTATTATGGATGTGGTCACTGCAGAGCAAGCTAAAATTGCAGAAGATGCAGGTGCAGTAGCGGTTATGGCATTAGAACGTGTGCCAGCAGATATTCGTAAGGATGGTGGCGTGGCTCGTATGTCAGATCCTAAGCTTATCAAAGAAATCATGGCAGCAGTGACAATTCCTGTGATGGCAAAAGTGCGCATTGGTCACTTTGTTGAGGCGCAAATTTTGCAAGCATTAGGAGTTGACTTTATTGATGAAAGTGAAGTGTTAACGCCAGCAGACGATGAAAATCACATTAATAAACACGATTTTAAAGTACCGTTTGTATGTGGCTGCAGTAACTTAGCTGAAGCATTACGTCGTATAGGTGAAGGTGCTGCTTTAATTCGTACTAAAGGCGAAGCAGGGACTGGAGATGTCATTCAAGCTGTCAAGCAGATGCGTGCAATTAATAGACAAATTCGTGAAGTACAAATGGCAGATAGCACTGAGCTTATGGCAATTGCTAAAAAATTGGCTGCACCTTATGAACTTGTTCAATATGTGCATAAGAATGGTAAACTGCCTGTACCAAACTTCTCAGCTGGTGGTATCGCAACACCAGCTGATGCAGCAATCATGATGCAGCTTGGTGCAGAAACTGTATTTGTTGGCTCAGGAATTTTTAAATCAAGTAACCCTAAAAAACGTGCTGAGGCGATTGTCAGCGCAGTCACACACTTTAATGACCCAGATGTTTTAGCAGCAGTTTCAGAAGATTTGGGTGGCGCAATGACAGGAATTAATTGTGATCACTTACTACCTCATGAAATGTTCTCATCAAGAGGATGATTTAATATGAACGTTGGTGTTTTAGCACTTCAAGGTGCTTATCATGCTCATCAAAAGAGAATACAAGAGTTAGGTATTCATTGTATTCTGGTGAAAACAGAAGCCGCTTTATCGCGAGTTGATGCACTTATTTTACCAGGTGGTGAAAGTACCACTATGACCTATTTATTGCAAAAGCATGATCTTTGGGCTCCATTGGCAAAGAGAGTACGTGAGATTCCTGTTTTTGCTACATGTGCTGGCGTAATTTTATTGCAAAGGTTTGGTGCCTTAAATATTGATATAATACGCAATGGCTATGGTCGTCAACTTGAAAGTGGGATTTTTCCATTACATGTTGCATTTAATGGTCAAAGAGAGAAAATAGATGGTTTTTTTATTCGTGCACCTGTTATTAGCGCAGTGCATGATAAAGATATTGAGGTGTTGTCCTATTACCAAGAAAAGCCAGCTTTGATTAAAAAGCATAAGATTCTCGCTGCGACTTTTCACCCTGAATTATGTCAAAGCTCTCCTATTCATAAATATTTTATTCGGCTAGCCAGAACTTAAGTGCATATTATTTAAAGTTTATAAGCTTATTCATCTCAATAAAACGAATAAAACACTTTTATTATTTTTTCTTAAAACTATGAGTCTATGTTAAAATCCAGTCACATTACCATATATTGTAATAGCTGAGATATAAAAGTGATTACTGAAGTCGAGTTTCACTCACGTGTTACCAAGGTTTGGCCAAAACTTAAAGCAATGCAGATTGAAAGTGAAGAGCAAAAAGCATTTTATCGCGATAAAATTAAGCGTTTACTTAAAGAGAAAAATATTTGTTTAATAGCACACTACTATGTGGACTCTGATATTCAAGCACTAGCGGAAGAAACAGGTGGAATGCTTGGCGATTCACTTGCTATGGCGCGCTTTGGTAAAGATCATCCATCACAAACGCTTGTTGTGGCAGGTGTGCGTTTTATGGGGGAAAGCGCCAAGATTCTTTCTCCTCACAAAAAGGTTATTATGCCGACACTAGAGGCTGAATGTTCTTTAGATGTAAGCTGTCAAGAGAATGAGTTTAAGGAATTTATTGCTTTGCATCCAGACCGTACCGTTGTCGTATATGTCAATACCTCTGCGCGTATCAAAGCATTGGCAGATTGGACGGTTACCTCATCTAATGCACTTCAAATTTGTGAGTACTTAGATCAGCAAGGTGAAAAGATACTTTGGGCACCAGATAAGTACTTAGGACGCTGGATTGAGGAACAAACTGGAGCAGATATGGTACATTATAATGGTGCTTGTATCGTGCATGAGGAATTTAAAGCGCGTGCACTATTGGACTTAAAAGCGCAATATCCAGAAGCAGCAATTTTGGTTCATCCTGAGTCACCTAAAGAAATTGTAGCACTAGCTAATGTGGTAGGGTCAACTTCTCAATTGCTGGAAGCCTCTAAAAAATTACCCAATCCTGTTTTTATCGTGGCAACAGAAGCAGGCATTTTCTATAAAATGAAACAATCTTCACCCAATAAAATTTTTATTGAAGCACCAACAATCGGTAAGGGTGCGACATGTAAGGCTTGTGCACATTGCCCTTGGATGGGAATGAATAGTTTGAAAAACTTGGCAGAAGTCCTAGAACGTGAAGATAATGAGATTATCTTGCCGAAAGATATTTGTGAATGTGCTATGGTTCCGTTAACGAGAATGGTTGAGTTCAATAATAAGTAAGCTACTGCTATGAATAATAACATACTAAACGTACAGGTAAGTGATTATCCTGCCTTGTTTGAAATTTGGAGTTGTGCAGTAAAAGCGACACATGATTTTTTGGAAGATAAAGATTTTAATTTTTTTAGCTCAAAGATCATTTCAGACTACTTTCCACAAGTAAAAATGTATAAGTATATATTAGATAAAAATATAGTTGGTTTCATGGGCGTTAGTGATAATCAACTTGAGATGTTATTTATTGATCCAAAATATTTTGGACAAGGGATTGGTAGAACATTAATTGAATTTTGCATAAATGAGCTAGCCATTTACAAAGTAGATGTGAATGAAAAAAATAATGGGGCTGTTGAGTTCTATTTAAAGATGGGGTTTAGAGTTGTATCACGTCAAGAAGTGGACGGTTTGGGTAAACCATATCCAATATTGAATATGAAACTAAAGGAAACTTAAAATGAGTAATTTTTTACACCTAAAAACCGAACAAATTACGGCAGTGCCACAAATATTAGTCACTAAGATGGTAACGCAAGCTTTAGCAGAAGATATTGATCAAGGTGATATTAATGCTCTATTGATTGATGAAAAGGAAATCTCTAAAGCCCGTGTTATTACACGTGAACCGATGATAATGTGTGGTTATGATTGGGTAAATGAAGTCTTTAAGCAAATTGATCCAAAGCTTCAATTACATTGGTATTACCATGATGGTGATAAAATTTTAGCAAATAAAACCCTATTTGAAGTTGAGGGTTTGGCACGTGGCATTTTATCAGCTGAACGAAATGCACTTAATTTTTTGCAAATGCTGTCAGCTGTTGCTACGAAAACGAGGGAATATATTAAAGCAATAGAAGGAACAAATTGCAAAATTTTAGATACACGTAAAACCATTCCTGGATTTCGTTTAGCTCAGAAATATGCAGTGACTTGTGGTGGTGGAGTAAACCACCGAATTGGGCTGTTTGATGCTTTTTTAATTAAAGAAAATCACATTGCTGCTTGTAATCATTCAATTATCAAAGCTGTTGAAAAGGCACATGAAATTGCGCCTCATAAATTAGTTGAAGTGGAAGTTGAAAATTTCGATGAATTAAATGAAGCATTAAGTGCTAAAGCAGATGTTATTATGTTGGATAACTTTAGTATTGAAGATATGAAAAAAGCGGTAAGTATTGCTAAAGGGCAAGCACAGCTAGAAGCTTCAGGTAACATATCACTTGATACGATTTATGCAGTAGCACAAACAGGAGTGGATTTTATCTCAATAGGAGCATTAACTAAACATATTCAAGCGATTGATTTATCGATGCGTTTTTTCTAATCTACATATCCAGCAATATTTTTGACTGTAAGACTTTTAGAAACTTGACTTTTATCTTTGAATGTTCCTAAAAACTTATCACCAAGGTAGCTTGTAATCCCCCAGCAATAGTTTTCGTTATGAAAATGGTGACGCATATGCGCACGTTTTAGCCTTTGTCCAACTTTTGTTTTAGGCTGGTAAGCTGGGGTGTGATGCGCTAGGTGCATCCATTCATAAAATAGATAATATAAAATACCAAAGGTGAACGGCACAAGTGCAACACTAAAGTTCCATGAAAGCAAAGCAAATAACACATAGGTTTGGACAAGGTGGAGGATAATAGCAGGCCACGGTGCAAATAACAGCTCAATGTTTTGAGGATATTTGTGATGCGCATGATGTAGGCGAATTTGAAAATTACGAAACCAGCCTGGCTTTTTACTGAGTTGTGCATGTAGCAGGTACTTATGTGCATACCATTCGTAGAAAGGTGCAATGATTATTGGTAAAAATAGCCACCAAAAATGTATGCTAAGAATATCTGTCTCGATAATAATTGCTAAAAAAGTCAAAAAGAAGAACCATAGGATCTGTATCGTACGGTGGGAGAAATAGACTTTTAAAATTGATTTCATAGTTTAAATCGATTGTTTTTATTTGGTAAGCGATTTTAACAGTTGAATCGTTTGAGTGCTATATGTGTAACAAAAGCTTACAAGATAGAGAATCAGTTTTTATTGATTTCTATTGAACCGCTTTGATAGACTAATCGTCATAAACATTACTTATATTTCACGGGTAATATAAAAATGTTCACATTAGTAGATACGCTTTTTATAATCTTTTCAGCGCTAGTAAATCCGTTGATTTTGATCTTTTTATTACTATTAATATCGTTGCTTTTAAGACGAAAGATATATTCCAAATTGCTGGTGATAATTTCATTAATTACGTTTTATATATCATCTAATGGAGTCATGTCGTCTTATATTTTATCAGGACTTGAAAAGTATAAAGCTGTCGATGCTCATGAAGTTGCTTCTTATAGAGCACTTATTTTACTTGGTGGTGGCTTAGAGCGACAATCATCTATAGTAACGCCAACGATTTTAGGGTATAGCAGAATATTGGAAGCGGCACGTATATATCAAATTGCAAAAAATCAAGGTATAAATTACAAAGTAATTATCACTGGGGGAGATGTACGTAAATATGGTATTTCAGAAGCTCAATTGTATGGTCAGATATTAGAAACATTGGGCGTCAATAAAGATGATTTAATCTTCGAAAAAGAGAGTCTAAATACATACCAAAATGCCAAGTATACAAAAGAAATTGTAGACAAACTTCCTTATAAAGAATATTTACTGGTAACAAGTGCAATACATATGAAGCGTGCTACTATTTATTTTAAAAACTTTGATATACCAATTATTCCTGCTATTTCAGACAATCCGCAAGCTATCGTGTCCTTTATTCCTAATACTTATAATCTAACGCTACTTAATTTGGCAATACATGAAAACATGAGCATAATCAGATTGAAGCTATATAATTTTTTAGGGATAAACTCAAAAGAGAATGTATTTTCTAGAGCAGGGCAATAATATATATAGTTGTCCTAATCCATCAAATGGATATAATAATATAAGTCAACCTCCAGCAGGAAGCCCACCTGTAATGCTTAGTGCACTTTGAAGAAGCGTGGGGTGTTAATCTTTAGTGCGAGATGCACGTTTGCGATCGGATTCTGTAAGGAATTTTTTACGTAGTCGAATTGATTTAGGTGTGATTTCAACTAACTCATCATCTTCAATAAATTCCAGTGCATATTCTAATGTAAGTTTAATTGGCGGTGTTAAGATGATACTTTCATCTTTGCCTGCTGCACGAATGTTAGTCAGTTGCTTGCCTTTACAGGGGTTAACCGTTAAATCATTATCACGTGAATGAATGCCAATGATCATGCCTTCATAAACTTCAATAGCATGTCCTATAAAAAGCTTGCCCCGTTCTTGTAAATTGAATAATGCAAAGGCAAGTGCTTTACCTCCACAGTTAGATATAAGTGTACCATTTTGGCGCGATTCAATTATCCCTTTTTTCATGGGACCATAGTGATCAAATATTTTATTGATAATACCAGTACCAGAAGTGATGGTTAAAAACTCAGTGTAAAAACCAATTAGACCTCGTGAAGGAATAATAAACTCAAGCTTAACACGTCCTTTGCCATCAGGTTCCATGTTTCTAAGCTCACCCTGACGTAACCCCATTTTTTCCATGACGGCACCTTGATATTGTTCATCAACATCGATAATGGCATATTCATAAGGTTCACACATTTCACCATCGATTGCTTTGAAAATTACATGAGGACGTGAAACAGCGATTTCAAAGCCTTCACGACGCATATTCTCAAGTAAAATAGATAGGTGTAATTCTCCACGACCAGAGACTTTGAATTTATCAGGATCATCTAATTGCTCAACCCGTAATGCAACATTATGCAATAATTCCTTATCCAAGCGATCTTTAATTTGGCGTGAAGTCACAAATTTTCCTTCTCTCCCAGCAAACGGAGAATTGTTTACTTGGAAAGTCATCGAAATAGTTGGTTCATCAACAGACAAAGGGGGTAAAGCTTCTATTTTTTCTGGCAAACAGATTGTATCAGAAATGTTAAGCCCTTCAATTCCAGTAACACAAACAATATCCCCCGCAGATGCCTCAGGTACCTCTATACGCTCAAGCCCCATATGCCCTAAGATTTGCAGAATACGCCCTTGTCTAGTTTTCCCTTCTTTATCAATAATCGTAACCGTAGTGTTGGTTTTAATTTTACCGCGCTTAATACGCCCAATACCAATTGTGCCCACAAAGCTTGAATAATCAAGCGATGAGATTTGCATCTGGAAAGGACCATCAGTATCTATTTGAGGAGGGCTGACATGATCAACGATGGCTTGAAATAAAGCCTCCATGTTTTCAGTAATGACGTTTTGATCTAAAGTCGCAAAGCCATGTAAAGCTGAGGTGTAAATAACAGGGAAATCAAGCTGTTCATCTGTTGCCCCCAAACGATCAAATAGATCAAATACTTGATCCATGACCCAATCAGCGCGTGCACCAGGGCGATCAATTTTGTTGATCACAACAATTGGTTTTAAGCCACGCGAAAAGGCTTTTTCGGTAACAAAGCGTGTTTGGGGCATAGGACCATCAACTGCATCAACTAAAAGCAGTACTGAGTCAACCATTGACATGACGCGCTCAACTTCTCCACCAAAGTCAGCGTGTCCAGGTGTATCGACTATGTTGATACGATAATCTTTCCACTTAATTGCCGTATTTTTAGATAAAATGGTGATGCCTCGTTCTTTTTCTAAGTCATTAGAATCCATGATGCGCTCAACTTCCTGATTGCGCACTTGTAGTGTTCCTGATTGTTGCAATAGTTTATCAACAAGTGTGGTTTTACCATGGTCAACGTGAGCGATAATGGCAATATTACGTAATTTTTCGATCATTATAAGATATCAATTTATGATTGGCTTAAATTGACTAGTGATTGTACGATGCGCCCCAAAATACGCAATCTTTTTTTGTTAAAATTGCAAATCTTAAAGCGAAATTATGCTATGATGTTTTCGCATTTTCATCAGGTAATTGAGAAACTACAAATATGACATTTCGTAATTATTCATTTTTGGATCAATGCTTAAGTGAGTTACAGCATTTTATAAAGTCAGTGGTATTACCTGCCAAAAACCCATCAATTGAAACGCCTGCCCAGAACATTAGTGAACATGATTTGAATGAAAATGAAAAACAACATGTGGCAGGACTTATGCGTGTGGATCACACGGGTGAAATTTGTGCTCAGGCCTTATATCGCGGTCAGGCCTTTGTTGCTAGAAACCTTGATACAAAGGCACATTTACATCATGCGGCAGAAGAAGAATACAACCATTTATCGTGGTGTGAAACACGTTTAGAGGAACTAGAGGCAAGAAAAAGTCTGTTAAACCCATTTTGGTATATAGGCTCGTTTACAATTGGTGCGACCGCGGGATTTGTGAGCGACAAGGTCAGCTATGGTTTTGTGATTGAAACAGAAAAACAGGTAATGTCCCACTTGGAAAAGCATTTATTGGAGTTACCGATGCAAGATAAAAAATCCAAAGCAATCCTAATAAAAATGTACGAAGATGAAAAAGAACATGCAGATCAAGCAAAACTCGCTGGAGGTCTTGAGTTACCCATGTGGGCAAAGCTTATTATGAAAGTGCAGTCGAGGGTGATGACGACTTTGGCTTATCGAATTTAGGTCTCGTTTTGTCGTAGTTTTTACCCTGTTATTACATAATTTTGGACGCTTTCGATGGGAATCTCTATTTTACAATGCGCACAATTCAATTTAGCCTGGTAAATTCATGTTGATCCAGTTAGACTGGCTACCATCTGTAATTCGTTTTTTATCCAATTAGTAAGTATGTTAAAACAAAAGCTACAAGCATTTGAACATTCGCTATTAGACCTACCTGCATGTGTTTTTTTAGAAGAGATGCAAATATTTAAGGAAGATGGTGTAAATAAACTTGTATTAAAGGTAGGATTTCCGCTAACGCATACTCAAGCAGGTCAGGTCATTGCTCAATTAAGCGACTACTTATATAACAATAACGTTATAGAGTCATTTGAGTTTGAAATTAGACCAAATATCATTACTCATAAGGTACAGCAGGGATTAAAGCCAATCAAAGGTATTAAAAATATTATCGCGATTGCCTCAGGCAAAGGTGGCGTTGGGAAGTCAACCACAACGGCTAACTTGGCGATTTCACTCATGAACATGGGGGCTAGCGTTGGGATTCTGGATGCGGATATTTATGGACCTAGTCAGCCGCTTATTATGGGAAATTACAGCAACCCCATAACGAATGATAAAAAGAAAATTGAGCCGCTTGTATGCCATGGGGTCAAAATGATTTCGGTGGGTAATTTAATCGATCAAGACTCCGCCATTATTTGGCGCGGTCCCATGGTTTCTGGTGCGCTTATGCAATTGCTCAATGACACCAACTGGGGTGAGTTAGATTATCTTTTTATCGATTTACCGCCTGGCACGGGTGATATTCAGTTAACGATGAGCAAAAAAATCCCATTGACTGCGGTAGTTATTGTCACAACCCCACAGGATTTATCACTTATTGATGCCAAAAGAGCAGTGGCAATGTTTAATAAACTTGATATCCACGTTGCGGGAATTGTTGAAAATATGAGTATTCATATTTGCCAGAATTGTGGGACTCAGTCGCCTATCTTTGGGCAGCTTGCCGCAGATAAACTCGCTCAGCAATTTAATATTTCAGTATTGGGTGAGCTACCTTTAGATATTGGCATAAGAGAAGATGTCGATAGTGGTAAGCCTAGCGCAATCAATAGAGATTCAAGGATTGCTAAAGCGTATAGTGACATCGCATTAAAATTGGCAGTTGATATTGCCCAATTGCCAAAGGCAATGATGATCAATATGCCTGGGGTCAAAGTTGAATTTAGCGATGGAAAAGCAGAGTGACTAAAAAATATATTTACGATCTTCTTTCAGCGTTGGGTTTTACTGCTGGTTTTGATAAGAAAACCTGTTATGTAAAAACCTATCAGAGATCGAATTATCAAATCACTGTTGATCTTGAAAACGGGCAAATAGATTACGGTGAGGCGATTAGAAGAGGAGATGATACAACCTCAAACTTAACTATGTCCGAAAACTTAGTCGTGCTAGAGTGTGTTGACCGACTGCTTGAAAAGGGATATCAACCAAAGGATTTGATTTTAGAAAAACGCTGGAAGCTTGGGCGAACGGCAAGAAGTGGTAAGGCGGATATTACAGTAGAAGACAAAAATGGCAAAACACTGTTGATTATCGAGTGTAAAACCTGGGGTAATGAATACAATAAAGAATGTAAGCATATGCAAACGCATGGTGGACAGTTATTTTCCTATTTTCAACAGGATAAAAACGCGCGTTTCCTTTGTCTTTATACATCGTGTTTAGACGCTGGAGCAATTGCATATCAAAGTGCACTTTTAAATGTTGAGGATGCTACCAGTGAGAAAATAGCACAACAAACAAAAGCTGAAGTGATTACCTATGGTGAGGCTAAAAACGTTCATGAAATGTTGAGTGTCTGGAAATACAAGAGCAAAGATAAAATGACTTTTCTATACTCTGGTTTGTTCGAGGATGGCATTGAGTCTTACAACCCAGGTTACAGACCGATTAAGATTGCAGATTTAAAAGATTTTAGGCAAGAAGATAAAGGCAAGGTATTTAATCAATTTGAAGAAATCTTAAGGCATAACAATATTTCCGATCGATCTAATGCTTTTAATCGCATGATTTCACTGATACTTGCTAAAATTGTCGATGAAGCAAAAACGGATGATGCTATTGCTGATTTTCAGGTAAAAGAAGGTATTGATGATGCCGAAGCCCTTTTAGAGCGCTTGCAATCACTCTATGCCAAGGCCATGAAAAATTACCTTAATGAAGAAGTGATCGACTATAAGTTAGAGGACATTAAGGTGCAGATTGCTCATTTTCCAAGACAAACGGCGAAGGATACGCTTTATCGCATCTATAAGGAGCTGAAATTTTATCAGAACAATGAATTTGCCTTTAAGGAAGTTTATAACAAAAAGCTGTTTGAAGAAAACGTAAAGGTCTTAGAGGAAGTCGTAAAGCTCCTGCAAAAGTATCGATTTAAATATGATCAAAAAGCACAATTTTTAGGGGATTTTTTTGAATTGATGCTTGAAAGTGGTTACAAACAATCCGAAGGACAGTTTTTTACGCCAACCCCTATTGCGAAATTTATTGTTTCTTCCATTCCGCTTAAAGTAATAGTGCATGAAAAGCTGCAAAATGGGGAGAAACTCTTCTTACCCAAGGTCATTGATTTTGCCTGTGGTAGTGGTCATTTTTTAACAGAAGCTATTGAAGAAATTGCAACACTCATTCAAAGTGTTGACGAAGATGACATTAAGCTATTGCATGAAAATGATAAAATCGCATTTGCGCTAAAGGAGCTTCAGCATTATAAGCAAGATATGCGCTGGGCAGGTGAATATATTTTTGGTATTGAAAAAGATTACCGTTTGGCAAGAACCGCACAGGTTGCTTGTTTTATGCACGGAGATGGAGATGCCAATATCATTTTTGGTGACGGGCTTGAGCAGCATTTAGGTAGGCTTAATAAGCAAAATCGCAGTGGCGATAACACGTTTGATGTATTAATTGCCAATCCACCTTATACCATTAAGGATTTTAAAAAACACTTAAAGCTAAATGCGCATGATTTTGAGCTGTGGGAGCATGTAAGCCTTGATTCAGATGACATAGAAGTGTTCTTTATTGAGCGTATGAAACAGCTGCTTCGCCCTGGTGGAATGGCAGGTATTATTTTACCTAGCTCTATTTTAAGTAACACTGGCGCTTATATCAAAGCGCGAGAACTCCTTCTGCAACACTTTGAAATAAAGGCAATCGTTGAATTTGGCGGCAAGACATTTGGTGCCACCAGCACAAATACCGTAACGTTGTTTTTGAAAAAGCGCAGTGAAGATTTTATGAAAAACTGCCGCTATATTGCCGAGGATTTTATTTTAGAAAACAGAAAGCGCGAGGGTGACTTCATTAATTCGGCAGCACTTTTTGAAAGCTATGTAGCTCACTTGAACTTAAAGATGCTGGACTATCAAAGTTTCATCACTCGCTCACCCAATGAGAGTGTCAGCAGGAGCGAATTTTACAAAAATTACCAGACCTGGTTTAATGAGCTGACTGAAGTTAAAAACCTAAAAAAGAAGTCAACCTTTTTAAATTTATCCGGAGAAAAACAAGCACAACGACTTCATACTCTGTTTTTTGATTTTGTCTTAGAAATAGAAAGCGAAAAATTTTTCTATTTTTTACTTACTCATCGGCAGCTGGTATTAAATGATGATGACTCCCCTTACGAAGTTGAGGAAATCAAAACGATAGATACCGAAGGTAATGAGCTGATCAAAAGGGTAAAACACTATAAGAAGAAAGCGATACCTCAGAAAACGCTGCTTATAAAAACGGGGACTAGCAGCAAAGAACAGGAGCAATTTCTAGGTTACAAGTTCAGTGAGCGCAGAGGCTATAAAGGTATTTCTTTTATGGGTGACACCTTACTGTTTGATGCTATCAATCAGTTAAATCCGAAAAAAGTAAACAGCTACATCTATAAAAATTTTCTAGATGAAAGTCTATCAATAGATAAGAGTCTTACTGAGACGATTTCTTTGGTTAGGCTTCGCGATTGTATTAATTTTGAGAAAGTGGAGTTTGATAAACGAATTTCTTCTTTTAATGCAAATCCCATTATTCTTCAGATAAAATATCCGCAAATACCCTTACATTCACTTTTAACTAAATTAGAAAGCGGAAATAGACCTGTGGGTGGGGTAGATAGATTCTCAGAGGGTATTCCAAGTTTTGGGGGTGAGCATATTGGAACTGACGGAAAATTAAAACTAGACGAGGTAAAATTTGTACCTCAAGAATTTTATGAAAATTCAAATAAAGGTAAGATAACAAATAATGATATTTTAATTTGTAAAGATGGGGCGCTTACAGGAAAAGTTGCTTTAGTACCTAATGATTTTAACTATCAACATGCAATGGTTAATGAACACGTGTTTGTATTACAAAGTGATGAGAATAAGTTACTGCAAAATTACTTATTTCATTTCCTATATAGTAGCAATGGTCAGAACTTATTAAAATCAAACATTACAGGTCAAGCTCAAGGAGGATTAAACAAAAAAAATGTATTGTCGATTAAAATCCCAGTCCCTCCACTGACCATTCAGCAAAAAATTATTGCTGAGATAGAAGTGATTGATGCTAGAGTAGAAAATACATACAAGCTCATTGAGAAGAACAATGAGCTAATAGCTATACTGATTGACAAAGATACTGAAATGCGGAAAATTTCTGAGCTTACCCACTTATGCACTGACAAAGTTGATCCGATAAATAAGCCTAATAAAATTTTCAATTATTTAGGCTTGGAGCACCTTGAAAGTAACACAGGAAGAATTACGAATTGGGAACCAAGCGTAGGCAGCTCAATTAAAAGCACAAAAAACGCTTTTAAAGCAGGTCAAGTGCTTTATGGCAAGCTTAGACCATATCTAAATAAAGTAGTCATCCCACATTTTGATGGTGTGTGCTCCACCGATATTATAGTCCTTGATTGTGAGTACCCTATATTACTTCAACGAGTTTTATTGTCAGCCGAGTTCGTGCGTGAGGTTTCAAAGAAGATGAGCGGGGTCAATTTGCCCAGAGTAAAGGTAAAAGATTTTCTTGATATAAAAGTTAGTTATCCGAGAAATCCTGATAATATTAGCAGAGAGCTTGAAAAGCTGGAAATAGAAATCAAGGAACAACAAGAGTCCATTGCAAACGCTGAACAAGAAAAAAAATCAGTTTTAACAAAATACCTTGAAGCATAAGCGAGGAGAAAAAATGAGTATAAAATCCGATAAATGGATACGCACAATGGCAAAAGAACATGAGATGATTTCACCATTTGAGTCCGGACAAGTACGCCATAATGAGCAGGGGAGAATAGTCTCTTTTGGAACTTCAAGTTATGGCTATGATGTGCGATGCGCCAATGAGTTTAAGATTTTCACCAATATCAACTCCACGATTGTTGACCCTAAGGATTTTGATCACAATAACTTTGTCGATTTTGTGGGTGATGTCTGCATCATCCCGCCTAATTCGTTTGCTCTGGCGCGCACGGTGGAATATTTTAAGATTCCACGCGATACTTTAGTCGTGTGTTTAGGCAAATCAACCTATGCACGTTGTGGCATTATTGTGAATGTGACTCCGCTTGAGCCTGAGTGGGAAGGGCATGTAACCCTTGAGTTTTCAAATACCACGCCCTTACCTGCTAAAATTTACGCTAATGAGGGTGTAGCACAAATGTTGTTTTATCAGTCAGATGAAGTTTGTGAAACCTCATACAAGGATCGAGGAGGAAAATATCAAGGACAAACAGGGGTGACGTTGCCAAAAACATAGTAATACTCCTATGGCAGAGAACACTCTACGTGTAGTCATTTCAAGTGAAAGTAAAGTTGCTCTAAACTCATTATTAATGGATTGGTTTAGAACATATTGTATGATAGGGGCTTCCAGAAAACTGGTTAAATAAAGTAATATAAAGATGCTGATAGCAAGAATATAAGAGTGTTGCGTGTAACCTAATACTAGAAAAGAAAGTAAAAACAATATACGCAGCCAAAAGATAACCTGCCAGTTTGTATGTTTGTTTTGACTGACTTTTGTGAAATATAATACGATAATTAATGTTTTCTGAGTGGTTAAAGTGAGGCAAAAAAACATGTGGAATTTGTTTGCATGAGAAAGATAATAAATCGCATATAAATGTTATGTCTTCAAAAGTATGAATATATTCATTCGAAGAGTATGTTAATTCTTCTGTTGAAGTTGTAGAAATAAGAGAAATATGCACTCAGAAATCCCTACTTTATTGATAGCGTAGTCATGCATTGCTTGACTACTATCAATGCAAGCGATGGCTTTAGGATCATTTTTAATTGTATACAGAGCCAGACTATGCCTTGCAGGTCCTGCACAAAGCTCTAACATATGAATTTTATCTATTTGTAAGTAGTTTTTTAGATTCAGGATTTAACCACGAAAGTCCCAATCTTGGGGAATAGTATCGTATATTTCCGGCATGCTTTCATAAAAGTTATTAATACTATTCATTTCTCACCCATAATAATGTTAACGTTGATACAAAAGACAATACCCCGATAAAAATCAGCGTATTGCCAACACCAAAATATTTATAAATTAACGTGATATTAAACCCACCAAAACTAGCTAATACTCTTTCACCAGCTGCTAAAGATAATAAACCAAAAATACGATTACTATCTTTGAATAGGGTATTGTTTAGCTCACCTAACGGTCCATATTCAAGATCACCAAAAACGAACATACTCAATGTCATAATAGCAAATACAACTATATTAGACACAAAAAAACCCATCATAATAAAGCTAATTGAAAATAACCATCGCAATACAACCACTTGCCACATCAGGTTATTTGATATTAGCTCAATGTAGCGATACAACCAAATAACGCACAATCCGCTTAGCAAGTAGATCAAGCCATAAATGCTGGAATTAACAAGCAATGAGTAATGCATTGTGTCACCAAGTATATTCTGAAATACAGGCATCCAAATAACCGCATAACCGTTATAGATAAAACCTAATATTGCAAAAAAAATCAAAACCATTAAAAACTTTCTATCACGAAAAAAATATATATGCCTAAAAAATGAAAAATTAGCATCATGGGACTTTAATGATTTACCATCAATGACCAAAAATATAGTGACGGTGTAAAATAATAAAAGCACAAATATTAATTTGAACGTATAAGCGTATCGATAAAGTTGAGTCATGAATGCACTAAAAACAATCCCTAAAAATGTTGCAAAATTTGACAGAGATTGTGTTTTGCTAAAAACCTTAGTTTTGCTGATAGAATATTGTAATTTATGAATACTATTAACATACCATCCTTGCAGCACACCTGAAAACGTTGCCATCCCTAGACCCCAAAAAACAAATGCCACATACATCAATGATAGAGTGTCACTTAATGCAAACAACAATGCAGAGAAAGCTTCTATTATTAAGCCAAAGACAAATATTAGTTTACGGTTAGACATATCAGCTAGTATGCTCAATGGAAGTATGCCTAATATGGTTGTTATTGACATAATGGAATAACCAACACCAATACTTACAATAGAAAAACCAATATCTAATAAAAACAGGGTTAAAATCGGAAACTTCATCGTGATGATAAATCTATAAAATGAAAAGAACAGGTAATAACTTACCGTTAATTGAGACTCACTTAAGAGAATTTTCACTCAGTTACATCCATGTTTATATTATTTACATAGGCATGGTATTCACTTAATGGTGGAATAACCTCATCGAATCCATGGTCTCCAATATAGACTTTATTGCCATCATGCGTCAATATTGTTTCATTTTTTGTACATGTTTCACTAAGCCGTTTAGGCAAGAATCTTTGATTAAAGAGATCTATCATCTCAAATAATAATATTTGATTTTTCTTAATGCTTTCCTTGGACATTTTTAATGAGCCTTTCTCAAATTCGCCAACATAATAATTTGCTAAATACAAACTAAACTTATCAAGGTTAGCAAACCAGGCTTCAATTCCTTTTTGAATAGGCTTAATTTCATGCAAATAGGCAAAATTTAATTCCGTACTTTTCTTTTCATTCTCATATGATAATGATCGTAAGACTTCAATTAATGGCTCAAATTCAGTGTTGAATACATATTTATTGGTGTTTTGGGAACGAAAATACATTGTCCATTTCGTATAAGTCATGTCACTAAATAAATACTTTTCTAAGCCTTTATTATCCCAACTATGCTCTATATTTAATAAAATAGTCTGTACTCTAAGGCAGCTGGCATTTTCATGAGTCATAAAGTCATTTAAAGTCTTTATATTATGCTTCAAGGACAATATAGTAGTATTTCTATTAAATGGGATCATGCTTAAAAATATATTAATATCCCTGTCTAATAGGTTGATTACACTAGCTTTGATCGTTTCACTTTTTAAATGTTTGTTAAGCTGATCTAAATCACTTTGATAAAATGACTCCGCCCCCATATAGACATTATATAATCCAGCCTTCTTTAACAAATCATAATCATTAAATAACTCTAGAGTATCCGCTCGACAATATATCATAAAATTAATGTCTGGAAACTTTATGGATATGAGTCTCAACAGTTCTTTACGTTCCTTGTGAAATTTTTTGTTTGCTCCTAAAAATTCCAAATCGAAAAAGAAGAATTTCCTAATACCCTCCTTGTAATATGTATCAATATCACTAATGATTAAACTATTGCTCCTTGTGCTCCATCTAGATGGGAATGTTGTAAAATTATTAACAAAACAGAAATCACACTTATAAACACAGCCTCTAGTAGTTTCTATTGCAGCAGTAAAAAGTTTTTCCTTTTCCTTAGAAACTATTGATCCCATATAGTACGGTGTTTGTTTGCAATGTATAGAGTGAATATAAGGACTTTTTACCGTTAATCCTACTGATTTGGCTAATTCCATTTCACTATGAATAACGAAATTGATGTCAGTATTTATATATTTCCTGAGTTTTTTACTTGCTGTTGCTATTTGCCCATAAATATTAACACTTGCTTTTGGATAATGCTTTTTTACATTTTCTGCCAACCGAACAGCATAATGAGGTACTGAACCTCTTTCCCGTGAAACTATAATATAAATTTTATCTTCACCAAGAAGGTAGTCTGCGCTAGATAAGTCTGGATTCAAGACGAAATCTTTAACTATACATTCATGGTTACCCTCCACATGGTTATCCACGAAACCTAAAAATGAAGTTATAATAGGGTCTTCTTGAGTGGATACAGAGTTATAATGATCCGCTTGAGGCGGTCTAACAAAAACAAGAAACAAACCATTCTCCCAAAACTCAAAATAAAACGCATAAAAACACACTTTCCGGAATAATTAGTCCTCGGCATCTTTTTTATCGTATAGATTTTTAAAAATTTAACTCATAAGTATCTCTGAAGTTACGCGAATATGATTATTACCCTTCGGCATTCTGAAAAGTAACAAAACTTCTACGCAAATCACTATTTACTTTACTTGACGCAAGTTGACCAGAAAAAAAATCATTCATAATTTCTTTTGCATCCATAAAAAACGCTCCTATATTGAGTTGGTTGATATAAATTTGATTAAACTTAATGTAAATAAGTTACAAAAAATCTCATCTCGCTAAGAGTAAAAAAAACGGTTATGTGTCAATATAAAACATTTAAAAAAGTTAAATTTTGTATATTTTTTATTTTCTTATGAATTTTTAGAAATGATATTATTGGTAATATATCAAAACAAAAGATTGGAAAAATAGTTTGTAAGAGCTCCTACCTAATGTGTCTTGCTTTTTTGAGGGCATTTATTCCTAACTGAATACGCTAAATCAAGATGAAGTTTGTGAAACCTCATACAAGGATCGAGGAGGAAAATATCAAGGGCAGACAGGGGTGACTCTACCAAGAGCATAAAAAATCAAATATTAGTGTATAGGTGTATGTATAAATTTAGTGACTATAAATTACCTAATCAGGTTGAGTTTGCACCATATTTTTTATTAAATGATAAACGTTTTTACATTTAATAAGATGGATTAAAGGTATGCGATTGATACTTTTGGCGTTTTTAGGTTTGGCATTAACAACATTTTCCTTTAGTTATGGAATGGATAAGGCAGAAATTGCCGAGTATTATAAAGCTAAAGATTTACTATCGAAAAAAAATTATAAAGCCTATTATCAAGTCAAAGCAAAACTAACAAAAACGCCATTATATACTTATTTGCAATATCAAGAAATTTTATCTGATCCAGAGCATTTTAAAGATCAGACAATAGAAGACTTTTTAAAAGTGAATCAAGGCAGCTTCTGGGCAGCAGAATTAAGAAAAGATCTGGCTAACTATTATATCAGTAAACAAAGTTGGTCACGTTTTCTGCAATATTATGAAGGGAACTTGGGTGTAAATGGTCAGTGTTATGCTATTCAGGCTAAGTATGCAACTGGAGAGCAAGAAGCAGCTTTGGCAGATTTTACCAAACTTTGGTTGTCACGCGTACGTTTGCCTAAAGCATGTAATGATTTCGAAACTATCTGGCAGAATAAGATTATGCCAAGTGAAAGAGAGATTCGCTTAAAAACTTATGCACTTGCTACTACAGGTTATGTTGACCAAGCCTTAAAATGGATAAATAAAACTAACAATAAAACTCTCCAAGGTTTTTATGGTTTATGGTTAAAAGCATCGCAAAACCCTAAAAAATTTATGATTGATTGGGTAGAAGAGTACCATCAGATTAATGGCTTTTCATCTGCAATTGTGAGTGTAATGGACAACTTGTCTGCTAAAGATGTGTATTATGCTGCATCATTTTGGCAAGACTTTAAGCAGAAAAGTTTATTAGATGATAAAACGATTAATCTCATTAATGCTGAAATCGCAATTGATTTTGCGAGAAGTCATCATAAAGAAGCATTGACATGGCTTAAGCTAGTTGAAAGCGAATATGCATCAAGTTTGCTGTGGCAGTGGCGTTTACGTACGGCTTTATATTGGCAGGATTATAAGCTCTATTTAAAATGGTATGATGAACTATCTACTGACTTGAAAAGTGCTGATGAATGGCGTTATTGGCAGGCAAAAAGCTTGGCAGCATTAAAGCAAATGGATAAAGCTAAGCCTATATTTACTGAGCTTGCAAAACAATTAAGCTACTATGGATTTTTATCAGCAGATGTATTGAAACTTCCCTATGTACTTACTAATGAGAATGCAATTGTTGCCCTTGATGTAATTAAAAATATGAAAAACAATCTTACTGTACAGCAAGTTTTTGATTTATATCAGATAGGAGAGTATGGTTTATCTTATTCACTATGGCGCTGGAGCATGAATAGTTTTACACGTGAAGAGTTATTGGCAATTGCTAAACTTGCCCATGATGACAAGATTTACCAAATTTCGGTTAGTGCTTATGGCAATTCTGGTGCCGTGAATGATTTAGTAGGGTTATATCCATTGGCTTTTTGGTCAGATGTAAAAAAGGCAGCAAAGGACTTTGAGATACAGCCAGATGTTATTATCGCGATGATGCGTCAAGAGTCAGCCTTTCGCGTGCATGGCATATCATCAGCAAGTGCCACAGGTTTAATGCAGTTGTTACCTTCTACAGCCGAATTTTTAGCAAAGAAATATCGTTTAGATTATAAAGACGGTGACTTATATCAACCCAATAAAGTAATTATTCTGGGTGCGGCTAATTTAAATTTTATGGATAAGCTTTTTAATGGCAAACTGGTGCTGGGGATGGCTGCGTATAATGCTGGACAAGGAAATGTTGCAAATTGGCTACCAGAACACACAATGAATGCGGATCAGTGGATTGAGATCATGCCGTTTGGTGAGACGCGGCAATATGTGAAAAATATCCTTCGAAATCTCGTGGTTTATAACCAGGTTATTCTAGGCAATAAAACCTTTCATTTAAGCCAGCTGATGTTACCGATATCGAAAAAAGATAAGTCATAAAAGATAAGTCATTCATGAAGCAAAGTTGACGAAATAAAAATGGCGCTAATCACTTTTGACTTCACTTAGTTCATAGTAAACTACTCGATGATTTAAAATAGTATTTTCCAAAGTGAGCTACCATGATTACAACAAATGAAATTAGGCGATCTTTTATTGAGTTCTTTAAGGCTAAAGGACATGAACCAATTGCAAGTTCATCATTAGTGCCAACCAATGATGAAACACTTTTATTTACTAATGCTGGGATGGTGCAATTTAAAGATGTATTTTTAGGCGTAGATAAAAGAGGGTATAGCCGAGCCGTAACAGCTCAGAAATGTCTTCGGGCTGGTGGTAAGCATAACGACTTAGAAAATGTAGGCTATACAGCGCGTCACCATACTTTCTTTGAAATGCTAGGGAACTTTAGTTTTGGTGATTATTTTAAGCGTGATGCTATTTTTTTTGCTTGGGAGTATTTAACAGTAGTTTTAAAATTACCTCAAAATAGGTTATGGGTAACTGTTTTTGAAGAGGATAAAGAAGCTGAGGAGATTTGGTTAAAAGAAGTTGGTATTGACTCACAGCGTTTATCACGCATAGGAGCAAAAGATAATTTTTGGTCTATGGGTGATACAGGACCTTGTGGACCGTGTACAGAAATTTTTTATGATCATGGTGAGGAAGTTGTAGGTGGTCCTCCTGGCACCCTTGAAGAAGATGGTGATCGTTATATTGAGATCTGGAACTTGGTTTTTATGCAATATAACCGACTTTTGGATGGCACCTTAGAGAAATTACCTAATCCATCGGTGGATACTGGTATGGGGTTAGAAAGAATTGCTGCTGTTTTACAGCATGTGCATAGCAATTACGAAATTGATTTGTTCCAAAAACTTATTGATGCAGCAGCGAGAATAACAAATAGTGACGATTTCAATAATCCTTCATTAAAGGTATTGGCTGATCATATTCGTGCTTGTGCTTTTTTGATTGCAGATGGTGTATTACCGTCAAATGAAGGTCGTGGTTATGTATTAAGACGCATTATTAGGCGTGCTATTCGTCATGGTCATAAGGTTGGGGCAGTAGAGACGTTTTTTTATAAACTCGTTTCTACCTTAGTAGAAGTGATGGCAGATGCTTATCCCGACTTAAAGTTAAAGCAAGCATCGATTAAAGAAGCACTTAAAAAAGAAGAACAACAGTTTGAAAAAACACTTAGTAATGGTATGAAAATATTAGAAGAAAGTATCAGCAACCTTACTGACTCTATCATACCCGGAGATATCGCTTTTAGGCTTTATGACACCTATGGTTTCCCACTTGATTTAACAGCAGATATTGCACGCGAGCGCAATTTAAGCGTTGATGAACAAGGTTTCTTAACTTGTATGGAAGCACAAAAAGAGCGTGCTAAATCTGCCAGTAAGTTTGATGTGGATTATAACCAGATGATCAAAAGTCAAGTGAAAACCAGGTTTGTTGGTTATTCTGTCATTGTTTCAGATGCCACTATTAATGAAATTTATCACGATACGAAAAAAGTTATGTGCTTATCAGAAGGACAAAATGGTGTAATTATATTGGACCAAACACCATTTTATGCAGAATCAGGGGGGCAAGTTGCTGATAAAGGTGTTATTAATGCTTTAGGTAGTGTGTTTCAAGTAGAAGATGTACAGAAGTCAGGTGAGGCGTACTTGCATATTGGACGTGTTATTAAAGGTAACTTTAATGTGGAAGATGAGGTTACAGCACAAATTGATAAGACTCGTATCACAATTGCAGCACATCATACGGCAACACATTTATTGCATGCGGCGTTAAGAGAGGTAATTGGTACTCACGTTGAGCAAAAAGGCTCATTGGTTGAGGCAAGTAAGTTTAGGTTTGACTTTTCAAATCCATCAGCAGTGACAGTGAAGCAATTAAGGGATGTTGAGCATTTAGTTAATGCTGTTATTCGTCAGAATATTGTGGTAGAAACAATCGAAACGACGCCTGCCATAGCACAAAATATGGGTGCGATGGCTTTATTTGGTGAAAAATATGGTGACATTGTCCGTGTACTTCGAGTGGGTAATTTTTCTATTGAACTTTGTGGTGGCACGCACGTTACACAAACAGGGGATATTGGTTTATTTAAAATTGTCGCTGAATCAGGGATTGCAGCTGGGGTGCGTCGTATTGAGGGCGTTACGGGTCAATTTGCCGAGCAATATGTAGAAGCGCAGGAGGAAGTATTGGCTACGATTCACGAGCTTTTAAAATCAAGCGATGATAATGTATTAGATAAGCTTCTAAAGTTACAACAACAACTCAAAATACACGATAAAACAATCAAAACTTTAAAACAGCAGCTTGCTGGAGGTAGTGATATAGAAGTTAGAGAACAACAGATTGCGGATGTGACTTTAATATCCGCACTATTGCCAAACGTTGATATGGGTATACTTAGAGAAAAAGTTGATCAATATAAAGCACAAAAATCTAAAGTTGTGGTAGTTCTATCAACTGAAAGTGAGGGCAAGGCACAAATTGCTGTAGGTGTTAGTAAGTCAATTACTGATAAAATCAAAGCAAGTGAGTTGATAAATTTCATAGCTAACCAAGTGGATGGAAAAGGTGGCGGGCGTCCTGATATGGCGCAAGCAGGTGGTAATAATCCACAAAATTTACCATCTGCCATGACATCAGTACACGGATGGGTAAAAGAACGGCTATAATATTGACCATATTTAATTAATCATGATAAAAATTAATATGAACTAGGAAAAAAGGTATGACCTTTAACATAAAAGTACTTTTAGGAATGTTTGTTGGATTGCTAAGTATATCAGCATTGCAGGCTCAAACTACAAATGCTGAGAATCTATCTGAAATATATCAACAAGCATTAAATAACTCACCACAGTATAAAGCGAATCTATACACCATGGAGTCAACAAGAGCACAGCAAAGTGTGAGTCTTGGTAAATTGTTACCCAATTTAGGATTAGCAACGGGAGCGACATTAATCAGAAAAGATCAAACAACTCAAAGTGGAAGTTATCGTAATTATAATGTAGGTATTACATTGACTCAAATGCTATTTGATTATAGTTCTTATCAGAAATATCAAGCAGCGAAACAAATCTCATATAGTGTAGAAGAAACGTATAATGCACAGAAACAGCAATTTATCTTGGATGTAGCAACAGCATATTTTAATGTTTTAAATGCAAAAGAGCAGGTTCATTTTTTGCAGGCTAAGCTTAAAGCTGTCGAAAGTGCACTTGAACAAGCCAAATTAAAACTCAAAGTTGGGATATCTACTAGTGTTGATGTCAAAGTAGCAGAATCTAATTATTATAATGTGCTCGCATCTTTGAAAGCTGCTGACAATAATGTACAAACGACCTATTTTGCTTTATATCAATACACAGGAGGTGAAAATAAGAATTTGGCAGACTTGCAAGAAAAATTGCATTTTAGTAATCCTCAACCTAATGATATAAATAAATGGATACAAAAGGCACAAACTAATAATCCTATTTTGAAAGCTCAGGTATATACTCAAAATGCAGCACAAGAAACACTAGCTGCATCAAATGGTAATTTCTTACCGAACGTAAGCTTAGTTGCTAACTATTCTATCAATGATAACTCAGGTAGCAATTTTGCCACAGGTGCAGCAGGAGTACCAATAGGGAATTATAAAAATGGGTACATTGGTGTGACCTTAACTTGGAATATTTTAAATGGTGGTAGTGATTATGCGACAAAAAAACAGGCAGCATTTAACTATCAGGCAGCAGAGTTTACGACCTTAAATCAAAAACGTACGATTAAACAAAACATAGAAACAGACTTTTATACTGTGGTTTCAACCGCAAGGCAAATTCAAGCATTAGAGCAGTCAGTTCTTGCCGCAGAAGCAGCTTATAAACAATATCAAGCAAGATTTAAAGTTGGTAGCTCAACCATTACTGAGGTATTGGATCAGCTACAAAAGTTTTATGAAAGTGCATCTTTACTTGCAAGCGCTAAATATAAATATATTACTGAGGTGTTGCAGTTAAAATTGGATGCAGGCACCTTGTCTGAAAAAGACGTTCAAATTTTTAATTCATGGCTTAAATCATAATTTGCTTCAATAGCGCTGCTAAAATTTTTCCAATCTAGTAACATATCCGTGATTTTAAAATAATTAAAAATGAGGCTTTTGATATGGCATTTTCTTGCTTTTATAAAACACATCGTCCACAGGCAATTGAGTTAATTGTTATTCCAATTGAAAAGTATCACAAATGGGTAGAGCAGCATGCGGATAAGTCTATTCAAAATATATTGGCTGGACAAGGTTTTATTCCAGGCTCAGGCAAAACAGCTACTTTTTTTGATATACATGGCAAATTAAAACAAGCAATTATCACAATTAATCCAAATGATATGTGGGCATTGGGAAACTTAGCTAAAGATTTACCACATCACGATTATGAACTTATTGATCCATATTCAGTATTAGAATCAGAACTACCTTATTTAGCTTTTGGTCTAGGTTGTTATCAATTTTTAAATTATAAAACACAAAAGAAAACCCATTCGATTAAATTATATTTGCCAAAGAAATATGCTGAAGTGGAGAAAGCTTTAAGAGCAATTTATCTTGTGCGCGATATGATTAATATTCCTGCCCAAGACATGGGACCAGAAGAGATATCACATCAAGCACAAAAGCTTGCACAAACTTTTTCGGCTGAATTTTCCCAAATTATTGGTGATGAGCTTTACGAAAAAGGTTACCGTGGTATTCACACAGTTGGGCGCGCTAGTGTTCGTGCGCCACGCTTAGTTCGTTTAGATTGGGGTAAAAAAGAACATCCACATATTGTGCTTGTTGGTAAAGGTGTTGCCTTTGATACAGGAGGATTGGATATTAAGCAAGCAAGTGGTATGCTTTTGATGCACAAGGACATGGGAGGCGCGGCTCAAGTCTTGGGTCTTGCGCGGTTAATTATGGATACGCCCTTGCCAATAAGATTAACGGTATTTATTCCGGCGGTGGAAAATGCTATCAGTGGCAATGCCTATCGTCCAAGTGATATCATCACAATGTACAATGATAGTACGGTTGAAATTAGTAATACGGATGCAGAAGGGAGAGTAATTTTAGCTGATGCGTTAACAGAAGCATCAAGGATGAAACCAGATTTAATCATGGATTTTGCAACTTTAACAGGGGCTGCACGAGTTGCTGTTGGCACTGAAATAGCAGCATTCTTTAGTAATAACGATGAGATTTCTCAATTGTTAGAGCATGCGGCACAAAAAATACAAGATCCAGTTTGGCGTATGCCATTGTTTAAACCTTACAAAAAGTTACTGGATAGTCATGTGGCAGATATTAAAAACTGTGCTTCTGCACCTTATGCTGGCAGTATTAGTGCGGCTTTATTTTTAGAGTCTTTTATTGAGTATAATACGCCGTGGTTACATTTTGATTTAATGGCGTGGAATATTTCAAGTATGCCAGGACGACCACAAGGTGGTGAGGCAATGGGTATCAGAGCCGCTTATGAAATGCTGAAAATACGTTATGGAAAATAAATCTGATCTGTTCTTCTTGATCTATAATATAAGTACAAATAATAAACTTCTTGAGGGGTAACGCTTATGCTAGTTCCAAAAACTTCTACTGAGGCATTTTATCAATTGATCGTTGATGGACAAAATATGACGGGTATTACCTTGGATCATGATCTGGAAGCATTTATGGTCTATGCTTTGCTTCGCAATATCGATAATATTGAATTAAAAGAAATTGTATTTGCTCATGCGTTATTAAGTGACTTAAATGAAAATAATATGCGTAAATTAGAAGAGATTTTAGATTGTTCATTAATTTATGCAGGTTGGTATCCTAAACGCGCGGAAAAGTTTGGTTTATCCAGTTGCTATTACAGTGATATTGGTAAGTTTGCAAGTAGTGAACTTGCTCGTTATTACGAAAAGCTGCGTTCATCTTGTCAGTCCACTTATGCTAAAATTGCTTGGCAATTTGATAAGCTTGTCATGGTGTTGCAGTCATTGCTTATTAGTAAAAATATTGAATATATTCGGACTCACTCTTGTTTTTGACAGTAGAAGAAATACCACTTAAATTGCTCCATACACAATCTTTGACATTCACTCTTGTAAAAGATCTAAGTTAAAATGGCGTCTCAAAATGAAAATTTGTGTTCTACATAATTTTTATTCTTAGGGACAACAATAACCTCCATTCCTGCGGCCTTCCCAGAAAGAGCTCCTGTAACTGAGTCTTCAAAAACTGTACAAATATCTACAATAGCCCTTACACAGTTTAGATATGGCAATGGATGTGGCTTACCAAAAGGATCTAGCTCAGCTGAGTGCACAATGTTTATCATCTCTCTAATCCCTGCTCTATTAGTAACTATCTCAACAACTAGCCATTTCTGAAATACTCCTAGCGGCATTTTGCAATTTTTTCTTCGTGTACAGAGAAAAATAACTAATGGCTCTTTGAATGGTTTGTATTATATTTAGTCAGACTTCATCACAGTGCATCACGTTCCTGAGCATAAGGCTATATACGCTGGTAAATGCCATCTTTCCTAATTAGCCTTTTGCTATCTACTAACTTTCGGCGTAAACGGGCAAAATCATCGGTGAAACATGCGCAATAGCTGGATATCTCATGTTCATTATATGTTTTTTGCGGTTGCAGATAAGAAACAATTAAATCAAGGTATTTTGCTTCTTCTAGCTTGGTGTCGCTGAATTCGTTAAACATTCTGTCGTTTGCACTTGTGTGTACAAGCGTTTCCCATAACTGCGGATTTTCAAAATAACCGCCATCTTGCAACCTAATCATCTGGGCATCCATGAGTTTTGCTAACAGGCGGAGTACTTTTTCTTTGTCTAATTTCACTGTACGTTGAATCTCGCTCAGCTCGCTTATCCCTAGTGCTACCGCACAATAAACAGAACGGATACTTTGATTTTTTAACAGCATTAGTTTGCGTGTGAGTTCATTTCGTTGTTCAAGTGTTTCGGACAATAGGCTTGTTGCTCGGAACCTTACTGGTGCCAAGCCAATAGTACTCATCTCCTCTTGAAATAGTTCCCGTCTGTTTTCTTCCCACTGATGGTGTTTTCTTATTATCCCTAGACCAGTTTGCCTATATTTATGCATTTCAGGAATGCTCAAAATATCCACGTGCTTTATATTGCTTTTATTGATAAATTCCCATAATGGTGTGCGTATCATGGCCAATTTCTGGTGCTGTGTTGTTTGTTCTTGTACAGGCACAGTGAAATATGGGTCATGGAAGACCATGAAGCCTCCTGCTGCTAAACGCGACCATAGTTTTCCGATGAATCTTATATCATCAACGAGGCTTCCCGCATCTAACCAAATAAAGTCAAATAGATTGTCGTCAAAAAACTGGAGGGAAAGATTGTGGAAATCACAGTTTATCGTCTTTACTGACAAGGCTGCATATTTTGCTGTGTTGAGTGTATTCCATGCTTGAGCAGCGGAGCATCCAGGTGCTGAGAAATTATCAATAGAAATAAATTTCGGTTCATATACAGAAGTTGCTGCATGAGGGATCAGTAACTCGCTCCTTTCTGCCCATTCTGTATTATGGGCAAGCTCTTTATCAGCAAGATATTCTGCCTTGGCTGCTACTATGGCATCGGCAATTGCTACGGTTGAATCACCTGCTCCCACTTCAAGGATAGATAGCGGTCTTGCCATTTTGATCATCACAGCGATAATCTCCAAAGCGTTTTCTGTCCCCATGCCTGGTCTTATTAGTTCCATCGTTTTTTCTCTCATTATTCTATTTTGCTATCCTTCTTAAAATGCCATGTGCGCAAAGGTTCGCACATACCGTATATTGAGCATCTTGGGGGTATACATGAAGGTGGTGGTATTTCATTAGCAAGCCCGTTAGCTCATAATCAATAAAAAAAGCTACGCCAGATAACTTATTCCGAATAATGTAGCGATTATTAGCATCAATCAACTCACTGCCGTGTTCCAACTTGTATATGCAATCATTGTTTGGACCGTGCAGATCGTCTATGTCGTTTATTTCAAAAAGCTTGTAACGAAGCAAACAAATTGCCAGAGATGTATCCTTAAAATCAGATAATGCCTGGTAAGTTCGGAGGGCTTCTATATTGTTTTCTGACAGTCCATCTAATTCAGCAAAAAAACCAGCTTGGCTATTAATGACAAGAGAAGTTGACTGGACATCCCGTCTTAGAATAGAGCGTGCACCATGATAGAGTTTAGCATTACGGTGAAGCCTTGGCTTTAAAACTCCATGATATGCTTCAAGCCATGGGTTTTGATCTAATAACTCAGGCTTACGTGCCTTTACTATTTTGTAAATCGATTTTGGCATGTCGTTGAGAGAATTTATGCAGAACTCAGCAACAAGTGCAGGGTAGGCGCCTGTGTGTTTGCAGAATAATGGTTCTAATTGAGATAGATTGCAATTCATTGGTAGGGTAGCTCCTCTTTTTTATATAAGACCAGATTACCTGCAGCACCAATCAGTCCAGCACTGATAGCAATAATGCCAGCAATAATAAGCAGCAGTCTTGCTGATGCCACAGGAACTTGTCCTGCGATGATAAAGCCAGTTAGCACGGATGCCTGGATAATGAAGATATGAGTTGGCATAAGCTGTTGGCGCGCTTCAGCAGGGACAATCTGCATGACAAAGGTAGACATCAGAACGTTTTGAAGCCCATTGGCCATTCCCAGGATAAGAAGAACGACATATAACCAGGGAATGGACTGATAAGCGCCCGATAAGCATACCGAAAAACCGACTGTAGTGGCAGCCATGCAGGCTGCAAACCCCATGCCGTGCTTTTTTGCCCATGACGTCAACACAATAGGACCTATCATCAAGCCAATACTAATGGCAGAAACGATAAGTCCATAGGTAGCCTGGCTGTAATGAAGATTGATAAGCAACAAGTACATAAATGCAACATTGAAAGTTGAGGTGGTACAGATCGTAACGATCAATGGCAGTAAAGTGATTTTCATTCCTGGCAACTGAAAAAAGCGTAAAACTTGTGGCCAAATAATTTTCTTCCCTGCTTGATTGCCACTATGAGGCTTAATATTGACCGTTTTCGCCAATCTGCCAACTGATAGTAGAGAGCAGGGGATGGCAACGATAAAAAGAATACTAACTAATCCCAAACTCCAAGTTGCCCCGAAAAAAGCGGTTAATATGCCCGCTAGAAATGGGGCACTGATATAGCCAGCATTTCTGATAGATTGCACGAATTTATTAATATCAGCTAGGCGATCATGTTTAAAATAACTAGGGATAACGATAGACAGGACTGACCAGAAAATGCCACTGACCATTCCCATAAGAAAAGCAGCAGCATAAAACACATAGCTTATAGGGAAATTTGCACTGATAATTAAGGCAAGTATGCTTATGCAGAATATGGCAATCAATATCTGCATCACTTCAAAATTTCGCAAAAGTAGCATGGCTACTGGTGCGGCACACAGGCTCCCGATTAAAGTCGCAGACATCAAAAAGGAAAGGTTTTCCATCGACTGTTGATTCACCTGTGCAAAAGAAAAGGTAAATGCTGCGATCTCATCGCCGAAACTTGCAACAAAAACGGTAATAAGACCAGTCAGGAAAACTATGCTCAGATTAATTACAGGTTTCAATGGCCCCACTCCTGTATAAAAAATTAATGAGGTCATAAATTTTGCTTTGTTTGTGTTGATTAAACTTCCTCACATTAATGTTCTACAATCGATTTATAAGCTTGAAAGCCTCCAAACGACCAAAGTCATCCCTGTCAGATGGCAATCACCTTGTAACAACTGCGCACTTGTCGTAATAGTGTTTGGGCTTTCGCAGGAAATTTTCTCGAATTAAGGATAGAAAGTACAGCCCCAGAATTCAGGTGTTTTTCACAAAATCTCCAATTTTTTTGTTTTCTTACGGATACGAATCAGATTAGCATTTTTATGTCCTCTGTCCTCTGTCCTCTGTCCTCTGTCCTCTGTCCTCTGTTTATATACAAGATCCCGTGATAATAGGCAATGCTGACTGCATGAGCGATTGTTGTAGCGTTAAGCTTGCTCTTCAGATTCTTTATGTGCCATTCTATTGTATGTGACGATAGGTAAAGCTTAGTTGCAATTTCCTTGCAGCCTAAGCCTTCAGCTGTCAGCCGCAGTATTTCAGTTTCCCTTTCAGTTAGCATGGCTAATTTCCTTTTTTCACCCTCGCACACATTGTATCAGCTACGCAGTTATGGCACAACTAGGCTACGAGTATAATGTAGAGAATAAATGAACTGTCCTTAGTCTCAAGGTCTATATGAATATGGATGTGGAAAATATAGTTGACAATAAATAAAGCTGATATTTATAGGGCTTCTAAGCTTGCAATTTTGGTGACAACAGCCAAAACTTCAGTCGCTTTTTTAAGTTCAGTTACAGACGGTAATGAAGGTGCAATGCGAATGTTGCTATCAATAGGGTCTTTGCCATAAGGATAAGTAGCTCCTGCACTGGTGAGCTTGACGCCTGCATCTTGTGCCATTTGAACAATTTTTTTGGCAAGCCCAGGTTTACTGTTAAAACTAATAAAATAACCACCTTTAGGTTTATCCCAAGTGGCAAATTTACCTGCTGCTCCTAGTTCATGCGTTAACACTTCATTTACAATATCAAACTTAGGCTTTAAAAGTGCAGCATGTTTTGCCATGTGTACCATAAAGGCAGTCTCATCAGGTAGAAGTTTTAAATGGTGAAGTTGGTTGATTTTGTCGTGACCAATCGTTTGTACTTTTAAGTGATGTATTAGCCAATCGATATTTGCTTTGTTAGCTGCAACAATTGCAACACCCGCACCAGCGTAGGTAACCTTAGAGGTTGAAGCAAACATAAACGCTCGATTAGGGTTGCCAGCCTGTTCACACACATCAAGGATATTTAAAATTTCTACAGGATCATCGATATTTAGGTGATGAACGGCATAGGCATTATCCCACATGATTCTAAAGTCACTGGCAGCGGTTTGCATATAAGCTAAACGTTTAATTACTTCATCGCTATAACTCTCACCAGTTGGGTTGCTATATTTGGGAACACACCACATTCCCTTGATGTTCTTATCTGCTTTAACAAGTGCTTCAACCTTGTCCATATTAGGACCTGAACCTGTTAAGGGTACGGAAATCATGTCGATGCCAAAAGACTCACAAATAGCAAAGTGGCGATCATAGCCAGGCGTAGGACATAAAAACTTGATTTTACCTTGCTCTGACCAGCTTTGCTGCTCGTTGGGTAACTTGTGAACCAGTGCTTTGATAATGGTGTCATACATTAAATTCAAAGACGAGTTCCCACCAATAATAATTTGTTCCGGTTTAATGTTAAGCACTTTGGCAAATACCGCTTTCATTTGTGGTAATCCTGTGAGTAAATCAGGCGGGCTGTAGTTACGGTAATCGGGGGCGATCACAACATCCTTATGGTTTAAGTTATGTAATAAATCATCTGATAAACTCAACTGTTGAGGGCAGGGTTTGCCACGCGTCATGTCTAATTTCAGGTTTTGTTTTAAAAAACCTTGATAGCGTGATTTCAGCTCAGCTAATTGATTTGATTGGATAGTTACTGTCATGTTTTAACTCCAAGCGACTACTAGATAAATGTAAATACCAATATAAAGCAAGATAAAAACAAAAGGCATATAAGTTTCAATGCGCTTAAGTGGTGTAAATGAACCTTTTTGCATAGCAGTAACCCTCTCTGCTGAAAAGATAGGACTAGATGGCAGACGCTTCTCCAGTGCGCCAATCACTTGTTCTTTAATATTGACTGTGTGGCGATAAAAACGCACTACACGCCACCAGCAGTAGCAAATAGCAAGTAAGCCTAATAGTGGTAAAACCAATAGCCCAAGCGACAACTCAGCGCTTGATCGACTAATGCCAAGTGCCATGATTCCAACAATAGCGATGTTAGTAATCAAGAAGAATAGATTAATTGAAATACGGCGAAAGCTCGCACGATCTGCCATTTCAACATAGATCTTATATTGCTCAATCAAAAGCGAATAGTACTGCTCATTGCTGAAATTATCCTGCTCTTCATTCCATAGATTATCCATGTTGATATTATCAAAACGACTCATGAATGATTAACTCCAAATTGTTATCAAATTCTACGACAGTCAGATTAGCAGATTTATAGCTATCGGACTATTGTAAAATGTGTCAATTTTTTGTTTATTTTTAGGAGTTTTATAGAGACCATGCTCATATGAACAAGATTATTCCTGCTAGGCTCCAGATAGTAACTGAAAATGGTGAGATCATTAAAACTATAGCTATACCTGCTTTTAGTCAAGTACATAAAAGTTAACAACGCCTTAAATAGTATATATTTTTTCATTGATGATTCACCGAAAGTAATTTATGTGCCTTATCTTTTCTCATCAACCGATATTATAGAGCTTTCAGAGAGTCTTAAACAAAACTTATATCCTGTTAAAATAGCATATAAGTGAGGAGAACGCTCTTTATTGTTATTTGAGTACGTTATATACTCAAACCAGTCAAGGATAATAAAGTGAGGATGCTATGGTCAAAGCAGCAGTAATTCAAATGAGCTCTTGTCTGGCAGTGGGTATTAATTTATTGACGTTGAAGCGCATGGTTGAGCGTGCAGCAAGTGCAGGTGCTAAGCTTATTATTTTTCCTGATAGATGTACTCTTTTTTCTGTTAACGCAACTGATTATGACATCAATAAGGAGGTTTTAGGTGAAGGAAGAATACAGGATTATATTCAAAAATTAAGTCGCGAGAATGACGTTTGGATTATTGCCAGTGGGATTCCCATCGTATCTGAATATAGTAAGTTAAAATATTATTTGGCTACGGTCGTTTACAATGACTTGGGAAATTTAATAGAAGTATATTACCAATTACCACCTACGTTACCTGCTGTGTTTCAATGGACGCATATGTTGTTGCAAAACCAAGAGTATGGAGAGTTTGTCAAAATTGTTCAAACACCGTTTGCGAACATTGGACTTAGCACAACGTATGACATATTTTGTCCAGAAATTTTTCGTTACCTCAAGAGGCAAGGCGCTGATGTATTTGTATTAAGTGCGGCGATGGGTAGTGATTTGGGTGTACACGCTTGGACTATGTTATTGAAAACCCGTGCATTGGAAAACAGTACGATGATTTTAGCAGCTAATCAAAGTGGTTTTCATGAAGATGCAAATATGCTTTCGCATGGTAATTCTGCGATTATAGATGATAGAGGTCAAGTTGTTGACAGTGTCGAAATTGGTGAAAAAGTACTTGTTGTTGAGCTGAATTGTAATTCTTTTAAAAATATTTGTTTTGATCAAAATCCATTCCAGTTACAATATCGCAGATAGTTCTTAAACGAGGTGTCATTTATTTGTACGCCTCATTTTTTTAAAGAAGGTTAAATATGCAATTACATATGCCAAAAGTAGGTTTTTTGAGCTTAGGCTGCCCTAAAAATTTAGTTGATTCTGAACGTATTATTACCAAGCTTAAAACAGATGGTTATGAAATCGCAGCTGACTATGCCAACGCAGACTTAGTTGTTGTCAATACATGTGGCTTTTTGAACTCAGCAATTGAGGAATCACTTGATGCAATTAAAGAGGCTTTGGATGAAAATGGCAAAGTGCTGGTTACAGGGTGTCCTGGCAAAAAGTCCGAGATGATTTTAGAAAGATATCCTGATGTATTGGGTGTTTCAGGTCCACAAGATTATGAAAACTTGATAAAAGCAGTGCATAAGCATTTGCCAATTGAACATCATGCCTTTACCTCTCTTGTGCCAGCACAGGGGATTAAGCTTACACCACGTCATTATGCATATTTAAAGATATCAGAGGGTTGTAACAATAGTTGTACTTTCTGCATTATTCCAGATATTCGTGGTAAGCTAAAGTCACGTAGGATTGATGATGTGATGATGGAAGCAAAACGCCTAGTCAATGCAGGTGTTAAGGAATTGTTAATTATCTCTCAAGATACCAGTGCTTATGGGGTGGATATTAAATATGAACAAGCAAAGTGGAACGATGAAGTGTATCAAAGTCGTTTTGTTGATTTAGCGCAAGCACTATCAACGCTAGGGGTATGGGTGCGGATGCATTACGTTTACCCTTATCCTCATGTCGATAAAGTTATCCCTTTAATGGCAGAAGGTAAGATTGCACCATATTTAGACATTCCCTTTCAACATGCCTCAGCACGTATTCTAAAGCTTATGAAGCGTCCAGCCAATGCAACCAATACACTTGCTACCATTAAGCGTTGGCGTGAAATGTGTCCTGATCTTACAATTCGTAGTACTTTTATTGTTGGTTTTCCTGGAGAAACTGAGCAAGAATTTGAAGAACTTTTAGCTTTCCTGGAAGAAGCAGAGCTTGATCGCGTAGGTTGCTTTAGCTATTCGGAGGTTGAAGGTGCTCAAGCAAACGATTTACCAGGTCTAGTTGCAGAAGAAATAAAGCAAACGCGTTTAGAGCGTTTTATGTTGGTGCAATCTAAAATAAGTGCCAAACGTCTTAAACGTCATATTGGTAGTGTACAAAAAGTTATTATTGATGAAATCCGTCATGATGAAGGTATTGCACTTGCACGCACGCAATATGATGCACCAGAGGTCGATGGCGTTGTGATTATTGACAATATCAGTAACAAACAGCTTTCTAAGGGTTTGTTTGTGAATGTTGAGATTATACAAGCCAATCAACATGATTTGTTTGCACGACTTACTAAGTAAATCATTAGTTATATGCGTTGCATAATGCACAAAAGCCTTGAAATGTTTTAGATATAGTTGATTTGAGTATTAGATTCAATGCATCTTACGGGAGCTTATATTATAAAAATATAAAAAATAAATTGAATTTATGAGTAGAGGTACTTTAGAATTTTGAACCAAAGTGGTTTTGGATTTAGCTTTTGTAAACAGAAGTACTCAAGGAGAAAGTATGCGTTTTATAAATACAGTTTTGATGTTACTTACGATTATTGGTGGCTTTAATTGGTTCACTTTTGCGGTATTTAACTTTAATATTATTGCAACTATTTTTAGTAATTCAGCAGTAGGGCAAAAAATAGTTTATGTCATTGTTGGTTTGTCAGCTTTGTACTGTTTAAGCTTGATTAAGGTAGTTTATAAGAGTAAATAAGTTTTCAGTATGAAAGCCTGTTGTAAAATTAGTTATTTTGATTAGAGAAGGATAACGTTACCTTCACCCATGTAATGATGAGTTAGCTGATTTCTTAGTGATGATTGAGGCAATTACTCCAAGTATATCCCAGGGATGTATCACAACATAAGTAGGGGTAGTACGCAAAAGGTTGGGCATACTTTCTAGCATGTAGAATTTTCATTAAAAGGATTAGAAATAGTCCTATGAGACTTTCCCAGTACATTATCCTTATTACTGTCACTATTGCTTGGAAGATTTAAAATATAATCTGCTATTTCGGCTTTTTTAAGAAACTCCTCCTGTGACATTGCCATTAAGCGAGAAAAACCTGGATGATCTGTAGAAATTTGTTCTTTCACCAATTCCTTAAATTCATCCAAGCTCATTAGAGAATTATTCCCTTTCACCGAACCAAAATCAAAATCATATTGACCTGCTTCTTTAGCCTGCTCTGAAGTTACACCGTGAAAGACCGCAAAAGGCTCAAGAGCATCTGGATATAATTTGATGTAGTACTCCATAAAATTGATATTTCTGAAATCGTTGATGTAACCAGTTACTGTTTGATTTTGATGAAGACGGTATGCATTTTGATTTCGAAGATATGAGGCAGGATAATCGCTATTATCGTTAACCATTCCTGTGTGGTCTATCCCCGCATAGGCATAATGAATAGTGCTAAATGTGATTAATGCTGCGACGCTGTATATTGTCCTTTTCATGTTGCTTTTCCTTTCTGAACTAAATTAAACCAATGAAGAAAGGTCATCTCCCTTTCTCACTATCGAATGGTAATAAAAAAAAGCATGAGGTCAATAGGTTGCAAACCATAAAAAATAATTATCCATAATCATTGTAAAATCTGGTAGAGTTTTATTTTAACTTGAAAGCATTATGTCTATACTTGCGAGACTGCTTGGTATTATACGTTTAAGATTTATGTGGAAAAAAACCGTTATTTTATCGACGTTTGTTGTTATGAGTGCAGCTGTTGTATTTGCAGGTGAAGTATCACTGCCCTCAGCTAAGTTTAACTTTCAAGTAAACACGATTTCATCGGATTCAACCTATAAGCCTTTCCTTGCTTTTGTTGATAATGAGAAGACATATATTCGTTTTCCTCCAACCGTAACAAATGATAACATGCCAATTATTTTAGTAGATCAACTAGGTGATGCTAATACACCGATCATTTTGTGGCAACAAGGATACGTTGTAATCAATCAGCCTTCTAGTCATATTAAAATTTATAATCCTAAAACAAAAAAGCTTATTTATGATTTGACTTTCCCCGAGCAGTTTAATTATGCGGTTGTGCCACCTTCACCTAGAATTTTGCCTTATGAGTATGCTGGTTTCTTCGTTGGAGCAACTGTTGGAGCATCAAATATAGATGGTAAAGGCATATCAGCTGCCGGTGGTATGAAGGCAGGTTATGATTGGCATTTCTTGAAAGGATTTTTGGCTGGATTTGAATTTGGCTTTAACTATGATGGTAAAGTGTCAAAAGATTCTGTTAACTATAAGAGCTGGAATATAAATACAATGCTAAGAGCAAAATATTTGTTCCAATCTGGGTTTAGCGTTACAGGTAAAGCAGGTATAGCATACGTCAAAAATAGTCAATCTACCCCAGCTGGAGCAGCAAGTAATAGCATACGGAATACAGTTGCCCCTCGATTTGGTGCGGAAGTGGGTTATTTGTTTACCAATGGAATTGGTTTAAATTTAGAATACGATCATTTATTCTCAAGTTCGAAAGTACTCTCATTAAATAGTTTTCGGTTTGGGGTTTCGTATATTTTTTAAGAGCTTTGTAAAAAATGCAAATATGGAGTTTGTTTATGAAAATTGCTACAACCCTTGTTTTATTGACACTAACGAGCACACTTCTATATGCAAAAGAAAATAATAAAATCAGTGTGGATTATGCTTTGGGTGATTATTACTACCCCTACATTGATAAGGGGCAAACAGATAATGGTTGCTTGACACGTTTTGTGACAAAAGTATTTAAGAGTCAAGGTATTGAGCTTGGAGAGATACGCTGGTTACCATGGAGCGTGGCATTAAAAAGTTTAAATTATACAAAATCTGCTGTTGTTTCGTTTCCATGGAGTTACACAAAAGAGCGTGCCAAGGATTATTTGTACAGTGATATTTTATATACTAAGCAAGCCTATATTTGGGCGTTAACTGAACAAAAAGATAAGTTAATTGACTTTACCAAGCTTAATGGTCAAAAGGTTTGTATTCCACAAGGTTATGGTGCCTATGGTCAGATGAAAAGCATGTTTGAAGCAAACAAAGCTATGCGTATTACGACACCAACGATGCAAGATTGTTTTAATCAATTAAAAAACAAGCAAGTCATAGCGGTTTATGCAGGTGATGATGCTATGAAGAACATGAAAAACGTTGATAAATCTGCAAATATGCTTTTTGCAAAAGCATTTGCTGCTGATATGCAAACGCATTATTTGATCGCAGGAAAAAGTAATTTTTTATCGGTTAAGCTAATTTCGGCTTTTAACAAAGGCTTGGAAGTGAATAAATTTGACTTTGATAAATATTGTAAGCAATAGCGTTAGCATGCATTGATCAATCTTGAGAATCACAAGATATATCAGTTCTCTAAAATTAAGAAGTTGTTAATAAGCATTTTATATTAATTATTAAATAATAATATATTTTAATTTGTTCTATGGGTTTGATACTATCAGTGACAAATTAAGAACTGTTTATTAAAGGTTAAGATCATGAAAAATGTAAAAGTGGCAATAGTTGGTGCAGGGACTGCAGGACTTTCAGCCAGAGCTCAAGTTGCACAAGTAACGGATGATTATGTTGTAATTGATGGGGGTTATATGGGTACTACTTGCGCACGTGTTGGCTGTATGCCATCGAAAGTACTGATTCAAGCGGCAAATGACTTTGATCGTCGGAAAGTGTTTACCAGTGAGGGAATCTACGGGGCAGAGTATTTACAAGTAGATCATCATCAGGTAATGCAATTTGTACGTAAATTAAGAGATAGGTTTGTTCGAGGTGTTATAACTGATATGCAAGGATGGCAACAAGAGAAACTCATCAATGAATATGTACATTTTGTTGATTCCCATACTTTGCAAACAGAAAGCGGTCTGAAAATAAGAGCAGAAAAAATTATTGTAGCAACGGGATCAAAGCCAATTATACCAAAATCATGGCAAGTTTTTAACCGTCATATTATTGATACTAACCAGTTTTTCGAACTTGAAGATTTACCCGAAAGGATGGTGGTTATTGGACTAGGGATTATTGGTATTGAATTAGGACAGGCTTTAGCTAAGTTAGGTATTGATGTGACGTTGGTTGGATTAGGTAAAAGTATAGGTGGTTTAAGTGATCCTGTCATTCAGGAATATGTGGCATCTAAATATGTAGAACAGCTCAATATTTCTTTTAATGGCGCGAACCTGATTGGGATTGATCACAATGATAAGCTGCAAGTTGAAATAGAAGGCAAAATTAAATTATTTGATAAGGCATTACTAGCAATGGGACGCACTCCTAACTTAAGCCAGCTTAAGCTTGAGGTATTGGGCTTGTCATTAGATAAAGGCATTCCACGCTATAGCGAAACAACCTATCAACTACAGCAGCAACCACATATTTATTTAGTTGGTGATGGTAATGCTCAGCGTCCGCTATTACATGAAGCAGCAGACCAAGGTAGGATCGCAGGCTTTAACGCTGTGCGTGCAGATAGTCAATGTTTTACAAAACGCGTAGCTTTAGCAATTACATTCAGCGATCCTAATATTGCAACAGTCGGCATGCGTTACCAAGAAATCATCAGTAGTGATATAGATTTTGTCATAGGTAAAGTTAGCTTTGAAGGGCAAGGGCGCAGTATCGTTAAATCAAAAGAACAGGGTCTATTGCATCTTTATGCCAGAAAATCAGATGGTAAGTTGTTAGGTGTAGAACTACAGGCTCCTGAAGGAGAGCATTTGGCACATCTGTTGGCATGGGCGATTGCCAATCAGATGACAGTTGATGAAGTTTTGACGATGCCATTTTATCATCCTGTTATTGAAGAAGGTGTGCGCACCGCATTAAGAGATGCCTCCAAGCAGTTGGCGACTAAGGAGCATGATTTAGAGCTGTTTCGGTGTAGTGATATGCCAATTCGGTAAATCTGCTGAATTATAATTGTAGAGTTCAGTTTTTATATGCTATGGTTTGAGGCATTAAGAGAGATTGCAAATTTTTGTTGTGAAGTCATCGCGACAAGGTGGGTGATATATTATAATATGCAGTCAGAACTACCTAAGTGGTCAGATTACAAAGGTTAAAACAGACTAAATCAATAGGGATTACACTTGCATGAAGAAAAATGAATTTTTGCGAAATGCACTGTTCTGGGGGCTTATTGCCATTGGATTAGTGTTTATTTTTAGCAATATGAGTACTAAGACAGATTCATCAACAGCGATGAAGTACTCAAGCTTTATTCAACAACTTAATAGTGGCAGCATTCAATCGGTCATGGTTGATGGACGTACTTTTATCGGTACGACGGATACAGGAGAAAAGTTTACAACTTATGCTCCATTACTTGATCAAAGCATTGTTGATCAAATGCTGAGTAAGAATACGGAGGTTTCAGCTAAAGCGCCTGAGAAACCAAGTTTACTATTGGCATTTTTATTTAATTGGCTACCACTTTTATTGATTGCTGGTTTCTTTATTTTTCTGATGATGCGTGCAGGCGGTGGCAAAAGTGGAGCTTTTTCATTTGGTAAGAGTAAGGCCAAGCTTTTAGGTGAAGACCAAATTAAGGTTACACTTGCTGATGTCGCTGGTGTCGATGAAGCAAAAGAAGAGGTCAGTGAAATTGTGGATTTCTTAAAAAATCCGGCTAAATACGAAAAAATTGGCGGTAAAATTCCTAAAGGTGTATTAATGGTGGGACCTCCTGGGACAGGTAAAACGCTATTAGCGCGTGCGATTGCAGGTGAAGCTAAAGTTCCGTTTTTCTCAATTTCAGGTTCCGATTTCGTTGAAATGTTTGTTGGGGTTGGCGCATCTCGAGTTCGAGACATGTTTGAACAAGCAAAAAGACGTGCACCTTGTATTATTTTTATTGATGAAATTGATGCTGTTGGACGTCATCGTGGCGCAGGTCTAGGAGGTGGACACGATGAGCGTGAACAAACGTTAAACCAAATGCTCGTTGAAATGGATGGTTTTGCCGATAATGAAGGTGTGATTGTCATTGCTGCAACTAACCGTCCTGATGTTTTAGATCCTGCGTTATTGCGTCCTGGTCGTTTTGACAGACAAGTAACGGTTGGTTTACCAAGTGTCAAAGGTCGTGAGCAGATTCTTAAAGTACATATGCGTAAAGTAGCAGTTGGCGAGGAGGTGCGTGTTGATTGGATTGCGCGCGGCACATCTGGTTTCTCAGGGGCTGAGCTTGCTAACTTGGTCAATGAAGCTGCTCTTTTTGCTGCACGTTCCAACAAAGAAATTGTTGGAATGGAGGAGTTTGAAAAGGCGAAAGACAAAATCTTAATGGGAGCAGAACGCCGTTCTATGGCAATGAGTGATGAGCAAAAACGCTTAACTGCGTATCATGAAGCAGGACACGCTATTGTTGGTCGTTTGGTGCCAGATCATGATCCTGTGTATAAAGTGAGCATTATCCCTAGAGGACGCGCATTAGGCGTTACAATGTATTTACCAGATGGTGATCAAGTCAGTCAATCGCGTGAACAACTACTTAGTCGATTATCGAGCATCTTTGGTGGGCGGATTGCAGAAGAGCTTATTTTTGGCTATGACAAGGTGACAACTGGAGCTTCAAATGATATTCAAGTTGCAACTAATATTGCTAGAAGCATGGTTACAAAATGGGGGTTATCAAACAAGATGGGACCAATCTTGTTTGACGAGGATGATCAGCAACCATTTTTAGGGCAAAGTATGAGTAAAAGCCCTAAACATTTCTCAGATAAAACCGCGTTAGATATTGACGAGGAAGTACGTCGCTTGATTGATGAAAATTATGCAAGGGCAGAAAAAATCCTACGTGAGAACGTTGACATTCTCCATGCTATGGCAGAGGCGTTGATGAAATATGAAACGATTGATTCAATGCAAGTAGATGACTTAATGGCGCGTCGTGAAGTCAGAGAACCAGGTGACTGGGGAGATAGTTATGTTCCTAAAGAGGAAAAGCAAACTATAGCAAATAGACCAAGAAACAATGAATCATCTAATGTGTCAGAAACCACTCTAAAAGAGTAAACTACACCTTTTTAACTTGTGGGAAAATTGGCTATTCGGCTTAAGTAGTTGATTTCATCAAATGATTTTTGTATGCGGCATATAAGGTTGATATATCCTGTCCAAAATATTGTTGATCATTTTCTTAAACATCTTGAGATTTTTGCTCAAACTGAGTGTATCTTTTAAATGTCTTTCGTTCTTTGTATTTCCGTGACTGTAAGCTAAGTATTGCTTTTGCTCTTAGAACATCAAATGAATATCCACGCCCATTTTTATTGATCAATTTAATCAAACCATTGATCGCCTCAGTACAGGCATTAGTATATTGATAGTAAAAGTAATTAAAGATTTCATCCTTCCAGTTGCTCACGGTTTTTGCCACTAACTCATAAAATACTTTAACGTTATCATCAATAAGAGTGAGCCAAGTGTCATACGCTGCTAATGCTTTTTTTCTATCTGATAACTCAAAAATACAAAAGAAAGCTTCTTTTAGAACATAAACCTGTTCTAATTGAGGGAATTTACCAAACCAGTCATATAATATAATTTTTTCCATCTCAGATAAATCACGTTGGTGCTTCAATAATAAATAACGATCATTCTTTAATTGTTTTCTCTCTTTGTGTGATAAGGCAGACTCAATTGATTTTCTTGCTTTTTCAAGCGCCTCTTGTGCTAATTTGACGACATGAAATTTATCAATGACAACAACAGCGTGTGGTAAAAGCGCTTTCACAACACTATGGTAAGGGCGCCACATATCAATTGAGACGACAGAGATTTTATGTCTATCAGGTAAGTTACTAATGTATTTTGACAGTGTCACTTTATTGCGATCAACAAGCATATCAATAAGGCATTTTTCTTTAACGTTTGTAATCACACATCGAGCTTTTCCAATCAGATGTGCCTCATCAATACCAAGTATTGTTGGTGTAATTGGTTTGTAGCTATTTATTTCTGGCGTTAATGATTCTTTAAATATTCTTCTTACCGTTTTCTCATCTAGACCAATTTCATCCGCAACAGATTGGAAAGTCTTATTGAACGCATTTTTATAAATATACTCGTGCAATCGATTTGTCATCAATGCTTTTTCGTGCATCTCACACGAGTGCTGATATAAGGTAGCACCACAGTCTTTGCATTTATAGCGTCTACGCTTAAGATAAATACCAACAAACAACCCATGTAATGGAATGTCACGATAAAGTGTTGTTTTGCTGCCATTTTTAATCAGCTTACCAGTATTACAGGATTTACAGGTGGTCGGATCAATGACTATTTCAGCATTGATATGGCATGTATGATCAGCATCCTTTTTAATATTAATGACACGAATATCACTTAGTTGTAAGTTGCCCACTGTCTGCCTTTTCAGAATAAATCATATCTGCAATCAAAGAAGTAATTAATGCCATTTTTTCTTTTTGTCCTAGCGCTTGCATGCTTAAATCCGTATGAGTACGTAGACTATCTACAACAGCTCTTTCTACTGATTGCGGCAAACTTCCCTCCATTGCGCGCTGTTTATCGTTAGCATGAATTTGTGCCATGGTTTTTTCATCTTTTTTCACTTTATCTTTAACACTGGTCACAAAATTGATAGCATCTTCATCACTAAAGTCCCCCGAAAATAGCTTATTGAATTGATCGATAATTTTGCTCAAAACTTCAGTTTTCTGATCTCGTGCTTTAGCTTGACCTGGGTTAATGGCATCTATTTTGCTGCCTTTCAAGTCAATGCTTTGGGTTGCCTGTTTAGTTAGCTTGTAGTTAGTAAGTACCACATCGCCAATATCAACCTCAGGTGCTAGTTCAGTGGTATATAAATTTGGCAACAAGCCACGCGCATAACTTGAGAATTTTTCTAGTTCAATATCATTATAATCATGCACCTGAGACAAGAAGTCGTACATTCTGATAAAGGTTGATAACGATTTTTTAAACACATCTAAGTAATTTTTGGCTTCTGAGACTTCTTTTAGCTGTGAGTTTGCATTTTTGATAGCAATCTCATCATTAGAATCCTTTGCGCGATTAAGCTCAAGTTGTGCGTGCTTGATTGCCTCAATAGTCTGTCTATAACGCCCTTTAAATCTATCTGCTGCGGGCTTAATGGCAGCACTCATTAGATTTTGAAGGTTCTTGTGCTGATAAAATACTGCCGAATAAGCATTTATTTCAAGTGTGGTAAATATACCATATTCATCAAGCTTTTCATAAAGCTCATACACTAAATTTTCATCAGTTACATCGGTGATTTCAGCCGCCTTATAGTATGGCTCAAACGCTTCTTTTATATCTTGAGCTTTATTGACAAAATCTAAGATAAAAACATGATCTTTGCCGGTATAGGTGCGATTTAAGCGTGATAATGTCTGTACAGCATCAACACCACTTAATTTCTTATCAACATACATAGCGCAAAGCTTTGGTTGGTCAAAGCCTGTTTGAAATTTATTAGCAACAAGCATGACTTGGTAATCATCCGTATCAAAGGCATCACGCATATCACGCCCCTTTAATGTAGGATTCATATTGAGCTCAGTATATTCCTTTTCATCCCCTTGATAATCATCATTAACTTTACCAGAGAAAGCAACCATTGCTGCAACGTTATCAAAAAGTGGATTACCTTTATTTTTTTCTAAAAAGCGATCAAACTCAATTTTATATCTTACCGCGGCCTTGCGTGAGGAGGTAACCACCATTGCCTTGGCTTGGTAGTTTAATAATGATTTAATTGAAGTGGCAAAGTGGTGAAGAATAATGTCAATCTTCTGTGCAATCGCATAAGGATGTAAAGTGGTATAGCGCTTAAGTTTGATTTTTGCCTGCTTGGTTTCTACTTCACGCTCGCCATCTTTTGAGATAATCTTTAACGCGGTTTCATAGGTTGTATAATCTTTCAAAACATCGAGAATAAATCCTTCTTCAATGGCTTGTTGCATCGTGTATACATGAAATGGCAATGGCGGATTGTCCTTGCTTGTGGGGTTATTTGGGTTTGCAGGTCGTCCAAACAGCTCCATCGTTTTGTGTTTTGGTGTAGCAGTGAATGCAAAAAAACTGATATTGGTTAGTTTGCCTTTACTCTCAAGAGTTGCATTTAATACATCCTCAGCACTCATCTCATCATCAAGCATTTCAGCATTTAATACTTCCTTCATTTTTTGCGCTGTTTTGCCTGATTGAGATGAATGCGCTTCATCGGCAATAATGGCAAAGTTTTTGTCCTTTAATGTGGTTGTTTTTTGTATCTCTTCCAACACAAAAGGGAAGGTTTGAATCGTCACAGGAATGATGGCAGCACCATCTTTTAAGGCGACAGCAAGCTGATTAGATTTGCTTTGAAAGTCCGAGTTTCTCTCAATAGGTACCACTAAGCCGTCAACTTGCTCAAATTGTTTGATCGTTTGTTGTAGCTGACTGTCCAAAACCGTGCGATCGGTAATTACAATTACGGTATCAAAGTAACGCCTGCCTTCATTACTATGCAATGATGATAATTGATGCGCAAGCCATGCAATAGAGTTAGACTTGCCACTGCCAGCACTATGCTGGATTAAATATTTCTGACCAACCTTTTCAACATGCACGACCTCTAGTAATTTCCTAACCACATCAAGCTGATGATAACGCGGGAAAATTAACGCTTCTTTTTTCTTGATAACGCCTTCAGCCGTTGTTTTTTCTTCAACTTGAAGGTGCATGAATTTAGCTAAAATATTGAGCAAACTCTCTTTGCTTAAAACTTCCTGCCATAAATATTCAGTTGCAAAGCCCTCTGGTTTATGCGGATTGCCTTTACCGCCATTATGACCTTTGTTGAAAGGCAAGAAAAAGGTATTTTTGCCTTCAAGCTTAGTCGTCATATACACTTCATCGGTACTCACTGCAAAATGCACCAACGCACCACGCTTGAAAGTAAGCAATGGCTCATCTTTACGTGTCGGCTTATCTTTTGGTAAACGATCTGATTTATATTGCTCAATGGCATCTTCAACCGTTTGCGTAAAGTCGGTTTTTAACTCGATGGTCGCAACAGGGATACCATTGACAAATAACACCAAATCAATGCTATTTTTATTATTTTCAGAATAAAATACTTGCCTGACTACGCGACAAATATTGGCATGATAATTACGTTCCAAAGTCTCATTATGTAACTGCGGTTTAAATTGGCATAGTTTTAATCTTGCTGGATGTGCTTTTATTTCATGTCGCAAATAATGCAAAGCACCTTTATCATGAATTTTTTTAGCAACAAGTTTGGTAATTTCATCATCTGCTTTATCTTTAAAGCGTAGTTGATATTTCTCATAGGCTTCAGATTGTGTCATTTTAATATAATCGAGTAAATCCTCTGTGTATAACGCCAAAGATTTATCATAACGACTTGAAACACCTTCAACCCAGCCGCATTCGGGTATGCACATATCTAAAACAACTTGCTGTTCCATTTTTTTCTCGTGATGTTTTGTACTCATTTCTTGCCTCTTCCCTTTGGTAATTGATCAATGACCTTATCAAAATCACTTAACCGCTGATCGTTATGCTTTATCTCATTGGCATGAAATGTATCATAAGCTTGCTCTGCTAATTGATTAGTTGCCCATTGGCGGAATCTTGTTGCAACATGAGATCTAACCCGATATCCCACTGAGATGATCATATCCAAATTATAATAATCAACAGCCCTATTTACTTGTCTCTCACCCTCAAATTGAACTGTTCGGAAATTCCGAACAGTTGAAATTTGTTCAAGCTCATCTTCTTCATAGATATGTTTAATGTGTTCACTAATAGTTGATTTTGCAACTTGAAATAACTCAGCCATGCTTTTTTGAGTAAGCCAAACGGTCTCATCTTGCAAGCGCACTTCTATTTTGGTTTTACCTGATTCAGTCTGATAGATAATAAATTGAGATTGATTTTCAATCGACATCAAATGCACTCCCTTACGTCAACTTTGCCTGTGACCACAGCGGTGATTAAGGCAGTACGTTTTTCTTTTAGTAGCTCAATTGCCTGTTCAGCTTTGGTAATGGTTTGGTCTATTTTAGCGGTTTGTTGGTCTAGATAATTGGCTATGGCGGTTTGTTCTTGAAGTGAAGGTAAACCTATAGTTATGTTATTTAAATCCTCCTGCGTCATACTAGGAAGGGCAGTACTGGTAGAATAGAAATCAAAATTTATTACCGTAGATCTATAGAAGATAAATTTAGGGTTACGGTTTGCTTCGATAATTGAATAAAACATTGTATCTACTGTCCAGAACTTACCATTAATTAATAAAGGTTTATCAATTGTACCTTTTCTTCCAAATAAAATAGAAACTCCTTCATACAGATAATTAGATGCTCTTGCAAATTCACCTCCTGAACCCATTACAGGGTATCCTCCTGTATCTGTTTGTATGTTTTTATAGTCTTGACCATTTTTTATCTTTAAAGAATATTTCATTTTTTGAACAACCCAATGCTCAGGCACCTCCCCCAACCACTCAACCCCACTATTTTTCATTTTAACCGTTGGATCTAAGCCTTTGGTCACACAATGGGTAATTAAAGCTGTGCGTTTTTCTTTGGAAAGTGCAATTAGCTTTTGATAGTGCTCAATAAGCTTATCTATTTTTGTGGTTTGTTGGTCTAGGTAGTTGGCGATGGTGGTTTGTTCTTGGCGTGGTGGCAATAATCCAAAAAGGTAGCACAGCCTTTCAGCTTTAATCCCAAGGGCAGTTGACCCAGATGCATACAAATATAGGCTAACTTGAAATGAATATGACATTATGAAATATTTAAGAAAATAGTTACAAAGTTGATTTGAACGCCCTCTGAACTTAATAATTCGTTGCGCTAATGCAATTTCTTCATTGTCAATATTTGCAACTTCACCCAATGGTGCTTCTGTAGTAAAAACCACATCACTAATCTGAGGAAGACCTCTAGACATAACCTCTGAATAATCGTTAGCAGTAATATATTCTTGTGAAAGTGTATAATCAATTTTACCTTTTTTAATATTCCTTGCTGTAACTAGGAAAATTCCTTCAGTATGCTTTTCAGGGGTCTTACCTCTATAATCAACTATTGATTCCATCATTTTCTTGAATCCAATAACCACCCAACCCTCAGGCACTTCCCCCAACCACTCAACACCACTCTCTTTATATTTTGGATAAGGCTTCAGTTTACCACTCACTGCTTGTCTCCTTGCGGAAAGGGAATCACATTATCAATACCAGCGACATTTTCGCCCTCATTAATGCAATCGCCATCAAGATACGACTGCCAAAGCGCAATTGGTTTAGTGTACTCTTTTTTAGTATGTGGGTTGGTGATTAAGGCACTTTGCCAGTAATCCATTGTTTTATTACAAACTATTTGACTCACTTCACCATGGCGGAAACATTCAAACTCTAGGATTTGTTTAAATTGATTGAGATGTGTCGTCACACTGCGATTATCCGTTTTACAAAAATCAAGCTGCTTTAACTGTGGCTCAAAATAATCACGAATCTGGCAACCGTAGTCTTCAAACCTTGGAATTTCAAGCTCATTAATCGCCCATTCGATCATTGCTGGCAGCGAATCAAAGAGATATTTTGCACCACCTATTTCAAACAATGGGATAGCTAATGTGACTCGCGTGTTAACGTGCATAAACACGGCAACATCTTTGCGTTGGATTTTTAACAAATCAACTGCCCAATCATCATAAAAAGGTAAAGACTGCTCTTTTGATTGTGGCAAGTCCATTATTTTAAGCCTGCTTGCCATTTTAGCCGTTAATCTAAATTGGGCCATTTATGTTTCCCTTAAAACGCAAAAGCCGCTAAAGTGTGCGTGAATCAGAGGCATAGCGGCTATGTTGCCCCTAAGTATATTCGCAAGGATCCGAAAATGCAAGCACCTCATGAATGCACCTCGCCCAAAAGCGCTAATATCTCTTTGGTAACTGCATCTAATTCTGCGTCAATTTCTGCTAACGCGCGTGGTGGTTTATACTCGTAAAAGTAACGATTAAATGGGATCTCATAACCAACAATACCAATGTTACCATCCTTCTCATCGCGTTTACTCTCATCAATCCAGGAATCTGCTACATGCGGTTTGACTTCCTTTTCAAAGTAATCATAGATATCCTGTTGTAATGGGATATTTTCATAATCTCTTAAGTCAGTATTTGGCTCGGGGTTGCCTTTGCTATCAACACAGATTTCAGCATTATCATTGGTTTGAGAGAAATGTTTTTGCAGTAATTTAAATTGTGCTGCGGTCAGCTTGACATTTAGGTCTTTTATAAATTGATCTCGCGATAAGTACTCTTCTTTTTTGCAACTTGTTAAGGCATTCAATATTTCCTGTTGTTGTTCATCTTTAAGCTTCAAAAACGCGTTATCCTCTTTAAGCGCATTGATGTTGTTCTCGTCTTTTGGGTAAAAGGCAAGCTTTAATGGTCGCTCAATGGTTACCCGTCTAAAACCAAACTCAGTATAATCAAATAACTTACTTGTCTTAGTTTGTTCAAAGTTGCCATACGCTTGAACAATGTCAGCAATAACATCTTCATCTAAGTATTTACGTTTAGATCCCAATGACTTGCGCATGGGGCTACCTTTATCTGCAGCATTAATTAGTTGCACTTTACCTTTGCGCTCAGGTGATTTTTTATTGCTTAACATCCAGATATAAGTAGAGATACCCGTATTAAAAAACATATCCGTAGGTAAAGCAATGATGGCTTCCAACAAGTCATTTTCAAGCACATAACGCCTGATTTCAGACTCCCCTGAACCAGCGCCACCTGTAAATAAGGGTGAGCCATTAAGAATAATCCCAATGCGACTGCCACCTTCTTGTGAAGGACGCATTTTTGAAATAAGGTGCATTAAGAACAATAACGAACCGTCACTCACTCGTGGTAATCCAGCGCCAAAACGCCCGTTATAGCCTTGGATCTTATGTTCATCTTTTACTGCCTTTTCAACCTTTTTCCATTCCACACCAAATGGTGGATTAGATAGCATATAATCAAATTTTTTAGACGTAAGTTGATCGTCACTTAAGGTGTTGCCAAATTTAATATTGTCCGCATCTTCGCCTTTGATTAAAATATCTGCCTTACAAATGGCAAAGGACTCAGGATTCAACTCCTGTCCATAAGTTTTTAAATGGGCATTGGGATTAAGCTCCGCAATATATTCACTGGCTGATGTTAGAAAACCGCCTGTGCCAACTGTAGGATCATAGATTGAGCGTACCACGCCTTGATCAGTTAACATCGCATTATCTGCACTGAAAATTAATGAAGTAGCTAAACGTACAATGTCTCGTGGTGTAAAATGCTCCCCTGCGGTCTCGTTAGACTCCTCGGCAAACTTGCGAATCAACTCCTCAAATAAGTTACCCATTTCATAATTTGAAACCGCTTCAGGACTTAAATCGCAATCTTCTTTTGTAAAACGCTCGATGATCTTATACAGCAAGTTTGCTTCATCTAGGTAATGTATTTGATCTATAAACTTAAATCGATTAAAAATATCTTTGATATTGTCACTAAACGAATCAAGGTAGGTAATAAGGTTTGCTCTTAAGTTATCAGAGTCAGCCTTTAATTTAGCTAATGTATATTCCGATGTGTTATAAAACGTGTTTTGCGACTTAGCAGTTAAAATGGCATTTAGCGGAATGCCTAAATCTTTGCGTTTGTTGTATTCATCGACAACATCTTGCCTTGTCGGCGCAAGAACTGCCTCAACACGCGCTAAAACCGTAAAGGGCAAAATCACCTTACCAAAATCAGAGCGTTTATAATCACCGCGCAATAAATCTGCAATTGACCATATCAATGAGGATAAGTTTTTTGTGTTCATTTTGTATTATCTAAAATCTTGAATAATCGTGAATCTAGCAGTAAAGGATGTCAAAATCAATGGCATCATCAACCATAAAAGCCGATATTTAAAATAATATTCAAAAATAAATCAACTATGTAAGCCGAATAGCCTTAATTAGGTTTCATTGACTGTTTATTGTTAATCATTATTTGATGATGGGAGGAAGTAGGTTATGCAAAAAAATGTTCAATCAATTCGCAAGTGTACCAAACTCCAACACCACTGATTTCGGTTGGAATAGGAGCAAGCCCACCTTTATGTTTGCAAGAAGCTAAATCCATGTGTAGCCAACGAATTTCTTTGCCTACGAATTGTTGCAAGAATTTAGCTGCAAGAATATGGTCGGCATTACCCGTTACATAGCATTGTTTTAAGTCAGCGATATCTGATTTCAGTTCTTCTAAATAATGCTTATCCATTGGGAATGGCCAGACTTTTTCTGCGCATTTTATGCCATATTTGACGAGATTGTGCTGCCAATCATAATTGTTACTGAAAATGGCAGAGTATTCAGTACCTAGCGCACGCACTGCCGCCCCTGTTAAGGTTGCATAATCAATCAGTAGATCTGGTTTTTGCTGGCTAGCAAGACAGAGTGCATCGGATAGTACCATTCGTCCTTCGGCATCGGTATCAACAATTTCAATCGTTTTACCGTTTAAAGCGGTAATGACTTCATTAGGTAAAAAAGCATTTGCACCAATATTATTGGTGGTAATCGCCAAATAGCAATGCACTTGGAAAGGTACTTGTAAGATGCTTAACGATAGCAAGCTGCCAACTGCAACCGCGCTGCCCATCATATCATCATTCATGCCATACATATGTTGTGGTTGCTTTAAGCTTACTCCACCTGTATCAAAGCAAATACCTTTGCCGACTAAAGCAATGGTGTTAGTAAACTCCCTTGGTGTATAGGATAGCTTAACAATGCCCGCGACTTCTGATGCACGTGCTACTGCACTGAAAGCGCCTGCCCCCATATCTTGAAGTTGTGCTTTGTCATACAGTGTATATCCCCAACCTTCTGTTTTAGCCATGTTGGCTAATATTTCAATATAGATAGCGGGGGTTAAATAATTTGTAGGTAAAATAGTAAGATAGCGTGCTAACGCATTGCCTTTATGTTTGGCAATAATTTCTAGAAAATCACTTTCGATATAATCGCCAATGATATCAATTTCAGCATTGCATGGCTTATTATCGCGTTTAAAGTTAGGCATGTTTTGAGTGTGGGCAAGCAGTGCTCGGACACATGCTTCTACTGTTACATTATCTGCGTGATTAGTAATCAAGGCAATGTGTTTGGCTTCTAATACATTTGCCTCAGAAAGCAATTTAGAAAGATCCTTTAACCATAAGTAAAGCTCACAATCGCCTAGATTTTGTTTAACAATGATTCGAGTTCCTCTAGCGTTAGGTAGTTGAGTGAAATAGCCTTTCTTGTCGTGTGGCGCATAATACATTTTGCGCTGATATATCGTTTCTCCATGAGGTAGACTTAACCATTGCTGCTCGTCATCAGAAATAGCAATAATTACATCATATTGCTGTTGTGTTTGATTATAATCTTGAATAAAGTTTAACCTTGTTGCTGAGAGTGATTGTAGTACGTTCATTAGTAAGTCCTTAGACAAAAAAACTTTTTGCTAGAATGCCTTAGTATAACGAGACTCACAAGTAGTATAAACCATAATTTTACATATTTTGGGACTTAAAATAGCCGAAAAATTTAATGCAATGAGTGTACAATATTATGCGCATGTTTTACTATGGCAAGACTAAAAGATACCTCATCATTTTAGGTACCTAAAATGATGATTAAAGTGAGAAAGAATGGCATTGATAACTGATCAATCCATAAAAGCTAATCAACATTCTAAATTAAAGTTTAAGAAAATATGAGCAATAAGATTATTTTAAAAACCCCTGAACAAATTGAGAAAATGCGCGTTGCTGGTCGTTTGGCTGCTGAAGTTTTAGAAATGATTGAACCATATGTGGCAGTTGGTATTACAACAGCAGAGCTAGATAAAATTTGTCATGACTACATCGTTGATGTGCAAAAAGCCACTCCTGCACCTTTAAATTATAAAGGTTTTCCTAAGTCGATTTGTACATCGGTAAACCATGTAGTATGTCATGGTATTCCATCGGATAAGAAGCTTAAAAAAGGCGATATTTTAAATATTGATGTCACGGTGATTAAAGAAGGATTTCATGGAGATACCAGTAAGATGTTTTTTGTTGGTGGCAAAGAAAGTGCATCGATTATGGCGCAACGTTTAACAGAGGTGACTTATGAGTGTTTATTAAAAGCCATTGAGATTGTAAAACCAGGAAATATGTTGTTAGATGTCGCAAACGTGATAGAAAAACATGCCAAATCTCATAACTTTTCAATAGTAGAAGCATTTTGTGGTCATGGGATTGGTCAAAATTTTCATGAAGAACCACAAGTCTTACATTATGTTTCTAAAAATCCACAGGAGCATAAGTGTTTAAAAACTATCTTAAAACCAGGAATGACCTTTACGATTGAACCAATGATTAATGCAGGGAAAAAGCAAGTGACGATTTTGCGTGATGGTTGGACGGCAGTAACAAAAGATAAAAACCTTTCTGCACAGTGGGAACATACGCTTGTTGTGACTGAATTAGGTTGTGAAGTCTTAACTAAGCGCAAAGATGAAGTGATTTAGAGACATATTATGTTAAGCCAACGTCAGATCAATGAAGCTTGTCAAATGTTAAAACGAGACGGGCAAGAAATTAGCATTGCTAAAGTGCGTAAGCTCTTGCAAGGGCATTATTCTTTTTTTGATGTAGCTGACAAAGTTTTGCTTTTTAAAGAAAATCCAGATAAGGCACGTGAGCTTGCCAAAAAAGAGGTTATTATTGAGGATAAAAGACCAAACGGTTTAGCTTATGTCATTGATCAAGTGTTACTTACTTGTGCTTTGCATGAACATAAACAAATTACTTTAAACCTTAAAGATAAGTTACAGAATTTTGTTGATGCTGAAATTAAAAGTAAGACGCATGATTATGAACATAAGCTTAGAAAACTGCGTCAAAAAAATGATCATTTGGAAGTAAACTTTTATAGTCTTCAAACCCGTATTTTGCAGCTTATAGAAACTCAAAACGTACTAAAAGAGCAAAATTACAGCTTGCAACAGCAGCTGCAAAAGGCGCTTGCTCAGAAAAACTATCGCTTACCAGAGGAGCAAAATACCCAAAAACCTGCACAAATTCGTGATTTTCAGACCCAGATATCGTTTTTAAAAGCTGATTGTTGTGCCGTTTATGATATTGAGAAGCAGAGAATTGTGGTGAAATTGCCACCAAAGCATAAGTTAGAAAGAGAGTTTCAAAAAGGACTAAATAGCATTTATTTGCGTGCTAACGCTATCTATGACTTTGAGATGAAGTGTTGGTTTTTAGATCAATTTGAAGCAAAGACGATTAACCTTTTGGTACGTAATAACTTCGTTATTTCTAAAGAGTTGGCTTATGTGCTGCAAAAGTTGCAGGAACAAACGACTAATTAAGACTTTCAAATACATTTGTTAGTGTTAAAATAATCTCATTTTCATGAGTCTAAGGGTGTCGATTATGCCGTTTGTAGTAACAGAAAGTTGTATTAAATGTAAGTATGGTGACTGTGTTGAGGTTTGCCCAGTAGATTGTTTTTACGAAGGTGAAAATATGTTGGTCATTAATCCAGATGAATGCATTGATTGTGCTTTATGTGAGCCTGAATGTCCTGTGAATGCAATTTATTCCGAGGATGAATTGCCAGAAGATCAACTGGAATTTGTTGAGTTGAATCGAGAACTCTCGCAAGTGTGGGATAATATTACCGAAAAGTGTGAGCCACCTGAGGATGCCGATCAGTGGCGTGACATTAAAGCCAAGCGTCAATATTTAATCAAGTAGGCACGTTTATAAATGTTTAAAAAGAAGCCAGCTTTAGTGATATTGGATCGCGATGGTGTAATCAACGAAGACTCAGATGCTTATGTTAAATCAAAGGATGAATGGCAACCTATTGTAGGAAGCATTGAGGCGATTAAACTTTTGAAAAAGCATCATATTCCTGTGGCAATTGCTACCAATCAATCAGGTATTGCAAGAGGGTTGTTTGATCTTTTTGCTTTGCATGAAATGCACCAAAAACTTTATACACTTTTAGGTCAAGATGCCGATGCCATTTGGCATATTGCGTTTTGCCCGCATGTGCCAGAAGATGAGTGCATGTGTCGTAAACCAAAGGTTGGGTTGCTAGAGGAAATTAGTCAAAAACTCAAAATTCCATTTAATAAAAAAGTCTACTTTGTGGGAGATAGTTTTAGGGACATTGAAGTTGCATATAATGCAGGATGCATACCTGTTTTGGTTAAATCTGGTAAGGGACTCAAAACACTTACTACGCATCAAGAGGCATTAAAAGAAGTACCTGTTTTTGACAATTTATATCAATTTGTGGAATCAATTTTATGAAATTAATACGCGCTTTATGGCATGGTGTGTTATGGTTAAGACAAATCATTTTTGTTATTTACATCGCATTATTAACATTTATTTTGGCATTAATAACAGTCATTCTAAGCTTATTGTGTTTGCCTATTCGTATTCGACTCATTCCTGCTCAAATTTGGTCGACCTTAATGCGCTGGGGATTGGTAATTTTTTTGTGGCTTAGAGTCAGAATTGAAGGTGAGGAAAACTTATTAAAAGAGCCTTGTATCTATATTTGTAAGCATCAATCATCATGGGAGACAGTAATATTACATGGACTACTTCATAATATTTGTTTTGTGTTAAAAGAAGAGCTTTTAAATATTCCATTATTTGGACAAGCATTAAAAGTGGTAGATAGTATTCCTATTGATCGGAAACAAAATCTAAAGTCCTTTAAGAAGATCTTGCAAATGGGAAAAGAGCGTTTACATTCTGGTTTGAGCATTGTGATTTTCCCTGAAGGTACACGCGTTGCTATAGGGAACTATCCAAAATTCCATAAAACGGCGATTACCTTAGCTAAGTCAACAGGAGCAATGGTTGTTCCTGTGGCACACAATTCAGGATGCTTTTGGCCAAATAAAGCAGGACTCATTAAACCTGGGTTGGTGACACTTTCTATTGGTCAGGCGATTTCATCATCTGAGCTTAATATAGACGAATTAAATAATTATTGTTACCAATGGATCAACGATAAAGTAAAGCAAATTGGTGGTTAAAATTTTAAAAGGATAAAAAAATGAAGATTACAAAGGCGGTTTTTCCTGTTGCGGGTTTAGGGACCAGGTTTTTACCTGCAACAAAAGCATCACCAAAAGAGATGCTAACAGTTGTAGATAAGCCTTTAATTCAATATGCTGTTGAAGAAGCCATAGAGGCGGGTATTAATGAGCTTATTTTTGTAACGAGTACCCATAAACGCGCTATAGAAGATCACTTCGATAAAAATTTTGAATTGGAATATAACCTTGAACAAAAAGGTAAGTTGGATTTATTGGAAACTGTGCGCAATATTTTGCCTGCTGATGTTAATTGTGCCTATATTCGACAGAAAGAAGCATTAGGATTAGGGCATGCCGTACTTTGTGCTAAACCTTTGGTAGGCAATGAACCTTTTGCAGTGTTACTAGCAGATGACTTGATTGACAACGCTAATGGCAAGGGTGCGTTACTACAGATGATGGAGCAATATTATTATCAAAAATGTGGTGTAATTGCGGTGCAGGAGGTTTTTAAAAAAGACACAGGTTCCTATGGTATCGTAAAGACAAGAGCTGATAATAGTATCCAAGCGATTGTTGAAAAACCTAAACCGGAAAGTGCACCTTCGACGAATGCAGTGGTAGGTCGTTATATTCTACCTGGTGAAATATTTGATTATTTGGAAAAAATTCCTAAGGGTGCAGGTGGTGAAATTCAATTAACGGATGCAATTGCTAAACTTGTTGAATCTCAGCGTTTGGTTGCTTACCATTTTGATGGTACACGCTATGATTGTGGCGATAAATTGGGTTTCTTGATTGCCAACTTTGAATTGGCTGCACGTGATAAGGTGCTAGGTAAAAAGTTTATGGCTCATGTCGAATCAATGTTAAAAAATATTAAGCAAGGATAGGTGTAGTGTGAGCCAACAGGGTAAGGTTTATATTGTTTCAGCTCCTTCAGGTGCCGGTAAAACATCTTTACTTAAAGCATTTATTAAAAATCAAACCAATCTTGGGATTTGTGTATCGCATACAACACGTAAACCACGACCATTAGAAATAAATGGGGTACATTATCATTTTGTGTCTAAAGATGTATTTGAGCAAATGATTAAGGAAGGTGCATTCATTGAATACGCTCAAGTTTTTGACCATTACTATGGAACGTCTAAAAATGCGATTTCAGTTTTGACAGAAAAAGGTTTAGATGTAATTTTAGAAATCGATTGGCAAGGAGCAACACAAGCACGAGAAAATTTTAAAAGTAATTGTGTGAGTATTTTTATTTTACCACCCTCACTCTCTGCTTTATATGAGCGTTTAAAAAAGCGTGGTCAAGATTCAGATGAGATTATTCAAAGGCGTATGCAAGACGCAAAGAATGAAGTTTCGCATGCAAATGAATATGATTATGTTATTGTGAACGATGACTTTGATGAGGCACTAAAAGATTTAGAAGCATGTTTTCGTGTTCAAAAATTAAAATCTAATTTAGACTATCAATTGTGATCATTAATGTCAGAAAGATAAAATATGGTAAAAAAAGCGCTTATATTGGCATCGTTGTCATTGAGTCCTCTTATGGTTAATTCAATGTGTGAGGTGGATAAAATAGATTGTTCTGAATTTTCGTTGTCTCCTGCTATTGGTTATTATAGCTATAGAGAACCTGGCTTGATGAGTATTAAGGGACCAAGTATTGCACTTGATGGTAGTTATCAGTATATCGAACGAAATAGAATCACTTTGATGATTGAAGGACAGCTTGGTTTTGTGAATGGCAAATATGATGGACGTTTGAATGACAAACAACAAACACCTTTTCAGATGAATAATGATAACAGTTTTATATTTGGCATTTCGCCACGGATAGGTTATTTATTCCAATTTCCTAAAGTTTTAATTACCGTTACGCCATTTTTAGGATTAGGTTATCGTTATTTAAATAATGATACTTCAAACGACTCACATGGTTATTTGCGAGCATCAAATTATTTTTATATACCTATTGGATTACAGTTTACTTGGCTTCATAAAAAACTGGTTCTTGAATCAAAATTAGAGTTTGATTATTTAATCAGAGGTATTCAATACATAAGTGTAGATGGGGGTATTGTTAATCAACAACGTGAAGGTTGGGGTGCTAATGGTAATATTTTATTGGGACGTAACCAGGGAAGTTGGATGTGGTTGATAGGACCTTATATTAGGTATTGGAAGATACAAACTTCAGATATCGCAAATGGTAATGCAGAAAAAGGATGGTATGAGCCAGAGAATAATACACTAGGTGTAGGAGTGATGGCTAAGTTTGTTTTTTAATCATAAACTTCTGGAAAAAAATGCCACTGTCAGTTAGGTTTGTATAGACGGTAGTTTATGGAATGATCACCATGTGTGAAAAAGAGTTACAATTACCTACTTTACCTAGTATTTTTCTGTGTGTGCTGGCGTCAATGGTCATTTATTTTGTTGCGCTTTTTTTACCATTTGGTGAATTTTCTGCATCAGGGAAGCATGCGTTTGCTGTTTTTTGCGTTGCGGTATTTTTATGGATAATTAATATTTTCCCGCTTGCAATTACAGGTATTATCGTTCTGTTTTTATTACCTGCTTCTGGTGTGATTTTTGCTCAAGATGTATATAGTTATTTTGGTAATTCTGCAACTTTCTTTGTGTTGGGTGCATTTATTTTAGCAAGTCCAGTTATGCGTTCTGGATTAAGCAAACGTTTAGCGATTACGATTATTTCTAAATTTGGTAAAGGCTCTAAGCGTCTTTGTATGTCGATTTTTGGACTTTCAAGTACTATGGCTTTTTTCATTAGTGAACATGCCGTTGTTGCAATGTTATTGCCGATTGTATTGGAAATTGTTACTGCTGCAAATGTGAATAAAAAGAGTCGATTTGCATTCGCAGCTTATATGGCAATGGCATGGGGGGCAATGATCGGGGGCACTGCAACGTTGTTAGGTGGTGCAAGAGCGCCTTTGGCATTAGGTATTTTGCAAGATAATTTTGCAACAAATGCTAAGATGGCACACGTTAGTCATATTGGTTTCTTTGAGTGGAGTTTATGGGTAATACCAATTGTGTTAGTTATGCTTTGCCTTGCAAGTATATGTGTGTTGATTATTGCACATAAAAGTGGTGCTAATATCGAGTTAGCAAGACAAAAGTTAATAGCGCATAAAAAAGAAATTGGACGGGTGACAAAAAGAGAAGTTTTAACTTTAATGGTCGTCTTATTTACAATATTTCTATGGATTTTCTATGGCACGGCATGGGGGCTAGATTGGATTTCATTTTTGGGTGTGATTTTGGCTTTTATCTTGCGTATTACCAACTGGAAAGAGATTGAAAGAGATGTGCAGTGGGGTATTATTATTATGTATGGTAGTGCGATTGCTTTAAGCGTTGCCTTACGTAATACCGGAGCTGCCCATGAAATGGTACAAGTGATAATAGATTTAGGGATTTCATCACCTTTGCTGATTATAGTTTCATTGATTGTTCTGGTAGCTATACTAACTGAGGTAATGAGTAATGCAGCAGCGGTCGCTATATTGCTACCTGTAGGCTTAGCATTATCTTTAGAGTACGGTATTGATCCAAGAGTGATAACTGTTGGAATTGCCACAGGTGCTGGGTTAACTTTTTTGTTGCCGGTGAGTACTCCGGCAATGGCATTGGTGCTTCACTCTGATCATGTTAAAATTCATGCTGTAATGGCATGGGGGATATGGCTAAAAATCTCTAGTATATTAGTGATTATTGTTGCAATTATATTTTATTGGCCACTATTGGGTGCACATCTCTTAATACAGTAGTAGTGGATTTTTTGACTTTGTTGGTATTAAGCTCTGAAAAAGCATAGAGCACGTTTTCAAGCTACAAAAATAGCGAAATTTCAGTTCTCCATTTATCGCGCCCGTATTTTACAGTAAACTTATGTCGCAAATGTAAGACCAAAGTGAATTAAGGTAGTGTATTGTGATAAAAGAAGTTAAAACGCGCTTTGCCCCAAGCCCAACGGGGTATTTGCATGTAGGTGGCGCAAGGACGGCGTTATTTTCATGGGTGTATGCGCGTAAAAACAAGGGTAAGTTTGTATTAAGAATAGAAGATACCGATTTAGATCGCTCGACACCAGAAGCCGTGCAAGCGATCTTAGATGGTATGGATTGGCTAGGATTGAACGCAGATTATGAACCTTATTACCAAACTCAACATTTTGAGCGTTACAAAGGAGTAATTAATCAGTTATTACAACAAGGGAAAGCATATTGTTGTTATTGTTCACGTGAACGTTTAGATGAATTGCGTGATAGGCAAATGGCAAATAAAGAAAAACCACGATATGATGAACATTGCCGTCATTTAAACCAAAGTGAACAGGATGTATCAAAGCCGCACGTTGTACGCTTTAAGAATCCCAAGGAGGGTATCGTTAGTTGGTTAGATGCAGTCAAGGGTCAAATTAATATTGCCAACACTGAGCTAGATGATTTAATCATCCAGCGTACGGATGGTTCTCCAACCTATAACTTCTGTGTTGTCGTTGATGATATCGATATGGAAATTACCCATGTTGTGCGCGGTGATGATCACGTTAACAACACACCAAGGCAGATTAATTTATATTACGCATTAGGTGCAGATGTTCCTATTTTTGCACATGTACCAATGATTTTAGGGAACGATGGTAAGAAATTATCAAAACGTCATGGTGCAGTAAGTGTGATGCAGTATAAAGAGGAGGGTTATTTACCACAGGCGCTTATTAATTACTTGATTCGCTTGGGTTGGTCACATGGAGATCAAGAAATCTTTAGTATGGATGAGATATTCAAGTATTTTGATTTAAATGATATTAATGCCTCAGCTTCAACTTTTAATACAGATAAATTGAATTGGTTGAATCAACATTATATGCGTAGTTTGCCAGTAGAAGAGGTAGTAAAGCACCTGAAATATCACTTTGAACAGCAAGGCTTAGACATTACTGAGGGTCCTGAGCTTGAGCTCATTATCCCTGTGATGGCAGAAAAAGTAAAAACACTAAAAGAGTTGACCGAGCAAAGCCGTTATTTTTATCAAGGTTTTGAAAGTTATGATGAGAAGTCCGCAGTTAAGCATTTAACCAATGGATCGATTAAGTCATTACAATATGCATTAAAGAAATATGAAGCACTGACAGAGGTAGATTGGCAAGATGAAGCTAAGTTGCATCATGTATTAAAAGAAATTGCACAAGAGCTTGAGCTAGGGATGGGGAAAGTCGGAATGCCTGTTCGTGTTGCCATTACTGGTACCGCGCAATCCCCTGATATTGGCTTGACACTTAAGTGGATTGGAAAAGCGCGCACTTTAAAGCGCTTACAACAAGCGATTGATTTTATAAAAACTCGTGATGCTTAGCGTTGACCAATTTTATTGAGCTTCACTCCATGTTCTAGGTCTTTTTCGATTTTTTCCAAGCTTACCCCCTTTGTCTCAGGAACAAAGAATTTTAAGAAAACCATAGATAGGATACAAAATCCCCCAAATACAAAGAAAATGGAGGCATTGCCATATACTTTCATGAAGCTCAGTGCATTGGCCATCACAATACCAGCAAAGGTCCAATTGATCATAGTAGTAACAGTCATGCCGATTTCACGCCCTTTTAATGGAAAAATTTCAGCACATACAACCCAAGCAACAGGTCCCCATGAGCATGCAAAACCAAAGATATAAACCACAGCTGAAATTAGTAATATTGCCTTAGGCACAGCGCCAGGTGTAGTGCCGCCATTCGCTATGACTAAAAATGCAAAGCCTGCTGTAAACATAGAAACCATCATTACCACAGCACCGACGTATAAGAGTTTTTTACGACCCCATTTTTCAATCCATTTAATAGCAGGGAAGGTAAAGAGCATGTTTACTGTTGGAATGGCAAGTAAAGCAATAATTCCTGTCATGCCAGCATAGCCAAAAATAGTTGGGGCATAATAAATCATCATGTTAATACCAACGAGTTGCTGAAACATTTGTAATACCACTCCGACAATTAATATTTTCCAAAAATAACCTTTGGATAGCATAATGATTCCAGAGCCTTGATTTTCTATAATGCTTTCTTTAATTTCAGCTATTTCATCATTTATTTCTTTTTCAGAAGAGCGTACTCGCCTTAGTACTTTTAGAGCTTTGTCTTCTTTGCCTTTTAACATCAACCAGCGTGGACTCTCAGGCAAAAAGAAACTGCCAATGAACATAATTAATGCAAATATTACAATGACGCTAAACATTAAGCTAAGTGAAATCTCGAAATGTCCTAATGCTTTGACAATCATCACATTAGTAAAAGCGATTAAGAAAATACCAATTGTGATCATCAATTGAAATAAAGTTGCCATTCCCCCACGAATAGAAGTTGGCGCTGTTTCTGATAAATAAAGTGGTACTGTAAAAGAGGCAATACCAACGGAAAAGCCTAATCCAAAACGACAAGCGATTAAAATTTCAAGTGGTGGTAAAAATGCAGATACAAGTGACAATAACGTAAATAAAAATCCAGATAGTATCAGTACTTTTTTGCGACCAAGTATCCTTGCAAAAATGCCACTTAATAAAGCACCAAGAATACCACCCCACGCCAGTACAGCAGAGTAATGTTCCCCTTGTGTAGTAGTTAGTTCATAAATGTGATCAATTGTGGCAAGCGAATTGGCGATAAAACCTTGGTCAAGACCAAATAATAATCCACCTAAAGCTCCAATTAAACAAATCATGTAAACAATTTTCTTATATTGTTTGTTAGAAGTTGATTGTATTGGCATAAAAGTCCCCTGTGTAAATTAAGACAGGCATATTTTGCGTAGTGTTAATGCAGATGTCAAATAGTTACATTAGAGAATAGTTATTTACATTGTTCACAATAAAGAAATAATTATTGGTAATGATTAATATTAAGTGTAAATATCTGTAGATATTGCAAAGCTGATATTGATTCAATAAACAAAGTAGACACGCTTTTATGCAATTTAATAGTTGATTAAAATGCTCATTTAAATGATGATCATGAGTAGAACCACGTTTAAGTGGACTTTATTGATGAGGTTAATACTGTATGGAAGAATTGCATCAGATGGAATATTACTACCAATAATGGCAAAAAAAGTAGAAGCAAAGTTTAACACTAAGCTACTTTTAATGTTTGAGATGGGCATAAAAATATGCCCAAAAGTAAAAAGCAAGCAAGATACAACGTATCAAAAATCTGTATAAATGTATGAATATTTAAATGGTTTAAGCCAATAGTGTAAGTAGCAAAAGTATAGTTCAAAAGAAGAATATTCGCTGAATATAGCGATTATTTCTGATATGATTCAATCAGTTTGAGTAGAAGGTAGTAAGTAGCGATGAAAATTGCAATATTTGGTACAGGTTATGTTGGGCTTGTAACGGGCACCTGCTTTGCGGCGATGGGTAACCATGTTTGCTGTGTGGACATTGACAATAAAAAGGTAGAGAATTTAAAAAAAGGAATTTCTCCAATATATGAACCAGGCTTAGATGATCTAATTAAACGCAATGTAGCTAAAGGCAGATTAAGTTTTACGACGGAGGCAAAATCTGCGATTGATGAAGCAGAAATTATTTTTATTGCAGTAGGGACTCCACCTGATGAGGATGGTTCTGCTGATTTAAAATATGTGCTTCAGGTTGCAAAAACGGTTGCAAAATATATGAGTGAATATAAAGTCATTGTCAATAAATCGACTGTACCTGTGGGAACAGAGTATAAAGTAACAGAGACGATTTCAAATGTGCTTAGATCGCGTGGCGTCACGCTTGACTTTGACGTTGTATCAAATCCTGAGTTTCTCAAAGAGGGTGATGCAATTAATGATTGTATGCATCCAGATCGGATTGTGGTTGGTGCACATTCTGAGCGCGCCGCGGATATGATGCGCGAACTTTATGCACCATTTGACCCAAACCAAAACCGTTTAATGATCATGGATGTGCGTTCTGCCGAGATGACGAAGTACGTTGCAAATGCGATGCTTGCCACCAAAATCAGCTTTATGAATGAGATGAGTCAAATTGCTGAGCGAGTAGGTGCGGATATTGAAAAAGTACGAATTGGTATTGGTGCGGATCGGCGTATTGGTTATCATTTCATTTATGCAGGATGTGGTTACGGTGGTTCTTGTTTTCCCAAAGATGTGCGAGCGTTGAGTCAGACTTCGCATGAATATGGTTATAAAGCAAGGCTTTTAAATGCTGTACATGATGTTAATGATGAACAAAAAGAAGTATTGTTTAATAAGTTTTACAATTATTTTAATGGTGAAGTTGAAGGCAAAATAGTAGCCGTATGGGGACTTGCATTTAAACCAAATACCGATGACATCCGTGAAGCACCTTCTCGAGTGTTGATTGAAAAACTATGGCAACACGGTGTGAAAGTAAAAGCGTATGACCCAGAGGCGATGAATAATTTTATCAACACATATGAGAACCGTGATAATTACGAGTTAGCACAAGATGCTTATGATGCGTTATATGGTGCCGATGCACTTTTTGTAGTGACAGAATGGCAAAGCTTTAGAAGTCCAGATTTTGCTAAAATCGCGAGTAGATTAGCGCAACCTGTGATTTTTGACGGTCGTAACCTATATGATAAATCTCGCATGAAAAAAATGGGGATTGAATATATTTCAATCGGGCGTTAAGCGGTTGAGATATAGTCAAAAATTTTTATTACGCTGTTGATGCATCACAAAGCTATTATCAGCTATTTTTTGCTCGTCTTTGGATAAATCTGCTTGATAACCAATAATCATAAGATAACCATTTTTGGATGTAACGTTAAAATGGTAGTAAATACCGTTGATCAGACAGCTTTGTTTGGCATCACATTCAATTTTTGGAAATATTCCGCTTAGTGTTTTAATTGATTGTTCATAGTTATAATTGCTCATGATAATGGCATTATCTACGATATTGTAGTTGAGTGTTAGGTAACCGTTGTAATTGTGTTTGAGCTCGGCTTTTAAATCCTGAGCAACGGTTTGATAGGCTTTAAATTTTACAAAAAAAATAAAACTCATAAAAAATAATACTCCAAGGGCAATAAGTGTAACAAGAAGTATTACGGTTAGTTTACCGCTTGAAACACTTTCTTGATTTTCGATTTGACTTTGTGACATGACGATTCCTTGTTAATTTATACCAAAATATTTTTTATATAATGTATCAATATCTTTCCAGCGCTTATCATCATAAGGTAATAGATTAGAGGCAAGATAATCCCGTTCGCTGTTAAATGAAATTTCATCGCCATCTGCGCCATAGATTGCAAGGATTTTGATACGGATATCTAAATTTTTAGGTTCGCTATTTAACGCTTCTTGTAAAATAGTTTTAGCGTGTGCAACATCTTGTGCCTCTAGTAGTTCGTTGGCTTTTTGGAGTAGTTTTTTAATTTCATCTTTGGATGCTTTTTTGCTAATACGCTCAGTCTCAGACTGTTTGTTGATCACGGCACCTTCTTTATCTTTTGTTGGATCAGATGTCTTAGCATAAAATTGATCTTTCATTATACGTGTATCATGCTGGGCAAAAGTCGCTTTGCGTTTTAAGCGTCGCTGCCAAATTAAGAATATGACAATAACAATTAGTATAATGATTAGCCACTGATTATAATCCGTTTTAGCTTTAGTATGGATATTGATATTTGTGTTTTCAGTATTCAGCCTGCTATCTTTATTATGGTCAACGTTGGTGTTAGTTATTGCTGGTGTAATGACAATGCCTTCAATAGTAGAGTTAGAGTGTTGGCTGGTATTTATTTGATTATTATTTGTATTGACTATGGAATTTTCAGGTAATGAATAGAGAGTTGAATCTGATTGTTTAATTGAGATAGTGGATTGCTGTTTTTTGTTAGCAAGTGTGAAAGATGTTTCTGTGAGGGATAACGCTTGCTCAAGAGTCGATGCTGGATTATTTTGATTAAGGTACAGCGTATGGCGTAATGTGTATAGTTTAACACCATCTTCTACTTCTTGTTTGGTAGTTGGAATGAGTAGTTTTTGGTTGATATTAATAATATCGTCGTTAATAGAAGGATTTTCTTTTGAGTTAATTCCCTTGATGGCTTGGATCATATCTTTGTTTGGAGTGCCTAAAATACCGTGCTTGCTCGCAATTCGCCATAACGAATCCCCTGACTTGACGGTGTATGTTGTAAGTGCAAAAGCAGGTAAAATAGGGAATAAGAATAATAATAGTAGCATAAGCTTTTTATGCCAACTAGAGAGAGTGCTCACGTTTGCTCCTTTTTGTGTGATAAATCTAAGCTGTGATTGTAATCTAAATTAATTAGAATGACCACGGGCAAAAATCGGATGTTTGTTACTTTATGAAGCTGCTTGAAAATAGTTGCTTTGACTATTTTCAAAGTTTCTTGTGTCAAATTCACATTAAGAAACTACAAATAATTTCAAAATCATGAATCATAATTTATATAAATTCATCGATTTGATGAATGTATGTTAAAAAAAGACGACAATATGACAGAGTATTTTATTATGGTCACCATTGTTGATTAATGATTTAGCAGACCTTGAAAAAACTTATATATCCAAGTTTGCTGTTACTGGGATTATCATGCAATGGAGTGTCGGCGCAAGAGACTAACTCTCCTGTAAATAACCTTGTAAGCAGCATGTTTCCACTTAGTGCAAGTGATATTCAAAGCACTAAAAGTGAGATTAGTGCAAGACAAAAGGCAGCAGCTGTTATGCCAGCTATGAGTGATGCAAAAGGAGTCTCTCGCGTGGTTATGGCTGATACTAAACCAGGCTTTGCAACTTCCCCTCCTAATGTAAGGCTTGGTATTGGTGTAGTGAGTTCAATTATTTTTACTGATGCAAAAGGAGTGGTTTGGCCGATTACTAGTTATGTGATTGGTGACACAGAGGACTTTGCAGTCAATTGGGATAAAAAGGGTGGAATTATGATGCTTCAATCTAAGAAACCTTATGCTAATACGAACATGGCTGTGATGTTGCAAGGACGTGCAACACCTGTGACTTTAATGCTGCAATCCACACAAAAAGAATGGGACTATGAGCTTTATGTTCGTGTTGCTAAAGCAGAGGATGATACTCATTTGGAAAACATTAGACAATCCCCTTATCTGTTATCACTTCTATCTGGAATAGTGCCAGAAGGTGCAAAATCGTTAAGTGTTTCTGGAGAGCAAAACACAGGAAAATTTTGGCTTTATCAAGGTCATTACCTCATTTTAACTTCAGGTACACTCATTTCTCCCGCCTATATCAATCATATTGAAGATAATACTTTAGGGACGACTAACGTATATGAAATTGTACCCACTCCTGTCGTAATGATCTCCGACAATGTAGGGGTGCACAAAATCAATCTAAAGGATGAATAAAGTCATGTTGAAATTTTTGAAAAATCATCCACGTATTAGAATACTCATTATTTTTGCCATACTTGTCATTGTCTCAATTACAATGCTATTAAAGTGCTCTAAAAATGGTCAAACTTATTTGCAGTCACAAGTGAATGATAAAAAAATTGAGGTAAACCAAAAGAATCCAATAAAGGATGACCAATACCAAAAGCTCGTAGACCAGGATAGACAACAAAAAATTAAGCAAGCTGAACATAAAAATAGCAGTTATATTGAAGATGTTTTTGCTTCCTCAACTCCAACTGAAAAACAAGAAAACCAGGCTCAGGATTATCAACAGAAACAAATGGATCCTGTTACGTTTTATGACTATAAAAATAATCAGCAACAGGTAAATAAGCCAAGCGACACACAATCAACTAAGCACTCGTATGCTATGTCAACTATTCAAGAAAATTTAGCTGTGGATCCTCAAACTGTGCAGAAAAATTTTGAAGTCATTTTAAAGTCTTGGAATAAAGTTCCATCAATGAAGGAGGAGTTTGGTGAGTTAGCAAATGGTTATGGAAGCAAAGAATCATTTAGTGCTCAATCTAAAATGGCGATGTTTAAAGCAGGTGATATTCTTATTGCGGTGATTGATACGGCTGTTAATAGCGATCAACCTGATACGCCAATATTGGCTCACATCGTTGTGGGACCTTACAAACATGCAAAACTGTTAGGTAGTTTTGTCAGAGAAGAAGACAAATTAGTGGTGAAATTTACGACTTTATCCATTCCAGATCGAGCAGCAAGTATCAACATCAATGCTTACGCTATTGATCAAGCCACAGCCCAAACTGCGTTGGCAAGTGATGTAGACCATCATTATCTTTTACGTTATGGCAGTTTGTTCTCAGCTGCTTTCTTGCAAGGGTTTGGGACCTACTTCACTAATGCTCAAAACAACAGTGGTTGGTGTTATGTTGACCCAATGGGTGGAAAGCATTGTCAAGGAAGTGAAGCTGCATTAACGACGAAAAATGCAGCATATGCTGGGTTAGGGCAAATTGGTACAGCATTAAGTAGTGCGATGACGAAGCAATTTGATAAACCTCCAACAGTTACTTTAAATCAAGGTAGTGCAATAGGGGTTTTGATTATGCAAGACATAAAAGTTTAAAGACAAATTTAAGGTATAAAGTAAATGAGCAATTATGATTTTTTTGAAGATAATGAGAAAAATAAGCAGCCTGATCAAGAACAAGAGGGCAGATCCAATCAGCAAGGGATGGAAGAAACCTCAACTGTAAATGACAGAAATAGTATGAATCGCTTAAGTGACAAGCTTAAAAATTTTAAATTTGAAAAAATTTATCTTGCTTATGGCTTGGCAGTATTTATGTTGATGGCAGGCGCTTATTTTATTTTTAGCACTTTATTTGCCAGTGATGATACATCTCATCCTAGTAGGACATCACAAATATCCTCTCCAAATACAAATACGCAATTTGTCAAAACCGAGCAGCGTATAATACAAAATGTCGATAACAAAGAGCTAACACAACGCTTACAAACAATATCAACACAACTAAATGATTTACAAACATCACAGGATAATAATAGCCAGCGATTTGAAAAAACCATCATTGAAATGGCACAGCATATTAAAAGCGTGGAGTCCAATCAAGCTCAGATGCTAAAAAGTATCCAAAGTATAATTAAATCGCTGGATGATATACAAAAAGCAGACCAAAGCAAAACTTTAATTTCACTTGTTACTGAACTTCAAAGGCAGTTGCAATATATGAATGCCAAGGAAATAAATATGAATGAAAAACTGCATTTAACAGCAGTAATTGATGGAATTGCTTGGCTTGAAGACAAAAAAGGCAGATCGATTACCGTAAAAGAAGGTTCGCAATTAGATGGCTATGGTAAGGTTTTGAAAATAGACAGTCAGGCATATAAAGTCTATACAGCATCAGGTTTTGTGTTTGAGTAAATAATTAAGATGAGTGAAAGATGAATTTCTTGTATAAAAGCGTTGAAGGTTTATTTGCTTGGTTAAATGCCATTAGCAATAAAACGATCTACAGTTATTGTGAGCTCGAAAGTGCAGATGATGAAAATACTTTAATTGCTAAAGATGGCAGCTTGATTTCAATATTGGAAATCAATGGCGTTAAGCATATGGTTGGCAATGATGAATATATCTATTTATGTGAAAAAATTACGGCTATTTTAACACCTTTATTACAAAAACAAGGTGTCAGGATTAAATGTTTTTTTCGTTATGATGCACAAAGTACAGCGCAAGAAATAGATGATTTACTGTTGCCTTCACAAAAGAGTGCTAAGCGCTTAAATCTCAATTTAGATGATTATTTTGAGGCAAAGAAAGAAAAATTAGATGAGGTTTGTGTATTTGAAAAATGTTACTTATGTATCTGGAGCTCAGCTGGTTTATTAAGTGCACATGCTCAAAAGCAAGCTTACAGGAATAAGACTGAGCGTTTAAAAGATCAGAATGTAAAAATATCATCAAAGACACAACACTTTTTGCATGTGCTTAATGAAGTGCGATTACAGCATGCTGCATTATTGACAATGCTATTAGAGTCATTTACAGCAATGGGGTTAAGTACGCATATCATGCAAGTACGGCATTTGCTACATACAATCAAAAGGCAAATTGCGCCAGACACAACAGATAAGAGTTGGCAGCCACATTTACCAGGCGATAATTTATATCTAGGATATGAGGATAAAGATTGGTCGAACTGGTTATGGCCTAGTCTGTCTTATCAGTTATTTTGTGAAGATGGTGCTAATGTTAATATGTCTGAGTGTGTAATTGGTAACTACCGATATGCACCTGTAACTATCAGTTTGTTTCCTCAACATATTCAAGCGTTTTATGTTTTATTTAAAACTTTGAAAGAATATCAACTGCCTTGGCAAATGTGTTTTTCACTTACAGGAAATGGCATCAAAATAAGCCAAGTAAAATCATTATTAGCACAGTTTTTAACGTTTAGTTCGCATGAAAATAAATTGATTTGTAATGCACACAAATTACTCAAGCACATTCAAGAACACAGCGATATGCCAGTGGTTAAGCTTTCAGTAAATTTAATTACTTGGGCACCTAAATCAGAGATCGAGGAATTTCAAAAGCGTAAAGCAGCCTTAAATAAAGCAATACAAAGCTGGGGGAGTGCGCAAACGACCGAAAATTTTGGTGACCCATTTGCCATTGTTCAATCAACCTTATTAGCAATCAATCGTGAAGGCTTTCCTTGTGCAGTTGGTGCCCCATTAGGAGACGCAATAAAGCTTATGCCATTTTTTCGACCTGCAATTTCATGGGATTATGGTGCAACCTTATTTCGTACTCCAGATGGCAAACTATGGCCTTATCAAAGTGGGTCTTCAAAGCAAGTAAGCTGGATAGAGTTAATTTATGCACGATCTGGTTCAGGTAAGTCAGTATTATTAAATTCTCTTAACCTGTCTGCTTGTCTTTGCCAAGGATTAGAAGAGCTGCCTTATCTTTCAATTTTGGATATTGGACCATCTTCAAAAGGTGTGATCGATTTGCTAAAGTCCGTAACTAAAACGCCGAATATTGCTGAGCATTATCAATTTACATTTAGTTATAACGATGCGATTAATCCTTTTGATACGCATCTAGGTGCACGCGTTCCTGGTCATGCACATAAAGCATTTTTAATTAACTTTCTTTCCGCTTTATTGTTGGAAAATGTAGAAGCTTCTTTACCGGAAGGGATGGAAGCTATGTTAAATTTAGTTATTGATGAAGTTTATAAATTACACAGTGACGTTTATCAACCAAAGCTATACCAACCAGGAATTAACCCCGAAATTGATGATAAAATTAACGTTTTTAAATCTAACGATCATGGGCAATCATGGTGGCAGGTAACGGATAAATTATTTGAGCAAAATGAAATACGTTTAGCTCAAAAAGCACAGCGTTATGCCATGCCGTTACTTTCTGATTTAATTAGTGCAGTCAATCAAACAAGTGTTATTGATTTATATAAAACGCTAAAACTTTCCAATGGTGAGAGCTATATTCAGTATTTTTGTCGTAATATCACGACGGTAATTAAGAATCTACCTTCATTAAATCTTGTCACACGCTTAGATGTTTATGCAAAAGTAGTGGCATTTGATTTATCCTCTGTTATGTCGGCTGTATCGGCAAGTGATTCACGCATTTCAGTTATTGCTTATATGTTAGTACGCCATTTGACCGCAAGTTACTTTTTCGTTAAAGCACAAGATTTAGAGAGTTTGGCAAATGATTATCGACATTATCACAAACATAAATTACAGGAGTTACATAACGTTCCAAAACGCATTGTATTTGATGAGTTTCATCGCACGCGTGGTTGTGCACCGATTTTAAGACAGGTTTTGACCGACATGCGTGAAGGTCGAAAGCACAATGTGCAAATTGCATTAGCATCACAGTCCTTAACTGATTTTAACCACACTATGCTTGAGTTTGCTACTTCCGTTTTTATTTTAAGTGGAGGCAATCAAAGTGCATTAGAAAACACGAAGTCTCATTTTGGTTTAAACGAAACTGAAGCGCTTGCGTTAAAGTATGCAGTGCATGGTCCAAATAGTAATGGCATGAATTTTATTGGTCAGTTTCACACCATTAATGGTGTAAATACTCAACTACTTAATTTAAGCTTAAGTGCCTATGAGGTGTGGTTATTTACAACTACTTCGGAGGATTGTTATTTGAAAGAAAAGCTTGTTGAGCATCTTGGTGTCATTCCAAGCTTAACGCTTTTAGCACGTAAATTTCCACAGGGTAGTGCTAAACCCTATCTTGAAACACAAGCAATACTGCATTCAGATAAATCTATAAAACAAATTGCAAATGAATTAGTAGAAACTTTCATTGATCAATATTATGGGAGTATAAAGCATGCGTGATGCAATCGACATTCATCATTTTAAGACAGAAATTATTAATTATTGGCATGGCTTTAGTAAAAAAGAACTCGTCGATTTATTGACGGTTTATGATATTAAGGAAGCACAAGAAAATGATTTTCAATTTTCAAATGAATTTTATGAGCAATTCTATGAGATTTGCTTAGAGTCCTATCAAAAAGAACATCTATCAGAAGAGTATGTTGAGGCAATCGTTAACTTGTGTGCAAAATTACCAACCACATTGATGATGTATTTCATGCAAAATGTACACAAGAAAAATTCAAATTTGTTTCAATTGGTCTATCAAAAATTAAGCAGTGATTCTGATTATCATGAGCTTTATAAGCGTTGTATGTCATTTGAAAAAAATTTGCTTTTAACCAGAGTGTGTAGTGAGTCTCGATTATTAATAATAGATACCGTGCTGACAAGACTAATGGAGGAAAACCATGCAGGCTAATGTGTTAAAGGCGATTACTGAGAAAGCTGAATTTTACAAAAATAATTTTAGACTCATGATTAAAATTTTATTAGTGAGTGTATTGCTAAACTTGGTTTTACTTTTAGGTTTGTGGTATAGCCATAAAGAAGAAAAAATCTATTTTCTTGCGATTGATAATCAGGGCGTAGTTAAAGAGCTTAATTTACCTCAAACACCAGTTGTGACCGAAGATATGTTGATCAATTGGGTTAGTCAGAATGTAAATAAATTGTATAAATTTGATTTTCTTAATTATAAAGAGCAAATTTTGGCCTTGAGACCTCTTTTTACAGATCATGGCTGGCAGGCATTTAATGAAGCCTTTAAAGATACAATTAAGCAAGTAGTAGATCAGAAAATGGTAGCAAAAGCGGTACTAAATGGTGTGCCAGTGGTAACGGCAGTGGGGTATATTGCTGGCATAAAAAGCTGGCAAGTACAAGTGCCTATACTGGTAACTTTCTCTAAAGGGCACGAGGCTGGTAATAATAATATGATTTTGAAATTAACGCTTCAGGAAAACACAGATATTTCAGATTTAGCAAGTGGACAATATTTTGGAATTACACAAATTATTCAGCTTAATGAAAAATAATGAATTGAGAAACCTCATATGAAAAAAACAAAAGAAAGTAAAGAGAAAATTAGATTCCGTCGTACAAAGAAAATGTTTCTAATTGATTCGTTTCAAAAGCAGCATAAATTTATTGCTAATATCTTTAAACAGGTATTTAAAATTAGACAACCTGAGCATGAAATGTCATATGAAGACTTAGCAGCAATAGGTGTAGATAGTAATCGTGTAACTTATCTAATTAGAAGATTTACCTTTATGCTGCGACTATGTTTATTGCTTGCTGTCGTTGATTATTTTTATGCGCTGTATTTATTCATCCATGGTTATATATTAGTTGGGTTAATGGCCATATCGGTTTTGCTATTACTTTTGGCCAATGCCTTTAAATATCATTTTTGGCGCTATCAACTATTGAAGAAAAAATTAGGATGTCATTTTAAAGAATGGTTTAGTGATTTAGTAAAAGGAGTCAAATGATGGCAACGGGTATAACAGAAAACTGGAGCGCCTGGCAGGTACTTGATCAGCTATTTGGTTTTGATAGCCAAAATACTTCGGCATCTGCCGCCTTGTCAGGGCAAGCAAGTGACGTTGCTTTTAGGGAGCTTATTTATTATTTCAATTGTGGCATTATTATGGCAGTAATTGCTATTTATGCTTTTATTCTGGTAATTGGCACGATTAATACAGCAAAAGATGGTACTTTTTTAGGTAAAAATTGGAGCTCTTATTGGATTCCTTTGCGAACTATTTTAGGTTCTGCATGTGCAATTCCATTAAAATCAGGTTTTTGTATGGCACAATACTTTGTTTTTTTGATGGTGGGAGTGAGCATTAATTTTGCTAATCAAGTATGGCAAAATACTTATGAAAAACTCGATAAGGATAAAGTACCGCCTGTGATGAGTTTTGATATATCAGATGGAGTGAAGACTGACATTGCTTTGTATCTTTTAGCAGGTTTTTCAGCAGATATGTTAAAAAACGTTGGTATGCCTACAGGTAGTGATAATAAATATGATGCTTTGGATACGACTAAAGTGGATCAAATGTCTTTAGTACAAGCGGCAATGAAAATCGAAAAAAACATTACCCAAAAGATGATTGACAATAATCAATTAGACGATATTTACGTTACGAAAGACAAAAAAATTAATACAGCCAACATAGAAAGACTCAAACAAGGTATGCAGCAATGGTCAGTGATTGAGGATGATAACTACGTTCAATTTGATGTTTACAAAATCATTAACCACTATATATTTAGGTTACCTATCACTCAACCTGATCAGGATAAAGTTTCTACGGCGTTAAATACTTATTGTTATGTTGAAAAAAAGGATGAAGGATCACAACCACGTTCTTGTCAAGACATGGTTAATAGTATTATGGCTATTCATAACAATAGTATGGATATTAATAAGCACCTAACAAACGATGCAGATGTTATTTTTACGTTGTCTCAGGCGATTGCCAGAGGGTTTCAACAAAAATTAAAGGACGAAGCAAAAAATACCGATCAAGATAAAGTCAACTCTACTGAAGATGATAAAAAGGAGGGTGAAAATGACTGGTGGAATGCAGATCAAAAGTACTTTAAATTGGATGGTAATTTTGAGGAAGTATTAAAAGCATTTCATAATGACTTTGCAATATTTGATGACTTATTGTATAACAACCAGCAAAGTCAAATCACTATTGATAAAGTGGGTGTGACACTACAGTATTTAAAAAATAACAATAGTATTAGTAGCTTAGTTGACCATTATAATGATGGTTCTCTTGAATATAGACTTTATCCTGACACCCACGCAGATGAAAAAAATCCTAAGCATAATAAAGAGGTCAAATTAACTGATTATACAGAAAATGATAAAACAGATAAGTTTATTCAGTTGGATGTCACTAAGCTTAAACAGCAAATGATAGATGTTTTTCATAACGTGTACGGAGATAAGGATAATCAGTACTGTAGGGATCAATTTAGCAAGCTTTTTCCTAATCAGCATATTATTGATGGTTTTAGTTGTAAGGATTTAATCGATGCGGTTGTTCCTTCTTCTATTTCAACAGATATTGGTAAGTATTTTTTAGTTATTCAAACGGCACTTGCTAATAGTAAATCAGGGATAGAAAGCTTGAAAGCAGAATATATCAGCCAATTTTTGTACTTAGTGCGTTTGTTTCAGCTAAATAATGTCGGTTTTTTCCATGAAGGTGCAGTAGTTGCTGATATTGCTTCTCCTGCGGAGAGTTTTTTAAATGGAATTTTCCAAAAAATGAGCCTTAATGCTGATGCAGGAGGAATGTTAAGTCAAATTTATAATATTGGTGAAGCAGTAACTCCTGGCGTTGAAATGACAAATGCCTTTTCAGCGTTAAGACAGATCCAAGGTGTGGGGCAGTCATTAATTAAAATGGTAGTTGATACTTTGCAATCTGTTACCGAAAAAACAGAGAAAGCTTTTACAGATGTTTTAATTGAAGTATCTACTATTCAGGGTGCGTCAAAACTTGCTGCATTAGGAACTGCGGCTTTTAGTTATTTTACACCTGGGTTGCCTGGTGTGATTTCTTCAATTGGAGACGTTGGTGCACAATTGGCGACCCTTATTACTATGACGAATTTAACGATGTCATTAGTATGGTTACCCTTAGTATTTTTTGTTTTAGTGACCTTATTTACCAATGCAGTTTTATTCGCACTTATTATTCCATTGACCCCATTTATCTTATTTTGGGCGGGAAAGATTGCATGGTTGTTACTCATTATTGAAGCTTTAGTTGCAGCCCCTGTTGTGGCATTAGGTATTGTTTATCCAGAAGGACATGAAGTATTTGGTAAAGCGGAACCTGCTATTCAAATCATGTTGAACCTTGTCTTAAGACCTGTATTGATGGTATTTGGGTTAATTACTGCGATTATTTTGACATATCTGGTTATTGCCATTTCGGCAAAAGGATTTCACGCTGTAGCAACTCAAATTAGCAATGTGTATGGTACATCGAGTGACAGTTATGTAACGGGGACATTAAACTTATTATTGGTATTTATGTATGCAAGCTTTATTGGTTTAGCCTTTTACAAGTGCTTTTCATTAATTTATATTTTGCCAGATAAAATATTGCATTGGGTAGGTGGCACACATAATGAGCGTGCAGGTGCTGAAGATATGCAAGAGATGAAGTCTTCTGGTATGCAAAATGCTCAAGGTATGGCACAAGCAGGCACACAAACGGCAGAGAAATATAATCAAGGCAAAACAGAAGAAATGCATGGTGTTCAAAACATGGGCTCTAGTGTGGGACATGTCGGCACGTCTGTGGATAATTACAAATATCATAAAAATCAGAAAGGTAGTAGCGGTGGAGGTGAAAATAGTGCGCACCTTAATAACCCCGTTAATCCTAACAAATAAGGCTTAAATCTTGTCATAAGTTATGAATGGAAGTGGAGAAATAAGATAATGAAAAATAAAATTAAATTAATTATTGGTTTAGGAGTCATTATATCCCCAATATGGGCTTTTGCTGTCACAGACTATTATATTACGATTAAAAACAATACCCCTTATACTTTGGTAGAACCAGGAACTTGGGTGGATGAAGGACGAGGATTTCAGACGAGTAAATCTAATATTAATGGAGGTAAAGAGTATACCTATGAAGTAGATGCTACATCTGGACCAGGCGGTGATACACGAGTAAGGGGGGGGATTGCTTATAGAATTAATGATTTTAATAATGATCGTTTTATGGCTGGGATTAAATTTAACATTGATGCCCATTCGGATCAATCACCACAATGGGCAGAGGCCTATACGAATGGGGATGATAACTTATTACACGTTGATTATAGATTTACAGGAAGTCGTTATCTTGAAGTTACAGTGACAGTAGCAATGAACGTATTCCCCTATCGTTTTATTTCTTTGGGACTCGGTTCTTTGAATGTTAGCGCTTGTGGTCAACATGCAACGCCATTAGCAAATGGTTTCTATGGTAATCCGTGTAAAGGAAACAATGATAGCTTTCTAAGTATTGGTTTTGCAAATTCTCCTGATTTATGTAGATTGACGATTAATTCTAATGGAGAAATTAAAGATGGGTTGATTTCTTGTAATATGGGGACCGAAGCGCGTTATATTAAAGATAAATCTACAATTGTCTTTGTATGCCAATCCAAAGGTTATGGCACGAGTTCTTGTCCGTGGTTAACTTGGGAGGGACAATCTGATTCATACAGTAAAGCTATAAATGGCACTTTTTGAGTATCTTTCAATGTTGTCTGTCAAGATTGTAAATACGTTATAAGATTCAGCAATTTGATGAATCTACTCATATACTATGGTGTCTTTTGAATAATGCTCATATAATAACAACAGATTTAACTAAATATACTCTAGGGGGAAACAATGAGTAGTCAAAATAATAATGGTAGTAAAAATGAGCAGTATAAGGTTAATGTTGTTTCAGATGAAAAAGCAATTGCTGCGATGAAAGAAGCTTTTAAACTTTCTGCAAAATTAGAGCAGGATTCAATTAATCGTTTTTCACAAGACAATTGGTTTAATCAACCAATAGAAAAAATAGATTATGATGTTAAAAGTGGTTCAAATTATAAAGGTGATATTTTCAAAGGTGGTTCAGACGTTGGAACACAGAATACCCCAAGATAATTGTTATTGGATTATATAATAGCTTTATGAAGTCAAGTTGACTTAAACCAGTAAATCGATTTCATCAAGCTCTAAAAGTTTCAACTGATGTTTTGATTGCAAGGTCACCTAGCTCTTGCAAGAAGAAAAGTACACTTTCGTTCCCATGATTAACATCAATAGATAGCGTTTTTTATTTTTAATAAAGAGGAATTTTAATATGTCATTTGATTTAAATAATACGATTTTTTATGCAGTAAAAAAAGATGGTGCAAACAACTATGAAATAAAGGCTGTAGAAAAAGTTGGGTTTTATTCTGATAAATATATGAAGGATCAAGATAAATCTAAAGAACATTACTTGCTGAGTGTTAATAATTTAAAAAAGGATAAACGTGAAAAATTGTTTAAAAAGGATAAAGACAATAAATTTGATCTGTTGGAAAAAACCGAATGGTCAGAACAAGAACTTAATGAAATATTGGGTGTTAATTGGAATAACAATAAGATTGATTTTCAACAAGGTGCTGATTATAACTTTGCGCAATTGACTAATCTAAGTCAGGTTAAAACAAAGGATGAAGCAAAAGCTTTGGTAGAGGTGTTAAATACGCTGCTTCCTCAAGGTAGTGATGGCACTAAATTACCAAAATTTGAGTTCAAAAAATTTAAGCAGGATAAAAAAGACAATGCCACAATTTACACGTTAAAATCAGGCGAAGATGCTTACACTATCACCCAAAAAAGTGATGGCATAACTCATATTGAAGCAAGTAATAACGGAAAAGAGTTCGCACTTTGTGTACTGGCGACTGCTGCAACTTTACGTGCTAATACCCGAGCGAATTTAAAAGCAAAGGTTCTAGAAGCGGTAGATAAGCTGGATAAAAACGATCCAGACTTTGAAAAGAAAAAATATGAAAAAGTAAGAGAAATACTAAATATAGGTTTACCTAAACAGCAAGTTAATCCGCCAAAAGAACACCCTAATAGTAATTCTCAGAATAAATTGAAACAACCAAATGAGAATAAAAATTTAAACAAACAAATTCAGCAGGAAATAGTTCCTACTGTTACATTGAAATTAAAACCAATCTATAAAAAGAAAGATAATAATAAAGATGATGATGATTTAGATTGGAAGCAATATGAGGCAATTAAGGAAGCTTACGATAAGGCAGGTGTTCGCGTTAGATTGGATGATACAATGTTTGCAAAAAATCAAAAAGGAGAGTCGGCATATTCAGCAGAAGCACAAACAAAGTTACAAGAAATCTTTAAGAATAATGATTATTCTGAAGCATTTATGAATTATTATTTAGGCAAGCAAAATACAACTAGCGCAGAAAATGTTGGCACATTATGAACTTAACTATCAACTTGTTAAGGTCAAATTAACTTGGGGGGCTTATGTCTTCATTACAAACAAAAATAAAACAAATATCACAACAATTATTAGAGCAGCAACAGGAATTTGAATTCAAAAAACCACTATTGCAATTTTTAAACCAGGTTTATATAGAGCAAGGTAAAATTCAAGTTTTGCAAGATAAACTGGAAAAATTCATAGAATTGTTAGGTCGATATTTAAAAACGTATGCACATGTACATAAAGTAAATGAAGAAATAAATGAAGAAGACCAAGAAAGTTTAGATGAAGCCTTAAAAGAAATAGAAGTTTTTTACCATGATTTGCATAACAAGTATGAAGAGCAACAGCATCAGTTTAAAAAGAAAGAAAAAGTTAAGTTAAAAGGTGTTTATAGTAAAAATAAAGAGGCACATGATGCAAACGATGTTTTAGAATCACAATATGGAATAGCCGAAGATGATAAAATGACACAGGAAAAGGTGGAATTATTGGTGCAAACTTTAGATAAAGAACAGCCTTGTATTTTATCTTTTTCGCTGACCGAGAATAGCTTGTATAATTTAACAATGATCGTGCAGGAAATGTTAAGTTGTGATTGGCTAAAAGATAATATTTGCTTAAATTTATGTAAGAGTCGTAAATCTAAGTTAAACGATAAATGTTTATCACATATACGTGAGCTGTCTGAATTATTATCTCCTGGTGAGTATCAAAACCCTTTGTCTTTCTTGTTTAAGGAAAATAATGAAAAACCAGAGCAAATGCTGAAAATCGGTAAATTAATGTGATCAACATTGTAAGCAAAGTGAGTTATTGGTAATAAAATATCACATAATTTTATTTTTAAAAATTAAAAACCTTAATGCTATAAACACATTGATCGTTTAGTAAAGTGTGTACATATTTCAAGTATTGTTTGTATATTGATCTTTAGGTGAATATAAAGTAGTATTTGCCCACATTGTTCTAGCTATACGTAGAGTTAAATGTCTATTTGTAACAGAAAGGAAAATCTTAAAAAGATTTATTTTCATCATAAAAGTAGAGTAATCAATAGCTACTATGATGTTGTGTCACAGTTGACCCATACATTTCAGGTATCAGATGCAAGTTATGATAGAGTATATAAAAATAAAAAGGTCATATCATTTCCTATTCTCGTTAGAGAAACAACAGAGGAATGGCTAGATACCAGTTCAATACATGAGCCTTTACACCTTTATGATAATTTATTAGAGTTACCTTGTGTGTCAACCCTTGAAGAAGTTATTCCTTTTATACGTGAACAAGAGATTATAGAGTGTGAATATGGCTTTTTTGATAGGGTCCGTGTCTTACCAAACATTGTGACTTATAGAGTGTATAATGAAGATGACTCTATTAGTTCCTTAACCATTGTTACTAAAAACGGAGCGTTTAACGTTCGCGAATATGATTGGTACTTTAAAAAAATTATTAAAGAGATAGAAAAGAGATTATTTAGTTCTGACACTTTATTCTATGAGTTATTTGACATCACTGAATATATAGAACCAATCAAGTTGAACATGGGAATAGAGCAAGACAAATTTCCCTTTCAGCTGACAGATTCTGAAAATAGTTGTTTTTATTATATTTATCATGGGCATTATGATGCAAAATCTTTAGCCTCAAAACTTTCATTATCTCATAGGAGCGTTGAGAGAATTATTGCATCATTGATTGAAAAACTAGGTTGTGTAAATAAATATGACCTTGTTGTCGCCATTTCTAAGCGTCATGACTATATTAGAAAACTAATACAACGAAGTACATCATCCTACATTCGACTAAGGTGAGTTTGTATAATAAAGTATATATGCTCATCGTAACCATTTAATCTTTCGAATGTGTTTGGTAGAGAATATCTCCACCTTTATCAAAGCTTGTTACCTCACCTTTTAATTTCCATTGTGGTGTAAGTGAAAACGTTGCAATACCTTGTTGTTCCCCTGTGAATATTCCAACACCATAACTCAAGTAGAGTCGTGGCGTTATTTGTTTACCAATGAAGACAGCGGTGTTATTTTGTGTATTGCTTGTTCCATTTGTGGTATTAGTTGAATTATTGCTTAAGTTGCCAAGCGAAAATTCAGTTAGTGATAGACGATCCTTTAATTCATCAATCACACTGCTGCCACCTTCGTTAATTGCAATTAACAAAGCCATTTGAGAAAGTGAATCGGATGAAGTCTGATTGCTGTTCAAGCTTGTCAATACTTGTCCAAATAGAATAAAAGATAAAATATCGGTTTGTGACATAGTAGGATTAGAGAAAAGCTGAACTTTAGGATTGTTTGCTGTTCCTGTAATTTGAATGCCGATTGTCTCTGGTACATCAGGTTGTGAAAGTTTGACAGAAGTTGGGATGTTATAATAAGTAGTGATTGAAAGTAGGGGGTTATTAACAGAAGAGCTATTAAACAAGACCCTTGATTTAGGATCAACTGTGAAACGCTTGCCATAAGCAGTAAATATGCCATTAACAGGTTGCAAAGCTCCTATACCAAGCATCGGTTCGTTGGATTTACTTATGATATTAAGCGTACCTTCAATATTTGTGTTAATTCCAAGTCCTGAAATCGAAGCATTTTGCCCCATATCGATGTTGATATTCATGCTAAATGGTATTTTTTTTTGCGGTTCAAGTGCCTGGTTGTTATTCACATAAACGACGTCATTTTGGATAGTGTTTTGTAAGTTGCTTCCTTTCATGCCTGCCAGATTAACAATGAGCTGATCGATAAAAATACTACCAGTGAGCGTGTTATCACTATTTTGTTGACTAAAGTTAAGCTTAGGTGAAACGATTACTTCTATATCAGGCGTATTGATAACCTTAAGCTTGTGACCAGTTATTGTAATATTAGTGTTGATTTTACCTTGTTGAAAGAGACTAGTTCCCGAAATCGACAATCGTTCATGATCAATCATCGCTTGAGCCTCTATTTGAGCAGTCAGAGGCGTGTTGATCTTTATATTAGCATTCAAGTTTGTAAGAGTTGTATTAAGTGGAAGTAATTCGATTGTGCCATTGTCGAGTTTTAGATTGCCATTGATATTTGGATTAGAGAAGTTATTGCTGATAGAAAGTTTTGCATTGAGCGCTCCAGTTTTAATCAAGGTAGGAAACTTTGGGAAGAAGTTACTGATCCAGCCTAAACGCGTAGATTTGACATTGATATTACCATTAATCATTGCGCTCGTTAAATGAGCAAATTCAAAGTCACTGCTTTTTAGTGCAGCTATTATGCTGTTTTGTGGGAAGTGAGCATCAAGTTTGCTGGTGAGCATTTTATTCTTGAGATCTACACTTGCATTTATATGAGTGAGGTAGATGAGTTTATGAATTGGATCAATTGCTTGTAATTCTTTAAACCAGTTACTGTTATTGCCAAAGAAAAAACCCTTTCCAGTAACATTAACGTTGGCAATGGGATTCTCATTTGCTTCTTGAGAGTATGTGCTATCAAAATCAACGACAAAAGTATCATTGCCATAGGGTAGATTAGGCATTAATTTCACGGGGGTGATCCTTCCATGTAGTGTTGCAATTATGGCACGAGGTGAAAAGTTTGCTTCTAGGCATAGCCTATTATTAGAAGAGGTCATTAAACAAAGCGTTGATAATGAACTGTTAGTTGGAGAGAGTTTGATTGTACTTGGATGCATGATTTGCCAGCGTTGCTTAAATTTTTTCAGCGTAAGGTTAAGCGTATCAATCGTTGCAATAAGCGTCGATAGAGAAAGTGATTTAAGCTTACTCTGAAGAGCCAGATTAACATCGTTTGAATCTACGCTTAATGAAAGATTAGTATTGTCAACGTTTAGGATGAGTTTTTGGGTATCAAAATTTTTGTATAGAAAATCACGAATATCTAAGTTAAAAGAAAGTGTGTGATAGTCTTTGTCATCAATAGCGATATTACCTTTAGAGGAAATGCCCCCACTAATGCTGAAAGGGTAATGATTTAGGTTGGTAATAAATACTTCCCACTTGGCTTTAAGTAATGCATTATTCTTAGTTAGTTGAAGTACAATAGAATCATTATTATGTGGGTTGGTTAAAGAGAAATCGTCGAGTTGAAATAAGCGAGTTTTATTAGTGAGTTTAAGTACACAGTTAAGCTTGATTTCATTGGCAAAGACATCGCAAAATTTCGTCTTTAGCTCCAGTTGATCCTCTTTAGTGTTCAGTATACCTCCAGCATTAAGATGTACTGGCCAGGTTTGATTAAGCGATTTAATTGCCAGTGACCAATTTAGTTTGTTGCTAAATAGCAAGGTGTTATCAATTTCTGCAATATGATTCAAGATGAGTTTAGTGTCAATTTGAGCGCCATTGAACAGACTTGTAAGCACATAAGGATAAGGTTTTTGTTGATAATAAACGTCCCCTTTACTAACTATTTGAAACAGTTTGCCAAAATCACCACGTATCGTTGTGTCTTGAGTCGTTAATTGTACACCTTGTTGAGAAAGGTTGACGTTTAGATCAAGTGTAGTTGAAAAAGGAGCATTTAAAATAATAAAGCCTGTTTTCAAGAAAGCATGTGCTTGATATTGTGGCAATTGAGCAGCGACAGAATCAAGGCTTAACTTATCCTTGATAAGTGATACATTTTTAGCAGAAAATGATCTAGCCTGAACAATGAGCTCATTATTCATGAGGTAGTCTACTTGATCGATGCTTATGGCATAAGCATTCAAGTCAAGTGGCATGCTAAAATCGAAAGCTTCAATATGTTGAGTTTTGCTATCTGTAATTTCTTCTACATTCGTATTAACATCTACGTAAACTTTAGAAAGGTTAAGCTTATTGACATCAAGTTTTTGTTTTGCAACTAAAGCCCACAGCGATAAAGAAAGTTGAACATTGCTTAAATGAATATTAACGACATCATTTTTGATGTCTAAGTTTTGCAATTGTAAACGGTTGATTTGCCCCTTAATTTCACCTTCTATGCTAATGCCCAATGGTTGTAAAAAGTGATTGGCAATGACTTTTGTGATTTTAAGCCCAGGCGTGGTAAAAAGTAAAAAACCAAGCGAAATTAAGACAATGAGTAGTAAAGTAGAGACACTAATAGTTAACCATTTAAAACACTTACCTAATTTTTTCATAGGTTTACTCCTATGCTCAGATCAAAGCGCCAATGCTGATCGTTTCGGTTTAACGTGCGTGTAAAAAAAGCCATAAAAGGTCCTAAAGGGGTTTTATAACTTAAACCTATACCTCCAGCTTTTAATATTTGTATGTCACTGAGATTGGGTTTGTTTGAAGCATTTCCTAAGTTGTAATAAAGCATGGTACTAAAATTGCCATAAATGCGTTGCTCAACGCCAGCAAAACCTGTTGCTAAGTAGCGTCCACCTGTGACATTACCATTGACGGTAGGTCCTTGACTTAAATATGGATACCCTAATAAATTAGCAATTCCACCTGCGTAAAAGCGAAAGTTAGGTGCAACGTCTTGAATATTATTAACAGTGGTAAAACCCCAATAACCAGCAAATAGCAGTCGATTCCAATCGAGATTAAGTGGAAAAGAATAATAAATGCTCATCATGTTGCGAATAAAGTTTTGATCTGACAAAGGGGATTTAATAGAAGCTTGTAATAGATTATTCCAAATTAAACCTTCAGAGTAAAAACCATTTTGTGTTGTACTATCATAAACAAGCGCAATCCCTGGTACCAAATATTTGCCATTAATATTATTTGAATTGGCAACTGTACTGTAGTTGGTCAAATATTGTTGGATACTAGTAGTTGCTTGCCAATTACCGTATTTGTGCGTGTGAATAAGACCAAAGTTTGTTTGGCGCTCATTATAAGTATCAGTTTCAATATAACTTTGTTGGGCATTAATATTCCAGTTGTCATATAACGGATCTTGGCCTGGAAAAGTGTAACTTGTGCTAAAGGTGGTGTTAGCAGGAGAGGCTTCAATATTGAATGAAAATTGCTGTCCTGTATTTGTTACGTGACGAAAAAGTGTGCCAAAGCTTACACGTGGTCCGGTGAAAGTGCCATAACCCACACCAAAGGTATAGTTACGCGAGTAATTTGCAGTAAGCTTGACATTAATTGGCACGGTTTTATTTTGCTGATCTCTTTGAGAGATTAATGGTACTATTTGTGCACTACTAAAGTAACCACTATCTTGCAAGCGTTTATTTGCTTGCGTTATTTTGTTTTGACTAAAGTTGCTCCCTTGTTTGATCAGAATCAAATCGTAAATAAACTCTGGTGAATACTCATAGCGGTTTTGTTTGATGTTAATTTCCCCTATTTTGTATTGCTCTCCTGTATCAACTGTCAGAACGATCTCTGCACTGTATTTTAATAGGTTGATGCGAACTTGATGTTCAGTTAGTGTTGCATCTAAATATCCCTCATTGAAAAAACTATCCGTGAGTAAGAATTTTGCCTTTTCATATTGCGTTTGAGTGAGTATTTCACCTTCTTTTAATGGAAAGTTATGTAGTGTTTTTTTCGCAAACTTACTTCCTTTGCCTGCGCCAACGATGTTCACATGTAGTGAGTTAATATAAAGTGGTGCATTGAGCTGGATATTAAAAATAACAATCCATTTGTTATTTTGGACCTTAAAATCAGTGTTGATGACTGGTTTATAATAACCATAAGGCTCAAGTAGAGTTTTGATTTCGTCATCACTTTTTTTAAGCAGTAATTGCATTTGATTTGGATGTGCTAAGGCAAAGTCCTTAAAGCGTGATAGGGTAATGTTATCAATAAGGCTTTGTTTGACTTTAGTATCGTTTATACCATTAATTTGAATTTCAAGCTCTGATTTTACCGAATTTTCAGCATGAGTGATGGCAATTAGACCACAGGCAAAAAGCAAACAAAAAATAATTCTCCTTAGCATTGTCTTTTTGCTGTGCCTATCGTGTTAGTGAGTAAATTTAGTATATTATAAGTTATCTTTTGGCATATAGAAACACACGCGAGAATGTCTTTACCTGAACATGAAAAATGGATGCAAGTCGCATTACAACAGGCTAAAAAAGCGTTGCAATATGACGAGGTACCTGTGGGTGCTGTGATTGTTTTAAATAATGAAATTATTGGAACAGGCTTTAATCAAGTGATTCGCTTATCTGATCCAACGGCACACGCTGAAATTATTGCCTTACGACAGGCTGGTATGGCAAAGCATAATTACCGCTTACCTGAGTGTGATATATATGTCACTTTAGAGTCATGTATGATGTGTCTAGGTGCGATGGTACATGCTCGCTTGAGGTGTGTTTATTTTGCAACAACTGAACCAAAAGCAGGTGTGATTTGCTCTCAAGCTCATTTACATCAATCTAATTTTTTAAACCACAGGTTAGATGTTCAGGGTGGGGTGTTAATGAAAGAAGCAAGCCAGTTATTGAAAGATTTTTTTAAAAAAAAGCGCAGTATTAATTGTTAACGCTATCTAGTGGCAGAATCAAGTTGCTCATTTAATTTGGATAATTTGGAGTTTACAAAACCTCGTGTACAAAGGCATGATTTGCTGGTTGAAGTCAAAGGTGTATCGGTTAATTCTGTTGATACTAAATTCAGACAAGGCAAAATGGACAAACCAGGCAAACCAAAAATGCAATAGGTAGAAGATAAACGATACTTGTAAAGCCTATAGACAGTGGTATAAATTAACGCAGAGAATAATCAAGGTTATAGAGAGTTATGAAGCAGTTTAAATTTTATCTACAACGCTTTTACGGTTTTGCTCCACAACTAAAGAGTCCTTCTGATTGGCAGCAGTGGTATCAAGGTCAAACAAAACTGCATAAATGTGAGAAAGTAAAGACGACACATTTACCGGCAAGTTTAAAAAGGCGTTCAAGCGATAGTGTGAAGTTAGCACTGGATATAGCATTTGAATGTTTAGGACAAGAAACACAAGTTGATTATGTGATCTTTGCGTCACAACATGGAGAAAGTTCGCGTATACAATTGATATTGCAGCAAATTAGCAATAGACAGATGCTCTCACCTACTGATTTTTCCCAATCTGTGCACAATACTGCCTCAGGTTTATTGTCGATTACCAAAAATATCACGAGCAATATCAATTCGATCTCAGCTGGAGAGGACACATTTTTTATGGCTTTTTTTGAGGCTGTCGTTTATTTGCAATTAAATCCAAAAACCAAAGTAATGATTGTTATTTATGATGAAGTTTTACCTCTTCTTTATGAACGTTACCAAGTGGTATATGATCAGCAATATGCATGTGCTTTTATATTGACCGATACTCAAGCTCAAAATACAATTGCTATGACGTGTGATGTGACTGCTTGTAACAATAGCAAGCTAAGAAGCGTTCCACCTGCATTGATTTTTATGGCATGGCTATACAGTAATCAACAAAATAGCTTAACAATGGATAGTGTGTTTTGGCGGTTTAATTGGTATAAAGAAGAAGTGTTGTCATAAAAGGTTAGGTAAGCAGAATGTTAAAAAAACAGGTCGGTTTTATTGGTTGGCGAGGCATGGTGGGTTCTGTGCTAATCCAAAGGATGACTCAAGAGCAAGATTTTAATCGATTTAACTCTGTTTTTTTCAGTACTTCACAAAAGGGGCAGATTGCACCAGAAGTCATAAATGGTAATGCAATACTTCAAGATGCTTATGATATGAAGCTGCTTACAGAAATGAATGTCCTTGTAACTTGTCAGGGTAGTGAGTATAGCCAGCGAGTGTTGCCACAATTAAGAAAGCTGGGTTGGAAAGGTTTTTGGATTGATGCAGCATCGTATTATCGCATGGAGCAAGAAAGTATGATTGTGCTAGATCCGATTAATCGTAAAAAAATAGATGCAGCATTGAATTCGGGTATTAAGAACTATATTGGTAGCAATTGTACAGTCAGTCTTATGATGTTAGCTATTCAAGGTTTAATCAATGCAGATCTGATCAATTGGATTTCAGTGATGAGCTACCAAGCAGTATCAGGAGCAGGAGCCAATGCCATGCAAGAGCTTTTACAGCAAACAGCAATTTTAGATCGTGATGTAGTGGCGACAGGCGATATTTTAGAAACTGAAAAAGCAATACGACTTAAGTCACAAAGTGAAGCTTTTCCGTGTATGAATTTCATGACAGCTATGGCATTTAATGTGTTGCCATTTATTGATACGGTATTGCCAAATGGTCAAAGTAAAGAGGAATGGAAAATTCAAGCTGAACTAAATAAAATCTTGACAAGAGCAGATTTGATTGCAATTGATGGTATTTGTGTACGTGTTCCTGTATTAAGAGCACATAGTCAAGCGTTAACTATTGAGCTTAAAAAAACAGTTAGCTTAAGAGAAATAGAAACGTTGTTAAGTTCAGCTAATCCTTGGGTGAGGTTTGTTGAAAATACTCCACAAGAAACAGCAAAATATTTAACACCTATGGCGGTGACAGACACCTTGAATATTAGTGTAGGACGTGTTAAAAGGACAAATTTATCTAATCGTCATATTCAGCTATTTACAGTTGGTGATCAATTATTGTGGGGAGCGGCAGAACCGCTAAGAAGAATGTTAAATATTTGTGTGATGGAGCAATAATTTTGGCTATGTGCAGCATCCAGTCCTTGATTTACCAATAGATTTAACTAATATAACGATAAATATTTACAGGAACCCTTTATAAAGGAGATAGCTAACATGAAAAACTATATTGCTTTTTTAAGACGTGCTTTGCTTGTGTTGTCCATGCTACCACTAACCATTATGGCTTCGTACGCAACTGGGACACAAAACAATGCATTTTCTGCAATGACAGGACCGCTTCAACAAATTATGGATGTCATCTCAGGTCCAATTGCGCAAATGGCGGGTGTTATTTGTATTGTGATAGCGGGTCTAGGCATTGCTTTTGGTGAAGGTGGCAGTGGTGTTAGACGTTTATTTCAGGTTGTGATGGGGCTTGCGATTGCCTTTACTGCTGCAAGCTTGATTTCTGGACTATTTAATCGTGGGTCAGGTCTTATTTTCTAAACGTCCATTTCTAGTGGTATGCTTGTGTTTATGATTGTGAGTTTAATGCTTGCAGTAGATAAAGAGCAAGAGGCAAGCTTTCATCTTACAATTTAAGCGTTGCAATAATTTAGAGCTTGATTGAGTGGTTTAAAACTCTAAATATGTTTTGAAAATATATTAAAGGATGTGGTTTAAATGGCAGTGCCAGGTTTTGTGATTAGAATACATAATTCGTTGACAACACCATTGTTAACAGCAGGGGTACCTAGACAGTTTTTTATTTTAAATGGGACTTTGGGGGCAGCAATTGTTCTTGGTATGCAGTCTTGGTATGGTATTCCAATTTTCATCGTTTTGCATACTGTAGCAGTACTGATGACAAAGAAAGATCCACAGTTTTTTCAGGTCATGGTGCGACATATTAAACAAAAAAATTATTATGGTGTATAAGAGATATGTTCAATATTGCTGAGTTTCGCAAAAAACCTGACAGAATTACCGATTTATTGCCGTGGGCAGTGCTTGTTGATAAAGGTGTAATATTGAACAAAGATGGATCATTTCAAAAGACATTTGGTTTTCGTGGACCTGATTTGGAATCATCTACACAATCTCAACTTGTCTCAATTACAGCAAGGCTAAACAATACCTTAAAAAGGTTAGGTTCAGGCTGGGCATTGTATATTGAGGCAAGACGCAAGCCTGCAATGCGTTACCCTTCGGAGAATTATTTCCCCGATCCAGTAAGTTGGCTTATGGATGTTGAGCGTAAGGATCTATTCGAACGTAAGGGTGAAAACTATGAAAGTGAATATTTTTTAACTTTCCAATATTTACCGCAAAGAGAATCAGTATCCAAGTTATCAGGACTGTTTGTCAAAGAGAAAAAAAGTGATGATGAGCACGATACTGGTTACAAAAAACTGATGAATTATTTTTTGGCAACGATCAATCAACTGTACGATATCATGCAAGATTTCATGTATGAGATTGATGAGTTAAGCGATGAAGAAACGCTGACTTATTTGCATAATTGTATATCAGAGCGTGCACATAAGGTGACTGTACCGGACAATCCAAGCTATTTAGATGGAGTATTGGCAGATACGCCACTGTTAGGAGGGCTTGAACCTAAACTTGGTGAGTATTATTTAAAAACTATTTCTATCTTAGGTTTCCCAACAACTTCGGTGCCAGCTATTTTGGATGGTTTGAATCATTTACCGTTACAGTATCGTTGGGTCACACGTTTTTTGCCGTTAGACAAAGATGAAGCAGAAAAAGTACTCAAAAGTTATAAACGCCAATGGTTTGCTAAACGAAAAGGTGGTTTAACTATCTTAAAAGAGGTGATGTCCAAAAGCGAAAGTGCAATGGTTGATAGTGCAGCTGTGCAAAAATCCAATGATGCAGATGAAGCATTGTCAGAGCTATCAGATGATTTGGTATCTTTTGGCTACTACACGGCAACGGTGACGGTTTGGGATGCCGATAGGGAAAAAGTTTATGAGAAGCAGCGTGAAGTTGAACGGGTGGTAAATGGTTTAGGTTTTGTAACTGTTTCTGAAACGATTAATTCAGTTGAAGCTTGGCTATCGTCTATTCCTGGACAAGCAAATGCTAACGTGCGGACGCCTCTAATGCACAGTTTGAACTTAGCACATCTGTTACCATTTTCTGCCGTTTGGGCCGGACCAGAGATGAATATGCACTTGAATGCACCACCACTGTTGTATGCGCGTACTGCAGGCAATACGCCATTTAGGCTGTCTAACCATATTGGCGATGTTGGACATCAGATGATTTTAGGACCAACAGGAGCTGGTAAGTCAGTATTATTAAATGTGATGGCAGCACAGTTTCTGCGTTATCAAAATGCGCAAGTCTTTATTTTTGATAAAGGTGGTAGTTTTTTTGCATTAACTCAAGGGGTTAAAGGGCACTTTTATGAAGTTGGAGATGTTGGTAAGGGTGGTTTGGTGTTTCAACCTTTGGCTGAGATTGATCAAAATAGTGAACGAGTATGGGCACATGACTGGGTGCTTGGACTTTTGGAGAATGAGAAGGTTGAAATTACACCAGAAGTAAAAGAAACAGTTTGGCTTGCACTTATTAATCTCTCAGAAGTTCCCAAGGAGCAAAGGACTCTAACGGGTTTAAGGTCTTTCGTTCAAGATAGGGCACTTAGAATGGCGTTGGACTCCTATGTATTAGGTGGTCCATATGGAGAAATTTTAGATTGTGATGAAGAGCATTTTAGTGATGCAAATTGGCAATGCTTTGAAATGGAACGCTTAATGGCGATGCCAAAGATTATTGCTCCTGTACTTGCTTATATCTTTCATGTATTAGAAAAACGATTTAATGGTTGCCCAAGTTTGATGATTTTAGATGAAGCATGGCTTTTCTTAGATCACCCAATTTTTGCATCAAAAATCAAAGAGTGGCTAAAAACGCTTAGAAAGTTAAATGTATCGGTTATTTTTGCTACACAATCCGTGGATGATGCCATTAAATCTCCTTTAGTATCAGCACTTAACGAGTCGTGTCCATCACGAATTTTCTTACCAAATGATCGTTCAATGGAGCCTGCTGTATCACAAGGTTATGAATCATTAGGGCTGAATTTAAGGCAAGTGCAAATTTTAGGGCACGCGATTCCGAAACGACAATATTATTTTCAATCACACAAAGGGAATTGTTTGTTTGATTTGGGTTTAGGTCCAATTGCATTGGCATTTTGTGCAGTAAGTAAACCTCAAGAGAGAAAATACATGTGTGAGATTTTGGCGCAGAATAAAGGTTATAACTATTTTCTAAAAAGTTATTTACATGGCAAAGGATTGGATTGGGCATATGAAATAATAGAAAAGCATTATAAAGGAGTAGACTTAAATGCAACCCAATAGCTTTCCTTTTGGTAAGGAGGTTCAGTCTTATCGTCAAGCTGAGGTCATAACACCCTTTCAAAAGCAGAATCAGTTATTTGATAAACCAATCGGACAGCTTGTCTATAAGTCATATATTTGGCGCGTAGTATTTTTTTGTGGTGTTGGATTCAATTTTATTTTAACGCTTATTTTAATCGCTTACTTTAATACTATTCCTTATAAAATTTTGGTTGAACAGATAACAAATAAGGGTTTTTTAAAGTCCCCGCCTCAAATTTTAAGCCCAAATTACATTGTAAATGAAGCTGTTGTGGCTGAGTTTATCAAATCTATGTTATTAAGTGTAAAGGGTGATAAAGCGTATGAAAGTTTTGTTGATGAAGTATCATGGTCGATTTTACAAGCTGGTTTAAAAAGTTTTAACAAAACACAGATGACACAATCTGTATTTAAAAATTTCATGATTAACGGTAACAACTTTAGCGTTGAATTAGTCGATAAAAACAACAAAGCAATTTTGATGATTTCTGGGAGGTTTGTTCATCAGCCACTTGAAACACAAAAACAGGTGAATATAAATCCTTTAGGAATTTATATTCAAAAACTGACAATCCAAAGGTTGTAATGAATGAAAGAAGAGCAACAAGGTAAAACAAACTATCAACGAGCCTATGAAGAGTGGGAAGCTCGTATTGGTAGTGCTAAAAAGCAAGCACGTAATTGGATGATGGCAAGCATTGCGATTTTGATTATTTGTATTTTATTAGTGCTAGCAATTATCATCGAAGCAAATAGACAAAAAATGTATGTTTACGTTGCCGAAGTAAAACCACAAGAAAGTGTTGTCAATGTCCAAACAGCTTCACAGAGTTATGTTCCAACGGTGGCGCAGAAAATTTCGTTTGCAAGTGACTTCATTAAGAATATTACTGAAATTCCGCTTGATCCTATTGTTTTAAATCGCCAATGGCAAGCAGCACTACTTTCTGTATCAGGGCGAGCAGAAGATCAACTCAAACAAGTGTATCAAGCGCTTAACCCGTTAAAGTTGATTGGTGATAAAACCATTACCACAGTGGTGACAAATGCAAATGAAGCGAGTAATAATAGTTTTGAAATCACGTTTCAAACGACAACTTATAACAGAGATGGTGCAGTTGAGAGTGTAAAAATTTACTCTGGAATTTTTACTTTCTCACCCAGCATTCCACCAAAAACTTTAAACCAAATGATCATTAATCCATTAGGGTTAAAATTAGGGTTCTTCTCATTTAGCGAAAAAGGATCAAGTCAATGAAATTGAAAAAAATAAGCCATTTACTTCCAATAACCACTATTGTAATGCTAGGTTGTGCAACCAATAGTTATCAAGGTGATATTGATTCAGGTAAATTTGTTGAAGCAAAGCAAGAAGGTAGTGCAGGTGCTAAAGTAATTCGTGAGTATATTCCTGTGCCTATGCCAGGACAACTTCGCCCTGTACCAAATGCAGAAGTTGAAAAAACGACACAAAAACCAATTTTGACAAAAGAGCAAGTAGTTGCACAAGCGAATAAAAATGCACAACACTTTCCGGATCAAAACGATTTCTTTAATGCAATGATGACATATAGTTATATGCCAGGTGCGATGTACACAATTTATACAGCACCTCTTAACATTACAGATATCGTCTTTGAACCTAATGAAAAAATCATTTCGCAAGCAGCAGGTGATACACTTAGATGGCAGATAGCATCTACTTATAGTGGCGAAGGAAAAGATTTGCGTTGGCATATTTTAGTTAAGCCACAAAAATCTGACCTTACTAACTCAATGATTATCACAACAAATAAGCGGACGTATCACGTGATCTTGAAATCAGTAGATCCAGATCAGGCAATGGTTTCAGTTAGATGGCAATACCCAAGTGATATGGTGCAAGGCTTTAATGGTGGTAATTTAGGGAATTTGAATGCTGGAGTTGAAAATAGTACATTACTGCCACCACCACAACAATTATCAGGTATGGATTTAAATTTATCAGAGATGAAGTTTAACTATACTTGGAGCATGTTAAAAGGTGATACGCCAGCGTGGTACCCTGAGCAGATCTTTAGCTCAGGACATCAAACTTATATCAAATTCCCACATGAAGTCGTAGTCAGTAATGCGACGATGCCTGTCCCATTTATTAAATCAAATGATGGTGGTTATGGTACGGCAAACTTCAACTGGCGGATGAAAGGCGATTATATGATTGTCGATACAGTAATCAAAGATGCATATTTGAAAATTGGAACAAAACAATCTGGTGAAACAGTCGTTGAAATTTCACAAAAATAAATATAATCAAGGGTTATTATGGCTAAGAAAGAGCAAGATAAACTTTCGGTAAGAACAACGCCACCAAGGTCATCTGAGCTAAACAAAAAGTTAATTACGTTCGTTGGCGGAGCATTATTACTTATCATTATCGTTGCATTTATTTTTTCAATTAATGCACCTAAAAAAACAACCACAGACATCAATAGCTCGAATCTTAGTGCCCATTCATCAGGACAGAATCTCAAGGTTTCAGATGAACTGTCTAGCTATAAAGATGCACAAGCAATTCGTAAAAAGCTAGGGATGGATCAACCCGTTAAGGTCGTTCAACAGGAGAATCCAGAGTTGCAGCGCATGATTAATCAGCAGCGCTCACAACTGCAAGAGTTGCAAGTGCAAATTAATAACCTGAAAACTCAACCAATAGCACCACAAAAACCAACTGAGCCAAGTTACTCACCAATGGATCGGGAGGCGATGAATGCGCCGATTTTCTTTGGTGGTGGAGCGCCTCGCCCAATTCCACAAGATAATCAGCAGCCAGAAAAAGCAGCTCAAGATGGTCAACAAACTGGAAAAACAGCAGAAGAGCAGAGAGAGAACTTCATGAAAGGCGGGCTTACGGCTAAGGATATTACCAATCAAAACATAATTCAAAAACCCATATCTGACAACGTCATTATGGCGGGTAACTCAATTCCTGCGATTTTGCAAACAAAAATTATTTCAGACTTGCCAGGTACAATTGTTGCTCGTGTGTCAAAAGATGTCTACGATACTTTAAGTGGAGGGGTGTTACTGATCCCACGTGGTAGTTCCTTGATTGGTCAGTATAACTCTCAAACTGTCTATGGTGATACCAGTGTCCAGGTAAAATTTATTCGTTTGATTAGACCAGATGGTACATCAATTATTTTACCAAATCAGCAAGGCATGGATGACTCAGGAGTATCAGGCTTAGCAGATGAAGTGAATAATCACTGGGGACAACTCATTGGTGCTGCGGCATTATCAACTGTATTTAATGTGCCAGCAGTAGCGGCTCAGGTAGCCAGCCAACAAAGTGGTGCAGTTTGTACTGTCAATAGCGATGGAACCAAAAGCTGTACACCCGACTATGGCCAAGTAGCGCAAAGCTCAGTATTGCAAAGCTTAGGTCAAACAGCAACTCAAGTAGGTGGTAAGGTTACAGAGCGTGCAATGAATATTAAACCTACAATTACTATTAACGCAGGTAAAGAATTTTCTGTTTTGGTCACTAAAGACACTTATTTACCGCCTTATGGGCAGAGTGAATAATGAAGCGCGGAATAATTTTACTGTTGACGATATTGAGCTTACATGCCTATGGCAATGACTATGGTTCGGATAATGGTAACAATATGTATGGTAATACTCCTGCAACCTCAGCAACTAATAATAGCAGTAATAACAATAATAATGCGCAAGGAAATCAGCAGCTTCTGCAAGAGATGAATAAGAAAACCTCTAAAGGTTTGAAAGTTTTTGATAAATTGTTACGGGATGACGGTCAATCAAAAGAAGACTTTCTTGCCGATGTGGGACAAAATCCAACTGCTGATCAGTTTGAAGGTGGTGATAGTAGTGGTGGTCGTGTTGAAAACCCGTTTGCAAAAATATTGGGTGCTGATGCACAAAGTAATCAATAGGTAAATTATGGCAGATGTAACAAATGTTTTAGGTACACGGTTATTAGACGATATCCAGTTTGGATTTATTGGGCAGATCAATCAGCAGCTTAGCACATTACAGAATTCTGCTTTAGCATTGTTAGCAATTGTTGCAGGATTAGAGCTTGTTATATTTGGATTAGTCTGGATTATTAAACATGACGAAGGTGTAGGCAATCTTATCGTTAAGATCATTAAGATTGGTTTTTTCTTTACAATCGTTAAGTATTTCCCCGAATTGCTAAACATGATTTTAGTTACCTTTCTTAAAGTAGGTTATATTATAGCACCTGAAAAATCGCAAGCGTTATTGTATAGTCCTGGTAAGGTTTGGGTGATAGGTTTTAAAGCTGGAGTGTCGACGATGAAGATCTCAGTAGAGTATGGTACATTTAATGTGGGACTTTCTATGCTTTACTTGATTTTAGGAATGGGACTTCTCTTGATTTTTGCTGCTATTGGTGCGCAGATTATTATTTCTGTAGTATTATTCTATTTTGTTGCGGTTTTATCATTAATTGTGGTGCCTTTAGGTGTGTTTAAACCGACTCAGGATTTATTCTATAAAGCGATTCAGCATTTGTTGCGTACAGGCGTTAGATTGCTAGCAGTGATTTTTATTTTAGGAGTTGCATTTACATTGTTCCAAAGCTTAAAAATTACATCAATTAGTGATTCAACCAGTTTAGAGAAACCATTAGCATTATTTTTTACGTCGTTTATCTTACTGATTCTGATTTATACTTTGCCTTCTTATTTGGCAAGAGCAGTTGGTAAACCGGGTGGCAATATCTTCCAAAATATGATGGCCCCTGCAACGGCAAATGTTGTCGTATCACCGTCGATGCAATCCACACATGTTTCAGTATCTCCTGTGGGAGCTGCTGCGTCTATGCATGGTGTAGCAGGTTCTAGTGTCGCAATGGGTGGAGCGGTACAATCAGGTGCTACTATTGTATCAGGTGGATCTTATGCAGGTAGTGGAAATACAAATGTCAACGTTTCAACCACTGTTCAAGGTGCTTCACTTAATAGTCGTAAGCAAGACAAAGTAGCAGAGGCTTCAACTGTTAACAAGAGTATTTCCGATAGTACCATACGTAAAATTAAAGAAGATTAAAATAAATGATCCGCTTTGAAGCACTTTATAAGGGACTTATTACCATTGTAATTTTTTACGTTATATATTGGATATTGTACACCTTTCATATAGGTTTTATTAAACAACTTACACCAAGTATGCCACAAGGGTGGTATTTTACTTATCCAGTGATTGCGTTAGATAAAGGTGATAACGTTGTTTTTATGCCTAATACGCAAACAGAAGATTATGTAGTTGAACGTGGTTGGTTGCCAACTGGAGTGCCATTTATAAAGAAAGTTGTTGGATTACCTGGGGATTTTCTATGTATAAAGGATCAATCCGTTTATATTAATGAGAAGTGGATTGCAAGCGTATATATCAAAGATGATAAAGGCAGGTCATTACCTGTATTTAGGTACTGTGCACAAATCCCAAAAGATCAATATTTTATGCAAGGTGTTGCCCATTCTCATTCTTTTGATAGTCGATATTATGGGCTTGTTAGCCGTAACCAAATTGTGAGTAAGGCAATAAAGTTATGATACAAAGAGTATTAATTGAAGAACGCCAATTAAACATGCTAAGAACAGCATTTGGTCAGCAGATTATGGCGTATTTATATGATGATAAAATTATTGAAATCATGTTAAACCCAGATGGTCGAGTACATTATGAACGTATTGGTGAGGGAAAGGTTGCAACCGATATTTATATTCCAGCAGAGCAAAGTGAGAATATCGTTAAGCTTGTTGCTTCATTTAAGAATCACGTGGCTAATGAGGAGCACCCTGAAGTAGCTGCTGAGTTGCCATTCCAAGGTGCACGTTTTCAAGGTTGGTTACCTCCTGTTGTAAATCGTGCTTGTTTTTCGATCCGAAGACGTGCGATTGCAATTTTTACTTTGGACCAATACGTTGAGCAAGGTGCATTAACCAATAATCAGTCAGAAGGGTTAAAACGTGCTGTGCATGAACGTAAAAACATTGTCGTGGTTGGCGGAACGGGTTCAGGTAAAACCACATTTTGTAATGCATTATTGGCTGAACTAACAGGTAGTCAAGATCGTGTGCTGGTGATAGAGGATTTACCAGAGTTACAGGTAGACGTTGACGATTTGGTGTCGATGACAACAACCTCTTTTGTTAGTATGCGGGAATTAGTAAAGGGTTCGTTGAGAATGCGTCCAGATCGGATTATTATTGGCGAAGTTCGAGATGGTTCTGCCTTGGACTTGTTGAAAGCTTGGAATACAGGGCACCCAGGGGGAGTATGTACGATTCACGCCAACAGCGTAGAATCAACACCTTACCGCTTTGAGGATTTGATTCAAGAAGCCGTAGTAACTGTACCTAGAACACTTATTTTACAAGCAATAGACCTTATTGTTTTTATTGCCAGAGATAGAGCAGGCAAGCGTAAGATTACCGATTTGGTTGAATTATCTGGTTATCAAAATAATCAATATCTATTAACGCCTTATAAAGTATAGTATTTACACTGTTTTTCTTACGAAGCTTAGTTATACTATAGACAGTTTTATTTAATGGACTAATGTGCATGTTGTCATTTTTGTTATCACGCTTGCAAAGCAGAACACTTATTGCAATTGATTGGTCAGATCGCTATTTGCGCATAGTCGTTTTAAAGAAAAAAGCTATAGGTCAGTATGTATTGGAAGTCGCAGATTGCGAAGTATTGGAAGCAGGGATCATCGAGAATAATCAAATTATTGATTTCGCAACTGTGGCTGAAACGCTCATCGATTTGTTAAAACGAAATAAGGTGAAGAGCAAAAAAGTAGGATTTGTCTTAAGCAGCACCAATGTTATTAGCAAAACAATACAGATAGATAAAGGACTTAACGAAACACAACTTAAAGATGCGATCTTATTAGACTTCAATAAATACGTTTCTTATCCGGTTGAAGATACATTTTTTGATTTTAAGTTAATACCACAAAGTGATAGTACTAGCCAAGCACTATTACTTATTGCAGCACATAAAGACCACATTGAACAATATCAACGTTTGGCTAAAATCTGTAGGTTATCGATTGAGGTTATTGATGTTGATAGTTATGTGTTGCAGCGTTATATGCAGATTTTTCATGTCAGTTATAATGAAGATTATAATGTGCTCGTCTGTTTGAATTATAAACGATTTAAGATTCACATCTTTGATAATGATAATATTTACCTAGCTGAACATAAAAGCGTTTCTGCAAGCTTAAACGAAGAAGACTATTTGAATACACTTTCCGCTTGGCTTATACGTAATTTGCAGATGTTTGATGTATCTAATAAAGGTAAAAAACTTGAGCGATTGATGCTTTATGGTGATCGTGTTGAGATTGATAATTTGACGCAAGTAGTAAAAGACTTTACAGGGCTAGAGGCCATAATGATCAATCCTTTTACTCATTTGTTGAATATGAACCAAGCTCAACAAATTAAGCATGGTGCAGGTTATGTCCTTACGGTTGGTTTAGCAACAAGAGAAGGAATCAGCTGATGCACGAATTTAACTTATTGCCGTGGCGACAAATTTGTCAAAAGAGGCATTTGCAAGCACTTCTTTTTGACTTGATTTTCGTAGCACTAATAGGTGTTTTAATTACAATTATTTGGGTGATCATCGCTTCACAAGGATTGTCGAATCAATATAAGCGCAATAATTATTTAAAAGAGCAAACTACAGTTTATGCAAAAGAAAATGCTCGCATCGTTAAATTAGAGGAGGAAAAGATAGCATTATTGGGAAAAATTGAGCTATTAAACAATTTAGAAACTGAGCGTCAGAGAGTATTATCAGTTTGGTCGGGCTTATCTTCAGCTTTGCCTACATCCGTTTATCTAACGAGCATCCACAAAAATAAAAATGAACTTTCATTTGAAGGACGTGCTGAGCATAGTAAAGCAGTTGCACAATTGATGCGTGCCTTAGAAAACGATCCAACTTTTGATAGACCAGTGTTATCTAATATTAGTTTAATTGGTAAGCCTGGTTATGGTGCTGAGAATGCCTTTAAAATAACTGTTAACATTACTCAAAAAATAAAAAAGGAACCACAATGAAGAAGTTGATAATTGTGGTATTGGATAGCTTAAGCGTACAACCATTTTGGATCAAGCTTATTTTAAACTTAATCACCCTATTGTTCGTAATAGGGCTAGGTTATGTTACTGTAGTGAGTATGCGTTATCAACAAAGAGAAAATGCCTTTGCTCTTGAGTCTCAGTATAAAGAACAGTTGGTTAAGAGTATTTCACGTAGTAAGGCGTTACCTATATTGGCACAGCAAGTAGAAACCTTACAAGAAATATTTAACTATTCGCTTGATGCGTTGCCTACCGATAGTGAGCTACCACAATTAATAGAACAGCTATCAGATTTAGCCTTTCAAAATGGACTGCGTGTTAAGTTACTCAATCCACAACCATTGGAGTATAAAGAAAATTATGCAATTTTGGATATAGATCTGTCTTGTGATGGAACTTTTGAGCAATTGTCTAATTTCGTTAATAAACTAGAAACATTACCGCGTATTATATTGATTGAAAACTATCGTATTGTGCCTTATACCTCAGTCAGTGAATATGGGATATTACAAATGAGTATGAGCTTGCAAACTTTTAGCTTGAAGCTCAAACCAAATATGGGAGAAAACCAATGAAGGTTTGGTGCTTGATTTGGTTAGTAACACTTATGTTGTTGCTTTGTGGAAAAAATGCGCTTGCCATGCAAACGGATTTAGTAAGTTACGTAAATGAAATTTCGGCTAAAACACCCGCACAGGAAATAGCACCTTTACCAAAAATTAACGTAGTAAAAGTTCAACAGCTGAATTTAACCAACCTGCGTAATCCATTTGACACCCCAGCAAAACTACTCGTCAAAGAAGCACCTAAACAAGTTGTTGATGATAATAAGTACCAACCAAATTTAGCACGTAAAAGGCTGCCTTTAGAGCAAATTCCACTTGAAGACTTAAGATTTTCAGGTGTAATTGAACAAGGCGATCAAATTTGGGCTATTATAACCAACATTAAAAATCATCATGCAAATGTTGTACAACTTGGAGACTATCTGGGGCGAGATTATGGACGGATAGAGAAAATTACGGCAGAGTATGTAGAGATAGACGAGCGTAAAAAAGGAAAAGAAGGGAAATGGTACAAAGTAACAACGCTTTTAAAATTAAATCAGGTGGCTAAAAATGCTGAAAACTAAAGCACTTAAGTTATCTGTATCTATACTAACATGCGTTTTTACTTTGTCAGTAGATGCAAGTATTTTGCATTTTGGTTCGTTTTTAACGCTTGAATTAGATTTGTCAAAATATTTAAATCAATCAGCTGTGATTGATAAAAAAAGTGATGCTCCTGTTCCAAAAACAAATTTAGCTGTCATTCAAGGTACTACGGTAAAAGAAATAAATTCGCCAGAAAATATTTTAGAAGTAATAAAAAACCAAACAAATTTAACTAATATTTCGCATACGCATCGATTTATTGAGGATATTCGCTATCAGCGTTCAGTGAATAATGGTGGGGTATTGAAACTGCTGTGGGAAAAACAACCGGAAGCAATTGATTTCTTGGAACATAAAAATACTTTAGTGATCACATTTAAGAATACAAGCATTGCAGATTATTGGTTACATAGTATTGATACTACAATATTTAATACAATTGTGTCTTCGCTTGATTTGCAGCAAGAAGGCAGTTCACTTATTATGATTATGCGGATGGATGTCCCATTTCACTATACTCATAAAACAACAAGTACAGGACTTGAAGTAGAAATTAGTAATAAGCAAACGGAAATCGATGGATTTAGCGTTAATAAGAAAATTTCACTTAAATTTCAAGATGTACCGATCAGGTCACTTTTGCAAACAATGGCCCAATTTGCTGGTTTAAACTTAGTCATAAGTGATGGGGTTGAAGGGCAGGTATCATTGAGTCTCACTCAAGTACCGTGGGAGAAAGCACTTAATATCATTTTGTTATCAAAGAGCTTAGGGAAGCGGTTGATGGGGAGCATACTCTATATCGCACCTAATGCAGAGATTGCGGCACAAAATCAAGAGGCTGCGGTAGCTGAGCAAGCCAATCAAGCAGCAGCACCACTGACAACAGAATATATTCATTTAAACTACGCCAAAGCTGAAAATGTGATGAAGATGCTAGAATCTAGTAAACAGGGATTTTTGTCTTCACGCGGTTCGATAGCAACAGATGAGCGTACCAATATGTTGATTGTGACGGATACCAAAGACTATATCAGTGGCATTCGCTCGATGATTAATAATTTAGATGAGCCTGTTGATCAAGTGCTTATTGAGGCACGCATCGTTGAAGTATCAAAAAAGTCAGCATTTGATTTAGGACTTGGTTATAAAGCAAATAATGGCAAAGATAGTAGTATTAGTATCTTACCTAATTATCAAGATCCATCTAAACCAAGCCAAGGTTCAACCAATGCAACTTTAGCGTTTGCAGGTTTGTTTGGTGGGATTGATCTTACTCTTGAGTTATCTGCATTAGAAACAGAAGGAGATGCAAAAATCATTTCATCTCCACACTTGGTTGTAGCAGAGAATACAGAAGCATTTATTAAGCAAGGTAAAGAGATTCCATATAATGAAAGTAGTGCTTCGGGAGCTGCTAGTGTTGCGTTTAAAGAAGCAGTATTAGAGCTTAAAGTGAAACCTCAAGTCGCCCCAAACGGGGATGTTATTTTGGATGTTACCGTTAAAAAAGATGCGCCATCTACTGATGCGGAATTAAGCACAAGTGGAGAACCTGCATTAGACAAAAGGGAAATAAAAACAAAATTGATGATTAAAAATGGTCAAACAGTTGTTTTAGGCGGTATTTATGAAAAAACGATTGAATACTCTAAGAGTAAAGTTCCATTTTTAGGTGATATTCCACTTTTGGGTTGGTTATTTAGTAGTGTCAGTAATAGGGTTGAGAATAAGGAGTTATTGATTTTTATTACTCCTAAAATTATTAAAAGCGAAACAAAGATTTAGATTTTTAAACAAAGAACTTACGTTATTTATGGCTTATTTTGCTAGTTTCCCTAGACTCTTTAAAATTAAGCCAAGCATCTGTGCTGAACTCCCCTAGATATAATCGATGACTCAGAGCAGGCATTAGCGTAAACTTTTAATCGCTATATAACGTAGCACGAGGCATCTTCTATCGTGAATTATTTTGTAGTATTACGCAAAACAGTTTGTGATGGATATATAAAATTGATGGAGGAAATTATGCCAAATCAAACTAAAAAAGTAGCCGTATTATTAGCAGGGTGTGGTTCATTAGATGGCAGTGAAATTCATGAAGCTGTATTAACGTTATTGTCATTATCAAAACGTGGTATTGACTATGAGGTTATTGCCCCGAATAAAAATCAACACCATGTGATCAATCACATCACAGGCCAAGAAATGTCAGAAAATCGTAATATGCTGGTTGAGGCGGCTCGTATTGCAAGAGGTAAGATAAAAGACTTGGCTCAAGTGCAGCCATATGATTATAGTGCACTTGTCCTACCAGGTGGTTTTGGCGCAGCCAAAAACCTATGTGATTTTGCTTTTAAGCAAGATGCAACCTATCAGGTTGACTCACAAGTGAAAAAGTTTATTGAAGCGTTTAAAGGTGAGCATAAACCAGTTGGTTTTATTTGTATTGCACCTGTGATTGCAGCCGAAATTTACCCAAGCGTAAGCTTAACAATTGGTCAAGATGAGGCAATAGCGAACATACTTCAACAAAAAGGTGCAAAACACGTTAAGGAATGTGTCAGTAGTGTATGTATAGATCATGACAATCAAGTAGTGACAACGCCTGCATATATGTTAGGAAAATCGATCGCTGAGGTAGCTGAAGGTATTGATAAATTAATTGAAGCAGTTGCCAGCTTGATAGATGAGAAAATTCATGTTTAATGTCTTAATCAAGATAAAAACGTGTAACACGAGGGTTAATGGCGGTAAGTATGGCATAGCTTGAAGTACCAATTTGTTTGGCAATCTGATCAACAGTCAGTTTTGGTACACCAAACAAAGTCACGACATCTCCAATTTTGATATCATGATTTGCACCAATTTCAATTGCCATTAAATCCATCGAAACTTTGCCCGCAGTGGGATAGGGGATATCGTTAATTAACACAGTTGTCCCATTTGGTGTAGATTGTGGATAACCATCACCATAACCGATACTGGCAATTGCGATATACGTGTCTTCTTCAGCAATATATCTACGATTGTAACCAACCGATTCACCTTTTTTGATCGGCTGAATGGCAATCACATGGCTGTGTAAAGACATCACGGAGTGAAGTGTACAACCAAGATCTTTTGCATCTTGCGCACAAGCTCCATATAAAGCAAGACCAATTCGAATCGTGTTGGTTTTATCAATGTTAGCATTCAGTAGAGAGGCAGCAGAGTTAAATGCACTGATATTGACAAGTTGTTTATCTTGAATAAGTTGATAAAAACGGGTTAATTGTAACTGGGTAAAACTTTGATCTTTATTTTCTGATTCTGCTAAATGAGTTAAGGCGTTTAGTGGTTTTTGATAGAACTGGGCCTTGTTGTATAAATCATTAAACTCGTTATAATTTAAGCCTAAACGATTCATTCCAGTATTGACTTTAAGCCATATTTCAGCGTTGCATCTTTTAAAATAAGGTACAAGTAATTCATATTGGTAAGTGCTATGAATGATAGGGATGAGGCTGTGATTGATCAACTTTTGTGTCATTTGTTGACAGAAAAAGCCGGAAAAAATAATGATTTTAGTATTTATGCCATAATCGCGTAGCTCAATACCTTCTTCAATACTCGCAACGCCAAAATAATCGCATAAACCATCTAGTGCATGTGCAATTTCAATTGCGCCATGACCATAAGCGTTTGCTTTGAGCATGACAATCACTTTTTTGTGTGGATGTAGTACTTTAATGTTGTGTAAATTTTGGTGTAAGTTTGTAAGGTGAATATCTGCAAAAGCTCGCAGATTGTGGTAGTTATTCATAACAAAAAGGCAAATAAAGTTAAAAAATTTAACGATGTGTTTAGGATAACGCCTTTTAGAGTAAGTACAAGTTGTTTTGCGAGGCTATTGTTCTTAATAAATCATTTACCCTGAAATCTTTACTCTTTTTCGATGGTGACCAGTACCCTCTAATTTTGATAAAAGTTTACCGCAAAAATCGCTTGTGGGTTTTATTGGTAATGGTAATATAAAACTTCGTCAAATATCTAAGACTATAATACATAAATTATGTCGGAAACTTATACAATGCTATCGGTTTCAAGGATGAAACAACTCGGTGGTATTTTACTTATTGCAGGCACATCAATTGGTGCAGGCATGTTAGGTATTCCCTATGTGGTAGCCGCGATTGGTTTTAAAAGCGCAGTGGTTTTGCTTTTTATTAACTGGATCATCATGTTGGCTACAGCATTACTGATTGTAGAAGTGAACATTAGGCAGCCGTTATCGGCGGATTTAAATACGATGGCTTATGCTACGTTAGGTAGAGTGGGGCAATTCATTAACTGGATTGCCTACTTATTGCTATTATATGCTTTAACAACTGCTTATATTTCTATGGGTGGGAGTTTGCTTAATCAATATGTTTTACATTTATCAAGCTCAAGTGGTTATGGCGCTTTATTGTTTACGCTTCTGTTCGGGATGGTGATTTATTTTGGTACATCAGCCGTTGATCAGCTCAACAAAGTGTTTTTTACACTTAAGACTGTGTGTTTTATAGCGATTATTGTGGTCGTTGTGCCTTATGTACAAACCAATTTGTTAGAAAGTGATAGTTTGGGTATTGGTTATGCTTGGTATGCCTTTCCAATTTTAATTACTTCTTTTGGTTTTCATATAGTGATCCCGACAATCCGTAATTATTTTAAAAACGATCAGGCCCTGAAAAAAATCGTTATAATTGGTGCCAGTGTACCATTTGTGGTATATGTTATTTGGGTTGCTATAACTTTAGGAGTCATTCCAGTATTAGGAAATTATGGCTTTCAATATTTAATGAAACATAACATAGATTTAGGGTTAGCTTATCACAACCTTCTGAATGTAGATGTAGTCAGTGGATTTATTGTTGGTTTTTCTAACGTTGCAGTTACGACTTCATTTTTAGGAGTAACTTTAGCGTTATTTCATTTTAACCAGGATACTTATAAGCTTAAAAAAACGATGAAAGCGCGACTTGTGAATTTTGTAATCACCTATGTTCCGCCGTTAATATTTGCTGTATTTTTTGTCAATGGCTTTTTAGCTGCTTTAGGCTATGCTAGTATCTTTGTCTGTATTTTATTAATCATATTGCCAGCCTGCATGACATGGTCATTAAGACAAAAAGAAAAGCGTAATGGGTTATTGAGTAAGGCTTATCTTTTGCTGTTAATTGTAACGGGTGTATTTATCGTTATTCTCCAATTATTGGCAAGCATAGGACTTTTAGCAGTATTATCGTGATTTAACTTGAGTTTTCGAGTTTTTTTAGTAATAATTCGCACATCGAGTTTACGTCTGAATAATATTTCTGCTAAACCTTGCTATGTAGCGCTCTTTCTACTTTTATGAAAGTAAATAACGAATACGTGGAAAATACGTAAACTTTTAGGCTTAATATTGATTTTTCTACGTATTATTGATTTCACTCGCTCAGTGCTGGCGTGTTAAAGGTATGCGTAGTGTAGTGTAAAATTCTTGAAATAAGGGAATTCATGTCCGAAGAGAATCAAATTACTTATGAAGAAGTGTCAGCGATTGCTGATCGGTTAAATAAGGAGGGTCGTCGAGTCACCCTGGAGTATGTGCGTAGAGAGTTAGGTAAAGGTACACATGCACAAATTGCTGTATTTTTAGGTAGGTGGCAAAAAGAAAATACGCATTTATCGGAACAGGAAAAATCAAAAAATAGAACTCAATGTTTTCGTGACAAAAACCATGATAGGTCAAACGCTCAAGGTAAAGAAAGATCTAATATGCTTCGAAGACCTGATATGTCAACCTTTAAAGAGCATCGAACTCATCGACAACAGCAAGATGAACTAGAATCATTGCAAAAGCGAGCTTTCGCTCGTAATTCGAAACCCCAATTTATCACAAATGGGAATGGGGAAGAATCGTATGAATCTATTGCACCAATGGAAGAGCTAACGACAGAGCGTTTACAAAAAGAGCCAGTCATTATTCAAAAGTTATTTCAAGCAATGATCGCGATTAAAGCAGCAAGGGCAGTGGCACTAGAAGAGTATCAACAAGCCCAAAGCGAGCTCTTAAGCACTCGCATGGAGTGTGATCAAAAAGTGCGTGAATTTAAAAAATACGCTAATGAGCAGTTATTGGCATTGCAAAGTGAATATAGCCGTCTTAAAGCAATTACTGAACGTGAAGTCATTGCTATTCGTCAACAGCTAGACATATAATAATATTGCTAAGTTGGTCAGACAGTCGCGTCTTACCACGTTATTACATTAGTGTTTAGCTTAAAATTATTGTCTAAAGATTAAGATGTAAAAAGTGGTAGGGTGAGGAAAGTCCGGGCTTCACAGAGCAAGATGCCAGGTAATGCCTGGGAGGTGTGAACCTACGGAAAGTGCAACAGAGAGTAGACCGCCGATGGTATCTAAATATACACAGGTAAGGGTGAAACGGTGTGGTAAGAGCACACCGCGCTTTTGGTAACAAAAGTGGCACGGTAAACCCCATCTGAAGCAAGGTCAAATAGGGTTGTGATAGCATTGCTCGTGTTGCAACTGGGTAGACTGCTTGAGCATGATGGTGACATAATGCCTAGATAAATGACTGTCCACGACAGAACCCGGCTTATAGACTGACTTAGTAAACATATTAATGTTTATTTCTATACTTTCACTAGGGTTTTTGACTCATTTTCGTTATGCTTAAAGGCAAAGACTCTAGGCATTGTTATAAATAACGGACAAAGTACAAATGGTGAAAGTTACTGATCGCTATGTTTTAACAAAGGATGGTTTTATTGACTTTGAAAAATGGTTACCTTTGTTAGAGGAGTTTTATCCAAAGTCTAGGTTACAAACGATTGCTGGTGCTATTGATATTCTGGTGGAATATGGCATAGATCAACCATCAGTACATGGTGGAACATGTTTTAGCTATGGTGTGGAAATGGCCGCAGTGCTTTTTGATTTGCAAGCAGATGAAGATTCTGTAGCCGCCGCCTTATTATTTGAGCTGCACTATAACCAAAAAATTCCGCACGAAAAAATCATTGAAAGATGTGGCGAATCGGTGCTTAAAATCTTAGATGGAGCGTGTGCGATGTCCGCAGTACGCGCTTTGCAAAATGTAAAACCTAGCCAAACGCAGGTTGATACCTTTCGTAAAATGCTATTAACCATTGTTGAAGATGTACGTATTGTGTTGGTGAAGCTTGCTGATCGTGTGTGTACGATGCGAGCAGTCAAACATTGGACAGAAAGTTATAAGCAAACGATCGCTAAAGAAATCCTCGAAATATATGCCCCTTTGGCTAATCGTTTAGGATTGGCTAAAACAAAATGGGAGTTAGAAGACCGTGCATTTGCTTGCTTGTATCCTGTTGAATATAAAAAAATAGCACGAGGACTTAAGAAGAAGCGGCTACAAAGAGAAGCCTATATTCAAGATGCGATGGATACATTGGCAGCTATTTTAGAAAAAGAAGGGATTCACTTTGAGTTAAGTGGACGTGTTAAGCATATCTATAGCATTTGGCGTAAGCTTAGGAAAAAAGAGCGTGATTTAAATGAAATTTATGACATCCGTGCGATGCGTATTTTAGTTGATTCAGTGGATGAGTGTTATCGCGTATTGAGTATTGTTAATGAGTTATGGGAACCGATTCCCAATGAGTTTGCAGACTATATTGCTACACCAAAACAAAATGGTTATCGCTCTGTACACACTGTTGTTTATGGTCCTGACGCATTGACGCTTGAAGTTCAAATTAGAACCTTTGATATGCACAACGAATCAGAAATGGGTGTGGCTGCACATTGGCGTTATAAAGAAGGGGTACGACATGATCCAAGTTATGAGGCAAGAGTCAATTGGTTAAGGTCATTATTAGATTGGGAAAGTGAGCTTGCCAATGAACTCAATAGTGATGAACTAAGAAAGAATATTACTAGTAATCGTGTTTATGTGTTTACACCCAATGGTGATGTTATTGATATGGAATCAGGTTCTACTGTATTAGATTTTGCCTATATGGTGCATACAATGGTAGGACATCGAACCAAAGGCGCGAAAGTTAACGGTAAGATTGTTCCATTAACAACAAAGCTTGATACAGGTGATAGGGTTGAAATATTAACCCAAAAGGAGCCACATCCAAGTTTGGATTGGGCAAATGTAAGCAATGGCTTTATTTACTCGGCAAAAATCAGAGCTCGTGTTGCGCGTTGGTTTAAGCAACAAAATAAGGAGCAAAATGCGCTACTAGGACGTGAGCGTTTACTAGATGAGCTGAAGCACCATCGATTGAGGTCTGTTGATTATAAACTGATTGCAGAGCATTTTAACATGTCTGATGAAGAAACTTTTTATGCAAGTATCGAAACAGGGGATCTTCGTTTTAATCAAGTGATTAACTATATTGTTGAGCACTATAAACAGTTAGACAAAACAGTCCACGATGATAAGGCATTAAAAGGGTTTAACACAACACAAAATCTGGATGAAAAGGTTAGGAAAACGGACTTAACAATTTATGGTGTGGATAATTTGTTATCACACATGGCTGGTTGCTGTAAGCCTGTGCAAGGAGACGATATCGTTGGTTATTTAACACAAGGTAGAGGCGTGACTGTGCATCGTACAGTATGTCCAAACTTCTTGAAATTACGCTTAAATGCACCTGAACGTGTACTTGATGTTCAATGGGGGAAAAAGGATTTGCGTCGCTATCAAGTTGATTTATTACTCGTTTGTAGTGACGTTATCAAGGCAGTGCATGAAGTAACAAGCATTTTGGCAATTGAGAAAATTACTATTGTTAGTTTGCAGCCATCATCTTCTGACAAGCACAAAATCATTAAACTCAACCTCATTTTAAGTGATATGCAAACCTTGGAGGCTTTAGTAAAGAAGATCAATAGTACGGAGCATGTTGAAACAATCTCAAGGGTGATTTGTTAGCTTTTACTTTGTCGTTCAAATAAACTGTTACCATCTAAAGACTTTTATAAAACTCTGCGTATAATGCTGGATAAATCCATCGTTACTTAGATCATAATGAATTACGCAAATCAAGCAAACCCTATAGAAGATAAGATATATTCCCTATTTGCCAGTTGTGCTAAAGGCATTGAGCTCTTGCTAAAAGATGAGCTTTTGAACTTAGGTGCACTAAGTGCACAAGAGAAATTAGCAGGGGTAATGTTTGAAGCATCATTGTCAACGAGTTACAAAATATGTTTACATTCCAGGCTTGCCAATCAAGTGCAGCTAAAACTTAACGAATTCAAGTTTAAAGATATAGATACTTTTTATAACGTGTTATATGGTTTGCCGTGGAATAGTTACTTTAGCGTTGATAAGTCAATTAAGATTGAAGTCTCTGGTAAACATCAAGCCTTTAATAACACTCAATTTGCGGCACAAAAAGCAAAAGATGCAATTGTGGATTGTTTTCGTGACCAAATGGATGAGCGTCCTAATGTTGCGTTGGATATGCCGGATATTTTTATTGCTATTCATTTTCAAAAAGATGAGGCTTATATTTATTTGTCTTTGAGCGGTGAGAGTTTACATCGTAGAGGTTATCGATTAGCTCAAGGTGAGGCTCCGTTAAAAGAAACCTTAGCTGCTGCGATTTTAGTACGTTTGGGGTGGATAGAAATGCTAAAGACAGAAGCGCCAATATTGGTAGATCCTATGTGTGGCTCAGGTACTTTACTGATTGAAGCGGCAATGATGACATATGATATTGCACCAAATTTAAATCGTGAAAATTTTTGTTTTATGCAATGGCGGAATTTTGACGTAGATGTTTGGAAAAGCTTGAAAGCACAAGCCATCGAAGCAAAAAAAGCTGGGTTAAAAAATCAGAATGTTCGTTTTATTGGCTATGATTATGATGAGAAAGTGATTGCTAAGGCAAAGGAAAATGTTTTAGCTCTAGGACTGACTGAATATATAGAGTTAGCGGTTAAGGACGTTAAGTATTTAACTAATTTAACCAAATCACACACGGGGTTGATTGTAACCAATCCGCCTTATGGCGAGCGCTTATATTATAATGAAACCGAAAAATTGATACGTCTATTTAAAACGTTTGGACAGATGCTTATAACCGAATTTAAAGGTTGGCGCGTGGGAATATTTAGTGCAGCAAGCGATTCGGTCAAGGCATTGGGATTGAGAGCATTCAAACACAATAAGTTTTTTAATGGTGCTTTAGCAACGACTTTGTACCAGTTTGAAATTTCTGATCAGTGGGTCATGAAGCATGAAACAACTAAACAAAAGTTAATGCGTCAAGCAAGTAATGCAATTTTACAGGATGATGCACATTTGGCATTTAAAAACCGCTTATCAAAAAATCATCAGCAATTACAAAAATGGGCAGTTCAGCAGGAAATCGAATGTTATCGTGTATATGATGCTGATATTCCAGAGTATGCAGTAGCAGTTGATTTGTATCATAGAAATGCCCACATTCAAGAATATCAGATGGGGAAAAACGTTGATCAAAAACTTGCGCAAAAGCGCTTACTACAAATGGTTTATCATGTAAGTGAAGTGCTAGGGGTGAAGTATGACAATATTTATGTTAAAACAAGGCAAAGGCAGCAAGGCGCAAAGCAATATGAGAAACAATCCGAAATAGGGCAATTTCGTGTGGTTAAAGAACATGACTGCTTGTATTACGTAAACTTTACGGATTACCTAGATACAGGTTTATTTTTGGACCACAGGAAAATGCGTCAGCTGGTTGCCAAGGCAAGCACAAATAAAACACTGTTGAACCTATTTTGCTATACCTGTACGGCAAGTGTGCAATCAGCCTTAAAGGGTGCCAAGACCATTAATGTTGATATGTCTAAAACTTATTTAGAATGGGGTAAACGTAATTTTAATCTCAATAAAATAGACCTAAGTCAGCATTTATTTATTCAGGAAGATTGCTTTAGTTGGTTAAAATCAGCATTTAAGATGCGTAAAAAGTTTGATGTAATTTTTTTGGATCCGCCAACGTTTTCAAACTCTAAGCGAATGCAGAATGTGTTAGATATTCAGAAAGATCAGCTGGAACTCATTGAACTTACAATGCAGTTGTTGACAAAAGATGGTGTGCTTTATTTTTCGAACAACTTCCGGAAGTTTAAGTTTGATGAAAGCTTGATGAAGAAATTTAATTGTCAAAATATAGATGATAAATGCCTCTCGCGTGATTTTTTAAGGCGCCCTAATATCCATCATTGTTGGGAGATTAGGGAGTTTAGAAAAATGGTAAAGAACTAAGGTTAACATCTATGCCATTTTCGCGTGCTTGACGTAGCCAGTAGTTGGATTTAAATAAATTGGCAGACACTCCTATCCCTTTTTTATACATATAGGCAAGGTAAATTTGTGCATGTGGATAGTCGTTTTTTGCTGCTTTTTCTATCCAATAAAAACCTACTGCAGGATTAGATTGTACGCCTAACCCTTGAAAATACATAAGACCAAGCTTAAATTGTGCTTCAGCATAACCAGTTGCCGCAGAATATTGAATATAATCAACTGCCTTATCAATATTGTAATTATCCACATTACTTTGCTGGCTATATTCTATTCCTTTATTGTATGCGTCTTTAGGAGAAAGATTACGGTAGTTGGTTTTATTTTCAGCATCGTTTTGCTTTTTAGTGACATGTCCATTTTGATTGTTAGTAGTAGCAGTTGTAGTTTCGGTACGATCAATTGTGTTAGCGTGAGTCTTGTGAAAAACAACAATCACTATTGCCGATATCAAAAGGCAAAAAAGGCTTAAAATTGACCAAAATGAAGGCTGTTTTTTTGTAATACTCATAATATACTCCAAACTTCTCGGGGCTATTATGCCTTGTTATGTAAATGCTCACAAGCAAATAACGTATTTTCAAGTAGGGTCACAATGGTCATAGGACCTACACCACCTGGCACCGGAGTAATATATGCAACTTTATCGATGGCGCCATTAAAGTCGACATCGCCTACAATACTACCATCTTCGAGGCGATTAATCCCAACATCGATAACAACGGCATCTTTTTTAAGCCATTTACCTTGAATAAACTGAGGTTTGCCAACAGCCGCAACGACTATATCGGCGCGACTTAAATGCGCTTGTAAATCCGTTGTGAATCGATGACAAGTTGTAACGGTTGCGCCTGCTAATAGAAGCTCCATTAACATCGGACGACCAACAATGTTTGATGCTCCCACGATAACAGCATGCTTACCCTTAAAAGTATCTATAGTAGATTCTAATAGTGTCATGACACCTTTAGGAGTACAAGGGCGCAGTAGGGGATTTCTTTGCATAAGTTTGCCAATGTTATAAGGGTGGAAACCATCGACATCCTTATCAGGGCGAATCGCCTCTAGAATGCGTTCAGCGTCGATGTGTTGTGGCAAAGGTAGCTGTATCAAGATACCATCAATTGTAGGATCATTATTTAGTTTATCGATTAAACTAAATAAAGTGTCATTATCGGTATCAGTAGCCAAATCATAGTTTTGAGAGAGAAAGCCAACTTCTTCACAAGCTTTACGTTTGTTATTAACATATATCCGAGAAGCTGGATCGTTACCAACAATAACAACGGCAAGACCCGGGAGGCGTTTACCCTTATTTTTGAGCTCAACAACATGTTGCTTGATATTTAACCTGATTTCTTTGGCTTTTTGTTTGCCATCAATGATGCTACCCATATTCGCTTACTGTACACATTCCATTTATTGGCTGTATATAATAGTCAATCTAGCGGTTATTTAAAACAAGAAGTTATCTTAAATTAGTGAGTTTTTTTATTAACTAGATGTATATATTTTGTGGTTTTAAAACTATCAAAAATTTTATTGGAAGATTATCCATAAGTATGATAGTTTTCTTTGCCATCTAAACTAATCATCTAGGTAACGTTCCTTGCAAGTGATATATGGGATGAATCTAAAATAAAGATGTGCGGAAAATGAAAGAAAAAAATAATAACCTTCAGAAGATAGAGCAATTTCGTTTAGATGAGCTAATTAATGAGATACTGATGACATTTAGTTGTTGTGGTGTGGATTACGCGTTAGTAAATCAATCGTTTACTTGGTGTACCCCTTTGCATGCTCATAGATATATTTATCGTTTTTATGGCAATAAGAACCAATATTGCTATCAAGATCCTTATCATAACTATAATTTAATTGGTTTATTGCCAAGATTTTGCCACTTATCTGAGATTGCAGTACATGCAAAAGCTTGGCAAGAGTTGTTTACTCCTGAGCATTCTAAGTATGGCGATTGCTATGCCGTATCTTATTACTTTTGGGGTGATACTAATATACATCGTTTTGTACTTTATTTTGATAATATCCATAATATAACCACGCTTTATCTTCGGTTTATAGATCTGTACCATACGCTAAACAAGCTTGTTTCTCATATTGCACCGTTAGTGACAAAATTTTTTGATGAGTTTGTCATTTACCCTGAACAGCTATCTTCATTAGCATTACCACCACATTGGTTAAGAGCGCATAAACATAAAAATATTCAGGTAGAATTTAACCTAAGTGATAAGGAAATGCACTTTTTTACGCTTTTAGGTCAGGGAATAACAGAAAGAAATGAATTGGCCCAGCACATGAATGCCTCAACACGCACTGTAGATAACTATATTCAAAAATTAAAGCAATTATTTCGTTTGACAGATAGTTATGAGTTGTTTGAATATATAAAGCGATATTGGCTGTTGGAGTAAATTGTTAGAGTGGATTTCCGTTTGGGTCGTAACTACCTATTTTAGTTGTGATACCTATATTATTTATATATTGTTGTGTAGAATGGATTGGGGAGCAATAAATTTGAATAATACTATTGATTATATGTGCTTGATAAGTCGAGTAATAATCAAACTTATTGCAATACGTTGTTACAATAGATGCGCTAGAATTGCGTATAGTAATGTTATTTAGGTAGCTGTGTTGTAACTTAGTGATATCTAACAAGTTTGAAGTTTCAACTTGGTTAAAATATAGGGTATATGAAGGGATATTGTTTCTTTCTACCTCTCCAACAAAAGTTGACACATCATTAGTCTTGATATTGTTGAAATATATGTTATTTGTTTTTATAACCTCATGATTATCTAAGTAAAAAAATGTATTAGCATTTATTGCTATAAAGTTTTCAAACTGGGTATTTGGTTGAATGTAAAGATTTCCACCTTCCAAGATTGCATGGTTTTCCCCATCAATGATGATACCTTGTGGAACCTTGATAGGCTCGGTAATTTTATAGGTAGTTGGAGCAAGCTTAATAATGACAGGATGATCCGCATCAAGTTTAGGTGAGATGTTTGGATCATTTTGTGCAATATTGATCACATCCTGTAATGATTGCCCACTATGCCCGTAAATGACACGATCTGATATTGCAAAGCCTTGTTTAGCTATGTTATCTACTCGAGTAGATAGATTCGTCAATTTTGTATTATATTTTTCATCTAAATCCGTTACAAAACCTTCTGTCTTATTAGCGCTATCTTTTGCTTCTTTAGCATTATTTTCAGCAGTGCTAATTCTTATATCGAACTGATCGACTTTATCGGCAGAAGATTTAGCTGCATCAGCGGTTTGTTTAGCATCATTAGCCTTTTGTTTTGCTTCTGTGGCATTGCTTTCAACAGTAGCAATCCTACTATCATAACTAGAAACTTTAGTCGTAGCTTCTTGAGCAGCTATTGAAGCAGCATCTGCTGTTTTATTGGCGCCTGCTGCAATTTGTTGAGCAGAAGTGGCATCACTTTCTGCATTAATTAATCTTGTATCAAATGTCTTAACAGTTGCTGCTGCATTTTGGGCAATCGTATTTGCTGCATTGGCAGTTTGTTGTGCATTTACTGCATTTTCATTTGCCGTGTTAGCAGTTATTTCAGCAGAGTTAGCATGGGTTTCAGCGTTATGCGTTTGATTTGTGAGTATTTCAATACTAGCGTTAATAGGTCTTTTCCAGCTTGTATTAAGGTCTACGGCTAACTCTCCAACGTGAGTGACGTTAGTTGGTAAATCTGGTACTGTATCTGCATAACTTAGTATAGTGAGAGCTAAACCAAGTGTTGTTATAATAAGTTTTGCTTTCATTTATGTTTTCTCCTTTTGATTTTAGTAATTGGTTTTCTTGATAAAAATTTGTATCCAAAGTTTTGTAGATTCATCTTTGCTGGTGATACGCTTATCGTGGTAATTGATTGGCTATGATTAGAATAGTTTTGAAGTTATTTATCACTTTTAATTTAAGTGAATATATACTTTAGTACCCAAAATTAAAGATTAAAAGCAAACTAAAGGTTAAAAATGGTATCCTAAGCTGGCAGATAGATTGAGCATATTTGGTACATAGCTACTACCATAATAAGGACCATAAATATTTTTACCAATACCAAAAATATACTTGGCTTCTATCCCTAGTGTAAAAGCATAGGGTAATTGGTATTGATACTCAATCGCCAAAAATGGGCGAATATTAATTTTAGAGCTTTTTGTCAGCTGTGGGTTTTGATAATTAGGTAAAGTTGTTTGTGGACTAAATTTGGAAAAAACTATAGTGGGTCCAGCAGAAAATAAAATTTCACTATTCACACTTGGTATTGGTAGATGAGTAGTAGTATAAAAATCAACCCCAGAAAAAGCCATTTTGCTATAGCCATTTGCTTGAATCACTGTTCCATTATCATTATCAAGTTGTGATTTTGTACTGCCTGCATTCCAATAGCTAACAGCAAATGACAAATATTTAAATGGACGTATGCCAAATTTAGCAGCAAAGTATGGTGACCATTGTTTGCTTGATTGATAAATGTCATCAGAGCCCCAGGGCTGAGTGATAATTTGTTTTGCACTAGGAAAAGCCTTGTATGATGCTCCACCATAGATATTAATATAAAACCAATAGTTAGTAGCTTGCGTTGTATAATGATCATCTTGTGCTAAGGTTTGTTGAATGGCTCTATCTAAGTCAGATATCGAATTGATTGAAAGATTATTAGTATTTGAGTCGGCATAACTTATCGTATTGATAATGCCAATTAAAGGTAATATAAAGCTAATTTTTTTCATTGCTGGTCTCTTCTCTTCTTTAGTCTATGTAAAACAGGGTGAAGTGTATTGAAAAACCTAAACAAGATCATGATGAAATTAAAATGTTAGACAAAATGATGAAATTAACGTAATTATATTGCAGGTATTTGAAACCTTGATTCAGTAAATCACTGTATGAGTTGAAAAGTTGTTAGCAGCTCGAAACTAGGCAGCCATCGAAGGTGGGATAAAAGAGGATGGTTGTCAGCATAAGGTTTGAGTAATAAACCAAGGTGATCTTTAAAGTTTGCTTGAAAGCCAATAATTTCATCTAAAGGCTGGGAGTGTTCTGAAAGCTCCAATATAGCTTCTTGAATAGCAAAAACATTATTCTTTTGTTTAACCATTGTTTGCCACTGATGGTAGTAATGGTTGAGTGTCTCTTGAGATTTTGTTGGTAGATAAATAATATATTGCTTAGGTACTTCGTTGTGAAAGGTCAGATCCAATAATTGAACATAACTACAAAAACCACATGCCAGTGTAAGGTTTTGCCAATCGTTATTATGGTAGTTATGATCAAGATTGATGATATAAAGTGAAGTGTTTTGTTGTTTACAAAAGTAACAACTCTCTTGTTGTTGAGCGAGTTTTTGAAAACAAGCATTATACTTTGGTGCATGTAAACGCTTTAAAAATAACTGCCCATTCATGGGAATAGACAAAAGCTTTAGCGGTATTTCAGATTTTGTCATGATTTAATAACTCATAAAGTTGATATTCATGTTGTAAAGCATTGATAACGTTTTGAACCATTGGTGAAGACATAGGTGTTTTTATCGCTTCTTCAAATTTCCAATGTGCAGTAATAGCTGCACCTTCGCTAAAGAATGTTTTTCTGCCCACATTGTTTAAAGCATACCAAAGGGTACGGTTAACTTTTTTTAACCATAAAAATGATGCGGAAGGGACAATTCCACTTTTCCTTGCTGTGTGTAAAAGTGCACATATAAGTGTGTAGGTGTAATGGTGTTGAGAAATAATTGCTTGGATATCTGAATGAGAAATACATTCGGTTAAGTGCGCATTAATAAATTGATTTAATTTGCGCGTGTTAATATATTTTTTAAATGAATTTGAGTTGTTGGTAAACTCGGCATTTAAATAACCAAAAAGCTTGTCAGCTTGTTTGCGCTTATCGCAGATACACAACGAAAAAGCAACAAATAACCCATATATTTCAATAGCCATTTGCTTTGTTCCAAGCCAACGTGAGCCTAGTTGTTGGCTTAAGTTATTATGTAGTGCATGGATATCAAGTTGCTTGTTTTCTATAAGTTTGTATTTTTGTAAATATTGAACCGGCGTTAAAGCAATATCAAAAGCAGAATCAACATTGCCTTGTAGGTCGTTTGGGAGGCAGACTTTTTTAAAATGTTTTCCAATAAAGCGCGATAAACTTTGCATTGAAAACGTTTGGCGATATTTCCGACTCGGGTGAAAGAAAAAAAGTATTCCGATAAGACCTGTGCCGACGATCCAGAATAGTGGTTTAAAAGCATCGGATATGTTGTAAGCTAAATACTTAAGTTGCTTAAGTGTGACAGTAGATTCTAATACATGATTACACCAATTCATAAGCATCATATAACGCGTATCCCACGACATGATAATCATTAGCTCAAGGCGTTTAATCAAAAAAACAACTCTAATGATCTGGTTGTGAAACAACCAATAAAATAGCAGTAGCATTAATAAAATAATGGATACGACGTAAAAAGGTGCCATCCCGTCGTCATTGTTATTAGGTGCATTAGCCATCGTTTTTTTCTCCTAAGATTTTATCTACATTTACTATATTATCTTGCGCTATACTCAGTAGCGCATCATAGGTAAATAAAATACTCATCAAATCAAATTGAGTATTATTTATGTTTGCCATAGAAGTATCAAAAACATAAAGATAATTACTATTAGCCTTTGCAATTAGCGAGTTGATTAACAAACCAGAATGCTTTAATTGAGCAAAATGCTTGTGCTGCTGATTTTCAATAAAGGTTAAGTCATGTTCTTCACTTAAGTGTTTAATAATGTCTGTCAGTGTCATCATTTGTTCTTTTTCATATTTAAGTTAAGTTGGAATGGTTTTTGGCTAAATAGTTCATTTACCTTACTTTCGGAAGTGTTTTTCAAATATTGGCTAGAGAGATTTTTTATATGTTGTAATTTTTCTATGATATGAGCTTTATTTTCACTTAACTTTAACCCGTTCATAGTGTTAAGGCGATAGAAAAGGTCACGTAGCATTTTACCATCAACGAGTTGCTGAGTTAAATTCGATTGTGTTAAATCAAAATATGCGTTATTTAATTTTGCTTCAAGAGAGATAGATTCAAACAAAATACTATCTTGCAACATCGCTATATCTTCGTCAGCTTTATTGGCATAATGATCTAAAGCTTGTTTGCTTTGATATGCTGATTCTGATGTGTTTGTTTGATAAGGAGATTGTTCACTCGATTTGCCGCTATCAAGTGCATATGGTTCGCCAACAGGAGCGTCATTTAAGTTGGGCATCCCTTCTTGTAATAGCATCGAGCTTAATGGTAAGGCATCTATTTTTTTATAGTGAGTATTTCCAAGTGCAATTTTTGTCGATTGAATAAAAGCAATACTATAAGGCTCAACTTTTAATAAGTGATTCAATGCAATATGCTTAGTTTTCTTAGGAGCTGCATAAAAAGAGCGCATTCTGACAATATTGGATTTAAAGAATACATGTGCTTCACCAGGCAGTTGATCTTTTAAATCCATAAGGTCAATCCTAGCACGTTTTTCAATTCCTGCTTCTCTTGAGTCTTTGTAACCTAAGCTATTGCCATCTTGTCCCATGTTGTAACTTCTAACGGTTGATACATATGCTTCTCCTGCCGTTTTATTGAAAAAATCCCAGGTTTCAGTAGGATCTTCAAGTTTCATACACAGTTTGATGTTAGTGTTGGCAAAAATAGAAGCAGCTTCTTCTTTAGATGCTTTTTGAAAGGCGGGAATATCTTGACCGGCAAACACAACAGAGAAGCCCAAAGAGCGTGCTTGAGCAGGAACCACAGCAAATCCTTCAACCGCATAATAACCATACTCATCTAGAATACATAAAAAAGGTGTGTCGGAGTTAGAAGGTTTCGATTCGATAACTTTTTTATATTCACCTTGAATTTTAGAACCAAGACCGGCTGCCAGCATGGCTTTCAATGAAGCGATAATAAGCTTTCCTAAATTAGACAATTCATCTGGTGATTTTTCTAATGCAGGTAAAAGTACAACTAAGATACGACGATTTAAAATCACATCACTAAAATCAACGTCCGCAAGGTTGGTGCGCATAATATGTGCATAAACATCAGCTAATGAGCCAAAGATGCGTGTCAATTGCATTGTGATGTAACCGTGTTGCTCATAAGTTTTATCTGATTGTTTACCAATGTTTTTTTGCTGATAACCAGGTAACGTTGCAAGATAGTTATACATCGGATCAGTAACATCCGTAGGAAGCGTTTCTTGGATGATAATGGTTTGGTTATTATGGTCGACTACTTTTTGTTTGTGTAGTAAATCCTCAACAACATCAAGTATAAAATATCTACGAATGGTATTGGCCTCAAGTAATAGATAACCTTTGTCTCGAAGATAAACAAGCAAACGCATCAGTGCCTCGACAAAAGAAATCGCTCTTCCTTTCCACATATCACCATCGCCACCACCGCTATCAGAGGATGACATCATACTCACGATTAATTGGGATAACATACTAGAAGAGCCTAAGGCAAATGGGTTTAAGGTATTAGAAATCATGTCCTTTTGAGGGCCAATAATGTCTTCAGCTCCTGTCATGTAGTTAATAACAAGTAAATCGTCTTCTCGCCCCATATATTTAGCCATTGAAAACACTTGAGCATATAGTGAATTATCTCCTTTACCATCAACATAAATAAAGCCTGAGCCTTGAGATAGTGCATTAAACGCAATAGAAAGTAAGGTTTGTGTCTTTCCTGAACCAGTAGACCCAAGGATAAGGGCATGGGTGCGCATATCTTCATCACTAAACCAAAGCTCTTGATTGTTGCTAATTTCGTTACCAAAAAAATAAAGACCAGCTGCTTTGGAGATTTTTTTTTGCAATAAGTTACTATTGGAAAGATCAGGATGTTTAGTGCCTAAGGGCAAGCGAAAAGGTAGTATTGGTATTTGCCAGAATGCATTCCAGAAAATTAGTAAAACTAAGATAAAAAGGAAGTCGCTTAATAATGGTAACCAAGTTAAAGCAAGAAGCGACAAAAAAATTAAACACATGCTTCCTAATCGTGATGAAGCAAGTTCATAAATTTGAAAGATTAAACCTCGTGTATCGCGAATACTGTCGCTTGGGCGCGCTTCTTGGGAGCGGGCGAGTCCCCTTAACCCTTTACTCATCTTGGTTGATCTTCTGCGTTAATTTCTCACGACCCAAAAGCCATTCTCTTAAATTTAATAAAAATACCCAAAGAGTGACTTGATAACGACTAAGTATAAAAAGCAATATACCTGTACCAATGCTTAGACATAAGGTCCATGTTCTAAAGTGAAATAAGCATAAAACAATGGGAATAAAAACCTGAGCTTCAATAATAAAGAACTTAGGCTTTCTACCGGAATCACGCCAATGTGTGTGACTGTTATTCATTATATTTCTCCATGTTGGTAGTAAAAATCATAAGTTTCTTTGCTAATGTAGTCTTCTTGTAATAATTGTGTGGCATGGTGAGTTAAGGACGTTTTGTTTTTATCCATTTCAGTATTGATAACAGTGGATACCTCATCAATTGAACAAGATAAAAGCTTGGCTCTTAGCATGGGATCAATCGTAATATACTCCCTTAAGGCGACACGCTTGCCATTTTTGCAAGGTATGAGCGTTTGCCAAATAATGGCTTGTGTGGTGCTAAAAAAGTCATAATAAATACGTGTTTTTGCTCCTTCATGGAAAAGCATCAGCAGTCGATTTATCGCCTGAGTTACCGACTGACTATGAAGTGTACTAAAAACGCTATGGCCAGTAAGGGCTGCTTCAATCACAGCAGAAATTGTTTCATTATCTCTTGATTCCCCAACCATGATGGCTGTTGGCGTACGTCTTAATGCGTTTCTAACTGCATAAGCAAAATCAGGTAAACATCTAGGCAGTTCAGATTGTGAAGTAATTGAGTTTCCAGTATGGATTGGTAGGATATACTCAATTGGTGCTTCAAATGTAAGAATTTTTTCTCCTACAATACTTTTTTGAGCTCTTAAGGCCAACATTGAAGCAAGCAAAGTAGATTTCCCCGATCCTGTTGCACCACAAACTAAAACAATACCTTCTTTGATAAAACTTAAATTGATAAGTTCATTTGGTAATAATAGATTCTCAATAGGTGGTGGGGTTGTGGCTAATAATCGCATTGAAATTTGGATACCTAATTTTTCATATTGGCTTATTAAACTGGCATTTATCCTAAAACGCAGCGTTTGATTGCTATTTATCCGATGTGTGTAACTAAAATCAAGATCGCTACCACTTAATACTTTAGCTACAGCGTTGCTGCCGTATAAAAGATTAATAAAGTCTTCCACTTCATTAGAGCTAAGACACCTAGTGGTCAATTTTTTATGCTGTCCATATTGTAGTCCAAATATCGGGCTGTCTGTTTGCACTGTCAGGTCACTGATATTAATATCTGCTGCATGAGTTAACAGTGCATAGTAGTGCTCTTGCAAAAAATACGGTGGTTCATGTGTGAATAAAAGAGAAGTCACGCCAGTCATAGTAAGCTCATTTATTTTTTGTTATTACTTATTACATCGTGTAGTGGATCAAGCATGACTTGCCATAGTTCAGTATTGCTTTGAAATTGTGGCTCAATTTTTAAATTGATTTCTTTATTATCAATAGCCAGATTATCAGAATCAGATATGATGGCTTTTGTTTCTTTAGTGATGTAAGGTGGAACAATCATGTTGCGGTTTATAAGTTCATAATACATAACCATGCCACGAAAATCCCGGTTTAACTTATACACTTGCTGTTTAAAAATATCCACCGCTTGTTCGATACCGCTCTCCCAAGCATAGCGAATAACTGTTTTCCAAATCTTTTGTTCTTCCTCATTTTGTGGAAGTACGGAACGATCAGGTAATTCAGGTTGAGTAAAGTGGGTAATAAGGTAATCACGCCAAGTTGGGACAGTTGAGACGAAATAAGCTTGCCTTGTAATATGATATGACTGACCATTTAAAGTTATTTTACGGTTATCAGTACCAACATTGGATTGATTATAACCTGTTTCAATAATAGGTGGTAAAATGTTGTCACTTAATAATAACGTATTAAAGTTATAGGTCTGATACAACATAGGTGCCAGTTTATCTAGACTTTTATTAATCATGTTTTGACCAACATAGAGTCCACTTTGAATGCCTAACTCTAAAGCAGCTTCTTTAATTGCTTTTTGCCTTAAAGTGAGGTGAGTGCTATCGTATTTTACGATTGGAGCATTTGTGTTCAAATTTTCTAGTTGGTGTAATTCGATTGCTATCATGCTTGTAAATACCTGACACTGATGACTTTGGCTTCTGTATTAATACTTAAGCTTGCTTGTTTACCCGCTTGAACAGCGATATTCCTTAAAATATTAAGGGCAGTTTCTTGTATAGGGGCATTAAGTTGACCAATAATGATGACAATTGGAAAGGGTGGTGTTTTACCAAAGTATTGCACCTTATAATTTACCGCTAAGCCAATTTTAGTTAGCACATTTTCTAACGGACCATAATAAGTTAGTGAAAGTGTTTGCAACAGCTGAGCATCATTAACGTTAGTAAAAGGAATATTAGGGTTGCCATAGCGAATGGTGTTAGAACGATTGAGCTCATTAAGTGAGCTTTGAATTGACTCACTCGAGGTTTTAAGCTCATTAATTACCATATTGTTGATGTACTCAGGCTGGTATTTCTCTGGCGTGCTTGTGTCAACATGACTGCATGCGCTCAGTAGTACTATAGAAAGAGAAAGAATAAGTGATGTAGTTTTCATAAGTTAGAACTCTGATAAAGTTAAATTATTTGCTAAAAATATTTTCGTCTTGTACTTCAAAAGTTTTTGTTGCACCATCTTGTCCCATGTTTTTTGAGATCGTTCCTTGTAACATTTGAATAGCTGGTACAAGGCACATTAAGAATACACCAAGTACAAGGTGACCTGCGCCATGTTTAACATGTTCCCCTTGAGTGCCTTGAGTGGTGTGATGTTTTCTAAAGAGTTGTAATGCACTATATACAAACCACATACCAACCACTGTAGCGACAATTTGAACGAACGTCTTTATTTGTTCAAAAAAAGTGACAATTCCTTGGGCCCACTCACCAAATTTATGGACAGTGCCAGAGGGAGTATCAGCATAACTAATAGCACAAGTAAGCGTTAATAAAAAAACACCAATTAAAAATTTTTTGATGCTAGGGATATTCATTTTCATATTTATTCTCCATTTCTTGGTTTGGGTTTAAGGGTTTTGATTTTTATCTATATCACAGTGAGTAAAAAGTATTTTTTATGGTCTTTACCCAGTCATATATTGTTTAAAGTCATATATATTATTTAAAATTGTCATACAATAAGCCGCATTCATGCCTACAACCCCCGCAATAAGATGACTTACAACTTGTCCAATTCCACCCTCATGTTGCCCTTCTGATACTTTAATTAGTAAAAAAACGCCGCGAATGAGTGAAATAAATCCCACGATTGCAAGTAGTGAAAACACTAAATATTGCTGGGCAATATTAATATCTTTAGACTTCTCTGCCCCATCTGCATAAGCGCTGATCGTATTAATTGGATTAAGTGACGTATCTTGAAACAATGCAGTACTTACCATTTCTAGAAAGCCTGTCATTGACAATAACATAACCCCTGAGAAAAGCATCAATATGGTGGTTGATGGTGCGTAATAGCGAAACATCTGCTGAGTTTTACCATGTTTTGATAAGCGAATAATGGCAATAAATAAGAGGCAAAAGCCTATGATTGTGCCAATGACGCGTATTAAATCAAACACGGTGAAGTCTGTGGTATTTTCAGTACCAATCAGCATTTTAAGTATTCCAACGATATAGTCGATGGCTTCGGTATTATTCTTATCCATGGATTTTCAGCGTTTTACAAGTTGTTTTCGATTGTTTGGCATTTTTTTCTAAAAGCAGTTACTCATCAATAGGTTTGAAATAACTTCATCATTTTGTCTTAAACTTTAATGTAATTTTCTAACTTTCGAAAAATGAATAAAAATAGATAAAGTGTGATCTTTTAAATATTGATTGGTTATCATAATTATGCGTAGTTTTACGCTATTTTTTTTACACTGATCATGTATTATACGCATCTAGTGCAATATTCTTTAAATGAATTTTGATTGCTAATTAAGTATGACACTTGTTAATTTCTGGTTAGTACATTATTAATTTAATATCACTAAGCATTTAAAGAAGACAGCACTAATTGAAAATGGGACGTGTTTAAATATTATGGTCATTATGGGGTTAATTATGACGCAATATCAATTTGCCTTTTTTGAAAAGGATAAGTCTGGAAAATTAGTTAACATTAATAAACAATATTTAAGCTATCTTGGAATACAAGATGAAATCGAGCTTCAAGGTAAGAATGAAGTGGATATAGCAGAGTTAAAACCATTTCATAAAATGTATTCAACTGGAGAACAAGAAGCACGTTTGCTCAAAGGTGTATCGATACAAAAGGAATTATTTTATTTTGATGGAAAAGGTCCTGAGTCAATTATTACTACGCGCACATATATTAATTCAGATAAAGTTGAAATCAGGGGGTTCTTTTTTAAAATAGCGAAAGTACCTGTAACTTGGGATGGTAAGAATCTAACGATATGGAATTACTTCAAACCTGTTAAATTACCTTTGCTTAAGTTTTACGTACTGACATTAAAATGTCGAGGTCATAATAACCTTGAAATTGCTAATCGTATTTTTCGTGCAGAATCTACCGTTAGAAATATCGTTCAGGATTTATATTGTGCATTTGAAGTCTACGACTTTGTGACCTTAACACGTTATTATGACTTAGGAGAATGGTTAAATAAACTGACCATACAGCTATTGAGTGAATCTTTTTAGCGCAATAATCAGTTAATCTCACCATGAACTCCTTGACACTTAATAACACCCTAAAATAGTGCAACTTGTATAGAGCAATTTCGCTCTCCCCACTACAATTAAACTTAACTCTTGATATAAGAGTATTATCGCAAGCAGATTGTTAAAAGTCCCTTCTTTGTATATATAAAATGAAAAAATACGTTTCATTTTATTATTTTTGATAACTTGGGTGTAGTGTTAGAAAGATATAGTATGATTTGTGTCACTACACTGAATGGGTGCGTTAAACAGATAGCCTTTTCCGTGTATGGTTTTAATTATTTTAGGGTTCTGTGGATCAGTTTCTAGTTTTTTTCTAATACGCATGATCATGATATCAATATTCCGATCATACCCATTGTATTCACGTCCATATAAAGATTGAATCAAGTCATTTCTAGATAAAGTTTGTCCATCGTTTTCAACAAGTAGGTGCAATAGTTCAAATTCTTTTGTTGTTAATTCAACAGATACACCATGATCGTTAATTAATGTTCGCTCTCTAAGATCAAAACACCAGTTGTTAAAGTAAATATAATTAGCATTGTGAAATTCTTGGTGCTCCATTGAATTGCTATTTTTAGTTGTTCTACGAAGTACAGCTTTTATAGTGGCAAGTAGGACTTTTGGATTAAAGGGTTTTGTTATGTAGTGATCTGCACCTACCTCATAAGCAAGCACACGATCAATATCGTCGTCGGATGCTGTTAGCATAATAGTTGGAATAGGGTGTTGGCTATGTATTCTCCTACAAAAATCGATACCATTTTCTATGGGTAGATTAATATCCAGTAGCATCAGGTTAGGCTTTTGTAAGTTAATTTGCTCTTGGGCCTCGTTGACGCTTCCCACTGTGATTGCTTTGTAGTTATTTTTTGTTAATGTATCGGATAATAATTTTCTTACGTCATTATCATCGTCAACAATTAAAATTGTAGCTTGTAACATTGTTGTCTTCTCTTAACTATATACAAAAATCATAATTTGAAGATACTTTATACCTTAAAGCCTCTTTGTTCAAGTGAGTTATTTTGATATTTTGACTAGGGCATTTGAAACGCAACTTTAACAGTTAATCCATTTGCATTTTCATTATTGTATATCATTAATTCAGCATTGTTATGCGTCAGTATTTCTTTAACAATAGCTAATCCAAGACCAGATCCTGGTATATTATGACTACGGGCACTGTCAACACGATAAAAAGGATCACATATTTTAGTCAAGTGTGCATTTGCAATACCTGGACCTGAATCAGTAAACAATAAATATAATTGTTGGTTACTTTCTTCAATGTGAACCATAACGCTACCTGCATATTTTATCGCATTATCAATTAAATTTTGCACAACACGCTTTAGTGCCTTATGTCGAAAGATGACGATTGCTTTTTGTAAAGTCGTTGAAAAGCTCACTGCAAAACCGTTAATTTGGTATTCATGACACACTGATTCAGCAAAATCAATCAGGTCAATTTTCTGACGCTTTTCTTTAAAATAGGTTTTCTTTGCATAAACACTAATTTGAGCGAGTAAATATTCCATATCATCATAATATTTAATTAGTTCATCGTGGTATTTTGTTGGGATATTATTGTACATATAAAGCTTAGCTTTAGTAATAGGTGTTTTAAGATCATGTGATATAGCTTGTATTGTATACATTTTCTCATCAATTAAGGTATTGAGTTTACTACACGTTTTTTCCATTAAATCAGCTAGATTCTTGAAGTTAAATGGTTTAGTGACAGTGGAGCCACTGGTTAAATTCAATTTATCTGCCAAGGCTTGCATGCGTAAAAATGGTTGGACCAATTTTTGTTTATAGACAAAGTGGATTGGGATAAGCAAAAGCATGAATATTAAAAAAAGCAAAAGCAAAAAATAAAGATAATAAAGATTGGGAAGCTCAATTTTAAAATTTGCACATTGTTTAAGGTCAACATAGCAAATAGAAACATCTTTTGAGTGAAAAAAAGGAAGGCTCCCAAGCTCAGTTTCAATTTGTTTTCTTATGTCCGTATATAAAAAATAACTATTTTTTTGATACTTCGTAGGAATATCTAACCCAATTACTGGATAAAACGTTGGTTTATCGCTAAAAAAATACGAAATGTAGCGTGGAACACGATGTATATTTGCTTGATCAGAACTTTCTAGTGCATTGTTGTGACGTAAATAGACTTGAAATATTGTATTTGTTAATGAATGCAGCGTTTTATGATACTGGCTATCACGGTATTGTTGGTAGGAAAGAATAATGAAAATAAGGTTTAGTGTCATAAAGATAAGGAATAAAACGGGGAAGAACCAATAACTAAGATGTTTTTTAATATTCACTTTGTTTCCTCTTTATCAAAGTCAAATGCTATAAGATTCTCTATGGTAGAAAATCTACTTCTCTTTTTCCTTCCCTGTCAATTCATAGTGTCGATAAAATAGTTAAGTGTAAGTTTATCTAATAGGCTTATCACGAATCATTTTACAGAGTTTTTGTCTTTGAATTTGATGGTGAGGTTCTTTTGTTTTTTTACCTTTCAGCGTAGATCACTCATACGCTTAACACCACTTCCCCACCTCTTTAAAAATTGTATTCACAAATAAACTAAGATAGCAAGTGTGTCAGTTGATTTATTTGTAAATACATATTGATTTCTGGGATGATTTATTATCTATGTATACAAATTCATTTGCATACATAGAACCTATTGATACGATTTCTAATGAATATGTGAGTTAAGTTGTACTGCAATCTGATTCAAAATAGCCCAATATCCTTGTTCAGGTGTCACAGCGAAGTGTTTAGCTGTAGCTTGTGCAAAAGAGACGATCATTTTTGCAAAGGCATTTTTATCGCTGGCTTGTGCTATAGCTTCATAATTACTTATCGCTGTCAAATCTGTTTTCATTATAAACATCAATGCTTGATAACTGTCGGTTAGTCCTGTTTTATTCTCGGCATTGTGGACAAAATCAATAACGCTTTGTGGTAGTTTTAATGTAAATATTGTTACACCAAAAACTTTGATTGGCACGTTAATATTCAATGCCGATTCTAAGCCATTATTAACATCGACAACAGCTTGAGTGACCCCCGAAACAGTCGCATTTTGGCGCAACAAAGCTACGTTTGACTTTAAAATTTCAGGGGTGATGTTATAGACGTCATCAATTGCACCTTGCTTGATTTTGACATAAGCATTTTGTGCATCAATCTGAAGCTGATAGGCCATAGTATTGATTTGTACATAGCTATCCTTGGCATGGTCCATGCCTTGTTTTTGGATGTTTGCCAAACCATAAATCATCATGTAATTTACAAAATGATTAAAATCTTGTGCTTGCTCGCTACTGTTTTCGTTTTTCCAGAATGCAACGCGTGCCTGCCATGCTTTATCAAAGGCGCTCTTATAATTTACTAGATGCTGATCCATAATAGGAAGTATATTGATGTTTTGAAGTGCATTATAGAGTTCTTTGGCTGCATCTTTAGTTTGCTTACTGGCTTCTGTTACATTGACATCTTTATTGTAAATCGGATATTCCTTAATAATTAAATCGGCAAAAGATATACCTTTAGTGATGGTATTGATATAAGATTTGCTCTTTGCTGCATTATAAAATGCATTCAATTGTTTAATACTCTCAGGATTACCAGATAAACTCTCTGCTGAGAAGTTTTGTAAAGATTCGCTAATAATATTTTTGTCAATCGGTGTTTCTTGTGATTGAGCATAATTTGCATAAGATACATTCGCTGTGATAACGGCTATAGATAAAGGTGCTATGAACAGTTGAAGCTTCTTAAAATTCATTTATTTATTTCTCCTTTTATTGATTACATATTGATGTGCACACTATTTCTTGTGAGCGCTGCTGATTCTAATCGCCTTAAAATGAAACGTTTATGAATTCATATCAAAAACGGACAAACTGTCTTTAATTACAAAAGGTATTTTCAAAAAGTAGAAAATTGGGAGGAGTGTAAATTCATTTCTTACAATTCATAGGTCTATAGAGAGAATATGAATAAAATAATAATACTTTTCAGCTATTTGGTGTGACGTAGGTTGTGTTGTTAATATTTAAAGGAACATTGAAAATAGTAGTTGGATAAGGTTTCTGTGTTGTTTTGTGAGATGTGAGTTCAGTATTTGCATTTAAAAATCGATTTTTTTGATAAAGGTTGTAGAGACTTCCAAAAATCACCATCGCTGAACAGAAAATGGTAGTGGCAAGTCCAAAAGTGGCCATATTAGCACCAATGCAAAATAAAACAACTGCCAAGATACCCAGTGCAAGCGTTGTGATGGTATAAAAGTTCAGTGGCTTTTCTAAGCGATAATATAGTTCACGCTTTCTGACTTGACTTTTGCATAGACCCAATGCAAGCGTTGCCTCATGATGTTCATTTGATTTATTTGCGTCAGGATGAGTAAGAAGGTTGTTTTCAAGTGTTTGTAAAGATTGCATAAAGTTCTTATAGCTTACTTCGCTATTTTGACCTTGCTCGATTTTATTGCACCAGTTTTGATAATTTGTGGTGGTTTGTTGTATGATTTCAGATGGAACAAACATTGACAATTTTTCTACACACAAACGTTCATGGATTAAATAATCAATACGAGCATCACATAATTTAGCAGTGCGCTGACTAAGTGCCCATGAAATGACCAAAGCAATCACTCCACCTACTCCTGCTGCAAGTTGGCTCGCAAGGCTTAATGCGCTACAAGTGCTTACCAATAAAGCACTCAGCATAATGCTATTACAGATCATAAGCTGTGATGAGCAAGAAAGATTGACATTTCTTGCCCAAGTATCCTGTTTTTGATCAGCATATATAGCCATAGTTGTAATGATAAGTGTGTCAAATAATTGCCAAGCTAGCCCAATAAATGGTAACTGCATAGTTAGTGGTTTTACAGTAAGGGCGATCAATTCATAAAGGTTACGAAATAAATTTAGCCAATCAACACAATATATATAAGTGTGAACAATTTTTTCAGTCACGGTTGGTAAACCTTGTTGAAAAAGATAGTCAAGTTTTTTCAATATCAGTAGGTCAGCTGGATGATCAGAATGAAATTTCGCACGTAGGAAAGCTTTAAATTCTGGAGATACATTATGAAGGTTTTCTAATTCTAGCAGGGCGCGTTCCCAATGTAGATTTGTTGATCCTTGGTAAGAAAAAGGCCAGAAATCCAGTGTCGGTTTTCGTCGATATTTAACTTCGTTGTTTGTGAAAATTGGCATAATGTTTTTTCTCTTACAATTAAAAAGAAAATCTAAAATTCTAGGTTAAAAGTATCCACTAAAGGGATGTTATGCAATAAAAGAAATTAAATTCAGACACATTGATTATGATCACTTCTGTGACTAATTAGTAAAAATCCTTATTTTATATTTTTGAATTTCAGATAGTGTGGAAAAACCAAGGGGCAGTTGCTTCATTATGAATAAACGAGCTTAATCTAAGGATGAAAGAATTACATAGGCATTAGGTTTTATTGAACAGTTTCTCTATAAACCAATCAATTTGTCCGATAAAAGTGCTAAATATTGTGCCTTAAAATTAAATCTTGTAATTTTATCGCAAGGCGTCAGTACAGATGCTTTGGTAAAAACAGTTAAAAATTAATGTTAGGAGAAAAATATGGCGATTAAAATTTTACTTAAAGGTAGTAATGAATTTTTTACTATTAATAAAAGTACCACTTTTTTTAATAAAGGTAGTAAAGCTGTTGATGGAAATGCAAGCTACTTTGAAACTGGAAGAGCACATAAGCGAGGCGTTTATTCTGAAGATATAGAACAAGCACTAATCGAATTAGCTAAAGTTGAAGCAATAAAAAACGAAACCCCCGGTACATTCGGGGGTATAAAACCAGGTGTATCTGGGGGGTTTAAGATAACAGGGTTAGATAAACATGTAGTTCGTAATGAAAATGGCGATTTTATTTTATCTCCAGAGTACTATCATAAGCTTAGGTTATGTTATAGCTTAGACACTTCAAACAGTGAAGAAACCAGAGCTTCAATAGAGGCTATTACTAACTTAGGGGACATTGTTAGATCTGCTAAGGAAAACTCCGTTGATAATGAGAAAGCGCTTAGAGACTTTAACGCAAATGTAATAAAGCATTTTTTGCAAACTGACATAAAGAATACAGAAGTTCTCCAAGCGAAGATTAAACAGGAAGCTGGAGTATTGCAACAAGCTTTAGAGTTTAATTCCCCTTCTTGGTCACAACGTGCTGGTAATCATATTAAAGATGGATTAGATAGAGTAGTTACGGCTATTGTTAATTTCTTTAAAGATGTATTTAACAAGCTTGGGCTTTTTAAGACTTCTGCTTTAGAAAAAAGACAAGCAGCATTAGAGTTAGAACTACAAGCTAAACTACCTGGAATTTACGAAGATAAAGACATAGTTGGACAACTAAAAAGCTTAATGGCTGAGTTTGATCAATCAAGGAACGTTGGTGTTCCAGTTATGGTAAGTGATGTGTACAGTTTTATAGAAAAAGATTCTTCTCGATATAAATCTTTAATCGATAGCGTCGGCTTAAACAATGCATGTGTAGCGATAACAAATGCGTATCTACCTAAAGAGTTAGATGATAAAAAAGCAAGAGATCAATTAGCACGCAATAATCATAAGCCTAATTACTCGAGAGCTAAAGATAGAACTCAAGGAACAAAAGATGAGCATAGAAAGAATTTTGATCAGAATCTTGCAGAGTATTTCACGCAACGAAGAGAAAAGGAAAATCCCAATCAAAATCATAACAGTGAGGACTTAGATACAGAAGTGAGGGATAGAAGGCTAACTCCGTACCTAAACGCTTATATAAATTCAGCAAAGGGAATAAATAAAATTGGTGAGGTAAATACCCATAGCGTTGAATCTAAAGTTTTATCACCTGAAGATAAATTAATTAATTTGCTTGCATTTATTGATAAAAACACTATGCCAGCAAATGAAGTAAACGGTTGGAAAAATGGTACGTATACATATAATGCAGAGTATCAAGGCAAGACTTACAAGCTTCCTTTTGATATAGTAAAAGCATATCGTGCTCATTACTATAAGGGAAATGAAGTTAATATGGATACCTTAAGCAAAGGAATATTAGAAGATCTAAAAGGTAGCTCATCTGAGAATATTATTACGAAAGTTATACAGCAAAGAGGTGACAATAACTATGGTGTAACGAATACATATCTGGAAGCTTTAGGTGCCGTTAATCGATTTAATCCAGATAAGAGGTTGGTATTAGAACAAGTTAATAAGAGGAACTCCAACTTTGATAACGTTCTTCAGTATGGTGATATAAACAAACCACAAGTTGATATGAGTCAATCTAATAACGAAAAGCTGTTTGATCGTAATACCCGAACAATACGTAATGAAGCTACATTAAACAATTAAATAGTACGTGATTATAGTGGAGACTAATTAGTAACAATCCAAAAATAAATTAGTCTAATCACTTCACCTCTCTTGGGGGGATTTACTCGCGCTGTTTTTCAGCGCGAGTAAAGAAATAGAAGTACAAGTTTAATATATTCTTTTTGTTACATAAGGGGTCAGATCAACCTTAGTTGTGTTTTACCATTACCACTAGCTGATATGACCCACTTTAAAAGTAAATGAAAATCAAACAATCAACTTAGTATGTCCTGCAAATGGCTAATCTATGTACACAAGTTATGATTTGGTAGCAGTATTTTGAAGCTCCGAAAGTTGTGTGCATAGATGAGCCTATAAAGGTAGGAATAATTTAACATAAGATAGTAAATAGGTGAATCATGATAAAATATCAACTAAAAGAAAATGGTGGTAATAACAATAACGATTGTTTAATCATAGCAATTGGTCGTCTAGCTAATCCAAATTTGAGTGAGCAAGCAGCAGTAGTAAAAGGCTGGCAGGCTGTTTTTGATGGTGTTAATACTATGGAAACAGACGCTTTGAAAATGCTTTATACCGAATTAAAAGGCGCTTACGTAGAAGATATTGATAATATTAACAATTATTTTTCTTTAGATTTTAACGATGATAAAACGATAGAATCATTCGAAACTGAACTAAAAAAAACATTTGGGGATAATGATTTATCATCAGAAATTATGCAAGATCAGTTGCATGATAAAGTCAAGCAAGAAGTTACGGGTTTTTTAAGGCATTTACAAGAGCAAGTAAATCTTCAAAAGTATGTTGAATTGCTTAAAATCATTCCTGAGGATAAAAAGCAAAATCTGATGCTGGTATCTAAAAATGATTTAGACTCTCATCCCGGGCAGGTTTATGAAAAGTTTCGAGATTTAATTATAGCAGGTAAAGTCCCGCATTTTTTGGTACACAATGGTGCACATTATAGCAATATAGTGCCAACTGCTATTGACTATAATGAGTACGACCAAGCTATTGATCCAGAACCTCTAATCAAAAAAGCCTTTGTTGATCTTATGAATAATGCTTTAGTAGATGCTGCTGGATTTACTCACCCTGAGGTCTTGACACAATTAGGCAACGATGATTTAAATCTGCCGCCATACACATTACAAACCTTAGAGAATGATCTTAAATTTGAACAGGATATGCGACAAGCAAAGGAAGAATCAAATACCCTATCTGCTAATATTCAAAAAAATCAGATTGATGTTAAGCAAGCAATACCAGTTCAATCTGATATTGATAAGTTAAGTAAGTTACTTGAATTTGTTAATGATAATATCGATCAGCAATACCTTAACAACACACGTTATACCTACCAGCTTCAATATAAAGGGCATACCTACAGCGTTCCTTGGAGTTTAATGCAAGCATATGATCCTAGAAAGCTTGGTAGTTACGACGAAAATAGAATATTACAGGGGTTGAAAGAGGATCTTGAAAAAGAAAATGCGGCTGAAGTTATTTCTCAAAAATTACGTGCGCCTATGTATGGTACTATATGGAATAACACATATGGGGTAACGAATCAGTATTTAAATAGCCTAGTGAATGCAAGTCAGTTCAATGAAGTGATCATGACAGCTGATGAGAAAAAAGAAACTTATCAATCTTATTTTTTAAACGAATTAAGCGAAATTTTGTTAGATAATCAAAAAATGATTGACGCTTTGGTAGCGCTTGAAGTGTTCCGTTCTAACACAGGTGAAAAATTAGATAATTCGGCGATAAAAGCAGGGCTTGAGGGTTTAAATACAGCTAATTTATTTGATTATCAAACAATAGCAGATAATTATAAATTGGATTCTTCTATTTCTGCTGAAGCACTTAATCAATATGGTGTGAAGAGTAATAGTTGGTCAGAAGCGCAACAGTTGTTTATTGGTACAGCGATAACTTGTGCAGCAGAAAAGACGCTTCAACGTTTTCTTCCGCAAGGTAGTGAAATTAATTCTGAAAATGATTTTAAAAAGCTTGAATATTTAAAACCAACTGGTGGATTGTATCAAGACCTTGCAAAGAATCCTATATACCAAGATATTATCCAATCAGCAAAGAATAATTGGGCTGTAGAGAAGGATAATGAATTCAGTTTATTTAATCCTAAAAACCAAGAATATTTACAGGATTTAGCTAACAACAATCTTTAGTTTATACAGATAAGTAAATGTAATACCTAAATTTAGGCGTAAAATATGAGCGTTAATATTGAGAAAATAAAAGAAAAACTAAAATCTTTACGAAAAGAAAATTTAGATAACGGAAGCCGTACTGTCGTAATGGAGAAATGTCTTTTAACAGAAGAGGTTGGGTTTATACAAACGTTAGTTGAAAAAGGGATAAATAAAGATGATGCTTTCGTTGCTTGGTTTGCCTTATCCCCTATGGCGACAAGCTCAAAAACATTTGATCAATTTTCAGCATTTGTTGATATGTTGGAAAATAAACCTAATGAATTTTCAAGTATGATGCAAGACGTAAGAGATAGTTATCTAGTAGCAAGTGGAGCTCCACATCTAAAAGTATTTTTATCTGAAAATAGATATAAAAATGAGCAATTTGAAGAAGCTTTTAATAAGGTCTGCAAAAAAATAGACGCTTCTAAAGTGAAGAATGAAGGTAATTTTATTTTTATGCAAAATCAAAAACCATTAGAAAAAAGCATGACCTTTAAATAATCTCAGTTCGGTATAAAAGGGTAAAACTCACCTATTGCTTGGGTTGATTGCCTATTGTTTTCAAACTTAAAAAACCAAGTTTACGTGCTGAAAAAAATGAGTGGGTTGTATTATAAACTTTTATATCTAACCCAAGTTAAGTAAAGGAAAGTCTATGGAAGTGACATTTGTAAACTCAACTGAAAGAGTGACTGTAACAAAGACAGATAAAACTCAAAAAATAGATGGTAAGAACTCAAGAGGTGGTAGCCAATATAATGGTTTTTATACATTTTATAAAGAAGGTCAAAATCCAAATGAACAAGGTGAATATTTTATAAAGGTTCCTAAAAAAGAAACTGAATTTTTCTTTGAAGCCTTAGCGGCAAGGATTATTTGTAAATTTAAAGATAACAAAATACTACCGCATGACTATCACGATTTGCTTGTGACTGCGGAGCCTGTTACTATTTTTGATGGGGATAAAAAGACAAAGGCGCTTGCATCAAAAAAGGCAAAGGTTACTGAGCTTTTTAAACTCTTTTTCCCTTGGGAAAAAAGAAGCATAAGAAGTAATAAGTTAGAGAAATTTGATAACAAATATTTATACCAGCTGATTACTAGCTTTAAATCTGCCAACAGTGGGTTATCAATGGTTATATTTATCTCACTTTTGCTTGGTGATTATAGTGTTCACTCAGGTAATATTTTTGGCACAATAGGAAAAGATGGCAAGATTTGCCTTGGGAAATTAGATTTTGGGGCAGCTTTTCGTGACTTTATGAAAAACAAGAGTCTTGTTAAGGCATATGAATATGAAGTTAGTTTATATAAAAAATGGTATAAAAATTATCTTGAGTATTATCTGAGAATCCCAGGATTTATAGAATCGTTGGAAAAGGCGAGAAATACTTTTTTCTCCCAAGCGTCTCCAGATATCATACTACAGTGTTTTAACGAGGCATTTGATGAATGTTATAACTTTTTTGAACTTGATAAAAATAAGACACTTCGACAATCATTGTCCGAATACAGTGGTCTTAACTTTGAAAGTCCAAAAGATAGAACAGATCAGTTTAATCGTGTAATTTCTGATAGAATGACACAAAGTTTAATCAGCAATACGCCTGAATACAACGATAAAAATATAAAGGCATATAAAAGATATACAACTATCGTTAATAAAAAAGAAGAAGGGGACTGTAATACTGATTATTGTAATACTAGTAACAAACAAGAGCGATCTGAAAACGATAATCCACAAGGAAGTGATGCTAAGCATAACTTGCGGAGCATCCTCCTGAGTGCATATGAGCGAAAAAGTAACGATAATGAGTTTAATATGAAAGCGCTTTTTACCAGCTTGATGAAACTTTATGCGCATATGCTAGGAAAAAACTCATCTAAAGAGGCAGTACATAATAAAGACTTAAGAAGGCAAAAATATAATATTTTAAGTAACCTCATAAAAGATATCAGTGAGATTTTGACCAACAGCAATAGTAATGGTAGTGATGGGCAAAAATCAAAATATCAAAGTGTTATGGAAAAGTTTAATGAAATTGAGAATAATGGTGCCCTAAGCTGTCTAGATATCCATTCCTCTAGATGGAAAGAGCTGTTACGATCTTTTGTTTATTTAGTTTTATGCCCTATGCTACTCTTTATACCATTAGCATTTCAATCCTTTAGAGAATGTCTGGCACCAACGAGCGCTACGCTTTTCAATCAAACAAAAAACATACTCAAAAAAACAAAGGAAAATGACTTTGATAATATAAATATATAAAAAATTTATCCGCTATATATTAGCAATTCAATGTCCCCAATGTATCTAAATCAGGCAAAATTGAAAGTTAGAAATGGTGTAAAATGGCTAGTGATGAGTATATACTAGTGCAAGTATAAAATTAACCTTAATTAGCTTACATGAAAACAGCAAAAGTCATTGCACTTCTACAACAAAAAGGTGGCTCAGGTAAGACCACAACAGCTATGAATATTTATGGTGGATTAAAAGAATTAGGGCATAATGTTCTTGTTATTGATATGGATAAGGATAAGCCAGATGCTTGGTCATGGGCAGCAAAGAGTGAAAGTCTGGCTGATAGTGTGATTCAAGTTGACGAAAAACATGCTAGAGAAACCATTACCGAAATTAAATCAAAAGCTGATTTCATTGTGATTGATACGCCACCTAATTTTCAAACAGCAGCGCTAAAAGCTGCACTTTTAGCTGATTTGGTAATTATTCCCTCTGCTCCTAGCGGCATGGATTTATCCGGACTCTTAGAAGCAAAGGATTTAGCATTAACTGCTGATCGTCCTTATCGGTTATTAGGTAATCGTGTCATGAAAGGCTCAAATATGTCTAGAAGCTTGTTAAAGGTATTGGAAGAAGAAGGAAAGTCTTTTAGCACTTATATTCCACAGAGTGTAAAATTTGTAGAAGCAGAAGCATCGGGCATGTATATTGGTGATTATGCGCCAGAGAGTAATGTTCATATTCAGGTTAGGAGGTTAGCAAAAGAAATTGTAGCATTTTTTGTGGGAGTTTCTGCATGAATGCTAAAGTATCATTGGCGAACCGAAAGCGTATCCACGAATTAGGCAACAAAGAAGGTAATTCTGACAGCAAAAAAGATGAACTTTTGGCACTACAGCTAAAGCAATTAAATGATAAAGCACAAAGTGCAGGTACGTTGCGTGATATTAGGTTAACAGAGTTGTTACCCGATCCTAATCAACCGCGTAAAATTTTCAAAAATATCGATATGCTAGCGCAAAGTATTGAACAAAAAGGTATCATCCAACCGATTATAGTTACGCCTAAAAAAGAAGATGGTTTTTATCATATTATTGCGGGTGAGCGACGTTTTCGAGCAGCAAAGGAATTGGGCTTGTCTGTTGTGCCGTGCATTTTACGCGAAGAAGCTGATAATGAGATTTTAATTGTTCAGTTATTAGAAAATGAACAGCGTGAAAAAGTATCTCCATTTGAAGAAGCAGATGCGCTAACCGAGTTAGTTCTAAAGCGTAAAATGAATAAGATAGATGTTGCAAAATCATTGGGGCGAGAGCCAAGTTGGGTGTCTATGCGCTTGAAAATTGCGAAGTCTTCAGTTGCAATACGCATGTTAACGGTGGATGGTTTTATCGAAGATGTGCGTACACTTTATGAGCTGAAAAAACTAGAAGATGAGCTCCCACAAGTAGCCAATCAATTTGTCCAAAAAGTGCGCGATAATAAGGTACATGGTGCTTATCGTCAAGCAATAAAACGTGCCAAAGAAGTTTGGTATAAAAAGCAAGAGCAGTTAGGTGGCAAAGAAAGCGCAATTCAGATAGAAGAAGTTTTGAACTTAGATGACGGGCTTATTGGTTTTAAGTCAGAAAAAGCACATGCTAGTAAGCTTTATACGTTTAAGCTATCCAAAACCGCAATCATGCAATTAAAAGAGATGCTTTAAGGTAATAAAAAATGAAGGTTGCATTATTGCAAGCCGATCATATTCCTGAGTATCGGCGATGCGTATCAGGTGGTAATTATCCTGAGATGTTTGCTAATCTTTTTTTAAAGGTCTCCACAATAGTTGATATTGATGTGTTTGATGTAACGATTGGTCAATACCCGCATGATTTAAATAAGTATGATAGATACATTATCACTGGCAGCAAAGCCACAACTTTTGAGAGATTGGATTGGATTTACGAATTAGAAGGAAAAATACGAACCTTATATACACTTAGGAAAAAAACCATTGGTATTTGTTTTGGACACCAAATTTTGGCTCAAGCATTAGGTGGTCGTGTTGAGCGCTCTATAAAGGGATGGGGTGTGGGTGTTCAATGTATTAAAATCATGGAAAGAAGAAGTTGGATGCATCCCTTTTATGATCATTTGAGTTTAAATTTTTATCATCAAGACCAAGTTGTTACATTGCCAGATAATGCAATAATAATTGCAACAAATACATTTTGCCCGATCCAAATGTTTGTCATAGATGATGTGGTTTGGGGGATGCAAGCACATCCTGAGATGTTGCGTGCACATAATCATCTTTTAATTAAAGAACAAAAAGAAGCATTGGCACATTGTTTTAAGCCTAGCATAGATAGTTTAAGGATGCGTGATCATGGACAAGTGGTTGCGCAGTGGATGGTAAATTTTTTTGAGGGAGTCATAAATGAAGATTGGTAGTATTGTCGTATTTGGGGATAGCTTACAAGATAATGGGAATGTAGTTAAAACTTTAGGCATTCCAGGAGAGCCATACGATCGTGGGCGCTTTTGTAATGGTTTGGTTGCATGTGAACACTTAGCCGATATGATTAAACAAAGGCAAGGTGCAGCGGCGATGATGCTTACGAATTATGCCATTGGTGGTGCATATACTACAGGTAAGAACCCAAAATCACTCTTAACCGATCACGCATTTTCAGTGTGTCAGCAGATTGATCGTTTTGTAGCACTAGAAGGTCGATTTCAACATGATTCATTAGTGATGATAAATGGTGGCGGTAATAACTTTTTATTTGCTATTCATAACGAAAAGCCATACTTTAATTTACCTGCTGTGTATCGTGTTGCCAGTGATCTTGTAAGGAGTGTTGATCGTATCGTTAAATTGGGTGCACGCAACATCGTGGTTTGGAACGTTCCTGATGTGACGGTAGCACCTGCTTATAAAGTTATACCCTTGCCAGGCTGGTTAGTCGTAAATCTTAAAAAATATATTAAAAAGCATATTGTCAAAGAAAACAAAAAACTAAGTCAAGGTATCTTGGAACTGCAAAAGAAGTACCCTGATGTACAGATTAGGCTTTTTGATGCTTATTCATTCTTACATGAAGCATTAGACTCACCTTTGGCATTTGGTTTTGAGGATGCAGTAGAGGCTTGTGTTAAGAGTTTTGGTGGGGTAGATGCAAAAGGGGAAATTCAAAAAGATATTTCAATTGAACATGATCCACAAACCTATTTGTTTTGGGACTATGTTCATCCAACTGCAAAAGCACAAAAAATGTTGGCTGAGCGTATTTTTACACTCATCTACCCATTATAAAAATACCCTTGAACTATGTGTTTATTTCTTCCAAGGAAAGGTATCAAAATGCTTGAGAGTTCACGATCTTTAAGCTATTATGTGCTGCGTTTTTATTTTGCGGTATCTAGGATGGGCCTAGGTGGCGGCAATAAAATTGATAAAGAGGTTTTAACTTATGAATACTGAAATTCAACCAAAATACGAAAAGGTAAATGTGAGCTGTAGCTGTGGTAATACATTTGAAACATATTCTACAAAATGTGCTGATATTAATTTGGATGTCTGCTCTATGTGCCATCCGTTTTATACTGGTAAACAACGTGTTGTGGATACAGCTGGGCGTGTTGATAGCTTCCAAAAACGTTTTGGTAGTCTTAAGTCGCGCAAGGTCTAAATAGCTTAGCTGCTTGAGTTTTGAAGCAGTAATACAAATAAAAAAGGCGCTCAGTTTAGGCGCCTTTTTTATTTGTGCAAAGAATCCGTGCTCAAATGAGGGTATGGAAGATAAATTGAGCGCTTCAGATGGGGGCTGAAGTTCTTTGCACACGCGTCAAGATTAATCACGTTAATGATTAATGTAAAGGGGTGTTGTGTAAGAAGCTGAAGAATTTGTATGTTTTTTTGTTATATCTATAAGTAAATCTTATGCTTTTTGTAATTAATATACTCTACATTTTAATGTAGAAAGTCCTAATGTGATAAAGGTATCGTTGCTTTAGCTTTAAAAAAAGCAATCTTTATACGGTTGTTTTTATTGTTTTCTGCTAGGGGCATAAATAAAATGTGAGCTGTTTGTTAAATCCTGTCAATTGCAAGGAATTTTTAATGTTATTATGGCTCACAAATTGGCTAAGCCAGTACTTTAATCCATTTCATATTTTTGGGAGTTATGTGACAGTTCGTGCGTTGATGGCTGCTCTTAGTGCACTTATCATCAGCCTTTTTATGGGTAAATCAGTGATTAGATGGCTGACGAATATGCAGATTGGTCAAGTGGTACGTGACGATGGTCCACAAACCCATTTAGTCAAAAAAAACACCCCAACTATGGGGGGATGCTTAATTATTTTTTCAATAATAATTGCAATTTTATTATGGGCAAAATTAAGTAGTCCATTTATTTGGGTGCTTTTGTTTGTATTAGTGAGTTTTGGATTGATTGGCTTTTTAGATGATTTTTTAAAACTGGTATTAAGGCATCCAAAAGGATTAAAGGCAAAATATAAATATTTGATGCAGTCGGCGTTTGCGCTTGTGGCAATGGTATGGATTTATTGGCTTTTAAACAGTTATATGGACTTTAGTTTATCGATTCCATTTAGCAAAAATTTATCTATTCCATTAGGATTTGGGGTAATTGTATTAGGTTATTTTGTTATTGTTGGTAGCAGTAATGCAGTAAATTTAACGGATGGTTTAGATGGACTTGCAATCTTGCCTATTGTATTAGTAGCGTCAGGTTTAGGAATATATGCTTATGTGATTACAAATAGTGCTTTCGCTGGGCATTTACTTTTTGATTATATGTCAAATGTAGGCATTGAGGAGCTTGTTGTATTTTGTGCAGCAATTGCAGGCGCGGGTTTTGGTTTTTTATGGTTTAATGCCTATCCTGCTGATGTGTTTATGGGGGACGTTGGCTCTTTAGCTCTAGGGGCAATACTTGGTACCGTTGCAATTATTATTCGCCAGGAGCTTGTGTTTTTTATCATGGGATTTTTGTTTGTTATGGAAACGGTATCTGTGATTTTACAAGTAGGATCATACAAACTTAGAAAGAAACGTATTTTTAAAATGGCGCCTCTACACCATCACTTTGAATTAAAAGGTTGGTCAGAGACAAAAGTGGTTGTGCGTTTTTGGATTTTAACAGTGATTTTTGTATTGATTGGTTTGGCAGCGTTAAAAGTACGTTAAAGATGGGGCAATTAGATGAATAGACCAATATTTTTTTACCAAAATCGCGAAATTAAAAAGGTACTTATTGTTGGTTTAGGCATATCTGGTTTCTCGGTATTTAAGTGGTTTAATCAATATGACGTTATCATTGATACTTATGATCAAAAACATTATGAAGTAAGCACAAATGCTTATTTTGACGATTTTAACGCCCTTGAATTGATGCATTATGATTTAATTGTAGTAGCGCCTGGTATTCCAATCAATAAAGCACCTTTTAATCGACTTTCTCAATATTGGGATAAAGTAGTTGGTGATATTGAGTTATTTGCTTTAGAAGTAAAACCATTAGGACAAAAAATGCTTGCAATTAGCGGTTCAAATGGTAAAAGTACAACTGTTTCACTACTTTATCATGTGTTACGTGATCTGGACATAAAAGTAGCATTAGGTGGAAATATTGGTACACCTGCATTGAGCTTAATTGATCCAAAAGTCCAAGTGTATGTGCTAGAAATTTCTAGTTTTCAAATTGATTTATTAAAAAAAGCACAGTTTGATGTAGGTTGTGTGTTGAATATATCACCTGATCACTTGGATCGTTATCCAAACTATGCGGCATATTGTCAGTCAAAGCTTAAGCTTTTTGAGCATAGTCATTATAAAGTAACAAATGGCAAGCAACGAGAATTAATCCTCGCAGACAAAGCAAATATGAGTTATTTTAATTCAAAAGACTGTTGGATAGATGGTAAAACGTTGTTTTTTCAAGGACAGTTGTTTTGTACAACTGATGAGCTCCTTTTGCAAGGAGCCCATAACCTTGAAAATATATTAGCAGTCTTGTTGGTATTAGAAAGTTTAATGGATTTAAATGAAGCTGCATGGGCAAAAATAAAGCAATCAATTAGGCATTTTCGTGGTTTACCACATCGTTGCCAATTGGTTGCCACAATTAATGGTGTAAAATACATTAATGATTCAAAGGGAACTAATATTGGTGCAGTAGAGGCTGCATTGAATGGCTTAGCGCAGGATGAAAAGAATATCATTATTTTCCTTGGTGGGTTAGCTAAGGGTGCGGATTTTAGCATGCTTATTCCTGCATTAAAAAAATCTGTTAAGAAAGCGATCATCTACGGTCAGGATAGATTGCTCATTACAAAAGCCCTGGAAAAAGATATAGAATGTATAATTTACCCTCACCTTGATGAAGCATTTGCTACAAGCTTCGCATTCGCAAAACAAGGAGATATTGTGCTATTATCGCCAGGGTGCGCAAGTTTTGACGCATTTTCTGGGTTTGTACAGCGTGGTGAGTATTTTGAACAATTAGTCAATCAATATAAGGTCCAGTAGTGTTGTTTTTTATTCGGAATTTATTTAGTCAGCGCAATACTAAGAAAGTACGTTTAAGAGCGAACATTGAACTTGATATGGCATTTGTTTTTTTTGTGTTGGGATTGCTTGCTTTTGGTTGGGTTATGATTACCTCTGCTTCAATGGTGGATGCTAATTATGACTATGGAAACCCTTATTTTTACTGCATTCGTCAGGGTTTTTTTGCCGTTTTAGGCATTATTGCTATGACTGGGGCTTTACTAATACCAACGGATAACTACCAAAAGATTTATAAGCTATGGTTGGTCGTTGCATTTGTGCTTTTGATTGCAGTATTAATTCCACATATTGGACGTGAAGTGAATGGTTCAAGGCGTTGGATTCCCTTGTTTGTCATTAATGTTCAGGTATCAGAGCTTGTAAAGCTATGTGCAATTATGTATTTTTCTTCTTACTTGGTTCGTTTTGGTGATTTGGCCAGGGACACTTTAAAAGGTGTAATCAAGCCACTTATTATCTTAGCAGCTATTGCTGGATTATTATTAAGAGAGCCAGATTTTGGTGCTTGTGTTGTGATGTTTACCTGTGTGTTTGGCATTATGTTTATGGCTGGTGTTAAACTTAGGTGGTTCATTATTTTGATTGTATTAGGTGGCGTTGCTGCAACTTTTTTAGTGCTATTTGAACCCTATCGCTTGGCACGTTTAAATGGGTTTTTAGATCCGTGGGCAGATGCTAATAACACAGGCTATCAATTGGTTCAGGCGTTGATTGCCTATGGGCGAGGGGGGTGGCTTGGAGACGGACTAGGCAGTGGGATCCAAAAGCAGTTTTTCTTACCAGAGGCACATACCGATTTTATTGTCTCAGTCATCGCGGAAGAATTAGGTGTGGTGGGCGTTATAGTATTGTTAGCCGTTTATACTTACCTTATATGGAAAGGCATGAGAATTGCGAGTTTTGCCTATCAGCTGCAACGTTACTTTCAAAGCTATATTGCCTATGGCATTAGCTTTTGGGTTGCATTTCAGGTAATCGTTAATATTGGTGTTAATATTGGTGTTTTGCCAACTAAAGGTTTGACCTTACCATTAATTAGTTATGGTGGTAGTAGCTTATTGATTATGTGCTTTGCTCTAGGGATTTTGCTTAGGATTGACTTTGAAAATAAAGTTATTGCAGATGAGATTTCACCAAGATATGTTTATAAAAAAGTAAGAGGGAGTAGACAAGTTGATAGAGATATATGACAAAACAGATAACATACGCATTAAAGACAAGCGCAACTTGGTACCTTCTGGTGTCATCCATGACGAACATCCGATCACCAAGGAGGCAATTACAACAGTAATTGCAGCAAGAAAAGCCGTTTCAAATGTTTTGCACGATAAAGATGACCGACTTGTTGTGGTGGTAGGACCTTGCTCTGTACATGATGTGAAAGCAGCTAAAGAATACGCACAGTTATTGCTTAAAGAGGCTAAAAAACACAGTAATGAACTTGTGATTATCATGCGTGTATATTTTGAAAAACCTCGCACAACAGTTGGTTGGAAAGGGTTAATCAATGATCCTGATTTGGACAATAGTTTTAAAATCAATAAAGGTTTGCGTATGGCACGCCAATTGCTTTTGGATATTTCTGACATGGGATTGCCTTGTGCAACCGAGTTTTTAGATGTGATTAGTCCGCAATATATTTCTGATTTAATTGCATGGGGTGCAATTGGCGCGCGTACAACAGAAAGCCAAATACATCGTGAGTTAGCCTCTGGATTATCATGTCCAATAGGATTTAAAAATGGCACTAAAGGTAGTATTGGCATTGCAGTGGATGCAGTACGTGCAGCTAAATCCAAACATCACTTTTTGGGTGTGACAAAACAAGGTACCACAGCGATTTTTGAAACAACAGGTAACAGTGATGCACATATCATTTTAAGAGGTGGCAACGATGGTCCAAACTATGAGAAGGTACATGTGGACTATGCAGCAGAAGCCTTAAAACCTCATAATTTGCCACATAAGGTGATGATTGATTGTAGTCATGGCAATAGCAGTAAAGATTATAAGAAGCAAACGGTTGTTATTGAAGATATTTGTCAACAAGTCAATGCGGGTAGTGATAATATTTTTGGCGTGATGATTGAAAGCAATTTAAAAGAAGGCAACCAATCGATATTCGTTACACCTCTAGAATATGGTAAAAGCATTACCGATGCTTGTGTTGGTTGGCAAGAAACAGTAGAAATGTTGGACAAGCTTGCTCAAGCGGTTAAAGCACAACGTCATTTAGGATAAGTTTTATAAATCGTGAAAACCATCGCTCAAATTATCAATTTTTTTTCTAAGCAAGGACTTTTATCACAAGTGCACTTTAATCAACAAAATGCATATGTTCTTATAGAAAATTTATGCCAAGATCATAAAGGATGTCAAAAGGGTGATATTTTTATTGCATTAAAGGGTCAGCGTCATGATGGACACCAATATGTGTCAGCTGCATTAGAAAAAGACGCAAACCTCATTGTTGTAGAAGACATTCATTTAGTCCCTGATAGTGTCAATAAAGACGACTTATTAGAGGTTAGAGAAATAAAGCATCATTTATCTGAATTTGCTGGTTGGTTTTATGATTTTCCATCACAACACCTTCAAATTTATGCTGTGACTGGAACTAATGGCAAAAGCACTATTGCTCATTTTATTGGTCAGTTATTGACTAAGCTGGGATATAAATCAGGTGTGTTAGGCACAATTGGTAATGGTATTTACCCTAAGCTTTATGCTTCTTCCCTTACAACTTTGGACACAGTAAACTTAAATAAAGTATTGAAGGACTTTGTGCGAACTAAAGTAAAATCTGTCGCAATGGAAGTTTCATCACATGCAATTGACCAGAATCGGATTAAGGGAATCAACATTGAAATCGCAATTTTCAGTAATTTAGATGTTGATCACTTGGATTATCACCAATCGATGGTTGACTATTTTGAGGTCAAAGCACGCTTGTTTAGAATGCAAAACGTGCAAAAATGTATTATTAATATTGATAATGAATATGGTGTGAAACTCTACCAAGATCTTCTTTCGTTAAAAACTAAACAAGTGCTTACTTTCAGTATTCAAAATAAAAAGGCAGATTGTTTTATTGCAATTGAACGTTATCTGCAAACTGGTTTTGAAGTCAGTATTTACTGGAAAGAAGTTAAAATAACACAGATGTTATTGCCGATTATGGGAGAATATAATCTAAGTAATATCGCTGCTGCGATAACCGCATTATTGGCAAATGGTTATTCATTGGAAAGTGTGAAACACGCATTACCTTTTATTCAAAATGCTAAAGGACGTTTAGAGCAGCTAAAGTTCCGTAACAAAGCATTGGTTGTTATTGACTATGCACATACGCCTGATGCGTTACAAAAAGCTTTACAAGCCTTGCAATCACAGCTAAAAGGTAGACTTTATTGTGTTTTTGGCTGTGGTGGTGAACGTGAAACAAGCAAGCGACCGCTCATGGCAAAAGTCGCTCAAATTCATGCGGATTTTTGTATCATCACTGAAGATAATAGCCGTACAGAACCAATAGATAATATTATGGCGGATATTTTAAGAGGTTTTGATAAACAATTTAGCAAATATATCGTGATAAAGGATCGTAAAAAAGCAATTGAATATGTGCTTACACATACTACAGCAGACGATATTATTTTGCTTGCTGGTAAAGGGCATGAAACCTATTTAGATAAAAACAATTTTAAAATACATTTTGATGAACGTGAAGTTGTCATGAATTTATGGAGTAAAGATGCTTGACTCATTAAAAACTTTAGTAAGTGAAATATCAGGAGAGTACATCGGAGCAGATGTAAGTATTACAGGTGTACATATCAATTCAAGAGAAATTGAAAAAGGTCAATTGTTTGTTGCGATTAAAGCTGATCGTGATGGTCATGATTTTGTTCAAAATGCAATTGAAAATGGTGCATGTGCAGTTTTGGTTAGTGATAAACAACATAATCTAGCTGTACCACAAATCGTTGTTGGTGACACGCGTAAAGCATTGTTTGATTTAGCGCAAGCGTATAGAAGTAAGCTTAATATGCCGGTTTTATCACTAACAGGAAGTTGTGGCAAAACAACAACAAAAGAAATGCTGGTGTGTACATTGTCCGCTTTTGGTAAAGTTCACTATAGCAAAGGTAATTTCAATAATGACCTAGGTGTGCCCATCACGATTTTATCTACGCCAAACGATGCTGATTTTTTAGTTGTTGAAGCTGGAACCAATGCGAAGGGTGAAATTCCATATTTAGCAACCTTAATTCAGCCAGATATAGCAGGTATTACGAATGTATCAGCTTCACACCTAGAAAAGCTTCAATCATTAGAGGGAGTGATGTTGGAAAAAGGTGCTTTATTACAAGCATTGGTTAACAAAAATGGTTGCGCAATTATTAATCTAGATGACGGTAGAATCGTGCAATATGCTACAAGCCTTGCTGTTCAAAAAGTTAGTTTTTCTATGCAGCAGCAAGCTGATGTGCAATTAGTTAGCTATAAAGCAAGCAGTAATAAGTTGGATTATGAAGTTAGAGTTGATGATATTATTTACAGTGGTCAACTTAAAATAGTAGGAAAGCATAATATTCAAAATGCTTTAATGACATTAGCTTATATCAAGGCGTTAAAACTTGACATCCAAAAGTCTTGTATAGCGCTTTGTAATTTTAAACCCTATAAAGGACGTTTCTCTTTACATCAAGTAAATTCCTATTTATCTGTCATTGATGATACCTATAATGCAAGTGTACAATCGGTTAAAGCAGCGATTGAGGATTTGTCTTCTTTTGATGGCGTGAAATATATTGTACTTAGTAATATGGGTGAGCTTGGTGAGCATGCGGAGTTTTATCATCAACAAGTAGGAAGATGGATAAAGGAAGCCAGAATAGATCACGTTTATTTATATGGACATAAAGAGTGGATGGAAATTATGAAAGCAGAAGTTGATAGTCATGTGCAATATTTTGCAGCAAAGGAAAGCTTAATTTCGACTTTAATAACTCAACTAAAAAATATGATTAAGCAAAACACGCGTGTACTGATTAAAGGTTCAAATGCCAATAAAATGGGAGAAGTTGTAGTGGCAGTTTTGGAGCAATATCCTGCTATTCTATGACAACAAAAATTACATGTGACCCAAAATTGATGTTGTCACAAAATTTGCGTACGGTCATAGTATACTTTTGGTATGTACTCATGTATCGTTACATTTTTATTGAACTATGGAGGCTTTTGTATGCAAAAATCATTAGGTGGTGCATTTTTAGTAGTAGGGACTACAATTGGTGCAGGGATGTTGTCGTTACCACTTATCACCGCCGCATGTGGTTTATTGGTGTCAATTATATTAGTAATTATTTCATGGTCGGTGATGTATTTTACGGCTATACGCCTAATTCATGTTTGCTCTAGTCAACCTTTAGGTGTCAATTTTACAACACTCATTAAAGAACAAATGCCAAAAAGCTTACAAGCTATTTTTACCTTGATTTACCTATTATTGTTATACGCATTAATGGCTGCTTATACTACACAAGGAGCATCCCTTGTAAATTTAGTATCGCAAGCTGAACTACCAATCATCAGCGTAGATGCTATTGTATTTGTTATAATTTTTGGCTTAGTTATTTTAAGTACCCGATTAAGCGATTATGTTAATCGATCGTTTGTTTCAGTTAAGCTTGTGTTTTATGTTTTATGCGTAGTTAGCATGTTATTTGTCTTAAAGTGGGCAAATATGTTTAAAATGCCACTTTCGTTTTATGCACTTGTGTTCGCGTGGCCGACTTTATTACCATCATTTGGTTTTCAGAATATTATTCCTGTGTTGTATGAATATCAAAAAGGCGATGTGAAAGCGGTTAAGCGTAGTGTATTTATTGGTAGCAGTGTGGTGCTTGTGATTTATATTATTTGGTTGATAGTTTGTTTGACCATTTTGCCTCAAACAGGTATCCATAGTTATGAGACCATATTTAAAAACGGTAATACCTTAACGGCGCTTATCAATGCAATAAAAGAAGCAACACAGAGTGTAATGATCAATACTTTTTTATCGGTGTTTATTAATATCTCAATTATTACATCTTTTATTTGCGTTGGATTATCACTTTATCACTACATAAAAGACACTTTTAAGCGATTTGGTATTGAAATTAATAAAATAATTGGTTTTCTATTAACCTTTATTCCACCGTTTATATTTACTGTGTTTTACCCAAAAGGATTTATTCTTGCTTTGCAATATGCAGCTATTTTTGCTGTTATTATTTTTGTATTTACCCCCATTTACCTCGATAAAGACCATAGAAAAAAGGTTATCAATTGGTATCCATTGATTTTAGGTTCACTGGTGATTGTGGCTCAAATACTCAATTTGTTAGGAATAAGCGTACCATTTTAAAAGATTTTTTGAGTATTACCCTTAACATATAAACTGCGCTACTGAATCTACCTTATCTTTAAATAAGTAATTTGGCGCTAAGTTGAAATTGAAATTAACGAGGAGACTCAAGTAAGCAACAGCAAGTCAGGAAAACATCCATGTGAATTACGCTAGGGGGAGTGCGCTACTGCTTGTTCTGTCGCTTACTGGTTGTGAATAGTATAGTGTTTATGCTTGTAATGCAAGTTGTTGATCTCTAATTAGGTTGCAGATATTTCAGCGTGTGGGTGAGATATTTGCTCGTCATAGCTTGGGTTATTTCTATATAGATTTGCCAGCGATACTGATAAAAGTAATGATGATCTAAATCTTTAGATTTTTTAAAAAAACGATTTATGATAAACTTCTGAGTTTGTGTTAACAAACTAACAATAAAAGCAAAATGCTTATCGTTGCCTTATTTAGTTTATTAATGTTACAAATGCTTGGCGTGATGCTGCCTGGACCTGATTTCTTTATGGTGTTGCGATCATCGATTAAGTACGGGCGTAATTCTGCCGTTCTTGTTGCATTAGGTATTGCAATGGGTGTACTTACTTACGCAACCGTGGTTGTACTGTTACTAGATTCCCTTAGTGATAATTTTCTAATGATCGTGCATTGGGTATCATTCTTTGGTGGCTGTTATTTGCTTTATATTGCTTATAATTGTTATCGCTCTTCAAAAGGCAAGCACTCATTGGCTGAGGTAGATGTACAAATTGCGGTTGCATCTAAAAAACATTTATTTTTGTTGGGACTTTTTTGTAATTTATCCAATCCCAAGGTGATTATATTTTTTGTGAGTCTATTACCACTATTTGTTTTAAAATCAACCGCACTTTGGTACCATCTAGCTATTATTTCAATTATGTTCTTAAGTACATTTATTTGGTTTGGTTTTGTGGCTTATGTGATGGGATCACAACATATTCGAGGGCTTTTTATAAAGCATATGGCAAAGCTTGAAATTGTATTTTCAATTATCCTGACAATTTTTGCGTTATTATTGATTTACTCATTTTTTTCTACTTTATTTATTTTTAATTACGTTATTTGACGTAATTTTGACGTAAAAAAACTTTTACGTTTTGATTACAGTCATTTCAATCAAAGGTGTATAACTCCTAACTTTAATTGAAAATATAAAAATGTCCTAGTGCGTTAGGTGTGCTGATGTTATACAAAAGATTTGAAGCAAGTTGATGCAATTATTGTCGATAGCAAATTTCACTATACTAAAAATTGGAATCAATTAATCTTTCATGCAAGATAAAAAGAATTTACGTTATTTTGACGGGTTTTGGTGCTAAGTAGACATGTGAAAAGAGTTGAAATATTTTGGTTGCCCACGAGACCATAAACCAAAACAAATAAGAGATTTACTTGCACAGTTTGATAAAGTTCTTTATATTTTGGTCTCATTTAGTCTTATAGCAATATAAACAGGAAAATATGAATCAACAGGATAATGACATTATTACTATCAGTGACTTGCTGGTGACATTAGCAAAATATTTTAAATTATGGTTAGCACTAACCATCATTGGTGTCATAATGAGTATTGCGTATGCAGTCTATCATAAAAATAATTACCAATATAGTGCAAATATTGTTGGACCAAGCTACATTCAGAATGGGAGTTTGCATGAGATCATTCCTCAAAATCAATTATCTCAGTTAGTAAATATTTATTATCAGCAATTTCGACAACTTGAACAAAAGCAAAATACGTTAGTAGATCATCTTAATTATGAAAAAGAAAAGTCGATGCTAACAACTAATGCTAAAGGAGAGAATATGTCGCAGGTAGTATCTTTATTTTATAATTTTATTCAGTATGTGCAAAAGCAAGAACAGTATATTAATAGAATTCAAAATTGGCAAAACAGCGTACAATTTAACCTTGAGAAATTAGAAGAGCAAAACAAAATTTATGAGCAAAACGTGAAACAATTTCAGCATAATATCGACAGTCTAACTACAGCCAATGACTTGGCAAGCTTAAATGGTCAGGCATTACTGAATAATTTATCAAACATGATTACATCGTATCAACATCAAATGTTTACCAATAATATTCAGATTCAGAATTACCAATCGCAACTACAATCGCTAAACAAGAATATTACGATGTTGGGTGGAGTTTTAAAATCAATTAATCCGGTTGGGTTGACATCGGTTGTTATTATTATTTTGGGTATGATTTTAACGATTATTTTAGTAACAATTGTTGTGTTTATTATTGAGTTTATTCGTAACACAACGTTCGAAGTCAGGCAAAAGCTTAAAACTTATGACAGATAATTTTAACTTAATGGCGCAAACAAACTCATCAATTCGGTTTCACTTAGTTTAAATTCTGCTTGACCTTGTTTGTCATATAATCCACTAGCAAGTGTTGCTTTTTTCTCTTGTAGTTTTAAGATTTTTTCTTCGACACTGTCTTTGGCAATGAGTTTATAAACATTGACAGGTTTATTTTGACCTATGCGATAAGCGCGATCAGTTGCTTGCGCTTCAATTGCAGGATTCCACCACGGATCATAGTGAATAACTGTATCGGCAGCAACTAAGTTAAGCCCAGTACCACCTGCTTTTAAGCTAATAAGAAAGATATTGATTGTAGGATTGTGACTGAATTTGTCGATGAGTTGTTGACGGTTTTTAGTTTGACCAGTGAGTTGAACATAGTTGATTTTATGATTGTTAAGAGACTCAGCAATGATGTCAAGCATTTCAGCAAATTGAGAAAATACTAGGACTTTTCTATCTTCAGAGACAAGTAAATCAAGCATTTCAAGCAGATAATGTAATTTAGCAGATTCGTTGACCTTTTGCGCATTTTCAAGTTTAACAAGTTGTGGATGACAACAAGCCTGCCTTAACTTAAGAAGCGCATCAAGGATGTGGATATGGCTTTTTGCTAAACCTTGTGATTTCAAAATTTCACGTACTTTTTTCTCCATTCCCATGCGCACACTTTCGTAGAGTTGCTTTTGACCGGTTGGAAGTTCAATAAGTTCAATAGACTCAGTCTTTTCAGGTAAATCCTTAGCAACAAGTGCCTTTGTACGCCTTAACATAAAGGGTGCAATGCGACTTCTTAATAGCTTTAAACGTTCCGTATCTTGGGCACCTTCAATTGGATTTTTAAAGTATTTACGAAACTGCGCATCATTACCTAGAAAACCCGGCATCAAGAAATTAAATTGTGACCACAATTCACCTAGATGGTTTTCGATTGGCGTACCAGTTAGACAAAAGCGTTGTTTGGTAGCAAGGGAGAAAATTGTTTGTGCTTGTTTGCTTTTAGCGTTCTTAATTGTTTGTGCTTCATCTAGAATAATAGCGCTATAGCTATTTTGATTATGTATCTCTTCGTCTTTTAAAATTAATGGATAACTCGTGACGACAATATCGTATTGAAGTAATGTGTCATAGTTTTTAGCTCGATCGTTACCATGCAAAAGTAATATTTTTAAGTTGGGGGTGAATTTTTCTGCTTCACGCAACCAATTACCAATGACCGAAGTTGGGGTAATAATTAAGGCAGTTGTGAAATCTTTATTATTTTCTTTTTGTAGTTGTAACCAAGCTAAAGTTTGTAAGGTCTTTCCTAGTCCCATATCATCAGCAAGGAGCCCACCCATGCCATGAGTGGATAAAAATTGCATCCAACTAACTCCATGCTGTTGATAATCACGAAGCGTGGCCTTGACGTTTTTAGACACAGGGAGAGATGGTAGGTTTTGAATGTTTTTAAGTGAGTCAACGAAGGATTTAAGTGCTTTGGCTTTGCTGTAATTTATCGCACCACTCTTACCTAGCTGCTCTTCTAAGCTCATAAGTGAGCCAATCTGCCATTTTGGAAGTCTAAGTCTTGTGCCCCTATTATCGGATAATTCTAATAATGAATTAATTACAGGCTCAATGAGCTTATAATAGTCAAGTTTAAGTTTGTATTTGTTATCAAGTACGACCAATAAGTCGCTTTTGTTTTTGTCACCAGATCGCTGTAAATATTTGACAATAATCGGTTGTAAATCAATTGCTTGACCATTGTGATTTACACTTAAATGAACGTTAAACCAGTTGTTTTGTGGACCGTCTTCAATATCAATATGAATTTCATTTGGATGGATATAGTGACTATTAAAGTCATCGGCAAACGTTACCTGCCAGCCGAGAAGCTTTAGCTCTTCTAAATCATTTAAATAAAAATCTTGCCATTGATCTTCAGGTGTTTTAGGTGGCAATGATTCAAGCACATAACTAGCTATAGGTCGCGTGCGTTGACGTACAGATTGGGAATAAACAGGTTTTTGTTTTTTAAAGCCAAAGTTTGACAGGGTAAGTAATTTAATGTATTCAAACTCAATGTCTTTCTCAATAAGCTGACCTTTTAAATCTATCAAAGGACTGCTGCCATCATGTGGGGAAAAGAGTTGTCCTTCATAATTGAAACTGACATCACCAAAATAACCATAGTATGGCCATTCCATGCTAGCAGCACGATGAAACTCAATCATTGCAATAGGTGTCACCTTGTGTGGTTTGATCTGTTGAATATTTTTTGGAAAAGTAATGTTTTTGGCAAGTGGAGAATATTCAATTAGATTACGAACAAATAACATATCTTCTTTTGATATGTCATGTAGTTGAGATAACAACAATAATTGTGTTCCTGCAATATCACTTTTGAGCTGACCAATATTGTTGTAACTAATGTAAAAGGCAGGTGAAGTTGGGATGACCTTAATTTGGTCTTTACCATTTATTGTGATGTTAAAGCGAAATCGATTATTGATTTCTTGCCAATGAAATTCAGGAACTAGCTCTTCAGCGCGTATTAATTCACTAGTAGGTGAAACTTCAGCTTTATATAGGCGCTTTGTATCGATAAGAAGAGATAAGAGTTTAGAACCATTTTCACCCTCGAGTTTAAGGTTTTGTTTAGTTATATAATACCTATTATAATCCGCACTTTGGCGGATATGGCTTAAAATGATATGATCATCAGTAGTTGCACATTCTGGATATCGGGTATAGCCTAAAATGAGGTTGAGTAAATTAAGTTTTTGTGGTTTAGCAAGGCTATTATTTTTTAATATGCGTACGGTACTTGCATGTAGCTCATACCATGTTTGCCCTGATTGAGTGACTTCTTTAATCTGATAAGCAATAAACGTATCATGGATGTTTTGTTTTTCTTGAACTAGTTGATGTGTTACTTTACGTAAACTTTCTGCAAACTCACGTTCGAATTGATTACGATTAAAATGCGCAACAGAAAAAGTATCTTTATTTTTTATGCTTATGTTATTAATAGGAAAAGTGGTGGTTGTATCAGTAGGGTCTACTGTTTGCGGAGACGTTTCGAGCTTTTTAAGTTCTTCAAATAATGTTTTATTGAACATAAAGATAATGGCATAAGTATGCTTACAGAAATCGCCAAAAGGACAAGAGCACTCAGCATCCAGTACTTCTGTCAGTGTGTTTGTATTTTTATCAAACGCAAGTAGAATAGATTGTGAGTAAATATTTGTTCCTGAGCCAAAGACTTCACCTTCTACAGCAATAGCATTGTTGATGCTATCAGAACGTCTGGGTTTGATTGAGCGAATTGAGTGCTGGTTACAGTAAGTATGAGCTCGTGAAATCGTAGCCGATGTGAACTGTTTTGTAATAGTCTTCGGTAAAAGGCTTGACGAGTGTGTCATTTTCTAAAAATGCAATAAAAGTAAATCCGTCTAGTTTAGCATTTAATATGTGGAGTGGTTAAGTTAAATTTTCTATTGTTGGATAATAGTCTGGTACCTACTGAGCATGTGCCATGACTTTCTCGATAGCTTTGTCTTTTAATTTGATACTGGTTAATCCTTTTATCATGGTTTGTTTAGCAACAGCTGTGCTGACAATTTTGAGGTAACGCTTGATGGTCGTTAAAAGTAAGATGCGTCTTGGAATTTTAGTAAATAGATATTTATGGATGAGATGGATTGCTTAAGGTCAATAAGGTGTAAAAAAATTAATGGATAGTGAGAGAATTATTCAATAAATACTCTAAACCATAATCGTCATCAGTCATAAAATCACGATTTTGATTGGCTATAGTCATATCAAGTACCCATATAAACTGCTCGATTGTAATAGACTGGGTGCTAAGCATCATAATTTGATTGATCACAAACTCAAACTCATAGGCGTTGATATCACCACTAAGATAGAGCTCATTTAGAATCATTAATCCATTATCAGGAATAATCACTTTTTCGACATTGCTAAAAACTCGTATGGTACCTTTTTGATAGTCAAATGGGTCAACTTCATTCAGTTTGGCAAAGCCTTCAAGCCATAGCAGTGTGTTTTCAAGTGTAGACTCATCTAGACCTGCTTTTTTTAATTCACAAAAGAGTTCGTGTGAGTTGGTCATTTTAACAACATCCTCTTCTATTTGAGTCATGTTGTTAAATAAAGACATTAAAACTTGTAAAATGACAGGTTTACTACTCATATTGCCTTAATTAAATTCGTTGATAACCTCCAGGAACAGCACAAATAAGTGCCTCCATCTCAAGTTCAAATAGTATGCCAGTAATTTCCGCATATGTTAAGTTAGTATTTTCTATTATTTTATCTATGGTTGTGCAAGCTGAACCGATTGCGTCAAATACTCTTTGCTGGCACTCATTAAGTAAAAGTGATTGTTGATAAAATGGTTGCTTAAGTGTGAATTGTTGTGGAAGATTAAGTTCGGTAGCGATATCTAAAGCATTCCAGACTAACTTAGCACCCATCTGGATAAGCTTATTACAGCCTTGGCTTTCTGTGTGAAAAATGTTACCAGGGATTGCAAAAACTTCGCGATTTTGCTCAAGAGCATGCATAGCCGTGATTAAAGAGCCACTTTTTTCAGCAGCTTCAATTACAAGTACACCTAAACTTAGACCACTGATGACTCTATTTCTTTGTGGAAAGTGATAGCGCTTTGGTGCTTGACCAAGGAGAAACTCAGAGATAATTAAACCATTTTGTTGGATTTGTTGATATAGGTTACGATTTTGATTGGGGTAGCAAATATCAACACCTGTACCTAGAACAGCAATGGTTTTGCTTTGCAGGGCTAATGCCTTTTGATGGACTAGGGTATCAATACCTAATGCCATGCCACTGGTAATAGTGAGTTTAAGATCAATCAGTTTAGGTAAAAGTGCATCAACCACCTTTATTCCATAGTGACTCAATTTGCGCGTACCAACAACAGCAAGTTGTAGCGTTTGTAGTAGGTTAATATCACCTATACAGTACAATGCAAGTGGTGGGTCAGAAATTTGTTTTAGTTGCGGTGGATAAGCTTCATCATCAAAGCAAATTAACTGGTGGTTTGAACTTGATTTAAGCCATTGATCAATCTTTTTCAAGTAAGGCTGATAATTTGCATGAGTAATAAAATCAATTGTAGTTTCGCTAAGTCGAAGCATAGTTGCAAATTTATGTGGCTGGCTAATAAATAAGCCAAGATCAATATTAGAAGCAATCAATTGTTGATAATGCTTAAATTGAAAGTTAGGTATGTAATGCAAAATAGCGATATTACTGTTCATGATTTTTAGACAAGCAGGTGGATACTAGGCTTTCACTGGTGATTTCTTGTTTGGCATCTGTTATTAGCGCAATTGCATTATGGCTTGCCAAGCGATAAACAAAACCCTTCCCAATGTATTGTCCAGGAATAGCATAACCTTTTACTTTCATTTGTGGTGATTGAAAATAAACACGCATACCCATTTTAAGTCCATTGGCTTCGCCAATATTAATGAGTACAGATTGATAAGTGCCAGCAAAGTCTGCTTTAGTTTCCATGTGTGTAACAACACCTTCAATGTTTCTATCAGCAACGATTTCTTCTTCTGGGAGTTGATTATTGATTAAATCAAATGCCACAACGTGATCACCTATGTTAATCTCTTGCGTGGAATTTACTACATGCATGATCAAGGTGTTTTGATAAGTATTATTAAGCTGTGCTTCGCCTAAACGCCTAAAGACATAATTAAATTTGTTTTTAGCGTAGGGAGTGGGGATGCTGTTTACGTAAGAAAAGATATAATATTTAGAGCTTTCTTTTGTTTTAGAAACAAAAATGGTATTCGCCGTTGAAATAAGCGATGCTTTATTAGAGGAAGCGATGATTTTACCAGCTTCTGTCAAAGGAATGTCCAATAGGTAATAATTACTGAAAAAAATATCATATTGTTTTTCTAGAGTTTGCGCGTAAAGTTTGTGCCCAGACCACCCATTCAGTGTTAATAAAACAGTTAGAGATGCCCAAAAAAAACGGCATGGGTTATGTATCTGTGCTATAAACGAATGTTTGTACATTTTTTATAAATCTCGTAGAATATGCGTGTTAGTAACCTTAAAAACTCTAGCTGAATTGTTAGAGAAAAGCAAAAAAGACAACCTAGGATTTACATGAAAATAAAAGCAGATAGCTTTATAAAAATGCATTTTAAAATTCGACTTAAAGATGGTTCGATTGCAGAAGATACCAACACTTATGATCGTCCCTATATTTTTCAAATGGGAAAAGGTGTTTTTTCCGAGCGTGTCGAAAAAGAGCTTTGCGGACTTCAAATAGGTGCTAATCGCAAAATGATGTTAATGCCAGAAGATGCCTTTGGTGATAAGAATCCGGCAATGATTTATGAGGTACCTAAAAAAAGATTTCCTTCTGATATGGAGCTTGAAGAAGGTCTTATTGTTGCATTTTCACAAAAAGATGGTACCGAATTACCAGGTGTCATTACTTTGATTCAAGAGAATGATGTAACAGTTGATTTTAATCACCCACTTTCTGGGCAAGTGATTTTATTTGATGTTGATATTTTAGATGTTTCAGATAAGGATTTTGGATAATGAAAATCATTTTGGCGAATCCACGTGGTTTTTGTGCAGGAGTTTCTCGTGCAGTGGATGTTGTTGAGCGTGTGTTAGCGCTTGAACCTCATCCAATATATGTTCGTCATGAGGTTGTACATAATCGTGCAGTGGTTGAGAGTTTGAAGCAAAAGGGTGCTATTTTTGTCAAAGAGTTGGACGAAGTTCCAGATCATGCAGTTTGTATTTTCAGTGCGCATGGGGTATCTCAAAGAGTGAAAGAAGAAGCACAATGCAAATCTTTAAAAATTTATGATGCAACCTGTCCTTTGGTGACTAAGGTGCATAGAGAAGTACAAAAAGCAAGTAACACTGGAGTTGAATGTATATTGATCGGTCATAAAGGGCATCCTGAAGTGGAAGGAACTTTAGGTCAATATCAGAGTAGTTATGCACAAATTTATTTGGTTGAGAATCTTCAAAACGTGAAAGATTTGCAAGTTAAAAACCCAAATAAATTGGTATATGCTACCCAAACGACACTTTCGGTAGATGAAACGAAAGACATTATTCAGGCACTCAAAGAAAAGTATCCTAATGCAGGATCTCCCAAGAAAGAAGATATCTGTTATGCCACTCAAAATAGGCAAAATGCAGTAAGAGAATTAGCAAAAAAAGTCGACATCTTATTAGTTGTGGGTTCCAAAAATAGCTCTAACTCAAACCGGTTACGTGAACTTGCAGAGAATCATGGAGTGAATGCTTACCTTATTGATAATAAAGATGATATTGATTTAATGTGGTTTGAGAATAAGGCAAGTTGTGGTATTACAGCAGGTGCTTCTGCTCCCGAATATTTAGTGCAGGAAGTGATAGAGTTTTTAAAAAATCATTTTGAACATGCGCAACTAGAGGACTTTGAAGGAGTGAAAGAAGAGGTTACCTTTCCATTGCCAAAACTATTAAAGCAGATGCAGTTTGTTGATAAAGTGATACAACCGTAGGAAACGTTCAGGAATTTACATAATGAAAAATGAGCAATTACCCAATATACAGCGCAGTAAAGGTATTTATATTTTGCCTAATTTATTTACTTCAGCAAGTTTATTTGCAGGATTTTATTCAATTATTGCCGCTTTTAATAGTCACTTTGTGTTGGCATCTGTTTGTATTTATTTAGCAGCGATGATGGATTCACTAGATGGACGTGTAGCAAGATTAACCAACACACAAAGTGCATTTGGTGCTGAATATGATTCATTGGCTGATATTGTTTCATTTGGCGTGGCACCTGCATTAATTATTTATTTCTGGGCGGTGAAACATTTAGGTCAATTTGGCTGGGCAGTGGCATTTATTTATTTGGCATGTGTTGGATTGCGTCTGGCACGTTTTAATACCCAATTAGATGATAATTCACCAGAGAGTAAGCGTTATTTTACTGGGTTACCATGTCCTGCATCTGCAGCAACAGTTGCCGGTTTTGTATGGTTTTGTAATAGCTTAGGGCATACAATTGCAGAAGGTTGGGTGACGTTTTTTGCAACGATTATTACACTTTATCTATCTGCAATGATGGTGAGTAACATTAAGTTTAGAAGCTTCAAAGATTATGATTTAAAAGGTAAGTTTCTATTTACCCAAGCCGTCTTTGTTGTGTTTATAATCGCAATTATCTTTATCGATCCATCGATTACTTTATTTGTGTTGTTCATGATGTACGCGCTTTCAGGAACATGTACACGCTTATTTTTTAAAGGAAAAACTAAACATCAAGCTAATTCTTAAGTGTACGTATCTTCAGTTTGGAAAAGTGCGATAAAACTTGTTTTTGGCTGTTATTCATCATTCGATACTTGACAGTCGCAGTTCTAATACTTGAAAATGCTTTGTTTTGAAATTTACCACAAAACTATTTTGCAATTTTTTGAAAGTAAAAAAGTTGAATATTAAGTAAAAAAATAAAAAGCTGGAGTTAAAGAATGCCTGTTATTACTTTGCCAGATGGCTCAAAACGCACGTTTGATGGGCCAGTTTCTGTTTATAACATTGCTTTAGATATTGGTAGTGCCCTTGCGAAAGCAACCTTAGCGGGTATCGTTGATGGCAAAGAAGTTGATACAAGTTTTATTATTGAGAATGATGCAACGCTTACGCTTATTACGGCAAAAGATGAAAAGGGTTTAGAAATTCTACGCCATTCTTGTGCGCATTTGTTAGCACAGGCAGTTAAACAGCTTTACCCAACAGCACAAGTAACCATAGGACCTGTTATTGAGAATGGTTTTTATTACGATTTTTCTTATGAACGAGCGTTTACTCCTGAAGACTTAGAAATAATTGAAAAACGCATGACTGAGCTTACTGCTTTGTCACAACCTGTTACAAGATCAGTTAAGTCACGCGATGATGCAATTACTTATTTTGAAGCAATCGGTGAGAAATATAAGGCTGAAATTATTGCAGATTTATCAGAAGACGAAGTTTTAAGTTTATATAGTCAAGGTGATTTTACTGATTTATGCCGAGGTCCTCATGTACCAAATACGTCATATTTGAAAGCTTTTAAACTCATGCGGGTTGCAGGAGCTTATTGGCGTGGAGATTCTAATAATGAGACGTTGACGCGCATATATGGTACTTGCTGGGCAGATAAGAAGCAGTTAAAAGAATATTTAATACGTTTAGAGGAAGCTGAGAAGCGTGATCACCGTAAAATTGGCAAAGCATTAGATTTGTTTCACTTTCAAGAAGAATCTCCTGGAATTGCTTTTTGGCATCCAAAAGGGACAGCTATTTGGCGTGTGGTTGAGGACTATATGCGTGCATCAAATACAAAATTTGGTTGTAGTGAAATTAGAACGCCATTGATTGCCGATATCTCAATGTGGGAGAAATCAGGACATGCTGCGAAGTATTCCGAGAACATGTTTATGACTCACTCAGAAAACCGTCAATATGCAATTCGACCTATGAACTGTCCAACGTGTGTCCAAGTTTATAATCACAGTTTGCATAGTTATCGTGATTTACCCATTCGCATGGCTGAGTTTGGTGCGGTACATCGAAATGAGGCATCAGGAGCATTGCATGGGCTTTTACGTGTAAGAAGTTTCACCCAGGATGATGGTCATATTTTCTGTAGCGAAGCACAAATTGAGTCAGAAGTCACGCAAATGGTTGAGCAGTGTTTTGAGGTGTATCGCGATTTTGGTTTTACTGAATTTGATGTCAAACTTGCGCTTCGCCCAGATAATCGTGTCGGTTCCGATGAGATATGGGATAAGTCAGAAAAAGCATTGGCAGAAGCACTGAATAATCATGGAGTAAAATTTGATTATCTACCTGGTGAAGGCGCGTTTTATGGACCTAAAATTGAATTTCATTTAAAAGATGCAATTGGTCGTAGTTGGCAGTGTGGTACAATTCAATTGGATTTATCTATGCCAATGCGTCTTGGAGCAACTTATGTTGATGAAAACAGCGAAAAACAAGTCCCAGTTATGCTACATAGAGCGATCGTTGGTTCACTTGAACGTTTTATTGGGGTGCTGATTGAGCATTATGCAGGTAAACTTCCTGTGTGGTTGGCACCTATTCAGATCGTAGTAGTTGGAATCAGTAATAAGCAGGATGAATACCTACAAGAAGTCGAGCAAAAACTCATAAAATTTGGCATTCGCACACAAATTGACTTGAGAAATGAAAAAATTGGGTTTAAAATTCGCGAGCACACATTAGCACGCGTGCCATTTATTGGCATTGCTGGCGAGAAGGAACAATCTTTAGGGCAGATTACTGTAAGAAAACAAGACGGTACTGATCTAGGTGCATTGAGTATTGATGCATTATGTAAATTGTTGTTGGCAGAAATTGGCAAAAAATGCCGTGTAAATCTAAATAATTAGGAGTTCGAGATATTAGTAAGGTAGAACAAAAATCGCCGGTAAACGAGCATATCAAGGCGAAAGAAGTCCGTTTAATTGGACTAGATGGAGAGCAAATTGGCGTAGTCTCATTAAAAGAGGCGCTAGAAAAGGCTGAAGAAGCAGGTGTTGATCTGGTGGAAATGGTGTCACAAGCCACACCACCGGTTTGTCGAATCATGGATTACGGTAAGTATCTATTTGAGCAAGGCAAGAAAAAAGTAGCTGCGAAGAAAAAGCAAAAGCAGATGCAGGTCAAAGAAATTAAAATTCGACCAGGCACTGATGTTGGGGACTATCAGGTAAAACTACGCAACCTTATAAAGTTCCTAGAAAGTGGCGATAAAGTCAAGATCACAGTACGTTTTAGGGGGCGTGAAATGGCGCACCAAGAGCTGGGTGTAGATATGCTTAAGCGTTTGGAAGCGGATTTGGAACCTTATGGAGTGGTTGAGCACCGACCAAAAATGGAAGGTCGCCAAATGATTATGGTTTTAGGACCTAAGAAAAAGTAAATGCGTTGAAAGAAGTTCCTTTTAGCGTGAATAAAAATGGTGAAATGCGGAGTATATTATGCCAAAAATTAAAACAAATCGAGGTGCTGCTAAGCGCTTTAAAAGAACTGGTAAGGGTGGTTTCAAGCATCGTTCTGCAAACCGCGCTCACATTAACACTAAGATGACGACTAAGCGTAAGCGTCATTTACGTGGTATGTCTCAAGTAGCTAAAGTAGACGTGCCAAGTTTGATTCAACAAATGCCTTATGCCTAAGTGTTAATAAATTTTTAAAGTGGAGTAGATTATGCCTAGAGTAAAAAGAGGTGTGCAAGCACGCCGTCGTCATAAAAAGATTTTAAACCAAGCTAAAGGTTATTACGGTGCACGCTCGCGTGTTTATCGTGTAGCTAAGCAAGCGGTGATTAAAGCAGGTCAATATGCTTATCGTGACCGTAAGCAAAGAAAAAGACAATTTAGAGCACTTTGGATTGTGCGTATTAATGCCGCAGCACGTCAGCACGATATGAGCTACAGCATGTTTATAAATGGACTTAAAAAAGCCAATATTGAGCTTGACCGTAAGGTGTTAGCTGAATTAGCTGTTTTCAACAAGGATGCGTTTGCGCAATTAGTTGAAAAAGCAAAAGCTGCACTTGTTGCTTAATAAGCGTAAATTAAAGGGTTTTGTTAAAGGGCATATCTTTTCTTAAGATATGCCCTTTTTTATATGTTTTAATGAAAGCAATATGATTTTGTTACTGTTTATTTAGCTGAAAATGTGAATGTATTTGTTGTGGACAATTAAAGCTTTGAAAATATTAAAATAATTGTTAATGGGCTCAGCTATTTAAAGTTTTGAGTTTGCGTTATAGAGATAAAACTTTTTTGTAATGAAGATGGGAGAAAACATGCAGAAAAAACAGTATATGAATTTTTGGATGCTGGTAGCCTTGGTTTCTGGCAATATGGTAGGCTCGGGAATATTTTTATTGCCGTCAGGGTTGGCCAAATTTGGTACAATCAGTATTTTAGCATGGATTTTTACAGCGCTAGGGTCGGTGTTGTTAGCTTTGGTGTTTTGTAGTTTTAGTCGTCTTGTTCCTAAAGTGGACGGCGGACCTTACATCTATGTCCGAGTTGGCATGGGTAAGTTTATGGGGTTTCAAAGTGGTTTCGGTTACTGGATATCATTGTGGGTTGGAAATTGTGCGATTTCTTTGGCGGCAGTTGGTTATTTAAGTTTTTTCTTTCCAATTCTTGAAAATAGGACGGTTGCTGGAATTACTGCAATTGGTATTATTTGGCTATTCACCGGATACAATATGTTTGGTGCAAGGACAGTAGGGTGGTTACAGATTTTGTCAATGATTGGTAAGGGTCTTCCATTATTATTTATTATTTTTGTGGGTATTTGGTATATTCATCCTGAATATTACCTTGAGTTTAATCGCACAGAAAACTCAAGTTTAAATGCAATTAGTGCAGCAGCATCGCTAACGCTGTGGGCATTTATTGGGCTTGAGTCTGCCACAGTCACAGCCAGTAAGGTTAAAAACCCTAAAAAGACCATTCCTTTGGCAACGCTTACCGGGACATTGATTGCAGCATTTATTTATATTTTAAGCTCGACAGTTATTATGGGAATGCTGCCAGCAGCAGATTTGGTAAATTCAAATGCACCATTTGCGTTAGCTGCAAAAGAAATTATTGGTCAAAGTGGTGGTGTGATAATTGCTGTTGCCGCAGTTATAGCATGTTTAGGAACACTTAATGGCTGGATAATGGTGGCATCTATCGTTTCTAAATCAATTGCTGAAACAAATCTATTTCCAAAAATATTTGCTAAGCAGAATAGGTATGGTGCTCCAAGTTTTAGTTTAATTTTATCAGGTGTGCTTATGACAGTGTTGTTATTGTTGACAATGTCAAAAACATTGGTTGAACAGTTTGAGCTTATTATTCTAATGGCAGTTTTAACAGCACTTGTTCCTTACTTCTATACTACAATTTCAAACATTTTAGTTATTAAGCAACAAGATGCCAATAGCCCATTTTGGCAAACAGCAATTATTATTGCTGTATTAGCTTGTGGATATTCTTTTTGGACTATCGTAGGTTCAGGTCAAGAAGTTGTTTATTATGGTATGATTTTGTTCTTCTTAGGTACCCCAATCTATGCGATTGCCGAGTGGATGAATTTACAGAAAAAAACTCAAAGTAGCTTTTAGAGTTTTCCTTCATAGCGACATAAACAAGGTCTTTACTTGTGGAAACCTTTACTCAAGGGAATGGGTATGTTTTTTTGTTAAATTAAGCTTTGTTTTGATGTAAAGGTTGTCTTTTATCAGACGATTCGTTACACTTCAACGTTTATTAATCATAAGGAGTAAATATTATGGCACAAGCATCGGCTCGCCACATTCTCGTTCAAACTGAAACAGAATGTGAAGCACTTAAAAAAGAAATTGAAGCAGGTAAGGATTTTGCTAAAGCTGCTGCTGAGAAATCTCTTTGTCCCTCTGGACGAAATGGTGGTGAATTAGGTACGTTTAGTCCAGGACAAATGGTTCCTGAGTTTGATAGAGTCGTATTCAATGGAGAGGTTGGTAAAGTGCATGGTCCTGTTAAAACTCAATTTGGCTATCACTTGGTTGAAATTACTGCACGTTCTTAATTTAATCGTATTTGTAGTTAAATAAATTTTGCCAAATGACTGATTTATTCTTAAACAAATTATCTTAAAATAATTCTGTACCTTTTATTAAATTCAGGTACAATAACGACTTTGAATTTATCAACAGCATACTCGTCACGAATCATTTTTGATGGCTTAAAGCGCAGAAGGGGAGTGGTGGGTATACATTAACTTTTGGGTTTTAACTATATGACTACTGATTCTGAGCAATTAAGCTTTCATGATTTGGGCTTAAACGATAAACTTTTGGCTGCCATTGAGGGAATGGGGTACCAAACGCCGACACCGATTCAAGCAAATACTATTCCTTATGTCTTGCAAGGTCGTGATGTATTGGGTCAAGCGCAAACAGGGACCGGTAAAACGGCTGCATTTGCGTTGCCATTATTACATAATATGGATCTTTCTGGTAAAGAGCAGCTACCACAAGTATTAGTATTAACGCCAACGCGTGAACTTGCTATTCAAGTTGCAGAAAGCTTTGAAAATTTATCTAAAAATATTACAAAATTAGACGTGATATCGATTTACGGTGGTCAAGAGTATGGTCGCCAAATTCAAGCATTACGTCGAGGTGTTCAGGTCGTGGTAGGAACAGCAGGGCGGATCATGGATCATATGCGTAAAGGTACGCTTAAACTAGATGCGCTTAAAGCACTTGTGCTAGATGAAGCAGATGAAATGTTACGCATGGGCTTTATTGATGATGTGAAATGGGTATTGTCTCATACTCCAGAAGCTTGTCAGCGTTTATTGTTCTCTGCAACTATGCCTCGTGATATAATTGGCATTGTAAATGAATACTTACGTGAACCATGCAAGGTACAGATTAAAACAAAAACAGCAACTGCTAAAACCGTTCATCAACGCTTTTTAGTAGTCAAAGGATTATCTAAATTAGATGCACTTGATCGTATTTTAGAAGTAGAAGACACTGATGGTGTGATGGTGTTTGTTAAAACAAAAACTTCAACGATGGAAGTTGCTGATGGTTTAAAGGCGCGGGGGCACCTTGCTGTTGCTATAAATGGTGATATGCAGCAAAATCAACGTGAACATATTATTGATCAGTTAAAGTCATCTAAAATTAATATCCTTGTGGCAACTGACGTGGTTGCAAGAGGGTTAGACGTTGAGCGTATTAGCCATGTAATTAACTATGACTTACCGCAGGATAACGAAGCATACATTCATCGTATTGGACGAACAGGAAGGGCTGGACGCGAAGGAGATGCTATTTCGTTAATTTATATCAAAGACATGCGTCAACTTAGAATGTTAGAGCGTGTGATTCGTCATACAATAGAAGAAATGCAGTTGCCAAGTGCTACAGCTATTATTGAAAAGCGAGTCGCGCGCTTCAAACATGAAGTAGCAGAAGTGATTCGTCATAAAGACTTAAGTAAATTTAAGGCATTAATGCAAGACTTCCAAGTGGAATATGGTGCAGAAACAGAAGATATGTTAGCGGCACTTGCTTTACTTGCTCAAGGAGATAAAAAACTTTTTATTAAAGAAATCCAGGTTCAAGATCAGCGCAATGAGCGTCGTGGGCGAGATGATCAAGATGCAAGGGGCTTAAGAGGTAAAAGAACTGAGCGTGATCAACGTGGTTTTCGATCACAAAATCGAGGTGAGCGTGATTTAGATATGTCAATGAGAACGTATCGTATTGAAGTTGGTCGCAATGATGGCATTGAGCCGCGCAATATCGTCGGTGCAATTGCCAATGAAGCAGGAATTAATAGTCGTCATATTGGACATATTAAATTATTTGATAAATTTAGTACGGTAGATTTACCTGCTGATACACCAAAACAAGTTATTGAGCATTTGAAGAAAGTCTGGGTAGGAGGCAAAAAGCTTGATATAAAAGAAGATGGAAGGTAAGTGGAATTATCTATAGTATGTGGATATTATATAATTCCATTCGTGGATGATACCTAAGTAAACATCAAAATACACATCGTTATATATAGTCTATATATTTACAACTGCATTTTTAGGACAATCATGCAGTTGTCCCCCAAAACTTACACTGAAATGTTATGAACATTAATAAAGCGATTGCTATACCGTTAGATCGATTTGATGGTTTCGTTTATTTTCTAAATCAAGATGGCGTTATTCTTGACTGCAATGAGGAATTTTTACAATACATAAATAAAGAAAAACCGGATGTCATAGGGAGACGTTTTGAAGATTTTGACAAAGAAAGTGGTAAATTAATCGATAAAGTCAATGATATTATGCTTGGTCTACATAGCGATCAAGATAATTTCATTAAGAACTCCGTGCCTTATTTTAAAACTATGGAGTTTCTTAAATTACAAGAATTAAAAGGTGAGAAGCAACGTCAATATATATTTGACTCTCAAAAACGGTTAATAACAAATCAAAATGGACAAATTTTAGGTTTGCTTAATATTTCTTGGGATGTAAGTAGTGATAGAGTACAAACAAAGGGAAGTTTACCTGAAGAAATTGCCCATGAACTTAAACAGTTATTAGAGGTATTGTTTGGTAAAATTTTCTGTTTCTTTCATTCGATTAGGTTAGACGAAGGTGAAAAAAAAGAGCAGCAGAAACAGATGCTTGAAAAAATCACAGCAAATATAACAAAAGAATTTGATTCTATCTTTTCTAAATTGACGGGATTAACAGAAAATCGATTTATTCTGGCACCTAAAGTGAATGATAGGCATTATGCTTACAAAATGTTAATAGTATCGGATAGAGGTGGGTTTTCAAATTTTTTCAAAGCTATGTTACGGTGTGATTGCTTTGACATTTATGTTTGTAATATGTATGAGTTTGAGGGAGATATTGCTTTACAGTCTAAATTATATGATGGAGTTTTCCAGTTTGCAGTTTTTGATAATTTTGGCTCAAAAATGACAAATTGGTCATGGAAAATTCACTATACTACGATACCAATCATATTAGTTAAGAACGATGACTTTCTTCAAAATGACCTTGGCATATCTGAAGAGCGTATTAAACTTCATTTTATAGTAGATAAAGAGGATTCTGATGCAGCGAAAGATTATGTAAAGGAAATGTTTTCACTATGGTATGAGTTTAGGTTGAACTTTATACGAGCGCGGATAAAAAATACGGGTACCTTCAAAGTATTGCTGGTTGAGGATCATAAAGATTCTAAAGACACACTAAGTCAGTTAATTATATATCTATGCTCAAAACGACAAGTGACTAACTTAGAGGCCATTTCTGCAAGTAACGGTAGCGAAGCATTAAAGTATTTAATTAATATTGAGTTTGATCTTATTATACTTGATCTGGGGTTACCTGACATGACAGGTTATGATATAGTCTTACGTTTAAGGGCGATACAAGAAAAATTTAGGCGAATTTTTACTCCAATAATCGTAAATACTGGGCATGATTTCGAAACGTTTTATGCAACTGAATATGTACAGCAATATGGCTTCGATCGAATGTACCTTAAACCTCATATAGTTAATGATATCGAAGTAATTTTAGATGATTACGTGCCAGAAAAGAAGGAGCTTGTAGGAGAAGCATAAAGAGGAAGGGGGAGTGTTTGTGACCAGTTTATTGTCGGTTTATGAGGTTCTTATTCAATAGGAGATGTTATATACATATAGACGTTTTTTATGCAGAAAGGATGTAGTCATATTAGTTGAAGGCTTATAGTTTATATAGTTTACATTGTTAGCTTTCCATATTCTTGTCTTAAGTATCCCTATTCACCGTTGTATGAGTAAGTTTTGTAGAAGGTCATTTATTTATGAAATGTTTTCTAGCAGTTTGTCTGCTCTCTTTTACCGATAAGGATATGCAGTTATACTATGTCAGTATAAATACTAGGATCAAGGTGGGAGCGTTAAATGCTAAAAAACAAAAAAAGTATTATTTTATTAATGGATTCATTTGGAATTGGTGCAGCAAAAGATGCCAAAACTTTTGGTGATGAAGGTGCCGATACATTAGGACATATTGTGGAGTATCGTGCAAAAAATAATCTGCGACTCAACTTACCTCATTTAGCTAAACGTGGCTTGCAAAAGGCTGCTGAATTAAGTCGTGGACGTAAGCTTGCTATCGATTTAAGCACAAAAGAAGTAATAATATCCGCCAAATACGGCTATTGTGTAGAAACTAGTAAAGGTAAAGATACACCTAGTGGCCATTGGGAAATTGCAGGTGTCCCTGTTCATTTTGATTGGCATTATTTTACGCCATCACAACAAGACCCTCAAGCATCTGTGTTTCCAGAAGCATTTATGCGTCAGTGGATAAAGCGTACAAACCTCAATAAGGGAGTGATTGATGCAGGTCACGCATCAGGAACAGAAGTGTTAAAAGTGTATGGGATTGAACATTGCTTAAGTGGCAAGCCTATTGTCTATACTTCTGCTGATAGCGTGTTTCAAGTAGCTGCCCATGAAGAATATTTTGGTTTAGATCGATTATTAGAGATCTGTCAAATTGCACGTAAGCTTCTAGATGAGATGGGTTTAATCGTAGGAAGAGTCATTGCTCGACCATTTGTTGGTGAGTCAGCAAATGACTACGCGCGTACAGGAAATAGAAAAGATTATTCGATATTGCCGCCTAACCCCACTTTATTGGATAGACTTACCAAGGAAGGTGGTGAAGTGATCTCTATTGGCAAGATTGCTGATATTTATGCTAATCAAGGAATCACGCAAAAAATAAAGGCAACAGGATTAAATGAGTTATTTGATAAGACGTTAGAGGCATATAAAAATGCTAAACCTAATACACTTATTTTCACCAATTTTGTTGATTTTGATTCAAGCTTTGGGCATCGACGTGACGTTGAAGGTTATGCTAAAGCTTTAGAATATTTTGATACGCGTTTGCCTGAACTAGACCAGTTATTAGATGATGATACAATTGTTATCATTACTGCTGATCATGGTTGTGATCCAAGTTGGCAAGGAACAGATCACACGCGTGAGCATATTCCGTTTTTATTGTGGGGTAAAAAGATCAAACCAGCTTATATGGGTGAGCGTATGACTTTTGCAGACATTGGTCAAAGCATCGCTGATTTTATGGGTGTGAGTGCTTTAAATTATGGATTATCGGTTTTTAAAACGGAGCCTGTAAGTGTTGAAGTATAGTGATGACATTGTAAAAAAAGTAGTTTCACTAATTGATTTAACTTCTTTAAATAAAGAGGATAATGATCAGACTATTGATACTTTGATTAAAAAAGCACGTAATAAGCTTGGACAAGTTGCTGCGATTTGTATTTATCCTGAGTTTATTCAATATGCTAAATCAAAATTAGGAGCAGGAATTAGGATTGCAACTGTCATCAATTTTCCAATGGCAAATGCTTCTTTGGAAGTAGTTAAAAAAGAAGTGGAACATGCGTTGAAACTGGGCGCAGATGAGCTTGATCTTGTAATTCCATATCATGATTATATTAATTTGGGTGAGTCGCCAATATCCATAGAAATGGTTAAAGCTTGTAAAAGACTATGTCAAAATAAAGTGCTTAAAGTTATTATTGAATCGGGTGAATTAACTATTTCTCAAGTTGGCAAAGTCAGCCGTGACATGATTGAAGCAGGTGCTGATTTCCTGAAAACCTCAACGGGCAAAACAGCAACAGGTGCTACTTTAGATGCAGCTAAAGAAATGCTTATTGCAATTGCAAATAGTTCACGTGTTGTGGGTTTTAAAGCATCGGGAGGGATTCGCAGCCTAGAGGATGCGCTTGAATATATTGATCTGGCAAGAGTAATATGCGGTGAATCTTATATTAATGCTCAGTTTTTTCGATTTGGTGTAAGTGGATTGTTAGATAGTATTCTTCAATCTAATCCAATTATGAACAACTATTAGGAAGAATGGGAATGCAAAAAGGTAAATTGATTGCAATTGAAGGACTGGAGGGTGCAGGAAAGAGCACCGCAATTGAATTTATTAAGTCTTATCTATCAAGCAAACCAATTCAAGTTATTTATACTCGTGAACCAGGTGGGACATTTTTAGCAGAGAAAATTCGAACGCTTTTGATTACATCTTTTAAAGAAGAGAGCCTGTGTGCGGAATCTGAACTTTTGCTTATGTATGCAACGCGAATGCAACATATCGAAAAACTGATTAAACCTGCGCTTGATAGTGGTAAATGGGTTGTGAGTGATCGTTTTAATTGGTCAAGTTTAGCGTATCAAGGTGGTGGACGGAAACTTGGCTTTGATAAAGTTAAACAAATTAATGATTTATTATTAGGAAATTTTATGGCAGATTTGACAATATATATGGATATTGATCCTAAGCTTGGTTTGGCGCGTGCAAAATCCCGTCATGTTTTGGATCGAATTGAGCAAGAAAATATTGATTTTTTTAATTGTGCAAGAGAGGTATTTTTAAAACTTGTGACTATTTATTCTGATAATAGTGTATTGATTGATGGTGCAAAGCCAATCAAAGAAGTAGAAAGCAAATTAGTAAGTTTATTTAAAAAAATGTTATAAATAAAATATTCATTAGAGTTATAAAAATAGGTTTCCAGCTCAACTAAGTCAATAGTTTGTTAGAAATTTATTCATGCACTACCCTAAAGGTTTCTGACAATATTTCCTTAACATTAAATAGCCCGCAATACCGGATAAAAGGGATCCGCCTAAAACGCCAATTTTAACCATATTCATAAGTTCAGGTGTTGTAAAGGCAAGCGTGCCGATAAATAAGCTCATAGTAAAACCGATACCACATACTAATCCAATACCATACAGTTGAGCAGTATAGAGGTTGCGACCAATCGTGAAATACTTCGTTTTGCTAAATAAATATAAGCTTACGAAAATACCAATTTGTTTACCAAAAAATAGACCCAAGATAATCCCAAGCGAAATAGGATGAGCAAGGTCACCAATTGAAATACCACTAAAACTAATACCTGCATTTGCAAAAGCAAAAAGTGGTAAGATCATGAAAATGATCCAAGGGTTTAATCCATGCTCAAGTTTAAGTAAAGGAGAGTTTTTTTCAGTGTGCGGAATGCACATCGCAAGTGCTACACCAGCTAAAGTAGCATGTACACCAGACTCTAAAACGCAAAACCACATAATTACGCCAACGATCATAAAAGGTGCAAGTATTTTGATTCCACAGCGATTAAAGCATATTAATACAAAAAGGCAGATCAGAGCCCCTAGCAATGACAGTAAAGATAAACTGTTTGTATAAAATATGGCAATAATAACAATTGCAGCAATATCATCAAAAATGGCAATCGTTGTCACCAATATCTTAAGTGAAGTTGGAATGCGAGAGCCTAGTAGTGCTAAAATGCCTAGCGTAAATGCGATGTCAGTTGCGGTAGGAATTGCCCAACCGTCTATGTATTGAGGGTTATTATAGTTGAGTAAAAAATAGATTAAAGCAGGAACTAATAAGCCAAACAAAGCAACAAGAGCAGGAATAATAACGTTGGATTTACTTGCTAGTGTGCCGCCGACAAATTCACGTTTAATTTCTAAACCAACGATCAAAAAATATAGAGTCATAAAACCATCGTTAATCCAGTGGATAAGGTTTTTCTGTAGTACAAAATTACCAATTGAAATTCCTGCATAAACTGTTTCCAGCATGTGGTAATAGGGGCTTAACCAGGAATTATTAACAATAATTGCAAACACCGCTGCTGTAAATAGAATAATGCCACCAATGACTTCTATATTGAGTTTTTTACTTTGACTCATGTAGTGTTTCCCTTTTTTTAGATAAACTTTGAACGCGGTATAATATAATACTTAAATGGATTTTACAGCTTTTGAGGCAGCAGAATTATGTTTTATTCTTTACATTGCTTAGCTGGTAATATTGGGGGGTGAAATAAATACCATATTTAACGTACATCCACATTTTGCTTACAAAAGCTTGTAATGCTGGAGGATGCATATTTAAGGTGTACATTTTCTGAATCATTTCTTGAGTTGGGTTGACATTAGTGTCTTTGAATAGTTCATTCAGATATTGATGATTATTAATAACACCATTTGGTTGATAAATATAATTGCTGTTCATAGCTGCAATGTAAGGTTCCATATTGAAATTTAAAAATGCGTAAGCTGCATCCAAGTTTTTAACGCCCTTAGGAATCATCAGCATATCAAACCAAATATTGGTGCCTTCTTTTGGTAGTACATAGTGTAAAACCTCAGATGGGTTAATTTCCTTAGCACGCTCGACAGAGCGCACAACATCACCTGAATAACCCATAACAATACATAAATTACCAGCAGTAAAATCGTTTTGATATTTATTACTGTCAAAATATTTAACATATGGACGAACATTATGAATAAGATATAACGCTGCTTTTTCATATTCTGCTTTGTCGATTGTATTGGGGTCAATGCCTGCATAATAAAAATAATTACCAAACACTTGTTCGGGTTCATCAAGCAACGCAACTCCGCATTTTGAAAGTTTTTTTAAATATGTTGAATCGTATAAATATTTCCAGCCATTTGGGATAACGTCATCTCCTAAAACTTTGGCAATTTGATTAACGTTATAGGCAATGCCAGTTGTGCCATAGGTATAAACAATAGCATAGTTATTTCCTGGATCATTAATTTCAGAAATTTTGTCATAAATCGCTTTGTTACGGTATTCCCAATTTGGAAGCTTGTTTTTGTCGAGTTTTATGAGAGCGTTTGATTTGATTTCACTTGGCAGATAAAGTGCACCTTGTTCGATGACATCAAAGCCAGATGCCCCAGTCATTACTTTGGCACGTGTCATATTATCATCTGTAGTATAACTTAAACGCACACGTGTATTAGATAGTTTACTAAAACAAGGAATCAAATTAGGCAACATATAGTCAGCCCAATTAGTAAAGTTTAATGATTGTTGTTTTTTAAATGCCTTGATGGGAGTTGTTAATAATTTTTCACTGCATTCAAACTCATTGGTATAAGCTTGGCTTAAACTAATAAAGCTTAACGTTATAATAAAATAAAACTTTTTTGTAAACATAGCTACGGGCCTATATAACAAAAAAACACTAGTCATTATTGTACACATAACAAAAATAATGGGGAGACGTTTTTAATGGATTTTATACATCTAAGTGCAGATATTAAGCTGTGTTTAATTTTTCAGTTAAGTTGACAATTTTTTAGTGATTCATGTGTTAAACTTAAACGGTTATTATCTGCTGATATTAAGCCTTTAGGTCAATTTGATGATTTTTTGATTAACACTTCAAATAAACAACCCTTACCAACGAACAATACGACTATCGTTATGATAGTCAATATAAATGGTTTTTGTGGGGCGAGGTAAAAAATCACCACCTTTTTGTGGCCATTCGATCAAGGATATTGTGTCGTTATTGAAGTAGTCACGAATTCCAATCCACTCTAGCTCTTCAGGATCACTTAAACGATAAAGGTCAAAATGTTGCAGAATAATATTATTGATGGGGTAAGTCTCAACGAGTGTATAAGTTGGGCTTTTGACAGAACCTTTAAAACCTAAGCATTGCAATATGCCTTTACTTAATGTTGTTTTACCAGCACCAAGGTCTCCACATAAGTAAACAATGTCCCCCGCTTTGAGGCTTTGAGCAATTCGTATGCCAAGATCAAGCATTTCTTGCTCGTTATGTGTAGAAACCTTATTTTTTGTCATAATACTCAATAAATGCTCCAACTAAAACAAATGAGCCAAATACCACGATTAAATCGTCTAATTGTGCATTATGCTGAACGTATTTAAAAGCCTCAATATGATTATCAAAAAATAATGTGTTTTCAGAAAAATAATTAGTTTGCTGCTCATCTTTGAGTTGTTTAAAACGCACATCAAGCCCACTTAAATCAGGAATAAGCCACAAATCTATCATTCGCTGGGCATCTTCAAGAATTTGGCTGATGTCTTTGTTTTGATGTACGGTAAAAATAGCAATTGTGCGCTTGAATTTATTCTTAAGTTTTGCGATTTTCAGCATTAAATTTTGTACTGCTTGAGGATTATGAGCTATATCAGTAATAATGAGTGGATTTTTGCTTACTATACAAAATCGACCTGGTACCGCCAATTGATGTAGGTTGTTTGGCAGACATAAGGTTGGTGATATTTCCTTTATTGCAGTTAAGGCACAAGCAAGACTTGTGGGGTGAATGCCGCTACTTTCCATGAGGTGTTGACTGACTGGATTGGCAGCTATGATAGTTGCTTTGATTTCATTTAAATAATCCTGCGCTTTATATGGTAATGGTTCCCCCACAATAACAGGCTTATCGGATCGTGCAATATGTACTTTATTTAAAGCAATTTCCTCTAAACTATGACCCAATAGCTCACAATGATCAAGAGCCACTGTTGTAATTATAGCAATATCCGCATCAAAAAGGTTGGCTGGATCAAGCTTCCCACCAACACCAACTTCTAAAATTGCCCACTGTGGTCTTTGTTGTTCGATATGCAACCAAGCACATAAAAAAGCAATAAAGTGATAATGTAATTGAAGCTTTAGTTCAACACTTGCTTGATAGATTTTTTGTAAGTAAAAACAAAGTGCTTCATCATCGATAGACTTCTGATTATGACTAATGCGCTCATTAAAAACATGTAAATGTGGTGAAATGTGACAAATATGATCGATTTGATTATGTTTAAAAACTTCTGAAATAAGTGCCACCGTAGAGCCTTTGCCATTTGTTCCTGTCACAGTAATAATTTTGGGTTTATAGTGGATGTTTAGATGTGTCAGAAACGTTGAAAGGTTTTTAAATTCTGCACGCTTGAAATTAAGTTGAAGAATTTGATTAATATAGTTATCAATTTCTTGGGAAGAGGGTTTAGTTGTGACCATAGTGTGTTTACATAAGCGCTATGATTATAATTTTCTATACAGGCATAAGCTTGTCAAGTATATGGCTTATCTCATTAGCTAATTGCTGACGATGAACAATCCGATCAATCATGCCTTTTTCAAGCAAAAATTCACTGCGTTGAAAGCCTTCTGGTAGTTTTTCACGTACAGTTTGTTCAATGACTCTAGGGCCTGCAAAACCAATAAGCGCGTTGGGTTCGGCGATATGAATATCACCAAGCATTGCTAATGAAGCAGATACCCCACCTGTTGTTGGATCGGTCAATACAACAATATACGGCAGTTTATGCTCAGCAAGCTTAGCAAGGGAGGCACTTGTTTTGGCCATTTGCATTAATGAAAACAAAGATTCTTGCATTCTAGCGCCACCACTTGCGGTAAAGCAAATCAGAGGGAGTCTTTTTTCAATTGCAAGTTCTACTGCGCGTACAAACTTTTCCCCAACAACAGAACCCATAGAACCACCAAGAAAGCTAAAATCAAAGATAGCTGTAACAACAAGTCTGCCATTAATCGAACCATCAAAAACAAGTAAAGCATCATTTTCTCTGGTTTTCTTTTGAGCACTGCTTAGACGATCTTTATATGATTTGGTGTCTTTGAATTTTAAAACATCTTTTGGTTTCACATCGCTAAAGTATTCAACCTGAGAGTCTTTATCAAAAAAACAGTTTGCACGCTGGCGTGCAGTTAACCGCATATGGTGATCACAACTGCCGCACACCATCATGTTTTCAGTTAGATCAGGAAGGTATAATACAGAATGGCATGAAGAACATTTATGCCATACGCCTTCGGGTAGTTCTTTTTTTTCAGAATCCGAGCGCAATTGTGGAATAATTTTGGTTAGCCAACTCATTGTCAGAAGCGATCACTTTTGTGATTAAACATAACTAGTCATTATATCGTGCGATAGGTGTGATGCAATTATTTATCAACCTCGTAATCAAAAAGGTTATAAGCGATTGAGTCCATTTAATGCTGCGACTCGATACGCTTCTGCCATAGTAGGGTAATTGAATGTGGTGTTAATAAAATACATAAGCGTGTTGGCTTTACCTTTTTGGGACATAATTGCTTGACCGATATGAATAATCTCAGAGGCTTGACTCCCAAAACAGTGAATCCCTAGTAGTTGCAAGGTTTCACGATGGAAAATAAGCTTAAGCATTCCTGTGGTTTTACCTGAAATTTGAGCGCGTGCTAGGTCTTTAAAAAACGCATGTCCGATCTCATAAGGCACTTTTTCTGTGGTAAGTTCTTGCTCTGTTTTTCCAACAGAACTAATTTCTGGTAAGGTATAAATGCCAGTTGGAATGTCTTTAATCAAGTGGGTTGTGCATTTGCCTTCGGCAATGTGCGTTGCAGCAAAGCGCCCTTGATCAAAAGCCGCTGAAGCCAGCGATGGGTAACCTACCACATCACCAACTGCGTAAATATGTGTATGTTGTATCGTTTGATAATTTTCGTTTATTTCAATCGAGCCACGTATGTTAGGTTCAATGTCAATGTTTTGAAGTCCAAGCTTATCTGTGTTACCTGTCCGACCTTGCGCAAACAGTAAGTAATCAGATTTTATAATTTTGTTTGATTTGAGTTTAAGGCTCACCTCATAATCGTTAGCGATTATACTGTCATAGAATTCATTGTGGCGCGTACGAATACCTTGTTCACGGAAGTGATAACTCAAAGCATCAATGACTTCATTGTCCAAGAATGATAATAAGCGCTCACGATTATTGATAAGGTTGACACGAATTTTTAATGTGCGAAAAATCGAGGCATATTCACAACCAATTACTCCTGCCCCATAAATGGTGATAGTTTTAGGGTTATCCTTTAGCTTTAAAACGCTATCGCTATCGAGGATGCGGGGATGACTAAAGTCGATATCATTTGGATTGTATGGGCGTGAGCCTGTTGCGATCACAAAATATTTTGCACTGTACTGTTCACGTAGTAATTCACCCTCGCCTTGTTTACAGATACATATGGTATGTGGGTCGATGAATTTAGCAAAACCATGAAGCATATCAACATTGTTACGCTTGTAAAAACCTGTTTTGAGTTGAGTTTGTGCCTCGATAACACGTGTTGCATTTTCAAGCATTTGTGGATAGCTATAATCATGATATTTAGCATGAAAGGCGAAGTGAGATACCGTATGACGTAGTGCTTTACTCGGGATAGTGCCTTGATGTGTGCAATTACCGCCGATCAGGTTCGACTCGATGATTGCGACTTTAAGCCCAGATTTGGCAGCTTTAATTGCTGCTCCCTCACCACCTGGTCCACTGCCAATTACCATAACGTCATAGTCAAATTGCATAATGATTCCGAGCTTAAAAAATTTGGTGCAGATTGTATCACAGCAATCTAGATGTGTTGAGAAATATATGAAGTTAATTCAATTTATATGGGAGCTGTGTATTTTTCTATCTTGCTGTATAGATCCTAAAACAACTTTAAGATAAATTTTATTAGAAAATTTAAGGATGACATCACTATCCTTAATTTATTTTTCGGAGCTAAAAAATGTGTAATTTCAGGATTTAAAGCAGAAATTTTTAATCGAAAAACTAGCGAAACAAATTGAAATAAGGTAAAATTCGCCCGTTTTTGCATTTGCTTATTAATTTAAATGCAGATTCTAGAGCAACAATAATTAATTTTTATAAATTTGGAGAATATTATGGTCGTTATTCGTATGGCTAGAGGCGGCGCTAAGAAGCGTCCTTTTTATAGAATCGTGGTAACTGATAGCCGCACAGCACGTGATGGTCGTCCTATCGAGCGTGTTGGTTTCTTTAATCCGTTAGCAAAAGAGCATGAAGAGAAAGTGCGTGTTGACCTTGAGCGTGTAGACTACTGGTTGGGTACAGGTGCAAAAATGTCTGATCGTGTTACTTCTTTAGTAAAAGAAGCACGTAAATCAGGTACTGCACAAGCTTAATGTTTTTTGGGGTGCTTAAGTGCCCAATGATTGAAAACGCCAATTTACGCTTGCCGTAGTTGGCGTTTTTGTTTACGTAAAATTACAAAGGGTTAATTATGCTACAGCAAGATAATGACAGTATGGTTGTCATCGCTAAGGTAGGGGCGCCATATCGCTTAAAAGGTGAGCTAAAACTTTATGTATTAAGTGATTCCATCGAAACAGCATTATCCTATGGGCAGTGGTATATTAAAAAACCAAGTGATAGTATATGGCATAAGCTTGAAGGCGAAGTAGTTAGCCGTGTTGGTGATAAGATTTTGATTCAATTCCCAGATGCCAATATTAAAGAAATAGCTGCCAAGTATACCAATTCGTCTATTGGTGTACCACGATTAGCTTTAAAAGAAATTGCGGAAGATGATGAATATTATTGGGTAGATTTGATTGGTATGAGCGTGATTAATCAACAAGGCGATATTTTTGGTTGGGTAGAAGATATCTTAGATACTGGCGTCAATGAAGTACTTTGTTGTAAGCACGGTGACAAAAAATACCTTATTCCATTTGGGAAAGACTATATTGTTGAAGTCAATCAAAAAGTAAGGCAAATTATTGTCGATTGGCAATACGATTACTTATAAGGTGAGGGGTATGCGCTTTATTGTGATTAGCATTTTTCCTGAGATGTTTTCTGCATTGTCTGAGTTTGGGATTTCAGCACGTGCGGTCAACAACGAAAAAGTGCAATTAACAATAATTAATCCGCGTGAATTTGCTACTAATCGTTATCAAAGCATAGATGATAGACCATTTGGTGGTGGACCTGGCATGGTGATGATGTATGACCCTTTACAAAAAGCGATTATGGATGCCAAAAAAAGATTGAACAAATTAGCTAAGGTTGTATACTTGTCGCCCCAGGGGAAGCCATTAACACAAGCACGTGTTAAGGAGCTTGCCTGTGAAGATGCTTTAATCTTGCTTTGTGGTCGTTATGAAGGTATTGACGAACGTTTGATTGAGCGTCATGTTGATGAAGAAATCTCGATTGGTGATTATGTGTTAAGTGGTGGCGAGTTACCAGCAATGGTATTGATGGACAGTATTATGCGTCTGTTGCCGGATGTTTTAAACGATCAAGAATCAGCAGTTGAAGATTCATTTTATAATGGTTTGCTAGATTGTCCGCATTATACACGCCCAGCTCAACATAGTGAGGCAGGGGATGTGCCAGCAGTGCTGTTATCAGGTGATCATAGAAAAATTCAACAATGGCGACAGCAACAAAAAATAAAACGCACATTTATGCGGCGCAAAGATTTGATTGAGTGCCTATGTCTATCGGATGAAGATAAGCAATACCTTGCGCAAATAGCGCATGAAGAACAAAATAAAACGTGATAGAGAATGCACATTTAGGAGAAAAATAAATGAAAAGTAAATATTTAGAATTAGTTGAAAAATCACAATTACGTAGCGATATCCCAACGATGTATCCAGGTGATTCTGTTGTTGTTAATGTCTGGGTAAAAGAAGGTGATAAAGCACGTGTTCAAGCTTTCAAGGGCTTTGTGTTAGCAATTAAAAATCGTGGTATTAACTCAGCTTTTACCGTGCGCAAAATGTCATCTGGGGAGGGTGTTGAACGCACATTCCAAACACACAGTCCAATTATTGAAAGTGTAATCATAGAAAGACGTGCAAAAGTTCGTCGCGCTAAACTTTACTACATGCGTGGACTTACTGGTAAGGCTGCAAGAATTAAAGAAAAAGTATAATTTTAAAAGTACTCCCCAATATCAATATCAATATCAATATCAATATCAATATCAATACCACTAAACAGTAAAAGAGACATTTTTTATTGTAAAATTGGTTCACTTTTTAATGGTTCAAGACAGATCTTGTAATCTGTTGAACTCAGATAATAAAATCTATTTAATTTTGTTTACATCAATATTTTTATAGCTTGATACTGCTTAAGGTTGCGTTTAGCTTCTGCCATATCGGAATAGACTTTATAGTCTTTCAAATAAACCTCTTTATGTCATATGCTCAATAAAAATATGATCAAAAGCTGCCCATCTACGTTGATTTTAATATCATTGACAAAGCATATTTAAACGAAGTGCTGACTTCTATTCTAGACCTCATGGTTGGTGATGTTAAGGATGGTTTATTGGTTTTTTGATGGAGATTGAGTAAGTAAGATTGAGATGATGTGAAAATCTTAGTTTTTGGTGGTCAATCCGATATTTTGGTTTTATTATTAGCGGCAAATTAAGGTTTGATGATATAAAGATATAATCTTTTGATTCAGGGAGTATTTACTCAATGCCAATATTGCAATGGCTCAATAGAGAGGAAAGCATAAGAAAAAGCAGTAAGGTGCCGTATCGTTTGTTAGAGGTTGACGATAGTTTATCTTATGGTGACAAAGATACTGAAAATATGTTGATACAGGGAGATAACCTTGATGCGTTAAAGGCTTTGTTGCCTTATTATGCGGGTAAAGTGAAGTGTATATTTATAGACCCCCCATACAATACTAAAAGTGCTTTTGAGTATTACGAGGATAACTTAGAGCATACAAAATGGCTTGAGATGATGTATCCAAGGTTGGAGTTATTGCGCGAATTATTGAGTGAAGATGGAAGTATTTGGGTAACGATAGATGATAACGAAGCACATTATTTAAAAGTTATAATGGATGAGGTTTTTGGAAGAAAAAACTTTGTAACCAACATTGTTTGGCAAAAAAAATATACAACCTCAAATGATTCAAAAGGTATTCCTGATTCCCATGATCATATTTTAGTTTTTAAAAAATCAGAAAAATTTGAAAGAGGTCTTCTTCCAAGAAATGATAAGCAGAATTCAATGTATAAATACGATGATGGTGATGGAAGGGGTTTATACAGAACTGACAATATTCTTGTTAAAAGCTTTTCGCAAAGCGGTGTTTTTCCAATAATCAATCCTAATACTAGCAAAGAATATATGCCCCCCGAAGGTAAATGTTGGAGAACAAATAAGGAAAATATGGAAAAATGGATCAAAGAAAACAGGATTTACTTTGGGAAAGATGGGAAAGGATCCCCGCAATTAAAAAGATATCTAAATGAAGTTAAACAAGGAATAGTTCCCAATACTTGGTGGACATTTGAAGATGCTGGCCATAACGATCAATCAAAGAAAGAATTACAAAAACTTTTTACGAGAGATATTTTTGATACTCCGAAACCAGAAAAGCTTATTCAGCGAATCTTATCTTTGGCTACTAGTGAAAACGATTTAGTCCTTGATTCCTTTCTTGGATCAGGCACCACCGCAGCAGTTGCTCACAAAATGGGGCGTAGATACATTGGTATTGAAATGGGCGAACATGCTAAAATACATTGTGCAGATCGTTTAAAAAAAGTGATTGATGGTGAACAGGGAGGTATTTCTAAAAATGTAAACTGGCAGGGTGGAGGTGGCTTTAGATTTTATCATTTAGGCCAACCTATATTTGATGACAAAGGACACATAAACCCTAAGATTAAATTTGATCACTTAGCCGCTCATGTATGGTTTTGTGAAACGCATACGCCTTTTGAGAATAAAGATAAGTCTGCATTTTTAGGCATCCATAATGACGTTGCTTATTATCTTTTGTATAACGGAATTTTAGGCGACAAAAGACCACATGGCGGTAATGTGTTGACGAATAAAATATTGGAAACATTACCAAAGCATGATGGCATAAAAGTTATTTATGGTGAATCAAGCCGAATAAGTGATAAGAAACTTAAAGAGTTAAATATTACTTTCAAGCAAACCCCTTATGATGTTAAGAGCAGTTAGTTATGTTTAAATTAAGGCAATATCAGATTAACACAATTGAAGTATTAAAAAGTTATCTTTCTGGCGCAAGATTTTCAAACCCAAAAAGTGCCTATGATACAATCCAAAAAGCAAATTATGGTCAGGGGCAATATAAGCCGTTTAATAGTTTAGAGGGTTTACAAGATGCACCTTATGTTTGCTTAAGATTACCGACAGGAGGAGGTAAGACGTTACTATCAGCGCATACCATAAAATTAGCGAGTGAACATTATCTTGAAAGTGACTATCCCTTAACATTATGGCTTGTGCCAACTGATAAGATTAAGCAACAAACTTTAGAGACACTAACTGATGAAGATCACCCAAACAGGAAAGTGTTAAATGAAGCATTTGGTGGTAAGTTTCGAGTATTTGACATTGCTGATTTTAGACAAATACGCCCTGCTGATATTGATAGTGGCGCATGTATTATTATTTCCACATTTCAATCTTTGCGAGTAGATGACACCAATGGGCGCAAGGTATATGCACATGATGAAAACTTAGAGCCACATTTTAGTAAAATATCGGCAATAGAATCGATGGAGTTTTTAGAGGACTCCAACCAATTAAAATATTCTTTAGTGAATTTATTGCACTGGTATAGACCTTTAGTGATTATTGATGAAGCGCATAATGCAAAATCAGAATTAAGTATTGAAGTGTTAAGGCGCGTTAATGCAGCTTGTGTTATTGAATACACGGCAACACCTGCTAAAAATAGTAATGTTATTCATTTAGTCACAGCAGCAGAATTAAAAGCTGAGGAAATGATAAAGTTACCTTTAGTTGTTCAGCCTGCAAAAACGTGGCAAGTTGCAGTAGAGCAAAGTATACAGACACGTCAAAAACTAGAGGAGTTAGCCAATAATTCTAAACTTGAAGATCAATATATACGCCCTATAGTGCTATTTCAGGCTGAGAAAAAAGACCGAGATATAACAGTAGAAGTATTAAAACGACATTTAATTGAATCTGAAAAGATCAAAGAAGAAGAAATAGCCATTGCAACAGGTACACAAAAAGAGCTAGACGGCTTAGACCTTTTTAATCGCAACTGTAAGATACGTTACATTATAACGGTAGAAGCATTAAAAGAGGGGTGGGATTGTTCTTTTGCTTATGTGTTATGTTCAATTGCTAACACAACATCGGCAACAGCGATTGAGCAGTTAATAGGGCGCGTATTAAGAATGCCTTACGCACAAAGAAGAAAGCAAGAAGTGCTTAATAAGGCATATGCACATACAGCATCGACAAGTTGGCTCAATACCGTTGATAAATTAAAAGATTGTTTAGTTAAAATGGGCTTTGAAAAGCAAGAAGCAGAGCAAGTTATTTATCAGCAATCGTTAGATGGTTTTAATGATAATGTTGAAGATGTCATACAATTTTCATTAAGTGGGGATTTTGATTCATTCAGTCTTGATTTAGTTGAGCAGTCAAATATAACACTCACAAAAAATGATAAAGGTGTAACGCAAGTAACCTATAAAGGTGCTTTAGCTAAAGATACTATTGAGAATCTAGTTAATGCAATTAAAGACCCAGAAGAAAAGAAAAAAGTTGCACGTAAACTTGATGTAAAAATGCAGCATAAAGAGGAAAGACTAAGCCCATCACAGCGAGGTGAGCGTTTTATACTTCCTCAAATATGCCTATGCCTTGATGATGATTGGGATGTAGCCGAACCAGAATCTTATTTACATTTACAAGGTGATTGGCGAATTGCAGATTATTATAAGCCATTGACTAAAGATGATTTTTCATTAGATGAAGATGGTAAGCAATATATAATCGACATTGCCAATCAAAAAATGCAAGTAGGGTTTTTAGGTAAAAAAGAACAGTTGTCATTATACGGTATCAAAACGAATATCACAGTTAATGATTTATGTTCTTGGTTTGATCACAATTTACGTTCACATGATATTACATCACAACATCTACTTGAATATATACGAAAAACGATTGAAGCATTGCTTGAACGTGGTGACTTGGATATAGCCGCTTTAGTTCGAGGTAAATATATTCTTCAGAAGGTGCTAAAAGACAGAATTAATCAAGCTCGAAAAGAAGCGCAGAAGAAAGGCTTTCAGCTATGTTTACTGGATAATGACATAATGCAAGTAGACCTATCACAGTATGCGTTTGAGTTTCCAATCAATTACCCAATTAATCAATACTACGAGGGGAGTTACCAATTTAAGAATCATTACTACCCTCAGATTGCAGCTATGAATAAAGAAGAATTCGAGTGCGCTAAGGTGCTTGATATGCACGATAGTATCGAATATTGGTTAAGGAATATTGAAAATCAACCAGATAAATCGTTTTGGCTTCCAACAGATAGCAGTAGATTTTATCCTGATTTTATAGCCAAGCTTAAAGATGATCGTTTGCTGATTGTTGAATACAAGGGGCAACATTTGCTTACGAATGAGGATAGTAAACAAAAAGAGTTAATCGGTCATCGTTGGGCTGAACTTTCTCATAATTTATTTTTGATGGCTACTAATAAAGATGATAAAGGGAGAGGTGTTTTTGAGCAGATTGATTGCTTATTGAAGAATGAAAGTTTTATAGTACCTTAACAATTTTGAAGTCTTAAATTAGAGTGTTAAAATGGCTGAGTATTCTGAAATTATTGACCAATTTCTTGATGATGTATGGCTTGCTGAAGGCTTAAGTCAAAATACATTGTTATCTTATAAAACAGATTTGATCCATTTGACTAAAGCTTATGATAAAAGAGACTTATTAACATTGGGCTTAATAGAATTACAAAATTTTTTAGCTAAGCGCCTAAATATTGGTTATAGCGCGCGCTCAAATGCACGAATGATCTCAACTTTGCATAAATTTTATCAATGGTGTCATGCGCAAAACAAAATTATTGCTGATCCAACACAAAAACTCATTTTACCAAAATTACCAAAAAGTTTGCCAAAAGATTTATCCGAACAAGAAGTGGAAAAACTATTAGATGCTCCAGACTTAACGACAGAGATCGGAATACGTGATAAGGCGTTATTAGAGCTTATTTATGCCACAGGGTTACGTGTCAGCGAATTGGTTAATTTAACAGTTGATGATGTGAACTTGCGTCAAGGTGTGGTGCGGGTGATGGGAAAAGGTTCAAAAGAGCGTCTAGTACCAACAGGAGAATATGCACTTGAGTATTTGAATAAATATATTGATGAGGTTCGAGAAGACTGGCTGCAAGGATTAAAGCTCAATAAGCTTTTTATTTCACATCATAGAAAAGGGATTACACGTCAAACATTTTGGCATCGCATTAAATATTATGCAAATTTAGTCGATATTAAAAAAGAAATATCACCTCATACCTTGCGCCATGCGTTTGCAACACACTTACTCAATCACGGTGCTGATTTGCGCTCAGTGCAAATGCTTTTAGGTCACAGTAGCGTCTCTACCACAACAATTTATACCCACATATCCCAAGTGAGACTAATGAATCTATATAAGGAACATCATCCACGCGCTTGAGCAAAAGTCTATCATAATAATGAGCTTTTAATATTTAAACTTTATTCTATATTCAACTAAAGGAGTGGATAGGATTTATTGGAGTATATTGTGCAGTCATATCAACAGGATAGTGGTATTTTAGCATTTGTTCAGGTGGCTAGTTTATATCAAATTGCACTTGATCCTAAAACGATTCATCACCAATTTGCAACGACTAATCAAGCGTTAGATTGTCAGACGTTGTTGCGCGCAATCAAACGAAATGGCTTTAAAGCAAAGCTTGTCAAAACAGAACCAAGTACTATTCATTCATCTGCTTTACCTGCAATTGCATGTGGGAAAACGCATTATTTTGTAGTGGTTGGTATTAATGATAAGCATGAATACTTGATTATCTCACCACACAATACAGAGCTTGTTCGTTTGTCTTATGAAGAATTTAGTGAACTGTTTGCCAATAAAATAATTTATTTAAATCCACAGGGGCAAGGATCAAACAAGAAAAGTTTTAATATCAAATGGTTTATTCCAGTGTTTTGGAAGTATAAACATGTATTTAAGGATGTGTTGATTGCTTCATTCTTTTTGCAATTATTTGCTTTAGTCACACCATTATTTTTTCAGGTGGTGATGGATAAAGTTGTTGTGCATCAAGCACTCACTTCACTTGAGATTTTAGCCATTGGATTTGTTGCAGTGAGTATATTTGAAATGCTGTTGGGCTCAATTAGAACGTATTTATTTGCGCATACAACAAGTCGGGTGGATGTAGAACTTGGGACAAAGTTGTATCAGCATTTACTAAGTTTACCCTTGGCTTATTTCGAAGCACGACAGGTAGGACAAAATGTAGCACGCGTGAAAGAGTTAGATAATATTCGTCAATTTTTAACCAGTAGCGCATTAACGCTTATTATTGACTTAGGGTTTACTTTTATCTTTTTTGCAGTGATGTGGTTTTATTCTGCTAAATTGACCTTGATTGTTTTAGCGACAATTCCTTGTTATGTTTTATTATCTTTGTTTATTACACCGATTTTAAAATATCGTCTAGACAAGGCATTTAAGGAGGGGGCGAAGAATCAAGCTTTTCTAACTGAATCTTTAACAGGTATTCAAACCATTAAAGCCGCTGCAATTGAACCACAAATGCAGCATAGATGGGAAGATAATCTATCCAATTATGTACGCACGAACTTTCGTGCGTAAAACTTAAGCAATATTACTTCTCAAATTGCTCAATTTATCAATAAACTCACCATTTTGCTAATCATCTTTTTTGGCGTGAATTTAGTAATTATGGGAAGCTTAACCATTGGTCAGCTCATCGCTTTTAATATGTTAGCAGGGCGTGTTACAGGACCGATTTTGAAAGTAGTACAATTATGGCAGGATTTTCAGCAGGTCAGTATTTCCTTAAAGCGTTTAGGGGATATCTTGAACAGTAGACCTGAGGAAGAGCCAACGAATATGCAGCATAAGCTTACCAAAGTTGAAGGTGAGATTGAATTTAAAAATGTGCATTTTCAATATCAGATTGATACTCCAGCGGTATTAAATAATATTTCATTTATCGTAAAACCTGGTCAATCGATTGGTATTGTTGGTCGTTCAGGGTCAGGGAAAAGCACGCTAACTAAGCTTATTCAAAGGCTTTATGTTTCGCAATCTGGTAGGATTTTACTTGATGGTGCTGATATATCATCCTTAAGTGCCGTGTGGTTAAGGCAGCAAATTGGTGTGGTATTGCAAGAGAACTTTTTGTTTAACCATAGTATTCGTGACAATATTGCATTAACTTGTCCTGGTATTGCACTTGATTTAGTTGTGCATGCCTCAAAGCTTGCAGGTGCGCATGAGTTTATTGTGAAACTTAAAAATGGTTATGACACTATTGTTGAGGAGCAAGGTGCAAATTTTTCAGGAGGACAAAAGCAGCGTATTGCAATTGCTAGAGCCTTGATTAATGAGCCAAAAATTTTAATTTTTGATGAGGCAACTTCAGCCCTTGATTATGAATCAGAGTATATTATTCAACAAAATATGGCTGCAATTGCTAAAGACAGAACACTTTTTATAATTGCACATCGATTATCGACTGTTAAGCATTGTGATCAAGTTCTTTATTTAGATCAAGGTCAGATTGTTGAACATGGAACACACGATGAACTTATTGCCCAAAATGGGCACTATGCGAAGTTGTATCAAGCACAATTTGTAAAAGTGGGTGTGAATCAGGAGGATAGTCAATGCAAAAAGTATGGATAAAATTTAAAAGATTTTGGCAAAATAGAGCAAATTTGAATGAGAAGCGACACCAGCAAAGAGATGCTTTAAATTTTCTGCCAAGTGCGTTAGAAATACAAGAGCATCCTCCACATCCTGTTGCGCGTGTGATGATGTGGATTTTGGTAAGCATCATCGTATTTACCTTGCTTTGGGCATGTATTGGCAAAATGGATGTGATTGTGATAGCGCAGGGAAAAATTGTCCCACAAGCACAAGTGAAAATTATTCAACCATTGGAAAAAGGTATCGTTAAAGCGATTTACGTTAAAGATGGTCAGTTGGTCATGAAAGAGGAATTATTGCTAGAGTTAGACCAAAGTGTTACCCAAACTGATATTGAGAATTTGGCACATCAATTAAAGGTTGCTCAACTTATGTTGGCACAACACCAAACGGTCTATAATTTACTCACCTCACATGAGTTTATTGAAATGCGTTTTGATGAGGTTTTGATTCAAAGTCATGGCTTTTCTGAAATGGAACAAGAATCGCTTAAACAATTGGTATGGCGTAAATGGCAGGTATATGTTGCCGAGATTAATCGTTTAGAAGCAAATGTAAACGTTGCAAAAGCTGAGTTAAATGCAGCACAAGAACAAATAAAAATGCTAACTCAAACTGTACCTATCATCCGTGAACAAAATAAGATGTATCACGCGTTACATCAAAGTGATTTTGCGTCAAAAGCAGAGTATCTACAAAGTCAAAAAGATTTGATTGAGAAAGAGCAATTGTTAGCGCAATCAAATGCAACTTATGCTCAATTACAAGCAAATTTGGCGAGTCATATCAGTGAGCTTAAGCGAGTTAAAGCTGACTATTTTGCCCAAAGTTTAGAATCTATTGAAATGGCAAAAAAGGACGTTAACATACTCTCAAAGGAACTCACTAAATATGAGCTTATGCAAAGAGAGCAAAGTTTAAAAGCTCCTATTACTGGCTATATCCATAATCTAGCTGTTCATACATTAGGAGCAGTTGTAACGTCCGCGCAAATGCTGATGCAGATTATCCCTAAAGCCAGTCCATTAGAAGTAAATGCTACAATCCCAAATAAAGACATTGGCTATTTGCATGAAGGGCAAAAGGTAAGAATAAAAGTCGATACCTATCCTTTTACCGAGTATGGATTTTTAACGGGTAAAATACTTGAAATAACTGATGATGCAATTGAAGATGAGCGTTTGGGATTAGTGTTTAAGATCATGGTAAGCCTTGACCAAAACACACTTCAAAAAGGCAATAGCAGTTTTGCTATTCGTCCAGGTATGTCGGTGATAGTTGAAGTTAAAACACATGAAAGGCGTATTATAGAATATTTTTTAAGCCCATTAGTTAAAGCGTTTAAAGAGAGTTTGCATGAACGATAATGGCTTGACTATTTATCAAGAGCGTAATGTTTTGAGGGCTTTTTCAAAAACATTGACATTTGCATCATATCGTGTTGCATTTTCGCTTAAAAATCGACGATATAGGCGGGCGTTAGGGTAGCCATTAAATAAATTAAGCGTATGTCTTGTAATATGATTTAGCTTAGTTCCTGGGGTTTTGAGTTCATTTTCAATATACTGAATTAAGTTTTCAGCAACATCAAATGGTGTTATGTGTCTAAGCTTCTCGTTGTAAAAAAAATGATCAACATCTTTAAACAACATCGGATTATGATAAGCTTCACGACCGATCATAACACTATCAACTTTTTCTAAATGTGTTTTCGCCTCATTGAAGTTGGTAATGCCACCGTTAATACCGATTTGGTTATTAGGAAAAAGCTGTTTAATTCGGTACACCGTATCGTATTTCAAAGGTGGAATCGTTCGGTTTTCTTTAGGACTTAGCCCTTTTAACCAACCTTTTCGTGCGTGAATACAGATAAAGTCTACTTTAGCATCGACAATGCTTTGGATAAAATAAATAAGTTCATCAAAACTATCCTTATCATCTACTCCAATTCGGCATTTGACAGAAACAGGAATATTAACGGCTGTTTTTAAAGCAACAACGCATTCTTTGACTAATTGAGGTTTATACATCAGTGATAATCCAAACTCACCTTGTGATACACGGTCACTTGGGCAACCGACGTTTAGATTGATCTCACTAAATCCAAGCTCTTTAGCCAGTTTGGCACAAAAAGCTAGATCTTTTGGATTATTACCACCTAGTTGTAAGGTCAACGGATTTTCTTGTGGTGAATATTGTAATAAATGTTCGCGTGAACCATGAATGATTGCATTTGTGGTAATCATTTCAGTATAAAGAATAGTACGTTTTGTAATTAGTCTCATCATGTAACGATAGTGACGATCTGTCCAATCGATCATAGGTGCAATGCAAATTTTACGTGCTAAGGCGTGTGACATGAATGTCTATAAAGTCATATTTATTTTAAATGTACAGTATAACAAATGTTCTTGATTGCAGCTATTGCTAGTTTCATAACTGAAAAATGATAAAACTTCAAAATTTTAAGGTTGTAATTTGTCACAATCAGATTATTATGGCGATACTTAGTGAGCTTTTAATAAGTAAAAGTCTTTATGCTACGAAAAATTATTAAATCATTAATCCCAAGTCGCGGAGAAATTTTCTTTGATCTATTTGTCCAAGCTGCCGAAAATGTACATACTTCAGCGAGTTTTTTAGTTGACATTGTTAAAGAAGAAAATGCTAAAATAGCCAATGAGCTTATGACCAATCTCAGGCAACAGCGTCAAAATGCAGTCGATATTAATAAGAAAATCATCGTTGAACTAAATGAGCAGTTTATTACGCCAATTGATCGTGGTGATATCTTCTATTTATCTGGACTGATGCTGAAGTTGACCAAACGTATCATTAAAATCAATAAAAAAATGCAAATTTACGCAATTGATAGCAAGGTAGACGATTGTTTGATTCGTAGCGTTGTGACTTTGCAAGACATTACAAAATCGCTGTGTGATTTATTCATTGCATTTAAAAATAAAGATGGTCAAAAAATTAAACTGGCCTCGCAACATGCAACAGAGCTTGATGAAAATGTCGTCGAAGATTTAGGTGATGCTATTGATCAGATCAAAAAAGCAGATTATGACACCTTGACTACAATTAAATTAAAAGAGGTTTTTAAAGCGGTTGAATCAGCAGTCGACACTAGTGCTACCCTATGTGATTCAGTGATGCGCATTTATGTTAAGGAAATTTAGTTATGATGATAGTCCTTATTTGTATTATCATTATTGCTTTGTTTTTTGAATTTATTAATGGATTTCACGATGTTGCAAATGTTGTGGCAACTCCGATTGCGTCAAAGTCACTTTCACCATATCAAGCAATTATTATTGCTGCAATTTTTAATTTTATTGGTGCCTTTATGGGTACTGCCGTTGCAACCACAATTAGTAAAGGTTTAGTAGATGCTAATGTTATCACCCATTTAGTGCTTGTTGCGGCACTTATTGCTGCAATAAGTTGGAATTTATTTACTTGGTATTTTGGTATCCCTTCTAGTTCATCACATGCTCTAATTGGTTCTTTAGTAGGAGCTGCTATTGCGGTAAGTAATATCCATACCATTCACTATAGTGTCTTAATTGGTAAGGTTATTGTGCCGATGGTGTTATCACCGATTGTGGCATTTTTCTTAGCACTCATTTTAGTTGTTATTTTATTTCGTATCCTAAGCAAAAGAAAAACGCCGCGTAAATCTAATGCACGTATTCGAGAGTTGCAAGTGATCTCAAGCAGTTTATTGGCATTAAGTCATGGTTCAAATGATGCTCAAAAAACCATGTCAATTATTACTTTGGCTTTGTTTGGTTTTGGGCTTGTTTCTACCGTTTCCCATGTTCCAATATGGGTGATTTGTGTTTGTGCATTAACAATGGCTTTAGGGACTTTAGCAGGTGGTATGCGCATTATTAAAACGCTTACCACTCGAGTAGCTAAAATTGGACCTGCAAATGGATTTGCTGCTGAGATGAGCTCAGGATTATTGATTTTAGGTGCTTCTCATTTGGGCTTGCCGGTAAGTACAACGCAAGCTGCTTCTGGTTCGATTATGGGAGCAGGGTATCCTGAAAGTGGTGGCGTAAATTGGAAAGTGGTGCGTACAATGGCAACTGCATGGCTTTTAACTTTACCATGTTGCATGCTACTGAGTTTTATTGCCTACAAATTATTATTTGTATTATTTGGAGAGCTTGGAACTTCTGTCAATATTTAGGTTGCGGTCATGTTATTAAAATTAGAAAGAAAATCAACGCTCAGTATTGCTACTATTTATGTTTTTAGAATGCTGGGACTTTTTATTATCTTGCCTATTTTTAGTTTATATGCTGATAAAATTATTGATGCAACACCAACACTTATGGGGGCTGCGCTGGGTATTTATGGTTTAACGCAAGCATTATTACAAATTGTACTTGGTGTGCTATCAGATAAATATGGTCGCAAGCCAATCATTTTATTTGGGCTAATTATTTTTATCTTAGGTAGTGTTGTCGCTGCGATGTCACATACTATTTATGGTATTATCATAGGGCGCGCTTTACAAGGTGCCGGGGCAATAGGTAGCACTTTAACTGCATTAATTGCGGATACAACAACTGAAGAAAACAGAATGAAAGCGATGTCTGTGATTGGCATGGCGATTGGTTTGTCATTTATTGGTGCAATGGTGATCAGTCCAATTTTAAATTCAATCATTGGACTAAGTGGTATTTTTTGGCTTACCGCAATGCTTGGTGTGATTGGTATTGTGATTCTAATATATGGTGTACCAACACCGACTAAGATCATTTTTCATCGTGGTACAGAGACCACACCAAGTCAAATTAAGAATGTGCTGTGGAAATCTGAATTGCTGCGTTTAAATTATGGTATTTTTAGTCTGCATACAATGCTAACAGCATTATTTTTAGTTATCCCAATTATCTTGATTGATTATATTGGTATTAGCATATCGAAGCAGTGGATAGTATATTTACCTGTGTTGTTTATTTCCTTTTTACTTATGATTCCATTTATTTTCATTGCGGAAACTAAAAATTTAATTAAACCAATTTTTATTGGAGCAATAATTGTTTTAACTGCAATACAATTTTTATTAGTTGAATTCTACCAACATATTATCATTATGAGTGTATTGCTTGTTTTGTATTTTGCAAGCTTTACATTTCTAGAGGCAGCACTGCCTTCCCTTATTTCCAAAATGGCATCAATTACAAGCAAAGGCACAGCAATGGGGGTCTACTCAAGTACACAATTTTTGGGTATTTTTTTTGGTGGTGTAATGGGTGGTGTGGTACTTCATCAGACAAATATTAAAGGTATTTTTATCTTCAATGGAATGCTTGGATTGATATGGATTATAATTGCCGTAACGATGCAAAAACCAAAACAAGTGAGTTCAAAGTTGTATAGCTTAAAAAACCTAAAGCAAAAAATAGACGCTAAAGCACTGCAACAACAGATCATCAAACTGCCTGGTGTTGAAGAAGCAATGGTGTGTATGGATGAATGTGTGGCTTATCTTAAAGTTGATAAAAAATATTTCGATGAAAAGAAGTTAAAAATGCTTTTTAATTGAGTCTGTAACGTCTGAATTTTGTTATCTGTTTGATTCATAGAGATGGGTTCAATTTTTTCTGCGAATATTCTTCTGTGATTAAGTGTTTCTTTTCTAAGCTGCAATGCTTTTGCAGAGTTTTTCTAGATTTGACAAAATAACGATGAGTTTCAGTGGGTTTTTGCACATTGCGGGAAGTTTGAGATAGTTACGGTAAAAAATGGTTCACAGAATCTAGATTACAGTGAGAGCTTTAAATTCTTTTTTCTAAAAACTTTCCTTTGAAAAAAGACAGTAGATCTTCAACAAAATAATCAATCTCCGAATGTGTCATAAATCTTGCATGAGCAGTATCGTCTGCGTTAACAAGTACCGTAGTCATTCCTAGTTGTTTGGCGGGAATTAAATTATGTGATGAGTCTTCAAAAAAACTGCTTTGTTTGGTGTAATTTTTAGCACATCAAAGCAATACTGATATGCTTTTATATTTGGTTTTGGAATCAATCCAGTACATTCCAAAGTCACAACATCTTGAATCACTTGATGTAATCCAAGCTTATTGATAACGCGTCCTGCATGATAACGTGAACCATTGGTAAATATCGATAAATGTTTACCATTTTCTTTTAATACATTCAAAAATGTCAAAAGTTCATTATCTAGTTGTAAGCTTTCCAATGGTACGTTATCAACTACCTTTAGAAATTCATATGGATTAATGTTGTGATGGTACATAAGACCGTGCATCGTCGTGCCAAAGCTGCGATAATATTTCTCTCTTAAAAAATCCGCCTCTTTACGAGGAACCTTTAACTTAATTTACAATAAAATTAGACATATTGCGCAGTTGCAAATCAAAAAAGGCAGAACTTGCCGAATAAAGGGTATTATCTAAATCAAATACATAATGCTCAAAATTCAAGTGCATCTTAGTTTTTCTTAATCCTTAATCACATATAGCGCAAGCTTAGTGAGTTTAGCCAATATTTGAAAGTAGTTTTTCAGTCTCTATTTTAATGCAAGTTTAATTTATAAAGGATGTGATCATAACGGTTACCGCTCACTTGCTGGTGATTTGGCAAAAGCATGTCAAACTGAAAACCCAAGCGCTTAGCTACTTTTTGACTTCTTTTGTTTTCAACTGCGCAACTTATCGATACGTCTAATAAATCAAACGCATGAAATCCGTAATCAATCAATGCTTTAACAGATTTTGTCATAATTCCTAATCCAAGATAATCTTGAGCTAACCAATAACCAATTTCAGCACTTTTAGTTTGTTGGTGGATAGAATTAAAACTCACTATCCCGATAAGCTTATTTTCAATAAAAATACCTAAAATTAAGCTTTTCTGCTCCAAGAATCCCTGATGGGTAAAATAGATAAAATCGACCGCATCTTGCAGTTGCATCAGTACATTTGCCCATTCAAACCACATCTGTAGATGGTTTTGATTGTATAACTTTAATTGATGTAAGCTTTCTGCATCACATGGTCGCAATAACCTAAGCTTAATAACACCATCCACAGGAATAATAAGCTTTTCTAATCTTTCCAATTGTTGGTAAATTACTTGCGTAACAGGTACCTTGATATTTTTCTTTTTGGCCATTTCAATGAAGTTATGGTAAATACTGCCAAGTTCCATTGGTTTGCCTTCATTATAGTCATACCACATACTAAAGTAAGCTCCTCTATATTCAGATCTGGTCAATGCATGGATAAGGTTATTTATCTTGTCCGTTGATAAGAAAACGTTATAGGCTTTCGCAACCTCAATGACTTCATTGCCAACATCGGTTATTATCTTAACTGTTTTTATGTCTTTTGCCATGCTGGGCATGTCTTGCTGAGATATGACTGATACACCGTTACAAGAAGCACTAATCAATAATTTTTGAAAGCGTAAATCCAGCACACTTTTTTCTTTAATAACTTCATCAAATATATACTTTAACACATATTCAATGTGCGTATTTTCACAATTAGTGCAAAACGCATAATTTAAGTTAGACAAATGATTATGCCATGTGATCACATTAGCATGTTTACTGACTTTAATGTGACTAATTGCCCCAATTATAACATTACTCTTATGAATTAAACTTAATAATTTTTCCTCTTCACCAATTCCATTTTGGATCATTACAATAGTTTTATTTTTGAGCTGCGCTAACTGGCTAAAAACAACATCATTTGCCGTTGATTTTGTACAAATAAAAATGACCTCTCCATTTATTTCTGCAACGTTTGTTACAATGTCATCGAAATTTGCATAAGCCTCTATATTACCAACAATTTTCAAATTTATAGAAATATGATTTTGACTCATTTCTTTAAATACTAGTTGCACAGGAATACCTGCGCATTTTAATTTCACTGCAATAAACCCACCCACTGCGCCTACGCCAATAATGCTGACTTTCATGTGCACTTCTTCCTGGTTATGCTCAATTTATGTTATATTGCCATGATATTAATAAAATAAGAATTACGTTTATGCCAATTCGAAGCTTTAATGAGATTACGCCCAAAATTGATAATAGTGCCTTTATTGACCCTATGGCAACTGTAACCGGTGATGTAATTATTGGTAAACACAGTTCCATATGGACAAATGTTAGTATTCGAGGAGATTTACTGAACATTACCATAGGCAATAAAAGCAATGTTCAAGATAATAGCAGCATTCATACCACACAGTTCTTTGATCGCCCTGGGTGTGGCTTTGATGTGAAAATTGGTGATGAAGTCACCATTGGGCATGGTGCGATTATTCATGGCTGCCATATTGGCAATCAAGTCTTAATTGGCATGGGAGCAATTATATTAGATGGCGCTATTATCGAAGATGAGGTTATTATTGGTGCAGGTGCTGTCGTTTCTCCTGGCAAAAAACTAGAATCAGGTTTTTTATATATAGGTGCTCCAGCTAGACAGGTGCGCCCATTAAAAGAAAGTGAGAAACAATATATTCGTGCAAATGCTCAAAATTATTGCGAAATTATGCAACAGCATAAAAAAGGATTAAACCAGTAATATGTCTATTTTCACTCACACCTTACAGCTTATTGAATCAAAATATATATCTCTTTTGGGCTTTCCCTACGAAAAGCGAATGAATAAAAATATGTGGCAAAATTCAACTTGTCAAAAACACACAAAATGCAAGGCGAGCAAGTCTGTGAAATGGTCTATCGGTGTATATGCCTTGCGAAACTTAAGTTATTTTATTAGCGTTAGTTTTATGGCTATTTTTATTAGTTCTTGTACGACTATCAGCATACCTAAATCACCATTATTGACAAGTCAAAACCCAGAAAGCCAATGGCAAAACTATCAAAGAATCTTAACCACTCTAACCACTTGGCAAGTTTCTGGTGTGGTTGGTGTTGTAATGAATCAAAAAGGTGAATCTGCCAATTTTATTTGGAAACAAAACAAAAATTCTTTCTGGATCCAAATTTATGGTCCGCTTGGCTTAGGTGCAACAACGTTTGAAGGAGATACTAATACTCAAGAAGTAACTTTAAAGCGTAGTAATGGTGAAACTGTTAAAGCTAAAAGCTTACAAATATTAATGCAATCTCAATTAGGTTGGAGCATCCCTATTGCTGGGCTTTACTACTGGGTACGTGGTTTATACATCCCTAATGCTGCACATATACTTACACTTAATGAATATGGATTAATCCAAAATTTACACCAACAAGGCTGGATGATTGATTACAGTCGTTATATGTTATTTGCCCATAAATATCCACTTGCTGAAAAAATGATATTTCGTTATGGTGAGGACTTAAAAATTACCTTGATTATTAAAATATGGCAACTCAATCCTTAATTTATCCTTCATTTGCTAAAATAAATCTATTTTTACACATTACAGGTAAGCGTCACGATGGTTACCATGATCTGCAAACGTGGTTTCAATTTATCGATTTAAAAGACTATTTGCATTTTACACCACGCCAAGACAATGAGATCTCGATTTTAAGCAACATTAAAATCACAGAGCTCTATAACAATTTAGTTTATAAGGCTTCAAATGCACTCAAAGCCTTTGCTCAGAATCCAATTGGTTTTGACATTTTTATTGAAAAGAATATTCCACTAGGGGCTGGTCTTGGCGGTGGCAGCAGTAATGCTGCTACCACCCTTATTGCACTTAACACACTGTGGCAATGCAATTTATCAAATGAAATGCTCCATGCAATTGGTGTCAAGCTTGGTGCCGATGTTCCTATATTTTTATTCCAAAAAGCAGCTTGGGCAGAAGGCATAGGTGAATTACTTACTGAGAAACCCTATATTGAACAATATGCTTTGATTATAAAACCCAATTTTCATGCCTCAACTGCTAAACTTTTTAATCACCCAAGTCTCAATAAACATAAGCCACTATTAGATAAAAATGCTGAAATAGACTTGTCGCAACAAGAAAATGTATTTTTAATCGCTATATCGAACCTCTATCCAGATGTTTGCCAAGAGTTAAATAAATTGCCTGATGCTAATCAACTAAAGCTGACAGGAACAGGTGCTTGTTTTTACCTATTGAATCCAGATCTTGATCGCCTTTTACAAAATAAGAAAAACTTAAAAAAAGATATTGACAGTTGGATAGTTAAGACATTAAACTTTGCTCCTGTCGAAAGATGACAACCCTTGAAGTTAAAGGGTTTTATCGTCAAGATTGGGCTGTCGCCAAGCGGTAAGGCAACGGGTTTTGATCCCGTCATACCTAGGTTCGAATCCTAGCAGCCCAGCCATAAACTCCTATAATACTCCTTATATTTCGGGTTACAGTTAGAGATGTAAAATAAGTCTAAAAAATGTCTCTTTTTACTGTTTAGTGATCTTGATATTTGAGAGTTCTTGCAAGTAGACAAGATTGATCAAAGGTTTTAATATAAACTGATAGACTTAAGTTATTTTTGAGACATTACTAAGCTTTAAATTAAATTATGTAATGTTGAAATTTTAAGTTTTTATTAAGCTTTAGCTTTTAATTTTGTGTTGTCTTTGTTCACTTATCTTGAGTGAATTTATTTAACTTCAACTTAAAAATGAGGAAAAGCAATGAAAAAATTAGTATTAGTATTAGGTTTAGCTGCTGCTTCAACAACTATTTTTGCAACTGGTTATCAGGTCTATAGTGAACCAAATAAAAATTCACAAGTTATTTCTCAATTAACAGACCAAAACCAAAATCAATATATCCAATTTTACCAGCAAGATGACTGGGTGAAGGTAGCAAATACTCAAACAGGAGCAGTTGGCTGGGTAGATACGGCAAAAATGCAACAATCACAAGCTAAATATCAAAATGCTATTAATGCATTAACTGCTGAGCAAAAGCAACTTGAAGCGCAACGACAATTATTTGAGCAAAACTATCAACAAGCCGTTTCTCATTTGCAACAAAAAGTGCAACGATTACAGCAACAAATGAATGCAAAAACTGAGCAACCAATTCCAAATGTGCAAGTAAACGATCAACCTGTAGTACAGAATCAAACCCAAACAAATATTCAACGTTCATTTAATGCGATAAGTATAAAAACGAATTCAGACGGAAAAACAGCGACAGTGACAAAAGAATGGTTAGGGAATGATGGTAAAATTCATAAGGAAACTAAACAAGTTACTTTAAGTGACTTACAAAATACATCTTTGAATTTCTGAGTTTTGACAATATCTGACAAAGTCAATTTTAAGGATCAATTTTTAATGTTTCTATTGAGTTGAATGCGATGAGTTAGAATAATGCTGACAAGCGCGCATATTGCCAATGTGGATAAAATAATAGACAGTGGTAATTGACTTTTTAGTGGTATAAAAGCAGCAAGAGCAGTTAAGATTCCAGCACCTAAATTTTGTGTACCTCCTAAAACTGCTCCTGCCGTTCCTGCAATATTGGGAAACGCTTCTAATGCCTTAGTTGTTGCAGTTGGAAAAATAATGCCACAGCCTAGAAAATAAATGCAACCAGGTAAAATAATACCTAAGCTTGTGATCCCAACTAAGTAATAAGATAAAATCATAGTAATTCCACTTATGAATAAAGTAACACAGCCAATCAGTAACAAATGATCTAAGCTATATACGCGAGCAAGTCTAGCTGAAAGAAAGCTACCAAACATATAAAATGGTAAAGGAATAATAAACAACAAACTTGTGATTGCTGGAGAAAATTGCAAAATAGAAGTAAAAAGTGCACCAGAGCTCACTTCAAATATGGCGATACCACTATTAGCAACAATCAAAAGAATCAGATTTATGATAAAGTTGGAATTGCAAAACACAAGTTTATATTTAGAAAATACATTTCCACGGGCAGATCTTTGTAAGTTTGTTTCAGGGAAGAAAGCCCACTGGATAATAAAGAGCAAGATCCCATAAATACTTAAGAATACGAAAATTGCACGCCAACTATGTAGATCGGAAAATAAACCACCTAGTAAAGGTGCGATAAGTGGTGAAAAAATAAGTGCAATTGCCATAATGCTATTTGCACTATGTAGCTTTAATCCAGAGTACAAATCACGCATCACTGTCCTTACCATGACACCAGCAACTGCTGTACCACTACCCTGTAGAAAGCTTGCACATAAGAGTGTTACAAAATGTGTTGAGAATATTGCTAAGGTGGAACCCAACGTAAAAAAGATGATCCCAACTAAAATCATAGGTCTACGACCAAAGCGATCAGAGTAAGGACCGTAAACAAACTGTAATAAGCCATAAGGGAAAAGGTAACAAGCAATAACTGCCTGCATTCTACCTACACTTACTGAAAAATCATGTGCCATTTGGGTCATTGCAGGAACGTATATAGTGTTTGTCATTTGTCCCGCAGCTGTCAAAATAATAATCAAACTTAAAATTCGGTAGAAATTACGATCAAAGGTTGCCATAGTAGCATCTGAATTAAGTGGCTCATAAATTTGTTGTCATAATATCCTAAAATAAGAAAAATAAAAGTATTGTAATTGTTATTTTGGGGTAACCTTAACTGAATAGACTCCTTATCTGTATATGTATTGCCTGAAGCAATATCTAGGCTTAAAAGCCTTATAAACTCAATTCCTGATCATCAGCTGTTATTAGACGGCAAACTAATAGCCCTATGAGATTAGTGAAATGCAAAAAGTAGAAGATTTGTACCCAACTCTTTCGAGATAGAACTATAAAAATGAATTATTATCTTTGATAATTTGGAGAAATTGCATATGGGAGTGGGAATTATAATTTGTGTAGCATTAGCTATATTGCATCACAATTCGTTTAATGCTGAAAAGGCTGATATATCAAAAATAAATAATTTTGTGACAGACTGTAGGGTTCAAAGCTAAAAAGGCTGTAAATAAGTATATGATATGTATATACTGCCAAGCCAAAGAGACAAGCAAGCTTTTACATTATGTTACTTACTTTAGACGTTGGCAATTCACATATCCATGCAGGAGTTTTTAACCAAGATGAGTTGGTTTTGCAGTTTCGTTATACTACTGCATCTGCGCATGGTAGTTCAGATCAAATTGGTATTTTCTTGCGCCAAGCGTTGCATGAAAATAAAATTAACTCTAAGACGATTACAGGAGTAGCTGTGGCTTCAGTTGTGCCTGCAATTAATTATTCTTTGCGTTCTGCAGTTTTAAAATATTTTGACCTTGAACCTTTTTTTCTACAACCAGGTGTGAAAACAGGTTTAAAAATGCAAGTAGCAACGCCAAAGGAAGTTGGTGCAGACAGAATTGCCGGCTGTATAGCGGCAGTGCAATTATTTCCAAATACAGATATTTTGGTTATAGATTTGGGAACAGCTACCGTATTTGACGTTGTGCGTAAAGATAAGACATATTTGAGTGGGGCTATTTTGCCAGGCGTGCGAGTTTCTTTAGATGCACTAAGTGCAAGTGCAGCACAACTTTCATCAGTGAGTATTGTAAAACCACAGATAGTAATTGGTAAAGATACTGATACTAATTTGCAATCAGGCATATATTATGGACATCTAGGTGCGTTAAAAGAGCTTAAATCAGCGATGATTAATGAGATTAATGTAGAGGCAAATGAAGTTGTTACAATTGCAACGGGTGGTTTTTCACAGTTGTTTAACGTTAAAGGATTGTTTGATATGATCGTGCCAGATCTGGTTTTACAAGGTATTAAAATAGCCTTTGATAAAAATAAAATACAAGAGAAATAAATAAATGCGACCAACTAGGGAACAAGCAGAACAAGCAATAAAAACGTTATTAGAATATATAGGTGAAAATCCAAATCGCGAAGGGCTAATTGATACACCTAAGCGCGTCATAAAATCGTATGATGAGTTTTTTAAAGGGTATTCAGAAGAGCCAGAAGAAATTTTAGCAAAAACCTTTGAGGATGTTGAAGGTTATGATGAGATTGTATTGTTAAAAAACATGCGTTTAGAATCGTATTGCGAACATCATATGGTCCCGATTGTCGGCAAGGCTCATGTTGCTTATTTACCTAATGGTAAAGTCGTGGGAATTAGCAAAATTGCACGTGTAGTAGACGTGTATTCAAAACGGTTACAAACCCAAGAGCGCTTAACGATGCAAATTGCTTTAGCGATTGAGAAAGCCTTAATTCCCAAAGGGGTTGCTGTCATCATTGACTCTATGCACCAATGTATGACAACACGAGGCGTACGTAAGTCTGAAACCTCAACGGTTACAAGTTGCATGCGTGGCATTTTTAGGCGTGATGAAAAAAGTAGAAGTGAATTGATGTTACTTATTTCAGGGTTAAATTAAGATTCCAAATTAACCATAAAGCTATAAAAAAGCTTGGTTTAATGTGTATTATTTATATAATAATTGAATCATAAATTCACCTAATCATGTAATGAAAAAGTTGCTGATACTCTTAGTGTGCTATTGCCTTGTAGGATGCGCTAGTACACATGAAATTATCACAAGCTCAATGCAAAAAACAGTTGCGGCTCCAATAAATGATGTTCATTATGTAGATAAATTAGTAAAATTACCTAAAAATGCGACAGCTTACCTTGCTTACCCTAATAATGGATATGATGATTTGCATAGCTATCCACAAAGTGGTAAAAAAGCAATTAATGTGATTAATCAAAGTTTTAAATCTTATTTTAGAGAGCTACATTGCGCTAAAGATTTCAGATCCGCACAGTTTGAATATTTGGCAGCTAGAGAAAAAAATTACGACTATTTTATTTTGCCGCGTATTACTAAGTGGACAGATAGCTATACACTATTTACAGGAATAGCAGATGAAGTAGTAATGAATTTAAAGATTTATGATTTAAAAACAAACACACTCATCAATGAGATAAGAATCAACAGTCAAAGCTCAAAAGTACCAGGTTTTGAAAAATCACCATCAGAGTTGTTACAAGAACCACTATCGGCAATTGCGAGTCATTTATTTATAGATGAGATGTAGGTTATAAGCATGGATAAAGAAAGACTCACCGAAGCTTATGCAATTTTACCAATGGAATTTACTGAGAATCACGAACTTCCCTTTTTTGATGAATGTGATTTACACGATTTAATTGATGCTGGTGAAGACGTTTTTAAACGTAAGGTTATGATGACTAAAGAAACATATCACGCTTGGCAGATGATGCAAAAAATTGCGCAACGTGAAGGCGTGTCATTACTGATTGTGTCAGCATTTCGAAGCTATACCTATCAGGCTAAGATTATTGCCAATAAGTTAGCAAAAGGACTGTCATTAAATGAGATCTTAAAAGTTTCTGCTTTACCTGGATTTAGTGAGCATCACACAGGAAGAGCTCTTGATTTAACCACTGATGATGAAAAGCAAGTTTTAACACAAGCCTTTGAGAATACAAAAGCGTTTCAGTGGCTTACACAAAATGCACATAAATTTAACTTTTATCTTAGTTATTCACGGAATAATAGTTATGGCTTTATTTATGAACCCTGGCATTGGTGTTATAAATCCTAGTACGGTTATGTTATGCTTTTTATTCCTATAACAAAATTCTAAATCAACATGTTACAGCATTATGCTTTGGTGCTTGAGTATTGTGGCACTAAATACAGTGGTTGGCAAAGGCAAATACATAGTAAGAGTGTACAAGAAGTATTAGAAAATGCTTTATCACAAATTGCTAATCAAAAAATACAAGTGGTATGTGCAGGGCGTACAGATGCAGGTGTTCATGCTACTGCTCAAGTGGTGCATTTCTCGACAACAGCAGTTAGAAAGTTGCAAGCATGGGTATTAGGTACTAATGCGCATTTGCCAAACGATATTAAGATTAGTTGTGCCTATCAAGTAGATGTAAATTTTAGCGCACGCTTTAGCGCATTATATCGCCGCTATCAATATGTTATTTATCAACATAAAACCAGCAGTGCTTTATGGTATGAGCGTAGTACATGGTTTAACCAAAACCTAGACATATTGGGCATGAATGAAGCTTGCCAGTATCTTCTTGGTGAGCAAGATTTTAGTGTATTTCGTTCATCACAATGCCAATCACTTAGCACTAATCGGAATATTCACCATGCTTATTTTACGCAAAAAAACGCATTCATCATATTTGATATTCAAGGTAATGCTTTTTTGCATCACATGGTAAGAAATATTGTTGGATCGATGTTAGAGGTGGGTTTGTCTAAACGCACGCCACAGTGGATACAAACGCTTATTGCAAAAAAAGATCGCACATTAGCAGGTCAAACTGCGCCAGCTCAGGGTTTATATTTAATTGAGGTGGGCTATCCGGAGCATCTAGGCATTAAAGCATATCAATATGTTCCATTTATTCATCATTAAAATGAGGTTTTGATTATGTCGTGTAGGTTTTATTTAGAACTGCTAATTTATATTTGGTTTTCCTCTATAAGCTTGCTATATTGCCGATGGCAGAAATATGCTTGCAGAATTCACTTTTAATTTTATCAGTCAAATTATAAGCTTGATTTAACTTGGGTTTAGATTGGTGAACGAGCGTTAAGATAATTTTGCAAGTATTTCGTTATGAATTGTAAATTGAGTTAAGTTGGAGGAACAAGATGATTATTGGTATTCCTAAAGAAATTAAAAATCATGAATATCGTGTTGGGTTAACACCTGGGAATGTTGCAGAGTTTGTTCATCATGGTCATAGCGTATTGGTTGAACATGATGCAGGTGATGCAATAGGGTTTTCAAATGAAAGTTATATAGAGGCGGGTGCAAGCATTGTTGATGATCCAGCCCAAATATATGCTAAAGCTGATATGATTATTAAAGTAAAGGAGCCTCAACCTAATGAATGTAAAATGCTGCGAAAAGGACAGCTCCTGTTTACTTATTTGCATTTAGCACCTGATCCATTACAAACGAAACTCTTATTGGAATCAGGCTGTACTGCGATTGCTTATGAAATGGTTACTGATAAAAATGGTCGATTACCTTTATTAACTCCAATGAGTGAGGTGGCGGGGCGCTTGTCTGTGCAAGCTGGTGCCCATTGCCTAGAAAAAGCTCAAGGCGGTAGTGGTGTGCTTTTAGGTGGTGTGCCAGGTGTGAAATCAGCAAAAGTTGTAGTTATTGGTGGGGGTGTTGTGGGTTTAAATGCAATTCGCATGGCGATTGGTATGGAAGCACATGTAACGGTGTTAGACAAATCTCTAGATCGCCTACGGGAATTAGATGATTATTTTGGTCCTAAACTTAATTGTATCTATGCAACGAAGGATAACCTTGAAAAATATGTGCAAGAAGCAGATTTGGTGATCGGTGCAGTATTAGTGCCAGGGGCGGCTGCACCTAAACTTGTAACAAGAGAAATGATCAAAAATATGAAAAAAGGTTCAGTCGTTGTTGATGTTGCCATTGATCAAGGAGGCTGTTTTGAAACTTCAAGACCAACAACGCATCAAAACCCGACCTATGTAGTTGATGGTGTGGTGCATTATTGTGTTGCTAATATGCCAGGTGCGGTTGCAAGAACCTCAACGGTTGCTTTAAATAACGCGACGCTTCCGTTTGCATTGCAACTTGCTAACAAAGGTTATAAGAAGGCAATTGTTGAGAATGTGCATCTAGAGCATGGCTTAAGCGTTCATAATGGAATGCTAACTTCACTGCCAGTGGCGGAAGCCTTAAACATTCCTTATGTAAATCCTCTGGAAGCCTTAAATAGCAAAGGACAAGCATTTGTGGCATAAACCAAATAATTCAATGGTGTGTTGACTAATAGCAAACGCACTTTTTTGTGCGAGTTTTTGTAATGTTTGATCTAGTTGTTCATCGTGTTGTTCGATCTTTGTGCCACAGTTTTTGCAGATAAATAGCTGGCAAATGTGTTTTTCTGGATGACAACAAATCGTATAGCAATTGGTTGTATGGATGCGATGAATCAATTCATTTTGACACAAAAAATCTAAGACGCGATAGATAGACATGATGTTGTAATTTTTATCCTTGCTTTGCTCGTTTAATTTAGCAAGCAACTCATAAGCTGTAATCGGTTGGTTTTGTTCAGATAAAAGAAGAATGATGAGCTTACGTAAACTTGTAAGCTTGATGCTGTGCTTTAAGCAATGGCTTTCTATGTGTGCAACAACGTTATTCATCATTTTTACTGCCACATTAGGTTTTTGATAAGACCGATTATATAAATCAAACAAATAATCATAGTAATACAAAAGCTGGCAGGAAGGTTAACATAAAATGCTAAACATAACGCCCCCCAAACGCTAATAAGCGAGATCATAATACTTAGAAGCATGCTTTTATAAAATCCATCGCTCCATTGAAAGGCGCTAGCAGCTGGTCCAATAAGAAGAGTAAATACTAAAAGTGCGCCAACAATTTGGCATGCCATTGTGACTGTGAGTGCCAAAATAATGAAAAAAATCATCGACAGTAATCTGCTTGGAATGTTTTTAGATTGGGCAATAATAGGATCAATTGAGCAAAAAAAGAGTGATCTGGCAACAATAGATAATGCACATATAATTATGATGGCCATAATTAGTAGTATGATAATCTGTCTATAAGAAACCGTTAGAATATTTCCAAACAAAATTGACATAATCGAGCCAGAGTAACCAGTTTGATATAGATAGAGAAAATAAGCACCTAAACCTAAGAAAAAGGTGAGAACGATTCCAATGGCAAGGTCATTTTTTTTAATTTTGTCTCCCATAAAGCCCATGAAAATTGCCGCAATCATGTTTGCAATGAGCTGACCATTCATGGCAGAGACTCCAATTAACACAGCACCAGAGGCACCGGTAAGGCTGATGTGACCTAAGCCGTGTGCAGCAAAAGCAGCTTTACGTAACACGACAAAAAAACTTACGATTCCACAGATAATAGCAATGAGGGTACCTGCAATAAAGGCATTTTGCATGAAACTATAAAATAACACTTTTATCCTCCGTCAAACAGGGTAATTGTGGGCATAAATGGACGTGACCATTTTTAAAATGAATAAAATTATCCAACTCGTGCGCAATTTCGTGCATATCATGTGAAATTATCAATAAAGTAATATTTTGTGATCGATGAATTTTCTTGAGCGCATCGATAAAATCATGTTTGGCTTGCGGATCAAGGTCAGCTAAAGGCTCATCTAATAAAAGTAATTTGGGACTGTTAACTAATGCTTGTATGAGGTAGATGCGTTTTTTTTGACCGCCAGATAGAGTTTCAAAAGCTTGATTTGCATAGCTTGATGCGCCAACGATCTCAAACAACTGATCAAGCATTTTATTGAATTTTTGACCAAAAAAAGGCATGCCGAATTTATTGGATTTAAAACTTGCTTTTACAAGCGTTTTACCAGAAATATGCTGGCTTAGATTAAGCTCACGTTCCTGTGGGATATAGCTGATTAAATCGTTACAAATCCCCACGGGTTTATCAAATACTGTTAATTGTCCAGAGATAGGTGGTTGGATTCCTAAAATGCTTTTTAAAAAAGTGGATTTTCCGATACCATTTTCACCAACAACTCCTAACCATTGATTTTGGTAAAGACTAAGGTTGATTGGTTTGGATAATTGGTGTTTACCATGCCCAAGCACAAGGTTATGGCATCGTATGATAGTTTGTTGCATATTCATTATTTTGCGTTCTGAGTGAAGTATTAGTGTCATTTAATTATTGTATTACTTTTACTTTTGTTGGAATAGCGTCGCTATTTTATAGAGTGTCCTGTTTAATTTTGCTTATTAAAGGCTTTTTCTAGTGCCTTTTGTGTCTCCTCTAAATTTGCGTTAAGCCAAGTAATCACATTGTCATTTTGTGGCATGGTTTCTGATATTCCAACTGTTGGGATTTGATTCTCTGTAGCAAGGTTTAGAATGTTGTCGATCACATTATCCTGAACTTGTTGATTGTAGAATAAAACCTTTACTTTTTTTTGATTGAATAGATTTTGATAGTCAATAAGCATTTTAGGTGTCGGTTCAGCATCATTCATTATTGCCCACTGAAATTTTTCGCCTAACATTTTTAAACCAAGTGCTTCTGCCATATAGCCAAAAACAGGCTCAGTTGCGGTAACGGCTGTTCCTGCAAAGTGTCCCTTTATTTCATTTATTTTGGCATAAACCATTTGATAACGTTCATCAAATGTTTTCATGTTGAGTTTAAAGGTCTTTTCATACTCTGGTTCTAATTGGCTAAAAACAGTTGTTAATTTTTTAGCTAATGTTGGAAAGGTATTGGGGTTATACCATAGGTGAGGGTTATCACCACTTTTGGCGTTCATAAGAGCAGCAACATCAATAATTGTAATGTTATTATTACTTTGTGCATTTAATAATTGTTTTATCCAGGGATCATAATCGGCACCATTGTAAATTACAACTTGTGCGTTATTTATAGCAATCGCAGTTTGAGTTGAAGTAGTGAAAAGATGTGGGTCAGCATCAGGGTTGTTAATGATGCTAGTTGTTGTAACATAGTCTCCACCAATTAAGCTTGCAACGTTTTCGTAGAAGTTTTCTGCTGCTACGACTTTAATTTCCGCAGTGGCTTGGTTGTAAAGTAGTATAGTTGTAATGAATATGAAGGTTAAACAAGTCAGTTTTTTGAGCATGATAATTCTCCTGGATAAAAAGTAAATGTTATAATATATCATTTATCTTTTTTAGCAAAAAGATTTCATGTTTTTTTTATTATTGTGCTGTGTAATTGCCACACCAGCTAAAACTTCCTGGATTTAGTTGGTTTTAAATAGAAAGACTGTAATGCAGATAATGTCTAAATGAAATCAGAATTTACACGTTATGTTTTAAGATTAATACTAAGTTGTGTTACACTTGAACTAATTTAAGTGAAGCTAAAAATAACAGTACCAGTACAGATGGCAAAACTAGAAATATTAAAATACCCACATCCCTTTTTAAAAAAAAGGGCAAATCCTGTTTCTATAGATAAGATTGATAATTATTTACGTATCACCATTGCCAATATGTTTGAGACAATGTATGAAAATCATGGAGGGGGGTTGGCTGCAACTCAAGTTGGGCTTAATATGCGTTTATTTATAATGGATGGCTCAGAAAATAAAGATCAGAAATTTGTTGCAATTAATCCTGAGATCATTGAGCGTAAAGGTGAGATTTATGAAGAAGAGGGATGTTTATCTTTTCCTGGGGTATCAGCAAAAGTCAAGCGTGCAGCATGGATAAAAATGCGTGCATTAAATGAATTTGGTGAGATGTATGAACTAGAATGTGATGGTTATCATGGACGTTGTATCCAGCATGAAATTGATCATTTAGATGGAATTACCTATTTTGATCATTTATCGCCATTAAAACGTCAGATGATTGAGAAAAAATATAAGAAACTTATGCAGGAAAATTCAGAAAAATAAAAGGCTTTCAAATACTTATTCGATTACCCCGCCACCTAAGCAAACTTCACCATTATAAAATACGACTGATTGACCAGGGGTGATGGCGCGTTGTGGTTTTTCAAATTTAACATGTGTTTTATCCTTTTGAATGTAAACCGTGCAAGCTTGATCAGCCTGGCGATAGCGTGTTTTAGCTGTGCATGTAAATTCTCGATCAGGTGCTTCTCCTTTTATCCAATCTAGCTTAATTGCTGTTAAGTTATCTTTGAACAAAAGTGGATGATTATGCCCTTGAACAGCTATAAGCACGTTGTTTTTTAAATCTTTTTTCGCAGCAAACCACGGAATTTCAGGACGATTTTTAACACCACCTACACCTAAGCCTTGCCGTTGACCAATTGTATAGTACATAAGACCATCATGTTTGCCAATAACAATGCCGTTTTCATCATGAATTTCACCTGGTTGTGCTGGCAAATATTGATTCAAGAAAGCTTTGAATTTACGCTCACCAATAAAGCAAATCCCTGTACTATCTTTTTTATTATATGTGATAAGCCCATGCTTTTTAGCAATAGCACGTACTTTAGGTTTCTCAAGCTCACCAATAGGGAATAGTGTATATTGAAGTTGGTCTTGTCCTAATGTGTATAGAAAATAAGATTGATCTTTGTTATGATCTAGTCCTTTTAATAGTTGATGCTCGCCGTTTTCAAGGGTACGTTTACGTGCGTAATGTCCTGTGGCAATATATTCCCCCCCCAATTGTTTGGCATAGTCCAAAAAAGCTTTAAACTTAATCTCTTTGTTGCACAAAATGTCAGGGTTAGGTGTGCGTCCTGCTTTATACTCTTCTAAGAAATATTCAAAAACATGATCCCAATATTCCGCTGCAAAGTTGATTCTTTGGAATGGTATACCAATGCTTTGGCAAATGCTTTGAGCATCTTTAATATCCTCTTTGGCAGAGCAGAATTCATCTGTGTCGTCTTCTTCCCAATTTTTCATAAAAACCCCCGTGACATCAAAGCCTTGTTGTTTTAATAACAAGGCAGCAACAGAGGAATCTACACCACCAGAAGCACCAACAATTATTTTTTGTGACATAGAAATTAAAAAGTAATAATAAAAAAGAGTATGGCTATTGTGCCGCCATTTATTTGAATTTGCAAATACATAGACAGAAGTGTCATAACTCATCATTAAAAATCACTAGGAACTACTAAGTTTTTAATAAGTAAACCATGGAAAAATCATTTTTTTTATGATGAATTATGCTCAATAATCTTTATATAATGGTGTTTCATGGCAGTTTTCCTAAGGTGGTTTATAAAATGGAATATGTGGTGCACAAGTTTGGCGGGAGTAGCCTTGCAGATGTTATTAAAATTAAACACGTGATGAGAATTATTGGCACCACAGCACAATCAGTCGTTGTTTCTGCAAGTGGGAAAACGACCAGCTTATTAAAAAAGGCAATTGAACTTGCTTTAGAGAATAAAAGTAATCATAAGGTGCTTGAGCAGATTAGTGAACATCATATGACACTAATCAATGGCTTATGTCCAGATAATAAAAGTGTAATCAAAATTTTTAAAAAGGATATTGAGTATTTAAAACAAATATTGTTGACTATTTGTTTAAGTGGCATTTGTGGGGATGCTCTGGAATACTTCATTCTTGGGTTTGGTGAGCTGTGGTCAGCACAGATTTTAACAGTAGTATTACAGCAAAATGATATTCAAGCTCAGTTTGTTGATGCGTCTACCGTTTTATTTATCGATGACCATCAAAAGCCTGTGGTAATTGATTGGCAAAGAAGCCAACAAGCCGTTGATAAACATATTATCGATAGAGCGAATAAGATTTACATTATTACTGGATTTATTGCACAAAACCAAGAGGGTAATCGTAGTATTTTAGGTATGAATTGCAGTGATTACTCATCGGCAATTTTTGCTAAATTGTTACAGGCGAATAAGCTTGTTATTTGGACGGATGTAGCTGGTATATATAGTGCTAATCCTCAAGTTGTAAAAAATGCAAGGCAGCTTAAACAATTATCATATAAAGAAGCTTTGGAGCTTGCTTATTTTGGTGCGTCAGTCGTGCATCCATTAACGATTAATCCAATGATGGAAATGGGTACTCCAATTGAGATTAAAAGTAGTTTTGACCCACAAGATCCTGGAACGGTGATTGTAAAAAAACTTGATCAAGAAAACCTTGCTCAGTATCTTATCAAAGGATTAACAAGTATTTCCAATGTGGCACTCATGCGTGTGCAAGGTGCTGGTATTATCGGTGTGTCAGGTATGGCAGCAAAGGTATTTTCAGTACTTGAGCAGGCGCAAGTTTCAGTGATGATGATTTCACAGTCAAGTTCCGAATACTCGATTTGCTTTGCCATTGAATCTAAGTTTGCTAAGAAGGCAACTAAAGCGCTTGAACGGCATTTTAAAGCAGAGATTGAGCGTGGAGATATAGAGCATATTTACTGCGAAATAGGTTATGCACTTGTCACGGCGGTGGGAGATGGTTTAAGAGCACAGCCTGGTGCGTTGGCACGCGTGATTAAACCATTAGCTGATGCTAAAATCAATATTCATGCGATTACACAAGGTTCATCTGAACGTAGCATCACAGTGACGGTTAAACAATTAGATGAGGATTTGGCGCTTAATTTGATTCATCAGCAAGCAAAGAACCCACCTCTACAAAACTTGGCAGTTGCAATTATTGGTACTGGTGGAGTTGGTAGCGAACTGATTAAACAGTTGCAAGCACAAAAAGCAAATCTTGAGGCAAAAAGCATCAATTTACAGTTGGTTGCTCTATTGAATTCTACAAATGCGCTTTATGCAGATGATCTATTAGTAAAAGAAAATCTATTAGGTTTGCTTAAAACAAACGTTGGTGGTCACTCTGACCTTGATCAGTTAATAAATCATATGCAAGCTTTATCTTGTGCACATAAAGTGATCGTGGATGCAACGGCAAATAGTATAATTGCTGAAAGTTATATTAAGTTTTTGCAAAATGGGATGAGTATTGTGACACCAAACAAATATGCCAATACCCAATCGATGGCTTATTATCAAACATTAAGAGCAACTGCTCAGCTGCATAACGTTGAATTTAAATATGAAACAAATGTTTGTGCGGGCTTGCCTTTGATTAGTACTATTCAAAGTATGCAACTAACGGGAGATAAAATTACTAAGATTAAAGGAGTTTTTTCAGGAACATTAAGCTTTATTTTCAATCAGATAAATCAAGGCAAAACTTTTGTTGAAAGTTTAATGTTAGCTTATAACGATGGCTACACTGAACCTGACCCACGTGAAGATTTATCTGGCATGGATGTGGCACGTAAAGTGGTATGTTTAGCACGTGAAATTGGCTTAAGTATCGAGTTAAGTGATATTAACGTGCAGAACTTAACACCCACTGAATTAAGAAATTGTACAAAAGAAGTGTTCTTGGCAAAGGTTGCAGATTATGATCAGGCATTAACGGATAAATTTAAGAAGCTCAAAGGCAAATTAGCTGCACTACATTTTATTGGTGAAATTAATGTCAGCGGTAAGGTTGTTGTTTCTGTTTTGCCGTTAGAAGAAACAAGCCCATTTGTGAATTTAACAGGTGTGGATAATATGGTTTTGATTTATTCTAAACGCTATTGTAATACACCTATGGTGATTAGAGGTGCTGGTGCGGGGACAGAAGTAACAGCAGCAGGTGTGTTTTCTGATATTCTATCGCTTGTTCGTGTATAGCTTAATCATTTTGGTTTAAAGAGCAGCATTTTGACGAGAAAAAAGTTAGAAATTGTAATTGCTTAGTCTGAAAGGATTTGTGTCACACTTATTTATGATAGACTACAACCAGAAATAAACTAGTCAGACAAAGCAATGAAGCAAATCTACCTTGATTACGCATCTACAACACCCGTTGCACAAGAAGTTATTGACGAAATGCTCAAATATTTAAGTTTTGAAAATATATTTGGGAATCCTGCATCCAACACTCATGAATATGGTTGGTATGCAAAAGAGGCTGTGGATAAAGCAAGGCAGCAGGTTGCATTATTAATTTGTGCCGACAGTCGAGAAATTGTGTTTACATCAGGTGCTACTGAATCCGATAACCTTGCAATAAAAGGGGTTGCAGATGCTTATGCCAATAAAGGCAAGCATATTATTACATCTTCGATTGAGCATAAGGCTGTGATTGATACTTGTGCTTACCTTGAGACAAAAGGCTATACAGTAAGCTATTTAGTACCCGATCAAAAGGGTCAGATTACAGCTGAACAAGTCATGCAAACAATACAACCAGATACGATTTTAGTGTCGCTTATGGCAGTCAACAATGAGCTTGGAACATGCTATCCTTTAGCAGAAATTGGCGCTTTATGTAAAGAAAACAAGATTTTATTTCATGTGGATGCTGCGCAAGGCTTTGGTAAAATTGATGTTGATGTTAGAGCGATGAACATTGATTTGCTATCGATTTCAGCACATAAAATTTATGGACCTAAAGGTGTAGGTGCACTTTATGTACGTAGAAAGCCTAAAGTGAAATTAACACCCTTAATTCATGGTGGGGGGCATGAAAATGGTTATCGCTCGGGGACCTTGGCTACTCATCAAATTGTGGGCTTAGGACAGGCTTGTGTACTTATGCAAAAAAAAGGTAACTCTTTTTATAGACACGTTGAAAACTTAAGAGCGATTTTTTTAAAAAAGATAGAAGCTTTACCAAATATTACGATTAATACACCACTGGCAAACAGTTATCCTGGCATTGTTAATATCACTTTCGAAGGAGTTGACGGTGAAGCATTGGTTGCAATGTTACATAACCTTGCTGTATCGATGGGCTCAGCTTGTAACTCAGCAAGCATTGAACCTTCATTTGTATTATTAAATATCGGTTTGAGTCAGCAGCAAGCACATGCAAGTTTACGTTTTTCATTTGGACAATATACAACTGTAAGAGAAGTACATATAGCAGCAGATTCCGTTGTTGCTGCGGTAACAAAATTAAGAGCATTATCAGAGCAATGTGGTATGGGGGTGTAGATGTACAGTAAAAAAGTACTCTCGCTTTTAGATAATATTAATTCTACAGATTTTCTGCCAAGTAAAACCGTTTTAAAGCAAGTTAAAATAGGGGAAGGCATGCAGCAGATTATTATTGCATGTGACGATAATCGCTATTATTTTGCTGCTATTGGTAGTCCTTATTTACTAGCAATGGGTAAATGGTTGAAGGACAATTTACAGCAAGGTACATGGATGAAGATTAAGGACTATCAAATCACCGATTTAGTGGAATATTTTTCATTACCTGAGCATAAGCGCCAAGATGCGTTGTTAATTTTGAATTTAATTGAGCAGCTAAATCTAAATGCGTGATAACCTTGAAAATGCAGTGATTTTGCACAGCCGAAAATACAAAGAGTCTTCACTGTTATTAACCTTATGGTTGCAATCTCATGGTAAGGTGAGTGCAGTTGCTCGAGTGAGTAAAACAAAAAGGACAGCATTTTTATATGAACCATTTTGTTTACTAAATGTTGAAATAAAACTTGCACATTCAGCTGAAGCCTTATCAACCATCAAATATGTAGAGCTTGAAAAAAGCTATACCTTAGGCAGTTATTTATCACAGTTATCACGTTTATATTTAAACGAACTGTTATATTGGTTACTCCCTTTTGATCATCATGATAAAAAATTATTTGACTGCTATCTTGCAGTGATCAGTGGACTTATGACTGATGAGGTAGCACCTTTATTACGCTACTTTGAATTACAATTATTAGAGAGCATTGGTTATGGCTTTTCGTATCAGTTCGATGAGAAAGATAATCCAATTGATCCAAACGGATATTATGAGATGTCAGCCTTATCAGCATTTTATCAAACTACACCAGGGAATGGAGTATTAGGTAAGACAATTTTAAAACTGGGTGAACCTGTATCTTGTTGGAATAACAAAGAGCTCGCTGTATTACAAAAACTAATTCGCTTGAATTTAGATGCGTGTTTACATGGGAGAGCATTAAAAACACGAGAGTTGTTGATTAGTTATTTGCATGGATGTAAAAGCCGTTAATTTTTGTTAATGGAAGTACCTAAGTACCTAAGTACCGTAGTGTCATTAACAAGAGAAATTGTTGGACTAATCGGTGCGACGATGCTCTCCACTAAAAGCATATAGGTCCACAGGATATGGGACTGTTAAAATCACCTAAGCAGCTTTATAAAAAAATCCAAGCAACTGTAATTCATCTAGGTGATCAGGCAACACATGCAACTGACAATACGAGACTTTGGTTCATCTTAACAAGCATAATGGTGACAATAATGTAAACAAGATAAGTGCTTAGTGCACAAGAAATCGGGTGACAACTAGTTTGATACCTACTGTTTTGAGAATGCTAAAATACAGTATTTTTATTTGAATTAATACGGTTAATGTTTATCTTGGTATAGGATATAATCGGCGTGATACTGCTTACGGAAGAGTATGTTTGCAGTTAGGAGGTTAGGTAATAATTAGTTGGATGCTTAACTGAAAGAGGTCGTTATATTCTCTGATATATAGTTACAATCTCTCATGAATTCGAAGCAAAATTGGGCTGTGTCTAGTGAAGGAAAGGAGTAAAGAATGCTTGAAACAGAAAAAGAGCTATTAATAAAAGCGGTTAGTAATCCAGTGTATGCTAATATTGATACGTGGGAAATTATCAATAATCCATGGCTGCGACCGCTACGACCGTCATCTTTCAAATATTTGAATTCAATCTCTACGCTTGGTGAGAAGATTTATGCAGAAAAATTATAAAAGAGACTTTTATTTTTTGTGGGCAGGTCAATCACTAAACGTATTAGGTGTATAAGTTTAGACTTGACCTGACAGTTGCCTATTTTTCAAACGCGATTTTTGTCAGATATGGTTGAGCAATTCAACCTTCTCTTGCCAGTGCGTTTTCCCATCAGTAAAAGTTGCTATTGGTGTT
>NZ_QLIR01000003.1 GCF_003428155.1 Fastidiosibacter lacustris
GACGGCTGTTTTAACAGATACGGGCTATCAGGGGATACAGAAAATTCATGCTAACAGTCAACTTCCAAAGAAAAGAACTAAAAAAAATTCTTTCACGAAAGAGGATAAAAAATCTAATAGAAAATTACCCAGTCTCCGTGTACTAAATGAAAACGTAATAGGCATGTTAAAACGTTTTAAAATTATTGCCGACAAATATCGGAATAGACGAAAAAGGTTTGGACTTCGATTTAATTTAATAACGGGAATTTACAACTTTGAATTGACTAATTGAGGTTTGGAAAGAACTCTAATAAAGTGAGTAAGCCCAATAACTGATATTTATTTGCGTAAAGATTTAAACCATTTATAGCGAAAGGTGTTCACGCTGGCATCGATTAAAAAGAAAATGACTGCAAGTTCAGGTGAGAGAATATCACCAGTAATGGCATAAAGGAAAATGGCAAAAATAAGAATAAAAATTAATGAACGTACAGCCGCTTTGGCACCATTGAGTTTGAACAGTTCCATATGCGTCATCTTTGATTGGCGTTTAATTTCTTGTTCTTTGTCAGTCATGTTATTTCCCAATACAAAAATTACTAAATATTTCTCCTAGGAGGTCATCAGCGTTGAATTCACCAGTAATACTTGAAAGCTGCCCTTGAGCAAGGTTAAGCTCTTCGGCTAATAATTCTCCATCTTTATGTTGTAAATGCAGTTGAGCAATTTCAAGGTGTTCTTTGGCTGCATTTAGAGCATTGATATGACGTTTCCTTGCGGTAAAAACACCTTCATTTGTTTGTGTATAACCAATAGCCCTTAAAAGGTAATCACGTAGTTTATTGATACCAATACCATGTTTAGCAGAAATATATAGGTAATTATCATGATTTTGTGGATCATTATCTCTTAAATCAATCTTGTTATAAATATAAGTAATTGGAATGTAGTTAGGGATATGTTTAAAAAATTCAGGCGCAAGCTCAGTAATTTCTTTATCAATGGTATCTCTAATATCAGCAACAAGAAGAATATGATCGGCTTTCTTAATGGCTTCAAGTGCACGTCTAATTCCTTCGTTTTCAACTACATTGTCACTTATACGTAATCCTGCTGTATCAATAATATGCACAGGTATACCGTTAATTTGGATATATTCACGTAAAGTGTCACGTGTGGTGCCTTCGATGTCAGTGACAATCGCTGTTTCTTTACCTGCTAAAGCATTGAGCAAACTTGACTTACCTGCATTGGGTTTGCCTGCAATCACAATTTCAACACCTTCACGCAGAAGTGCTCCTTGTTTTGAGTTTTCTAAAGTGAAGTTAAGTTGTTGATATAAGGTATTAAGTTGCGCCTCAATGTATGGATCTGCTAAAAAATCAATTTCCTCTTCTGGAAAGTCGATAGCTGCTTCAACATGTACGCGCAGTTGAATAAGTGCGTGTACTAATGTGTCAATGTGTTTAGAAAATTCACCTTGTAAGGAGCGCATGGCTGACTTGGCAGCTTGCTCAGATGAAGCATCAATAATATCAGCAATTGCTTCTGCTTGAGCAAGATCAATTTTGTCATTTAGATAGGCGCGCTCTGTAAACTCTCCAGGTTTGGCAAGACGCGCGCCATATTCCAGAGTTGTTTGTAAAATAAGATTCAAGAGTATAGGACCGCCATGAGCCTGTAATTCAACCACGTCTTCACCGGTATAGGAGTAGGGAGCTTTAAAATAGATCGCAATGCCTTGATCAAGTAGTTCATCTTGATGATTTTTAAATGTAAGAAAATGTGCATAACGTGGCTTAAGCCATGTTTTTGTCACATTATAGGCAATAGCGTAGGCTTTTTCGCCAGAGATGCGAATAATACCAACACCTCCACGACCTGGGGCGGTTGCGATGGCAGCAATGGTGTCATTAGTTACACTCATGGATTATGTTTTATAAGTTTCTATTTTTAAATATAACTTAGAATAGCGGATTTTAATTACCAGAACCAGCTTTTTGAAGGGATATTACAACGGCGTAGTTGATAAGCATAATTGTAGGCGGTATCTTGTGTTTTGCGTGCATAGTTGAGTAGGAATTGATTATTACGATAATTACCACGCAAATAACCTCCAATGCCTTGATTATATGCAAGATAAAGTTCATAGGCATTAGATTTAGAAATACCCGCTTTTTTATGTGCATAGTTACCATACCAACCTATAAAGTCAACAGCATCAGCAAAGTTCGTTCTATCTGCCCAACTATTTCCAGTAGATTTTTGGTAATGATCCCATGTACCATTTAGGGCTTGAGCATAACCGTAAGCCGTTGATTGGCGACCGGTTGGAATAAAACCAAATGCATATTGCATAGGTGTTTTAGCATCGGCAATAAAGCTTGATTCATTACGAATGATCGCCCATTGCACACTAATGGGGATACCCCATTTTTTATATGAATTCAGCGAGTCGTAATACCAATTAGGATATTGTTGTGCCATAGTACAAGCATTATTGATGTTTTTAGGAGGAACGGTTACACAGCCAGCTAAAGCTAAAATAGGGATAAGTAATAAGGGTTTTTTCTTAACTTTCATTAAAAAATAATTATTTAGTTTAATCTTTAATATATTACAGACTAACGGATTTTATGATGAAGGCGAACAGTTTTTGAGATTTTTTTATTTCAACTTAGGCAAGGATGAGCTAAGTTATGGCGATATTAAAATAAGTGATCAATTTTTAAGTATGGCAAAACTTCACTTTTATTATTCGACAATGAATGCGGGTAAAAGCACAACTTTGTTGCAATCGGATTATAATTACCGTGAGCGAGGCATGTATACTTTATTGTTTGCCCCAAAATTTGATGATCGTTATGGTTTGGGTAAAATTACTTCACGTTTAGGTTTGCAAGCAGATGCGGTTTTATATGACAAAGATACAGATCTTTACGCTTATGTATATGCACACGTCAGAAATTATGCACTCCATTGTGTGTTAATTGATGAAGCACAGTTCTTGACAAAAGCACAAGTGTTGCAATTAAGCGATGTTGTTGATGTGCTTAATATCCCTGTGCTTGCATATGGTTTAAGAAACGATTTTCAGGCAGAACCTTTTGAAGGTAGTAAATATTTGCTTACTTGGGCTGATCAGCTAATTGAAATAAAAACCATTTGCCATTGTGGTAAGAAAGCAACCCATGTATTACGTTTAGGTGAGAATGGACAAGTAGTGAAAGAAGGTGATCAATTACAAATTGGTGGCAATGATCACTATGTGTCGGTATGTCGTAAGCATTTTAAAGATAATTTGATTGATTAATGCCTTTACCTGCTGTCAATTTTCAATAAAACTCTGTTACACTTTAAATATCTTAAGAGCTTATAATTGGAGAATATAACAAGTGAAATCGTATTTAGCTGCACGTGCAGCTTTATTTAAAAATATATCGTTTACCTGTGCGTGTGTGATGGGGTTTTTCTCAGCTATTGCTATTGGCGTGGCTTATGTGTCTTTTAGTTGGCATTTATTAAGTCTTTATAATAGTGTTAATGCTATTATTATTTTTATGTTTAGTTGGTGGGTATTTGGTGCAGTGCTTTCACCAATTACAGGATATTTTGCCGATAAGTTTCCACGTCAGAAAATCATAGTTGTCACAAATAGTGCACGTGTGTTATTAATTTCTATTTTCTTGTTATTTGGAAGTTTGGACAGTTTAATGGAAGTTTATATTTTCACCAGTTTATGGGGGGTTATCCTGGCATTTTATATGCCAGCGATGCTTATTATGATACGTGAAATTTTGATTGATGATAGTAGGTTATTATATGCCAATAGCACTATGGATGGCATATTTGAGATTGGGATGGTAGCTGGTATGTCTTTAGGTGGTTTAATGGTTGCCATTTTTGACATGCACGAGATTTTATATTTTCTTTTAGCTGGAACGAGCATTGCCCTTATTGCAAGCGTAGGTGTGAAACCTGCTCGAGAAGTAGAAAAAAATGAAGGTGGATTTATTGAAAATTGGCGATTAGTTTATAGGTTTTTATGTGCTAGACGTTTTGTTTTCTGGTTTTATACTGCCCAAATTGGATTTACTTGTTTGTTTATGGTAGTGCCAATTTTTATTGCACCTTATGCCAAGAATATATTACAAGCAAGCTCATGGGAGTTTGGCTTGATCGAAACAGGATTCTCAGTCGGTTTTATCATTGGTTCTTTGTTTTTACCATGGATTGCTGATAAAAAGGGTGAAGTAAGTACGATTATAGTTGCTTTGGCTGTGTCATCATGCTTATATTTAGCGTTAGCTTTGATTCATAGTGTTACCTTAGCATTTATACTTTACTTTTTTATTGGGATGTGTATTTCATGTTGGGCAATTGTTGTAACTTTGGCACAGAAAAATACGGATATTACTTTACAAGGTAAGGCTCAAGGGATGAGTTATGGTTTGTCGGGTATGATGGTAATGTGTGTCTATATGAGTTTTTTCATCATCAATAATGTTACGCATTTACCAAGTAATCGATGGTTTTATTTCATTATTGTGTTGGCTTTATTGATCATGTATCCATTGTTCAAAGGTCAATATCTACAAAAGCAGGTATTGAAAGAGCTAATAAAAAATTAACTAATGCCATTTGAAAAAAAACACATTAAAATGATGGTGTCAAAATATAACAAGTATGATTTTAAAAAAGCATTATGAAAACCTGTTTGATTGTAAAAACTTCTTCCTTAGGCGATATTTTGCATACATTGCCTGCGTTAACTGAAGCAAAGCAACATGAACCTAATCTTAAATTTGATTGGGTAATAGAAAAGTCATTTGCAGAAATTCCGCGTTGGCATGAAGCAGTTGATGAAGTGATAGAAATTGAGATTCGCAAATGGCGTAAGAATATCTTTAAATACTTTTCAGAGATTCGAGCATTTAAAAAAAGGCTTAAAGCTAAGCATTATGATTATGTAATTGATGCACAAGGTTTGTTAAAAAGCGCTTGGATTACAAAAACTGCTAAAGGCATAAAATATGGTTTAGACAAGGAATCAGCAAGAGAGCCAGCAGCAAGTTTCTTTTATAATAAAAAGTTAAAAGTAGAAAAAGCAATGCACGCTATTATACGCGTGAAGTATTTATTTGCTAAAGTTTTTGGTTATGAATCGTCGTCTAACGTTGGCTATGGTATCAAATATGAATGGTCAGTGACTCAAGCTAAAAAGCAAGTGGTTTTTTTACATGCAACGACTTGGTCCAGTAAGCATTGGGCGCTATCGCATTGGCAAAGTCTTGCAAAATTATTAGCAAAAGCTGATATAAAAGTATTACTACCGTGGGGAAATGAGCAAGAGCGAAAACAAGCCAACTTGATTGCTCACAACAATTCTAATACGATTGTGCTTGAGAAAATGCAGTTATCACAATTGGCCGAATTATTTTCTCAAAGTCAGGCGGTTGTTGCAGTGGATACTGGTCTTGCTCATTTAGCAGCAGCTTGTGGTGCACCAGTCATTGGTATTTATGGCTCAACTTCAGCAAAATTAACAGGTGCACTTGGTAAGCAAGTGATTCATCTATCATCTACGTTGACATGTTCACCTTGTTTGAAAAAAGTGTGTCCGATTACCAAGGACCTTTTTGCACCTTGTGAAGTATCAATAGCAACACAATCGGTATATGATAAATTAATGAGTATAATTCAAGCTTCTATTGTTCACTAAAATGGATAAATTAAAGCGAAGGAAAAGAATGTGAAAAAGTATTTTTTATATATAGGTATTGCTTTTACCTTATCGATTTGCGCATATGCTAAGCAATATACTTCTCTAACAGAGAACGTTAACCAACTGATTAAGAGTAATGGGCTTAATTCAGCATCGATTGCAATTAAGGTGTTGGATGCAAGCACAGGAGAAAATGTGTTTTCACTCAATGAATATAAAAATCATATGCCTGCAAGTAACACAAAGCTTGTAACTGCAGTATCTGCCTTGTTAGTTCTTGGGCAGGATTATCAGTATCAGACCAAACTTTATTATGATAGTAAAGTTAGTTCAACTGAAATTCATAATCTCTATATCGATTTCTCAGGTGATCCAAGTCTGACAACTAAATCTATGACAAACTTACTGCAAGCGTTAGTAAGAGCTAACATAAAAAATATAAAAGGTGACGTCTTTCTAGTTAATCGCTTCTTTCAAGGGCGTGATTATCCAATTAACCAAAGTCAAAGTGATTCTATATTTGGGTATGGTGCACCATCGTCAATTTATAATTTAAATGAAAATGCAGTGGCTTTATCGTTTACCCCGAAAGTGCATGGCTTTGATGTTAAGCAAGTCGAAGGTGAGTCTATTATCTACCAAAATGAAGTGGTTGCGGCTAACGATAAGATGCTTAAAACTTGTCAATTTAATGCCAAGAGTGATCAAAATAACGTGCTTATTTTAGCAGGTTGCTTACCTAAAGCACCGTATACATTTCGCCTTGCTATTCCAGATCCTACATTGATGATGCAAACCTTTGTTAAACAGAAGATCAAAGCACTTGAAATAGGCTTAGTAGGTGAGGTGAGAATAACGACAAGCTTGCCTGAAAAAGCTAAGCAAATTGCAACACATTTTTCACCTAAGCTTTCGGTTTTGACAAAACATATGTTACAGACTTCAGATAATTTATATGCACAGACGCTAGTTAGAACAATTGGTTATTATCACTATGGTGTAGGGAGTATTGTAGCAGGTAAAAATGCAATGCTTGAAATACTTAAAGATAAACTTGACTTAGATGTGAGTAGTATTCAACTGGAAGATGGTGCAGGAATGTCAGCAAATAACCTTTTGAGTACTGATTTTCTAAGTGATCTATTGTATAAGATGCAAACACAAAAAGTGTTTGATGTTTTTGAACAAGCATTACCTGTTTATACTAAAAATGCAATTCCCGCTCATCGCAAAAATGAGTGGTTAAAAGGAAAGGTTATTGCTAAAACAGGTACAGGAACAACTGTAAGTGCATTATCTGGCTACCTATGTACAAAAGATAGAAAGCGTTACGTGTTCTCTATTTTAATTTCAGATCTAACAAATCATCAAAGAAAAACGGCATTGGTATTTCAGTCACAGTTTTTGGAAAGTCTATATGAGCTTAAGTTTCAGCATTAAACAGCTAGACAATTAGGCGTGCAAATTATAAACTTTGACGCTGAATAAAACCTTGAAAGAAAATGATAAATTAAATAAGGAAAAACAATGCAAGTATCTGTTGAGAGAAAAGAGGGCATTCACTGTGTATTGAATATTGAGTTGCCTGCTGGTGAAATTGAACAAGAAGTCTCTAAGCGCATTCAGCGCATTGCAAGAACAGCTAAAATTGATGGCTTTAGACCAGGTAAAGTGCCAACAGGTATGATTAAGAAAAAATATGGTGAACAAGTCCGTTTTGAAGTTTTAGGTGATTTATTACCCATCAAGTATTCAAAGGCATTAAAAGATGAAAAACTTGAAGCAGCTGGAGTTGAAATTGAAATCCTTCAAAACGAAGAAGGTAAGGCACTTAAATTTAATGTTAATATTGAGCTTTTCCCTGAAGTGATAATTAAAGATTTAGATAAAATTGAAGTGAAAAAACCAGTCGTTGAATTATCTGAAGTACAGACGGACAAGATGATTGAAAACTTACGTAAACAACTTGCAGTTTGGAATGAAGTTGATCGTGAAGTTAAAAAAGACGATCGAGTAATCATTGATTTTGTTGGTCGGGTTGATGGGCAAGTCTTTGAAGGAGGTTCTGTAAATGCTTATGAGATAGTTATTGGTTCAGGTCAAATGATTCCTGGATTTGAAGATGGCATTATTGGCATGAAAAAAGATGAAGATAAAACAATTCACGTTACTTTCCCTGAGGACTATCAAAACGATGAACTTAAAAGTAAAGCAGCACAATTTAACGTCGTTGTTAAAAGTATAAAAGAGGCGGTTTTACCAGAAATCAATGATAAATTTGTTGAGCAGTTTGGTATTAAAGGTGGCGTTGAAGAATTTTACGCTGAAATTAAACAAAATATGGCACGAGAACTTAAAAATGCAATCCATAAGACAATCAAGCAGCAAGTGTTTGAACAATTGGTTAAACTTATTGAGTTTGAAGTACCAAAAGCCTTGATTCAACGTGAAATTGATCGTGCTAAGCAGGACTTAATTAAGCGCATAGATGGCAAAAAAGCGCAAGTTAAAGCTGAAAATTTATCGGATGATTTATTTAGAGATCGGGCTGAACACACTGTAAAGCTTGGTTTAATTTTCCAAGCAATCGTACATGAACAGCGGTTTGAAGCGGATCAAGCAAGCATTGATGAACTAATTGAAGAAATGGCATCTATTTATGAAGATGCGCAAGAAGTCCGTGATCACGTTAAAAATAACAAACAAGAATTTGATAATATCAAGAACGTTGTGATCGAGAACAAGTTGGTGGATTGGGTCGTTGAGCAAGGTAAATCAATCGAAAAAGAAGAAGATTTTTTTGATTTAATTCGAAATGCTTTACCTCAAGGACTCACGTTCTAAAGGTGATGTGGCTTCAATCATTCATTTTTGTGCCAGTAAAACACTGGTGAAAATGTTTTAATAAAATTAAACTAAGGCCACGTTTGTGGCTTTTTTATTATTAGTATTTTAGAGTGGTACAAATTTCTTTGTACCATAGATAAAATACGTAAAATATGGATGTAAGGTGAAAAATATGATTACAAATAATTTAGTACCAATTGTTGTAGAGCAAACTGCGCGTGGAGAGCGCTCATATGACATATACTCACGTTTATTAAAGGAGCGTATTGTCTTTTTAAATGGCGAGGTTCACGATGTATCTGCAAATTTGGTAATTGCACAATTATTATTCTTAGAGTCTGAAAACCCAGACAAAGATATTTATTTTTATATTAATTCACCAGGTGGTTCGGTCACGGCTGGAATGGGAATATATGATACTATGCAATTTATTAAACCAAATGTAAGTACGATTTGTATTGGGCTTGCTGCAAGTATGGGAGCCGTATTACTAGCTGCTGGCGAAAAAGGAAAGCGTTATAGTTTACCTCACTCCCAAATTATGATCCATCAACCATTAGGTGGGTTTAGAGGTCAAGCTTCCGATGTTGAGATTCATGCTCGCAATATGCTTAGAATTAAAGAACGCTTAAATCAAGTACTAGCTCGCCATACAGGTAAAGATTATGAGCAGATGGTAAAAGATACAGATCGTGATAACTTCATGATGGCAGAAGAATCCAAAGAGTATGGTTTAATTGATCAAGTGATTGAATCACGATTAAGTATTCCTGGAACAAAATAAATTTTATTAGCTTGAATTTATATTACTTAAACCCATTTCTTTGAGGTTTTAAAGTGTTAAAGAGAGGTTTTTATGCCAAGAAAAAGACGTGGCGATGGGGATGGTAGCAGTATGCGTACACTTTATTGTTCATTTTGTGGAAAATCTCAGCAGGAAGTGCGTAAACTGATTGCAGGTCCTTCTGTGTATATTTGTAATGAATGTGTTGTATTATGTGAAGATATTATTGGTAAAGACGTTAGTTATAGTCCAGAGCATGATTTTTCAACACCTGAAGGAAAAAAGAAACTACCAAAACCAGCTGAGATTAAAAAGCATCTTGACGAATATATTATTGGTCAAGATGTGCCTAAAAAAATATTATCCGTTGCTGTTTATAATCATTATAAACGTATCTATAACAAACAATCTCAAGATGAAGACGTAACATTAGCAAAAAGCAACATTTTGCTATTAGGACCTACAGGATCAGGTAAAACGTTATTAGCACAAACGCTTGCGAAAATGCTTAATGTACCTTTTGCAATTGCAGATGCAACCACCTTAACTGAGGCAGGTTACGTGGGTGAAGATGTTGAGAATGTCATACAAAAGCTGTTACAGAATGCAGATTATGACACCAAAAAAGCAGAGTGTGGAATCATTTATATTGATGAGATCGACAAAATTGCACGTAAATCTGAAAACCCATCAATTACACGAGATGTCTCTGGCGAAGGTGTGCAGCAAGCCTTGTTAAAACTCATTGAAGGCACGATTGCATCTGTGCCACTAAAAGGTGGGCGCAAGCATCCAAATCAAGATTTAGAACAAGTTGACACAACAAATATTTTATTTATTTGTGGTGGTGCATTTGCTGGAATTGAATCAATTATTCAGCAACGTACCGAAAAATCAGGAATTGGTTTTGGTGCAGAAGTATTTGGACGTAATGATCAAGTATCTCACAATCGGTTATTAAAACAGGTTGAACCTGGAGATTTGGTTAAATTTGGGATTATTCCAGAATTGATTGGTCGGTTACCAGTTATGGCAATTCTTGAGGAGTTAGATGAAGAAGCACTCGTTCAAATTTTAACTAAACCTAAAAATGCGCTTATTAAACAATATACTAAGCTGTTCGATATGGAAGAGGTTAACGTTGAATTTACACCAGAAGCGATCAGGGCTACAGCGCACAATGCAGTGAAACGTAAAACAGGTGCACGTGGATTACGATCTATATTAGAAAATGCACTTTTAAATATCATGTTTGAAGCACCTTCAATCGATAACGTTGAAAAAGTCGTGATTGATGATTCTGTAATAAATGGTTTTGATGAACCGCTTATTATCTTAAAGGATCAAGCACATTTTAGATTAGCATCAGGTCAATAAGGTCGGATAAACTCATGAATTTATATTCTAATGAAAAAATGGATATCACAGAGCTTGTCCCTGTTATTCCACTGCGTGACATTGTGGTATGTCCATATATGGCTGTTCCACTTTTTGTTGGACGGGAAAAATCGATTGCCGCAATTAGTGAAGCACATGCTACGCGCCAAAAGGTATTGCTTGTCACCCAAAAAATAGATGATGTAGATAGCGTACATGTTAAAGATTTATATATGCTTGGTACTTATGCCAAGGTTTTACAGCTTATGAAGTTACCAGATGGTACTTATAAGGTATTAGTAGAAGGCATAAGACGTGCTAAAGTTGAAAAATACTACGAAGATACACCCTTTATTGCTGCACAAATTCAATTAATAGAGACCATAAATGATTTAAGTGAAGCTGATGAAAGTGGTTTTGTCCGAGCGTTACTTTCTAGTTTCAAGTCCCTTGCTGATATGGGTGGACAGGTACCAAAAGAAATACTTTCCTCTATTTTGTCGGATAATCAGTTACCAAGAGTGATTGATACGATTCTTGCACAAGTGCAAGCATCAGTGGCTAAAAAGCAAGAAGTATTGGAAGCTCCAAATTTGCAATTAAGAGCTTCTTTGTTGCTGAAGCTTTTAGTTGCTGAAACAGAAATATTGGAGCTTGAGCGTAGTATCAAAGATCGCGTGAAGTCTCAGATTGAGCGTAATCAGCGTGAATATTACCTTAATGAGCAGATTAAAGCCATTTATAAGGAAATGGGTGATGTGGATGAAGCGCAGGAATTTGATCAGCTTAAAGAGAGGATTGAAGCGGCAAAAATGTCAAAAGAGGCTACAGAAAAAGCATTGTCTGAGATTAAAAAGTTAAAAACAATGCCGCAAGCTTCTGCTGAATCTTCAGTATCACGTAATTATATAGAAACTCTTGTTAGTCTGCCTTGGTCGAAGCGCACTAAAATCAAGAAAGATCTTAATCATGCACAAGAAATTCTAAATAGGGATCACTATGGTTTAGAAAAAGTCAAAGAACGAATCTTAGAGTATTTAGCAGTCCAACAAAGGATGCGTAAGTTAAAAGGACCGATTCTGTGTTTAGTAGGTCCTCCTGGTGTGGGTAAAACTTCGCTTGGTCAGTCGATTGCTAAAGCAACGGGTAGACGATATGTGCGTATGGCATTAGGTGGTGTTAAAGATGAAGCCGAAATTCGTGGACATAGACGCACCTATATTGGTGCATTACCTGGTCAGATTATGCAGAAAATCAATAAGGCTCAAGTTAATAATCCATTATTTCTATTAGATGAAATAGATAAAATGTCGTCAGATTTTCGAGGTGATCCTGCTTCTGCCATGTTAGAAGTGTTAGATCCAGAACAAAACAACACTTTTAATGATCATTATTTAGAAATTGATTATGATTTATCTGATGTAATGTTTGTAGCGACGGCTAATAGTCTTAACATTCCAGATGCGCTGCGTGATCGGATGGAAATCATCTATCTGTCAGGTTATACCGAAGATGAGAAGCTAAACATTGCTACACGCTATCTTCTACCAAAAGCAATAAAAGATAATGGTTTAAAGCAGAATGAACTTAGTGTATCGGCACAGGTTATTGAGGATATTATTCGCTATTATACGCGTGAGGCAGGTGTGCGGCGTTTGCAGCAAGAAATCAGTAAGCTGTGTCGCAAAGCGGTCAAACATATTTTGTCAACAAAAGATGGTAAAAAGGTATCGATTACCAGTAAGAATCTACATGAGTACCTTGGAGTACGCCGCTATGATTTTGGTTTGGCACAGAAAGAGAATAAAGTTGGACAAGTAACAGGTTTGGCTTGGACAGAGGTTGGTGGAGATTTATTGACAATTGAAGCTGTATCGACCGTGGGTAAAGGTAAGTTGAAAATAACAGGTAAGCTTGGTGACGTGATGCAAGAGTCAGTTCATGCTGCTTTTACTGTAGTTAGGACCAAAGCTCAAGAGTATGATGTAGAAGAAGCTTTCTATGAGAAGCGTGATTTTCATATTCATGTACCAGAAGGTGCTACACCTAAAGATGGACCCAGTGCAGGTATTGCAATGTGCACAGCAATGTTATCTGCATTAACAGGTATTCCAGTAAGAAAAGATATTGCAATGACAGGTGAGATCACTTTACGTGGAGATGTGCTTGCAATTGGTGGTTTAAAGGAGAAACTACTAGCCGCACTTCGTGGTGGAATTAAGACTGTTTTAATTCCATTTGATAACAAAAAAGACTTACAAGAGATTCCACAGAACGTCAAAGAAGGTTTGGAGATTATCGCAGTAAAAACCATAGATGAAGTGTTAAAACGTGCACTTTTGCTAAAAAAAGGTCAAAAAACTTAAAAAAAGGTGTAAATAGCAATAAACCGTGTTGACGTGTGAAGTGACGCTTGCTATAACTTAGTCGAGTTGGCTAGGCAAGCCTAGTTACCAGCATAATGTTATTCAACAACGAAAGAGGAAAATATCGTGAATAAGAGTGAACTAGTAAAAGCAATCGCAGAAAAAGCTGATGTAACCAAGGATGTTGCGCAGCGCACATTGGATGCAACGACTGAGGCGTTGACTGAGGCGTTGACATCAGGTCAAACAGTAACTTTGGTTGGTTTTGGTTCTTTTCAAGTACGTGAAAGAGCTGCGCGTGAAGGTCGTAATCCTAAAACAGGTGAAAAAATGAAAATTAAAGCTTCTAAATCACCTACGTTTAAAGCGGGTAAATTATTAAAAGATGCAGTAAATTAATTACAGTTTTATATTAGGATATATGGCTAGTAAAGGTAGCTTTAAAAACTGTTTACAAAGCTTTCCTCTCAGTATCATAAAGGCATGCTAAAGCGCATGCCTTTTTCGTTTTAACATGTTAAGATGTCGCCAATTGTTATTTAAGCTAAATGAAAATAGGGTAGTTTTTTCATATGTTGCAATTGATTAACGATAAGTTTAAAGGTTGGGTGACATGGATTATTATTGTTGTCGTTAGTGCAGTTTTTATATTAACGGGGATTAGTTATTTTTTTGTCTCAAGTGGAGTATCTCCTCAAGCTGTTGCTAAAGTAGGTGATATTCAGGTTTCACAAAATACTTACCAGCAAATGCTTACACAGAACATGCAATCTGAACCTTCAGCTAATTCGAAAGCATTGCAGCAAAAAACGCTACAACAGCTAGTGGATCAAGCGCTTTTACAACAAGATGCAACTGCTTCACATATTATGGTAACCGAGTCTGCTATTTCAGCTGCTATTTTTCAAAACCCAGCATTTATTGAGAATGGTCAATACTCAGCTAAACGGTTTGATGAGATCGCTAAGCTTTATGGTGGAGCTGTGCCTATCAAATCAATGATTGCTAATAGCCTTTTGACGTCAAGTATAGTAAGTCCAATTATGCAAACCCAGTTTGTGCTGAAAGATGAAATTCAAGCAGTGAGTGCGTTAATGGGACAAAAGCGAGAAATAAAATATTATAGTTTTGCAGCTAAAGATTTTAGTAAAGACGTCCAAATAAGTGATGAAGCATTACAGGCTTATTACCATGAGAATAGTACAGCTTACCAAAAGTCAAAAGAAGCCATCGTTTCATATGTGGAGCTTACATCAAAGGACTTTATAAGTAATGAACCGATTACTACAGAGGAAATTGCATCTTATTATGAAGCAAACAAAGATGCACTCTTTACTCAGGAATTAAGATCAGGTGAAATCATAACCATTAAAAAAGATGCAAAAAATAAAGAAATCGTTGCTCAAGCATTGAAAACAAATATGCTTTTAACGGCAGATCAGCAGAAAGACGTGACAATTGAAGCTATTAAGCCATTGTCTCAAGATCAAGCTTCCACTTATGCGCAATTTGCATTATTTAATTTAACGATGAGTTCATCTGTGAAAGAAACTTCAGATAATGAGTTTGTCAAGCTTACAAATATTGATATACCTAAAGAAATGACTTTAGAACAAGCTACACCTATTATCAAAAGGATTTTAACCAATCGAGCAGCACTTCAAAAATTCAATGAGGTTTTAACGAGTATCAATAACAACAGCTTTGAACAAGTGGTTAAAACAAATAACTTAAAGGTTAGTACAACGAAGCCATTTAATCTGCAAACAACAGGTAATCAAGTGGAAGGGAATGCTAAATTACAAGAAGCTGTTCTAGGGTATAACAAAACCCAAGGTTTTATTAGTCAAGGTCAAACCGAAGGAATACTATATAAAGTTGATAAAATCACGCCTCAACGTACTTTGAGCTTTGCTGAAGTCAAAGACAAAGTCAAAAAAGCCTATATTGATCAGCAAGCATTAAAGCTGGCACAGCAAAAGGCGGAAGCTTTTTCACAAATACTTAATAAAGAGAAAATAGATAGTAGTAAAGAAAAAGCAAAAATAGAGAAAATTTCACGTAACGATTTTGGTTTAGATCAGGCATTGAAAACAGCAATCTTCAGTGATGAGTTAAATCAATATAAAACTATCCAAAATGGTGATGCCTATTGGGTATATGAAGTCACCAAAGTCATTCCAGGTGATAATGAGTTATCAATTCAAATGGTACAAAATAATTATGTAACCATTGAGTTAAATGACTACCTTACTGCACTTAAAAATCAATATCCAGTTGAGATTAATCATCAGCTGATTGAATAAATATGTCTTTATTACAAAAACAAGTCTTTGCTTTGGCTGGTCCCACTGCTTCTGGAAAAACAAATCTTGCGATCAAACTTGCAAAAGAAATTGATGCAGAGATCATTAGCGTTGATTCAACGCTTGTTTATAAGGGATTAGATATAGGTTCCGCAAAGCCGACAATTAAAGAGATGCAAGGTATTTACCATCATTTGATTGATATTATTGATCCTTGGTTAAGTTATTCAGTCAATGATTTTTTAATCGATGTACAATCTTTGATTATTGATATTCAGGCACGAAATAAAAATGTATTGTTGGTGGGTGGGACAATGATGTATTTTAAAGCTTTAGAAGAAGGAATTTCTATTTTGCCAGAAGCAAATGAGGCAACTCGTGCACAGCTAAAAGAAAAAACCTTAACCTACTGGTATGATTTTTTACAACATGCAGATCCTGTAACAGCGGTACGTTTAAATCCAGCTGATCGCCAGCGTATAGAACGAGCAGTAGAAATTATTTTGCTAACAAATAAGCCTTATTCTATAGTCATACAGCAAAACAAAAAACAAGGTGGCTTAGGACAGAGACTCACCATATGCGCTTTAGTTCCACAAGATAGAAAAAAGCTACATGATGATATTGATAAACGTTTCCACAAAATGCTTGATGCGGGTTTTTTGCACGAAGTAAAACAGTTAAAAGAAAACCCAAAAATAAACGAGAATTTGCCTGCTATGCGCAGTGTGGGTTATAGGCAAGCATGGCAATATTTAGAAGGGCAGTATGATTATCAAGCTTTTATTGATAAAGGCATTGCAGCAACAAGACAACTTGCTAAACGTCAGCTTACATGGATTCGCAATTGGCCTTATCAGCTTAAAGCAATCGATACAAGTTTAATGGATAAAGAAAAACTTGAGCAGATAATAAGTTACCTATACTCCAAATGTCCGACAAAAACGTATCCATGACTTTGAATGGGTTCGAGTACATTGGCTTGTTTATTATTGATTCTGGTGCATAGGCAGTTATATAAGTTTTATAACTGAAAAGGCTATTAAGCTATAACTGCAAAATGATTTGCGATTTGGTGTGTATAGAAATTTTAAGTATAACCTAAAGTTTTTTAAGTAACTGTAATGTCAAATAAAAAAGGCTTGTGTTTAAGTCAAGTCTTTGTACAAAAATATAGGAGAAAAAAGCACCACATTTAATTTAAAAAATGGGTAAAATAACCAAATATTTTATTGTTTTTAATAATAAAGGAGATGGTTGTGTCTTTGACAGAAGCAGTACCAGAAATTGAATTACAAGTAGCGTCACTAGATATTTGGGATAGTAAATATCGCCTTAAAACACGTTTAGGTCAACCAGTTGACAAAGACATTGATGATACTTATCAGCGTGTAGCTAAGGCATTATCAGAAGTTGAGAAAACATCAACGCTTCAACAAAAGCATTATGAGGAATTTCTTTGGGCACTAAGAAATGGAGCAATTCCAGCAGGTAGAATCATCTCAAATGCAGGTGCACTTGAACATAAACCTGCAACTTCAACGATCAATTGTACAGTATCAGGCACTATTCATGATTCTATGGATGATATTTTACAGAAAGTACATGAGTCTGGCTTAACCTTGAAAGCAGGCTGTGGCATTGGTTATGAGTTTTCAACACTACGTCCTAAAGGTGGGTTTGTTGCAGGAGCAGGTGCTCATACGTCAGGTCCGTTATCTTTTATGGATATCTATGACAAAATGTGTTTTACCATAGCCTCAGCAGGTGGTAGGCGTGGTGCACAAATGGGAACATTTGATGTGGGACATCCAGATATATTTGACTTTATACGTGCTAAGCGTGAAAACGGACGTTTGCGTCAATTTAATTTATCTTTGCTGATTACCAGAGATTTCATGTATGCGGTTGAAAACGATCAGGTGTGGCATTTGGCATTTCCAATGACTGAGGCTGAGCGAAAAGCACATCAAATTGACTTAAATGATTCAACAAAAGTGTTGTGGCGTGAGTGGTCGATTAGGGATGACTATATTACCGATGATTCAGGGCTTGTGGCATGTAAAATTTATAATACTGTCAAGGCTCGTAGATTATGGGATATGATTATGTCTTCCACCTATGACTATGCTGAACCTGGATTTATTTTGATTGATAAGGTCAACGAAGAAAATAATAACTGGTTCTGTGAAACGATTCGTGCTACTAATCCATGTGGCGAACAACCACTGCCACCTTATGGTTCATGCCTTTTAGGTTCAATTAATTTGACTAAATTTGTCGAGCATCCATTTACCAATCAAGCAAGTTTTAGTTGGGAAAGGTATCGTAAAGTGGTGCGTATCTTCACACGTATGCTTGATAACGTGGTTGAGATTAATGGCTTACCATTGCAAGAACAGCGTAATGAAATTGAATCAAAACGTCGTCATGGCATGGGATTTTTAGGTCTAGGCTCAACGTTGAGTATGCTTAAGATGAAATATGGCGAAAAAGCTTCAATTGACTTTACAGAAGAAGTTGCAAGGCAGATGGCGCTAGAAGGTTGGCGTGAAGGTGTAGCATTGGCTAAAGAAAAAGGGAGTGCCCCTGTTTTAGAGAAAGATTATATCATAACGGAAGAATTTTTACGTTTACGTCCCGAAATAACTGCTGATGGAATCAAAGTGGGTGATTTGGTAAAAGGACGAGTTTTACATGCAAGATACAGTCGTTATATGCAGCGCATTGCTAAAGAAGATATTTCAATCATTGATGCAATTTGTGAGCATGGTTGTCGATTTACTCACCACACCTCAATTGCTCCAACAGGTACAATCTCGTTATCACTTGCCAATAATGTCAGCAATGGCATTGAACCAAGTTTTGCGCACCACTATTCGCGTAATGTGATAAGAGCAGGTAAAAAATCAAAAGAAAAAGTGGATGTATTTTCATATGAGCTATTAGCTTATCGTCATTTTGTCAATCAGAATGCAATACCGCATGCTAAAGATGAGGTCAATAAGTTACCAGATTACTTTATTGCAGCGGATAATGTGACGCCTAAACAACATGTTGATATTCAAGCGGCAGCTCAAAAATGGGTAGATTCGAGTATTTCTAAAACAGCAAATGTGCCAACAGACTTTCCATTTGCTGATTTTAAAGATATCTACCTTTATGCCTATCATCAGGGGCTTAAAGGCTGTACGACGTTCAGATTTAACCCTGAAGTTTTCCAAGGCGTGCTGGTTAAAGATGAGGATTTGGAAAAAACTATGTATCGCTTTACCCTCGAGGATGGCTCTGTGCTTGAGTTAAAAGGTAATGAAATGATTGAATACGATGGCGAACAGCACAGCGCTGCAAATCTCTATGATGCTTTGAAGGAGGGATATTATGGGAAATTCTAGGGAGCACAAAAGTGGGTATTAATCTATTACCTGAATATGTTCGCAGGTACTACGAAATCTATGAATATAAACATGCTTGTACGATTCTCAAAGAGGACTTCCCAAATGAGTGGGCAGATATAGTTTCGTTGCTAGAAGCCTTTAGGTTAAAGAAGAGCTGGATTATTCAATCTGGAGGGCGTAAGTCAAAGGTTGCTGAGTATATTGACAACTATTTGTACGCCATGGGGTGGGTTGAAAAGCAATTTGTTTGAAGAGGATATTTAGGTGGGTGTTAAAGAAGATTTTATGAACGAACTCAAGGGGCGAAAGTTTAAAACCATTTTAGCCGACCCTCCCTGGCAGTTTCACAATCGAACAGGTAAGGTGGCGCCAGAGCATAAAAGATTAACTCGCTATCCGACTTTGGTTTTGGATGAAATTAAGAAACTTCCTGTCGTAGAGATCGCGGATGAGACTGCACATTTGTATCTATGGGTACCCAATGCGTTGCTGGCTGAGGGACTTGAAGTCATGCAAGCCTGGGGATTTACTTATAAAACTAATTTGGTGTGGTATAAGGTGCGCAAAGATGGTGGTCCTGATCGTAGGGGCGTCGGTTTTTATTTTAGAAATGTCACGGAAGTAATATTGTTTGGTACGCGTGGAAAAAATACACGGACTTTGCCTCCTGGGAGAAGTCAGGAAAATATTGTGTTATCAAGAAAACGCGAGCATAGCAGGAAACCTGATGAACAATATGATTTGATTGAGTCCTGCAGTGCAGGTCCTTATTTAGAGTTATTTGCCAGAGGGAGCCGAGAGAATTGGCATGCCTGGGGAAATCAAGTAGAAAATTACAGCCCTGATTGGGAGACCTATGCCAATCATTCACAGGTGTCAAAATAACTTTTGGAGCATAAAATGGTCATGAAAATAGAAAAGAAAATTATTGAATTTAAAATCGTGAAACCTGAGGAAAAACTAACAAATGTTACAGTAAAGTCATTAAAAAAAGAAAAATTACATCAGCAGATGAGTGAAAATATCAAACGCCCTGAATCATTGATAGGGGAAACTTATAAGATCAAACCACCTAATGCAGAACATGCCTTATATGTCACAATCAATGATATTATATTGAATGAAGGTACTGAACATGAAGTACGCAGACCTTTTGAGATTTTCCTAAGTTCTAAGAATATAGAGCATTTTCAATGGACTATTGCGTTGACACTGATTATTTCAGCTGTCTTTCGAAAAGGGGGCGACATTACTTTCCTAGTTGAGGAATTACGCTCGGTATTTGATCCAAATGGTGGATATTTAAAGCGTGGTGGTAAATATATTCCGTCCCTAGTATCAGAAATTGGCGATGTCATTGAAAAACATTTAAAGAAAATTAACATGTTACCAGCGGGTGATTTGGATGAAAGTCAAAAGCTTTTTATTGCCGCTAAACGTGAGGAATTGGATAAGCGACAGCAGCCAAGTAATGATGCAACAACTAATTTTCCACCTGAATCTCAACTGTGTACTAAGTGCAATACTAAGGCAATGATAAATATGGATAACTGTTTGACTTGTCTAAATTGTGGCTACTCTAAGTGTGGTTAGACAATGCTTTACGCTTTTTTCTATCTTGCCTTTTGCACTTATCTTGGCTTATTTCTCAAAAATAAAATTGCCATCACTTTTTTAGCAGTTTCAGTACTTAGTTGGTTTATTGTCAGAATTCCTGAAATCAATGCTGATTTATGGTATCGCTTTGTGCTGATGAGTTTGTCATATGCCACAGAGTTAGCTGTTTTACTTTATTTTTTGCCAAAAAAGGTTATTGAACTTACAAGACCTAATATACAAAAAAGTTTAATTATAGCCGCTGTTTTGCTGGTAATGTTTAGCTTAGCTGTTTTTGTTAGTAGCATTTTGATTCCTTATATGCAACAGACTCTCATGCAACAAGCAAATGTAGACATTAACGGATTATTAAGCCAAATTGGTTGGTTGTATCGCTTTGGTTCATTCGCTGGCTGGTTAAGCTTTTTTACTTATCTATACCTTTGGATTGGCTTGACAAGGTTTAATGTAAAAATTCCAGTAAGCGTTATTTAGCATTTCCTACTAAAAAACATTGACCTATTATCGACTGTTATCAAATCGTACTATAAAACACCATGAAAACAAAATTTGAGTTCCTGACTATTTGGGCTTACATGGTTTTTACATGTTGATATAATGCCGCCATGAATTGTACGCTTTATAGATTGAATAGATGTCAAATACTGCGCTTGAGCGTAAAAGTGCGCGCTTGTGGTTAAAATCAAAAGCAAAACCAGCAAAGCGATGGATCCAATTGACTGTTTTTGTGAGTTTTACAAGTGGTTTATTGTTAATTGGTCAGTTGTATTTATTAGCACACATTTGCTATGCCGCTTTTATCGAGCACTTATCGCAAACTCAACTTATTACTTATTTTATTGGAATTGCCATGATCGTATTGATTCGGGCAGGCTTATCATGGTTAAAAGAAATAGTAAGCTTTCAGGCAGCAGCATGTGTTAAACAGCAATTAAGAGAAGATATCATCTTGCATATTAATCGCTTGGGACCCATAAAGGCATCTACAATGAGTAGTGGTGAGCTCGTAAGCTCGGCAATGGAACAAGTAGAGGGAATGAATAATTTCTTAACTCATTTTTTACCACAGGTGACACTAGCTGGACTTATGCCTTTTGCAATTTTAATATTCGTCTTTCCACAAAGCATTGTTTGTGGATTGATTTTACTTATTTGTGCGCCACTTATTCCTTTGTTTATGATGTTGGTGGGATTGGGTGCTGAGAGCGAAAATCAGAAACATTTTAAAACTTTAGGACGGATAAGCTCAGTTTTTTTAGATACATTACAAGGCTTGGCAACGATTAGGTTGTTTAACCGGAGTAAGCAGCATGCTAAAGTCATCTTTAATTACTCAGATGAATATTGTATAAAAACAATGAAAGTACTAAGAATGGCTTTTTTATCTTCGGCAGTACTAGAGGTTTTCTCAGCTGCATCTATTGCACTTGTTGCGATTTATTTGGGCATGGGATTTATCAATAGTGCAAATACACATACCATTTGGTGGGTGTTTGATAATATGACTTTACAAGGTGGACTGTTTATTTTGCTATTAGCACCTGAGTTTTTCCTACCATTGCGTGAGTTAAGTACACATTACCATGCTAAAGCCGAAGCAGTAGGTGCTGCTCTTGAGTTGCAAAAAATATTTGATTTACAGGAGGATAAAGGAGGCGTTCAACTTCCTTTTACTGAAAACATTCAATCCATTTCATTTAATCAATTAAGCTATAGTTATCATGGTAAAAGCCAATCGGCATTAAATAATATTTCATTAACAATAACAAAAGGACAAAAGATAGCAGTTATAGGTGCAAGTGGTGCGGGTAAAACAACTGTGCTTAATTTATTGATGAAATTTATACATGAAAAAAATAATAAACTCCTTATTAATGGATATACGCCTTTAAATGACATAAACGAAAAAGATTGGCTTAAGAAAATCAGTTGGCTTGGTCAACATGCAGGTTTATTTAAAGGTAGTATAAGGTATAACTTATTGCTTGCTAAAGAACATGCAACAGATGATGAATTATGGCATGCGTTGACGTTGGCAGCTTTAGATAAGGAAGTCAAAACATTTGCTGATGGATTGGATACGGAGCTAGGTGAACAAAACTTAGGTTTATCAGGTGGTCAAGCCCAGCGTTTAGCATTAGCACGAGCTTACCTTAAACCATGTGAATTACTGTTATTAGATGAGCCAACAGCAAGTTTAGATGAAAAAAACGAAACACTTATCATGGAAAGTCTAATTCGAAATTGGACGGATAAAACGGTGATCATGCTCACCCATCGTTTGGCTTTTTTGTCTAAAATGGATCACATTGTGGTCATGAATGAAGGTAAGATCGTCCAGCAAGGCAGCTTAGAAAGCTTATTAGCAGAAAAGTCAGGTTTTTTTAATGCATTATATGCGTATCATATTGATAGAGAGGTGCATTAATGCGCGAGTTAATTCCTTTTTTAAGCCTTTTTAAAAATCAAGCAAAATGGATGTTTATTGGCACGGGTTTAGCATTTCTGGCGATTTTAGCTAGTATCGGTTTGTTATCCTTGTCAGGATGGTTTATTTCAGCCACTGGTTTTGTTGCAATTTCAAGTTATGCTGTTATGCAGGAGTTTAACTATTTTTACCCAGCTGCGGGGGTTCGCACTTTTTCTTTATTTCGAATTGTCACACGTTATGGTGAGCGGGTATTTACCCATGAAGCAACGTTTAAAATTTTGACAGATGTGCGTGTATGGGTATACCAAAAACTTACTCCATTAGCCCCTGTACATTTGACACAATACAAAAGTGGAGACTTATTAAATCGCTTAGTGAATGATGTCAATGCGCTTGATAATTTATACATTCGAATTATTTCACCAAGTTGTGTGCTTTTTTTATCAATTTTGGTTATTGGTATTTTCTTTAGTTTCTTTAGCATAGGGCTTGCGATCACTACGATGCTCTTGGCTTGTGTTGCAGGTTTTTTTATTCCAGTTGGTGTTGGAACACTATCGGCAAAGTATGCGGCAAATTTAGCACAAGAGAGTGCGGAACTTAAAACAGCTATTACTGAACATATTCAATCTTTAGCAGAGCTTAAAGTTTTTGCAGCTGAAGATAAGCATAATAAGTTAATCCAAATACAAAATATGTCACTGATTCAAAGTCAGCAAAAGATGAGTTGTTATACTGGATTAAGTGCAGCATTAATGACTTTATTTTTAGGTTTAACTTTATGGTTTGGCGTTTGGATTGCTGTGGGACTTGTGCATAGTGGACATCTAAATGGTGCATTTATTGCCTTAATTGCATTGGCAATTATGGGACTTTTTGAAGCGATAATGCCGTTACCTGTGGCGTATCAGTATTTAGGAGGTACATTGACCTCAGCTAAACGTTTACTACAAATTATTGATCAAAAGCCTACAGTTAGTTTTCCAGAGGGAAGTAGTGATAAAAAACCAGTTGATAATAGCATTCATTTTGAGGATATTGATTTTTGTTATCAAAATCGGACAAAGATTTACCATCGTTTTAATCTTGCGTTAAAACCCAATGAGAAAGTAGTACTTTTTGGTACAACAGGTTGTGGTAAATCAACTTTGGTGAATTTATTAGCTCGATTTTTTGTACCACAAAAAGGTTGTATTTTGATCGGTGGAGTAGATATTAGTAAATTAAGTGAAAATCAGTTACGTCAACAAATGACGATTATTACGCAGCAGCCACATATTTTCAATGGCAGTATTCGTAATAATTTGTTGTTAGCAAATGAAGGTGCAACAGACGATATGCTTTGGGATGCGCTTGATGTCGTTGATTTAAAGATATTTGTCGCAACCCTTGCAAATGGCTTAGACACATGGGTTGGTGAGCATGGTAAACATTTATCAAAGGGGCAAAAACGACGCTTGTCGTTGGCACAAGCAGTACTGTCACACAATCCAATATTAGTCTTAGATGAACCAACAGAAGGTCTGGATAAAGTGACGGAAGATCGGGTAATAAAAGCATTAAAAACGGTTATGGACAATAAAACGGTTATTTTAATCACGCATAGCCGTAAATTGTTAACCTATGTAGATAGAGTAATTTATCTATAAACGATGATTTAGAAACATGACGAAGAAATATCATGCAATCTTTAATACAAAGTAAAAAAGGTAAAAAAACGCATTTAAACTGCAAAGTTATGTTGGTTGTGCTTTTACTTCATATATTACCTTATATTGCAGGTGCCAATACGACCAAAGTCATTTCGTTATCACCCAATACCACAGCAATTATTCGTAACGTTATTATGTTCGCTCAAAAAACTTCAGAAGAGGATAATGCCAAACTCATTGCCACAATTTACTATCCAGGTCAGCCAGAATATTATCAGCAATATGAAAATATCGGTTCATTCCAAGCATTAAACGTTACAAAAATATTGATGCTTAAACCAGATATTGTAATTACTTGGCAAGGGCAAACACAACCTCAAACCATCACATTGTTAGAGCGTTTTGGTATTAAAGTTAAGATATTTAATGCAGATAATTTAGAAGAACTAGGTAAGACATTTGTTGAAATAGGAACAGCTATTAATCTCAATCAAGCTGCAACTAAGTTGCAGCTTGATTTTATGCATAAAATCAATCAAGCCACCCAAAACAAAAACAAACCAAAACGTAGCATAACTTTACTTTTTCAATTAGCAGAAAAGCCCATTTTTGTAGCTGGTGGCAGTGGTATTTTAAATGACATTATCACGCGTTGTGGCGGAGAAAACGTTTTTAAAAGCATAAAGAAAGTCAGTTTTGAAACCGATGTCAGTGCGATATTAAAAGAAAATCCACAATTGATTATCATGCTTGGTACGATGAAGACAGCATGGCAAAAACAGCCAAATAGTATGTGGCAACAATGGACGTATCTTAAAGCTGTAAAAAATCACTTCGTTTATCAGCTATCATCCGATGAAATCTCCCAATTTTCCCCACAAATTGTAACTGGAATAATAAGCATGTGTGATATACTCTCTAGCGCAAACTCACAACTACATCCTTAAGTGTAGGGGGATATATGTTACATAGTGCTTTTTTGGGGAATTATTAGGTTGTATAGTATTGATTTTACTTGGTGGAGGTGTTGTTGCAGGGGTGCTATTAAAGCAGTCTAAAGCTGAAAATAGCGGTTGGATGGTGATTACAGCTGGCTGGGGATTTGCGGTAATGATGGCTGTTTTTGTCGCACAAGCAGCAGGCTCAGATCAAGCAGATATTAATCCGGCAGTTACCTTGGCTAAATATTTATTAGGAGGAATTTATAACTCCATGTGGCAAGTAATTTCATTATGGTTTGCTCAGTTACTTGGCTGTTTTTTAGGAGGTGTTTTGGTATGGCTTAGCTATTACCCCCATTGGCAATATACTAAAAATTCTCATTTTAAGCTGATGATATTTTCTACTCATCCTGCTATGCGCCATAAAGGTAGTAATTTTTTGACTGAGCTTATTGCGACAACACTTTTAATTATTTTTGTTGGAGCGTTGATCAATTATGGCAATAAACTCCCTTTTGCTAATGGCAGCTTACCTTATGTATTTGGCTTTGCGGTGTGGGGAATTGGTCTATCTTTAGGCGGACCCACAGGTTATGCAATTAATCCAGCTAGGGACTTAGGTCCTAGAATTGCACATATGATCTTACCTATCAAAGGCAAAGGCTCAAGTGACTGGGGTTATGCCTGGGTGCCTATTTTAGCACCACTAACTGGGGCTGTTTTAGGTGTAATATTAATTCGAGTATTTATGTTTTAAAGCTGATTTTCCACTCAAATAAACTGTACTGTCAGATGTGTTATGACATTAATATGGATATATTTTAAAGCTTTTTTTGCCAAGTCTATGTGATAGAATACCAGCCTGAATTTTTGATCTACTCCTATCATTAGTTATTTTGCATAAGTTTTTGCAAAGTAGTTTGTGATGGATATAAGCTAACAAACAGGACAATTAAGATGTCAGAAATACAAAAAAATTATGATCCAAAATTACTAGAACAAAAATGTTATGAAACGTGGGAAAAAAAAGGTTTATTTAGATGTGGTCAAACTAAGGGTGTGCCTTTTACTATCATGCTTCCTCCACCTAATGTGACCGGAACTTTACACATGGGGCATGGTTTTCAGCAAACCTTAATGGATTTATTAATACGTTATCATCGGATGATGGGCGATAATGCTTTATGGCAGCCTGGAACCGATCATGCAGGTATTGCAACACAAATGGTAGTTGAGCGTAATTTAAACGCAGAAGGGGTTTCGCGCCATGATTTAGGACGGGAAAAGTTCATAGAGAGGATTTGGCAGTGGAAGGAGTATTCAGGTGGTACAATTGCTAAGCAAATGCGTCGCTTAGGGGCATCTTGTGATTGGTCTCGTGAGCGTTTTACTATGGATGATGGTTTATCTAAAGCCGTACAAACATGCTTTATTAAATTGTATGAAGATGGTTTAGCTTATCGTGGTGAGCGCTTAGTCAATTGGGATCCAGTACTATTAACAGCTGTTTCTGATTTAGAGGTGGTTCAAGAAGAAGAAAATGGTTCACTTTGGCATTTTCGTTATCCATTAGTAGATGACAGTGGTAGTATTGAAATTGCAACAACTCGTCCTGAAACGATGTTAGGAGATGTGGCAGTAGCAGTTAATCCAGAAGATGAACGTTATAAGCATTTAATTGGTAAGCTAGTTAAGCTACCTTTAACAGAGCGAGAAATTCCTATAATTGCGGATGAATACGTTGATGTTGAGTTTGGGACAGGTTGCGTTAAAATTACACCTGCACATGACTTTAATGATTATGAAATTGGTAAACGCCACCATTTACCAATAATTAACATCTTAGCAAACGATGCCAAATTAAACACAAATGTTCCCAAAGTCTATCAGGGTTTAGACCGTTTTGAAGCACGTAAAAAGATCGTGATTGATATGGAAGCGCAAGGCTTTTTAGTTAAAGTTGAACCACATGTTTTAAAAGTGCCTAAAGGTGATAGGACAGGTGCGATACTTGAACCCTATTTAACTAAACAGTGGTTTGTTAAAGCAGGTGAATTAGGAAAACCAGCACTTGAAGCAGTTGAAAATGGTAGTGTGCGCTTTGTACCAGATAATTGGAAAAATACGTATTATTCGTGGATGAATGATTTGCAAGATTGGTGTATTTCACGTCAATTGTGGTGGGGGCATCGAATCCCCGCCTGGTACGATCTAAATGGCAAGGTATACGTTGGTAGTTCTGAAGAGGATGTACGGACTAAATATGGTTTATCACTTGAGTTAATCTTACAGCAAGATGAAGATGTATTTGATACCTGGTTTTCAGCAGCACTTTGGCCATTTTCAACTTTAGGTTGGCCTGAAAATACACCTGAACTTAAAAAGTATTACCCTACAAGCGTATTGGTAACGGGTTTTGATATTATCTTTTTTTGGGTGGCCAGAATGATGATGTTTGGTCTTTATTTTATGAAAGATGTGCCATTTAGGGATATCTACATCACAGGACTCATTCGCGATGCAGAAGGGCAAAAGATGTCAAAATCAAAAGGAAATGTATTGGACCCAGTTGATTTGATTGATGGTATTTCCTTGGAGGACTTAATTTCAAAACGCACTCAAGCTTTGATGCAGCCACAAATGAAAACAAAAGTCGAAAAGCAAACCCATAAACATTTTCCTAACGGAATTGAGGCATATGGCACCGATGCGCTGCGCTTTACCTTTACTGCCCTTGCTTCAACTTCGCGTGATATTTGTTTTGATGTGGCGCGCATGGAAGGTTATCGTAATTTTTGTAACAAGCTATGGAACGCTTCGCGCTTTGTGATGATGAACCTTGAAGACTACGATGCCAACGATAATCAATATAAAATCGGGATTGCTGAGCATTGGATTTGGCATAAGCTTAATCAAACAATTGTTGAAGTACATAAACACATTGCTCAATATCGTTTTGATCTATTGGCGCAAACGATATATGAATTTGTTTGGAATCAATATTGTGATTGGTACGTTGAATTTGCCAAAGCAAGCTTAAACGATGAAAACGTTACTCCAGAACAAAAGCAAGGCGTTCAATATACCTTAATTACCGTACTAGATAAAATTTTGCGCTTAGCTCACCCGATCATACCATTTATTACTGAGGAAATTTTTAGTCAAGTGAAAGTGTTTACCCTGGATAGCATAACATCAATTATGACTAGCAACTTCCCTGTATTTGATCAAAACCTTGTCAATGAAAAAGCTTCAAATGAGATAGAGTGGGTTAAAAGAATCATTGTAGCAATAAGAACTATTCGTTCAGAAATGAACGTTAAGCCAAGCTTAAACATTTTACTTTATATCAAAAATGCAACTACAGATGAACTGGTCAAATTACAGGTAATGAAATCACTCATTCAGTCAATGGCTAAAGTGTCTGATATTATAGTAAATAACGACGTACCGATGTCGGCAACAACTTTGGTTGATAATATGGAATTACATATTCCATTGGCAGGTTTGATAGACGTTACAGCCGAGCAAATGCGCCTAAAAAAAGAGCAAGAAAAATTAGAAAAAGAAATTATTCGCTTGAGAGCTAAATTAAGCAATGAAAAATTTGTTGCCAATGCTCCACTTGATGTTGTTGAAAAAGAGAAAACAAAGCTTTTTGAATACCAAAGCACTCAGGCTAAATTGGTAAAACAGTTTGAAAAATTAGAAGCTTTATTACCATAACCCTTCCAGTATCATTTTAATGCGTGCGCGATAAACGCCTTTAAGAGATTGAGTAGTACTTTTAGTCTTGATTTGTATGGTGTGAAGTGTATTTTGGGTAAGCTCAGTGCCCAGTTGAGATATATCTTTACCATCCGCGGTCACGATAAGTGGTAATGTAGGAGGTGATTCAGGACTATTTTTATGCGAGGATAGTTTTATTAAGCTTGGTTCTGCTTTTAAGCGTAGCTTGGCAGGATCTTTTAATTGTAATTTCCAGAAATCTTCTTCACTTGTCAAATACATCCCATCACGCTGTTGATTTTTATTCATTATATGAAAGTTTTGTTTTGAAACAAATTGAGCTTCTGTTGTTACTGTCGGAATGTATACAGTTGCAGTAATCCTGATTTGAGTGCTTTGTTGTTCTGCAAAGTGTGGGTTTATAGTCATAAATATACCTAAGAGTATTAAGTTAACAGGTTTCATATTTTACTCTCCTTGTTAGATTGAATTAAGCTAATTCTAATCAGAGTATAGGATTAATTTAGGCAAATAATGTATTTTGTGTAGCCAGAAAATATTTTTTCACTTTTTTATAATTTATATTTTTAAAAAAATATCTAAAAGCATCTTTAATTTGACCATTTAATTTTAAAAAGGCTATAAACACCGTATTTTTTTAAAATTTAATACGGTTATATAAAAAGGAAGTTTCATTTATAATTTAACTCGTAGGATATTGGGGAGTTTGCGTTAACGCTTGTTATAGTCTGTTTGAGGATATATAACAGGTCGAAATACAAGTTAAAAAAGCTTAAATTGTATAAGGTGGGGGATGATAAATTATTCATATTTGAAAGCTGGTCATAAAGGAATTCGTTTAGTTATTTGTACAGCAATTTTAACTGCTTGTGGTGGTAGAAGCGATACAAGCAGTGCACCAATCAAGGCAGAAATTAACCCAAGCAAAAGTGTATTATTAACAACGGTTTCAGGTGGTCAGCCACTAATATTAAGAACAAATCCAAGTCATATTTTACCGTATGATCTTTTGTGGACATTAGAAGGTCCGGGTAGCTTAGCTATGATTGATAGATTTAGCCCTAATGCCATCAACAATACGCATTATGGGATGGCGATTAGATATACGCCACCTGAATTTGGCGTTTCAGATACAGATACAATTGCAAAAGTGACAGTATTCCATAAAAAATCAACTGATAAAGTAGGTCTTTTAGACCAGCGTAACATTGCGTCAGCAGATGCTTATACCTTTGAAATTAAACTTAATCCTAAAGTGGATTCTAGTTTTTCAATGCCTTATGGTATTGCGTATGATTCTGTTTATAACAGATTATTCGTAACAGATATTAAATCAGGTAATTTGCGTATTATTGATGGCAAAGGAGTTGTTACGACAGCTGATCTGAAATCTGTCAATCGTGATGGATCGTTGGTAGGATATAAACTTGTTCGCCCGACTGGCATTACGGTTCACCCAAAAACCGGCAATGTTTTTATTGCTGAGTCTAACCGTAATATTGTGGAACTTTCAAAAGTGAATAAAAATGACTCAAGCCAATGGATTGTTCGTACGGTTTGGCAAGAGCAAGATGAAACAATATTAGTAGAAAATATATTTGAGGACCCCAAACACTCTAATGCGCGCGTAGAATATAATCCACATAATCGTCCAGCAAAAACAGGCTATACGATCGATGGTGTGGCTTTGTCTATTACTGAACAAGGTGATCAAAAAGCCAGGCTGAATTTTCAATTACCTGGTGATAATAGTTTATTTTCAGCTACCTTGCTTAGCACCCTTGAAGATGCGTCATATTCGTATGATGTGTTAAGTTCAAGTTTAACAGGTAACAATGCCACTCAATATCGACCGGGATTAAAAATTGAAACATCCTTCCCTTATTACACATATTTAGTATATGAACCTTATAACAACGTAAATTCATTCATCGGTCGCATTATTCCATGGTCAGCAACCATCAGTAATGTATTAACTCAAAATTGGTGGAGTTCAAGGGCTATCTTAAATTTGGCAGCTGGTGCTGGTGGTCCCCCATTTGCAACTATCCCAACGGTTGCTTTAAATAACCCTACTATCCAAGCCTATAATAATACAGGTGTTCATATTGGGATTGGCTCGAGTGGGAATTCATGGAAAAGTGACTTGGATATTAGAATTCATAGCGCAATGATAAAACGTAAAGATGAGAAAGCTTTAAGATACGTCTTTAGTCGTGCTTTTGGTCAGATCACTTTTGATCAAGATGGTCATTTATATCTAGCAGACACCATGAATAATCGTATTGCGAAATTATCACAAAATGATGAAGGTATATGGCAGATGTCTGTAATTGCAGGGGGGGGGAGCGGACAGTGGTCATCGTTCAGGGTTTGTGGACGGTGATGCACTGACTGCAAGGTTTAACCAGCCATCAGGTATTGCTGTTGATTATAGTGGTAATATTTTTATTGCTGATACCAATAATCATGCAATCCGTTTAATCACAACAAAAGACGAGAGTGTAATGGTGAAAACAATTGCAGGCAAAGGAGCAAATAATAATTGCACGCGTAATTTTAATGGCTCTGGCGATTGTGATGGAGATGAATCAACAGCAACGGCATTTAGTTATCCTACTCAATTGTCGTGGGATGATGATACTAATCATTTATGGGTTACAGATAGTGGTAACCATAAATTGCGGAAAATAACAAATATCAATCAGAACAAAGAAGCTGATCAAGCTAATTCTGTCAATGAGGTGACTAGTGCTATAGGTCAGGGATCATCTCAGCCAGGTTGCATAGACGGTTTTGGTTCAAATAATTCTGAAAGTCAGCAAATTGCTACTTTGAATCGACCCACTGGTATAGTGAGTGCAGGCGATGGCAGAGTGTTTATAACGGATATGAATAGTGGGGTTATCAGAAAAGTGATTTCTGGAGACAAAGACAGATTGATCACCATTGCAGGGAAATGTGACAGCGATACTGCTGATAAAGATGGCGTGGCAGTAGGGTTTTAAGACTGGTGTTAATTTATAATAAAGGAAAGACAATGCGTCAAAATTATAAAAGAAAAGTATTACCATTAATTTGTTTGTTCAGTTGTGGTTCACTTTTTTTAACTGCTTGTGGTGGTAACTCAGGTAATGCCGCAAATGAAGGGTCAGAGCCAATATATAATATTGCTGCAAATATAGATATCCCTGAATATATTTGGTTAACTGAGGCGAAACAGTTTGCAATTTCTCTAAGTAGTATTGGTGGTTTGAGAATTGGTAGTAATGAGAACAATACTCGAACTGTTGAAATAAGGGATGTATCTAATTGTGAACAAAAACTCACGATTAATCCTAATGTCTTGGATCTTGTAGTTGGTTCTCAACAGAAGAAAGTATTTGAGATTTTTCCTTCTAACACAAATTGTGTGCATGAGTTACAGTTTGAGGCGGCTGGATTAAAAACGCTTAAATATAAAGTAATAAGCCCTGCATCAAAAGAACGTGTAATTGTAAAACTTATTAATGAAGTTGGAAACGAAGTAAAAGCTGTTAATCCAGGAGATTCTGTACGTATTCAGTTTTCTTATCCGTTTGCTGAGTGGTTAAATGATAGTAGTGTTAGTTTTATTCAAACTTATCAGGTATTTGCAAGCACAGATAAAATAGTGTTAGGTGATCAAGGACAATGTAGCCTAAATTTGAATCAACAAAATGTGTTGTGTGAAGTTAGGGCAGATATCAGTACCGATATCAGGTCGGGTCAATATTTTTTTACGTTTGAAAACATAGGAGATAACTTTGTTGTTGAGCTCAGTAGTGATCGCCTTAGTATTGATGTTATTGATACAACATTAAAAAAGAAGATGATTTTTCATGATTCGATTGCGCCAATACAAAATTTGGAAGGTGATTTTGCAGGGGAGGTAAGTTTTAATCAATCACATTTAGTCTATCCACAGGCAACAAAATTTGATAGACCTATTCTAATTGCAAATAGGGGAGCATTGTTAATGTTCCGACCAGTTGATCAAAATCGAAATTATACTTATAAGGTCTTTATTAATGGATTTGAAGCAAAGTTAAACACACCGGATGAGTTTTATACAACGGATCAGCCTCTGTATATGAATGGACCAAATTTAATCTATAGCAATTCAACTTGGTCAATTTATATCCCTGCTGAATATATACATGGTTTTCCAAAAGTACGCATTGTTAGAAGTGATGCTAAGGAAGCGCAAACACAAACTCTGGATATCTCTGCACCAATGGAGCAGGTATTAATCAATATTGAAATTGGTATGTTGACGCCTCCTAAAAAAATAAATACATGGATCCAAGATCCAGCCAGAATGGGAATTGATTTTTTTCAAAAAACGCTAATATCAAAACTGACTATTTCCGAGTACGAACCTGTCTTTTGGAAAAAAATAACCATGCCAGATGGGAAAATATATACTGAGCAGAGTAATGATACTGGTGGTGTGTATAGTGGAGATTTAAGAGAAAATATTGGTAAATCACTGATCTCAACAGGTATACGAATGGCAAATATTGGGATTAATGATACAGCTGGGAGCTCTCAAGAATCGTCTTCTAGATTTAAACAAACAGTTGTTCATACAAGTGTTGGCAAGTATCAAAATGGTGTGGTAGTACATGGTTTATCAGGTGGAGGAGGACAGCTTACCCTTGATTCTACTGTTGGTAATCAATTTACTCATGAGCTAGGGCACGATTATGGACTAGGCCATTATCCAGGTGGTCTTCAATCTATACAAAGCACTGAAGCAGGCTGGGGTTATGATTCTTTCAGAAAGAAAATGTTGACAAATTTGATTTGGACTAGCAAAGGATCAGCTTGTATTCCAAATTATCAACCATGTACATTACCTTTTGAAGGATTGTATCAATTTAATACAGACGCAATGGCAGGTGGAGATATTTCTGGTGGTATTTCCTTATTTACTCAATATACGCCTTATTCGGCAAAGATTATCCAGGGCGAGTTACAAAAAAGACATGTTCTAGATGAAAATAGTCCATCTGTTTACCTATTATGGAACAAAGAAACCAGGATGATGGAACAAGCACCACATTCGATCTATGTAAAACCAGAAAAAATTGGTGTAGCTGTTATGACGCTTGTTGGTTATTATGATCCGGAGGGAAAAATACAAGGTTATATTTATCCACCTATGTATGGTAATTGGGGAAACGTATTCAAGCCTAGTGCTAAGAAAACAAATTGTTCTTTAAATCTGACCACTGAGAAAGGTGAGGTTATATCCTACCCGTTATATGATAAAAGGCGAAGTGTAAAAGAAATGAATAAATTTCATATAAATATATCAAGTGAGATTGACTATAAAAGGGTTGATCTAGAATGTAAGGATGGCGTAAGTGAATATGTTCTTAGCAAAGTAATCACAGAGTCTAAACCAAATTTACCAGATCCTGTGGTAATTAGTGATATGGGAGGATATGCAAAAGCCGCATTAAAGTTAAAAGATATTGATGATTATTTTAAAAATGATAAGTTCTATGATCTAGAAGAGTTTGAATGGAAATTAGAAAATATTTATGGTCAGTTACATTCCTATGTTGGTGAAGAATATATTGAGGCTGGTCGTTTATATAAAGGTCATAATAATCGTTATTATCAATCTTTAAAATCTGGTATTTTACCTTATCCAAACGCCCAGTCTGATGCTTGGCGATATTTAGGTACAAGTGATAATAGCCTTATAATTGTTGATGATATAGTAGTTAAGCTTGGGGTGGAGACTAAAAATTTTTCTCATGAAGCGTCTAATAGTAGCGTCTATTTTTACATTCCGGTGGATCGCATAAACGTTTTGTATTCAGAGTCAGCAGTGAAAGAGGATGGGGGATGGAATATTGGTAATGGGTATACAAAAATTATTGTTAAAGCATTTAATAAAAGTGATGGCAATTTTTATCATGTCACATTGCGTGGGAATAAAAAACACTATTATGGAAAGTTTGATAAAAAATTAAACGAAGGTTTGCAGTCAGGGTATGGAGCTGCAAAAATTTACTTTGATATAAACGATAATATTGAGTTACCAAAAGGAAGTTATAAAGTTGAATTTTATATGGTTGCTCAAGGTTGGCATGATGGGAGCTTTCAAAGAAAACTAAAAGTTGAAGACGAGTTCTTAGTCAATTAAAAACTGAACGCTTTTGAACCTATAAACGTCAAACAAATTTTCTTTATTTGGGATGATTTTGTAAGAAGTGGAATGGGTAAATTGTTTGAAAATATACAAGCAGATCAACCTGTAAACGTATAACAATAGAGTCGTTGAGATCTATAAAGGCAGAATTATTCCTGTGAGTAGAGTGATAACTTTTGGTCCAAAATAAAGGTTTGTAGGGGGAGGATGTTTGTCGTTTTCTGCTATGTCTGATATGGTCAATAAGTAGTGTAGCTAATTCAAGTAGCATTTATTTATAACAGGTCGTATGATAAGCAGAAATACGACATCCATTAAAATGATAGCTTTCGATTTCAGTTTAACTTATGCGGGCTTGTGATCAATAATATTTTGACTGATTCTTGGTTTGAACGTCTAAACATTAAATAACTACCTAATTTTTACCTTAGTTTATGCTTTGTTTTTTGTTTAAAAATAAACCTTAAAATATCGTTAAAATAAGTTTTTAATTAAAAGACCGTACTTTTTTTGATATTTATACGGTTATAAAAAAATTAAATTGTATTTATAATTGGCAATCTATGACATTAAGTAACGTGTTGTTATGATTGTTATTTATTTAGTCTGTCTAAAGGCATAAAACAGTTCAAATGTGGTTTGAAAAGCTGAATAACATGGGGTAGAAGGGGGATATTAATTTGTTAATACAAATATCAGGGTCAAATTTAAGGGTAAATGAATATGTATAAGGTAATCACATCGGTCTCCTTGCTAGGTTTAATACTTAGCGGTTGTGCAATAGTTGACAATAAAGACGTCAATAAAAATAATAGTGAGCTACATAAAAGCGAACAAATTTCAAAATGCTTGAATGATTTTGGCAATGACAATTCGAATTGTGTTATTGAAACACAAGCTGATTTGTTGCTACAGGAAGATTATTCTTTCTCTAATCAGATAAGCACAGAGCAAGCCATTGATACTAAGCTTAATGACCAGTCACAAGAGATTACAAGAGAAACGACTAATATCTCTGTAGTAAATATTGTAAATTATACACTTGTAATTTCACCTTTTCTCTCTGATGAGTTGAGTAATACAGTAACAATTATATACGATCAACTTGGTTTAAGTTTATCTTTTATAGATGAAATGAAACAACGCGGACTCGAGATTTATACTAATCCGAATACATTGAAATTAGGGATTGCTGAAACAAAGGGTATCGCTCAAAAAATTTCAAGTGAAAATATTGTTTTGTATACATTAAAAAACGAAAGCTTGAGCGCTCTTAGTGATGACTATATTGTCTCTACAAAACTGCCCGTCGACCAAATCGAGAAGTTGGTTTTAGTTTATAAAGTAGCGAATAAAACAGCTGAATTACCAAGAGAAACAAAAGATGATGCTATAGTAGGTATCGAAAATTATACACTTGCCATTTCACCTTTTGCCTCTAGGGAGTCAAACAGCATGATAAGGACTGTATATGATCAACGTGGCTTAAGTTTGGCATTTATAAATGAAATGAACCAACATGGCTTTGAAGTTGCTCGTAATTCCAATACGCTGAAATTAGGGGTAGCTGAAACAAAAGATCTCGCTCAAAAAATTGCAAGTGAATATATTGTTTTGTATACATTAGAAAATGAAAAAATAAACACTGTGCTGAGGAGATGGAGTGAGCAAACCAAGGTTAAGCTTAAATTAGTTGATATCCCTGAAAAATTCTTGAATCAAACTGTTCATGAAAATGAAGTATATGGTAGTGGCATTGTGGATGTAAACGTTTTGAATTCAATTGGTCTTTTATTTAATAAAGTTTTTAGCATACGGGAGTATCAAGGTGATTAAACATATTAGTGTTTCTATGCTTTTATTAGCATCTTTAAAAATAAGTTTTGCGCAGGGCGAATTGACTGTTCAATTTTCGCCTTCTTTAAGTGAGGAGATAAAGCGTAAAAATGTGCACGATGTCACTCAGGTTTATACGATAGTGAATCCTGAGCAAAACTTAATAGTATATGGTAAGGATGAACAAATTCAAAAATTAGCAACAAAAGAAGCAGAGCTTTACGTCTTACATAAAGGTGAAACTTTGCGCCAGGCTTTGAATCGTTGGGCAGAAATGAATGGTTACACAGTTGTATATCAAACAGATATTGATTTCACAATTAGCCAAACAACCGAGATCTATGCCAACTTTTTAGAAAAAGGTGGTGCTTTAGAGCAAGTGCTTGAGTCTTTAAGTAAATCATCACATCCTCTACAAGTAGAGGTAATGTCAAACAAAGTGTTGGTTGTGAAGTCATCACATTATTCCCCTAGCTTATTAATACCACACGCGTAGAAGGAAAGTTAAATGTTGTTTATGAATATTTTAAGTAAATCGATAAATGGTGGAAAAAAATTAACTCTTTTATCATTTGGTGTTTTAGCAGCAGGTTGTGCAAATATGCAAGAAACAACTGAGATTGCTAATCAAAACTTTAAAAAGACACAAACGTTATCAGATGCAAGCAATTTACAAACTACCAATCCTTTTATCCAATACAACGATAAAATTTTTATTGCAGATCAGGGCTATAAAATAGTCCCTGAAACTATGAATTTACCCGATATTTTTAATCAAAATTTCGTTTTTAGCTCAAATCTTCCGTTAACCTTAGATGTCATTGTTAATGATATTATGGAACAAACAAATTTGACGATCAGAATATCTGATGATGCTATCAAATATATGACTGAAAGAGGTAAAGATTTGGAAGGTAATCAAACTAATCTTCAGTCCATGCCATATGGATCTGGAATACCTGTTGTATCTAAAAATAAACTCATGAAGACGCCAAGCTTTTATTTCACTGGGGAGTTTAAAGAGTTATTAAATAGAATTTCTTCATATTTTGGACTTTGGTGGGTATATAATTCAAAGGACAATACAATCAATATTTATCGTTATGAATCTAAGACTTTCACGATGGATATGTTGCTTGGATATGGACGTACAAAAAAGACAATTAAAAACACGAGTCAAACTGATAATTTAATGCCACAAAGTGTTGAGGTAACTTACGATTCTGGGGAGGAAAATCGTTGGGATAGTGCTATTAAAGCGATTCAAGTTATTATTGGTTCAGATGGAAGTGCTGAGTTATCCTCTTCCAATGGTTACATCACAGTAAAAACTACTCCAAGGCTTATGAGATTCGTTGAGGAATATATTGAAGAATTGAACCGTAAAGCGCGTCAAAGAATTGCAATTAAAGTAGATATTTATGATGTGCAACAAAAAGCAGACTCCAATTATGGATTGAATTGGGATGTGGTCTATGAAACAACAAAGGGCTCGTTAAATTGGGATACAACAGGGATTCCAATTGCTTTGGGAAATAGCGATATTAAGCTTGGCACTGTAACAGGCAGTATTGGTTCAGGTCCTTTTAAAGGGACAAAAGCAATTCTGTCAGCTTTACAACAAGTTGGCAAAACGACTTATGTCAAGGGACAAACTGCTTATACAGTCAATGGTAATCCTACAGCGCTTAATATAGGTCAATCTGTTGGATATGTTAAAGAAAGAAAGGTTACATCAACCTCAAACACAGGTACTACTGAAGTATCCCTAACGCCAGGGACAATTAATACAGGTTTTTACCTTACATTTAATCCTAAAATAATTAAAGGTAATGAGGTTCTGCTTGATTTTACAGTAGACATGTCTTCCTTGATAGAAATTCGTCGTGCATCTGCAGGTGACAGCTCAATTGAACTGCCGTCGGTTGAATCAAAGACATTTATGCAAGCACTGCCACTTGTCTCAGGTCAGTCATTTATATTGGCTGGGTTTAAAGATGAAGCGAATCAATACCGTACAAATTCGCTTGCAGGCGAAGATGTGTGGGCATTAGGTGGAAGTAAAGGGACTCAAAAAGCACATACTATGACCGTAATTATAGTAACGCCTTATATCATTGGAAGTAATTAATATGATTACGAATGAATATGTATTTGGTTGTAAGTATTATCCTTGCAATAACCGTAAAGTATTAACTTATCTTAAAAACAAGTATAAAGGTCAATCAGGATTATATTTAAAAAAGCAACAGCAGTTTGTTGTTGCACCTAAAGGTGGAAAAATTATTATGACGGCCTTATTGGCTTCACATTATAAGCATTTACTGATTGTGAGTGACCAAGTACCTGACATAGAGAATGATCAAGAATCAATTTGGATATGCCTTATCATCGCAGGTAAAGTATTGTCAATAGGGTCAAGTATTCCCTCATCAAATAAGAGTATTGATGCGGATGATATTGAATGTTCTGGCGATTTCTTTATGGAACCTGATTCCATATCTGATTTCTTACCTCACATTATACATTATATAAAGAGCCTAGAAATATCTAATTTTAAAACTGTTATAGATATACGAGATCCTCAAAAATTAGCACAACTGGGTGTGAGTAATGATGATTTAACTTCTAATTTATCTATGAGTAAACTCTTGAATGATATAAATCAGTGGAAGTCTTCAAGTAAAAATAAATACACATCGCATCTTATAAAACAAGAAAAGTCTAAGTTTGTAAAGTTCGTATTACCGATTACTTTTTTAGCTGTTTCATATTATGTGTATACATTATATGTAAAATATGAAAATGAGCGCTTAGCTGAGATTGAAAGACAAAAACTTTTAGTTTTGAAAAAAGAGCAAGAAGCAAAAGAGCAGATAAGGCAATACAATCTTTTTATAGAACATCTGAATAAAGATATTGCTTATTATAATCTTTCGACTCTGATAGAAAGTTTACCAAAATTTGTATACTTGTCTGCAGGATGGTACTTAAGTAGTGTTGTTTTAAAGAAACCAAATTTCAAAACATATTCATTATTGTATAATAGAGAAGATTATTCAGGATTAGATTATGGTATCAAACTTTCTGAGGCGTTAGGTGCAATAAATAGGACACAATCACCAGATAATAGTCAAATTCTATTGGACATACTTGTGCAGAATAAAGTAGAGAGTTACAACCTAACAAAAGAAATGTTTGAAAACGTTACTGAGCGACAAATTCATTTAAATGATCTCATAACACAAATCCAAATTTCCAAACTTAGCTTTAGTATTTCACCAACTAAGCAAAAAGAACAAAACCGTTATTATAAAGAAGCATTGCTATTTAATGTTACAGGCAACTCCAAACTTGACTTATTAAAGCTACGACAAATATTGTCATCGAAGTACTTCGTTATGTTTGATGGTATTAAAATTGAGTTCAATCCAAATGAAATTTCAGTAATTAATTCATTTACTTTCCAAGGAGTTATTTATGTTTAAGAAAAAACCTGTTGCTAGTATCTTATTGCTATCTACAGTCATTTTAGGCAATGCAAGTTCAACGCAAGAAGATATAGATTTTGATATTCAAAATCAAGTTATTCAAACTATTGGGCGATACAATCTTGAAACTCAGCTTGCTAAAGCAAAAACTGAGCTTTTTAGCCAAAAATTAAAACAAGAGCAAGTATCATCACAGTTAAAAAGTGCATCAACAACCATAGATCCATTCAAGAAAGAAGAAAAAAATCTGTATTCAGTACAAAAAATTTATGGTCTAGATGGTAACATGGTCGCATTAGTGGAGTTTCATGACAGAATAGTTCCTGTTAAAGAAGGAGATATTATAGGCTCGGTAAAAATTAAAAAAATACAACCGGGATACGTAGTGCTGAGCGTTGGTAATGCGGAAGAGGAAAAAATAATTTATTTAGAACGGCAGTCTAAACCAGGTAATCAATTATGATTATTCAAGAGTATAATGACTTGGCTGTAAAACCCAAACATATGTTGTTCTCAGAAATAATATCTGAGACAAATAAACGTAAGTTTGGCATATATACAACAAACCAGAATAAATTATTAGTTCTGATCAATAAAGATCACAGGCATGATCAAAGTCTGTTAGAGCATATATCAGAATTGCGATTAAAGGCAATGAAGAGTGAGAATTTGGATAAGTCTATAACGATCACCGTTACAGAAAGTATTCTTGCTGAGGCAAATAAAAAATCTATTGATGAACGCGTTTATTCAAGCCAGAAGCTTGTTCGTGACTTTGATCATATTTTACAAGCTGCGATTCAACGTGGCGTGACAGATATTCACATCATCGTTACACCGTTAAAAGGATATGTTAAATTCAGACAATTTCGTGAATTATATGTATATCACACTTATGATCCAGAGTATATGCACTCTTTAGTGAGTGCAATTTATAACGCTAAAGGAGAAGAGAGATCAAAGGATACAGAATTTAAACCTGAGGCGATACAACAGACTGTTATCGAGCGGTATATTGATCACAAAAGATATCGTATTCGTTTCGCTTCGCTTAATATTGAATCATCTGAAGGAGTTGTCGGTGATAATCAGGTTCGCTCATCTTACTTTATTGCGATGAGAATATTACCAACAGAACAGCAGAGCATTAAAAGCTTAAAAGAACTTGGCTATAGTAACAAGCAGATAGAAAGACTTGAACATGCAATGATAGCCGATTCTGGTTTGATTTTAACGGCTGGTGAGGTGAACTCAGGTAAATCGACTATGCAAGCGGCGATGCTGAAAAAAATACGTGCACTTTTTCCAAGCAAGAACATTGTCGAAGTCGGTTCACCAATTGAGTATAGTATTGAAGGTATTATACAACACCCAATTCACACAACGGTTGAAATGAGTGAGGCTGAGATGACATTGGCGTATAGCCGTGCAATGGCACAGTTTTTGAGATCAGATGCTGAAATATTCTGTATTAATGAGATTAGAAACAAAGATACAGCCATTTTTACCCAAAGTGCGGTGCAAAGTGGCCACTTATTTATATCAACCATACACGCCCAAAGTGCACTACATATTATCAATAGGTTGGTTTCTTTGAATCTTGATCGCGAGATTTTATGCTCTCCCGGTTTTATCAGGTTACTTATTCATCAATCACTTGTTGCTATAGTCTGCAAACACTGTGCTATGAGTTATAAAGATGCAATACAACTTGATAATTTTCAAGCTATTCTTGGTAGACTACACAAGATGTGTGAAATATATGGATTACATGAATCATCTCTTGAAAACCTAAAATTTAGAAATGGTAACGGTTGTGAGCACTGCCATAAAGGGGTAGCTGGATTAACCGTTGTTGCCGAGATGGTTATGCCTACGGGTAAATTACTGACACTTCTTAACGACAATAAATTCATTGATGCTTATTTATGTTGGCGGCATTCAGGGGAAAGAACATTGAAAGAAGATGCGATTCTAAAAGTGTTGAAGGGTCTTGTGTGTCCGACTTCTTTGGAACAAAGACTAGGTGCTATAGATGATACGCAAATGCTTGATTTATTAGATAGTCAGTTTATAAAAACAATTTTATATGATGCTGATATTAAGGAGTCATATAATGTTGTCTAAAATAACTAAATTAACTCAACGGCTTCAAACGGGATATCAAGCTATAGATGTCAGTAATGATTCTTTATATCCCAAAACAAAAGTTTATTTCTTAAAAATACAGCTATCGTCAACTAAGCGTATTGAGATTTATCAGACACTTGAAATGTTGATTAAAGTTGGTAGTTTTAACAATGCCTTAGAGCAAATTATCAGCTCTTATACCAAACATGCCAGAGCATTTCTAGAACCCAAGCAAGTGATTATAGATGTTTTAAAAGATGTCCAATATCGCCACGCTTCATTGGGACTCAGTGCGGTAGAGGCTTTGTCACTTTATATTCCAAAGAGTGAGCAAATTATATTAAGCTCAAGTGACCAGATTACGTCAGAAGTATTGCAAAATGTGATAGCAATCTCAAAGAGTTTAAATACATTAACACAAAAAATTTGGTCCAAGATGATCTATCCAATTATTTATATCTTTGGAATATTTGGCATGATGTTTATTGTTCAGATTGGTTTAGTTCCGGTTATCGAATCTGCGGATGCAAGCAAAATAAGTAGCTCGACAAAAGCACTATTAATCATAAGTGAATGGTTTGTCAACTATTTCTTATGGATAGTGGCAACCTTATTGGCTTTGTTTGTTGCTATTTTTGTTAGTTTACCCAATTTAATCGGTTTAATACGTTTTAAGGTGCTTGACTATATTCCGCCATTTACGTTATACAAAAAAATATGCAGCATTCGTTTTATGATTTCCTTATCTCGCTTGCTGGGTACAAGTGGTGGGACACAAGCAAAGCCATTATCTTTAGCATTACGCAAAATTCAAAGCAATGCCAACAGGTATCTCAACATTTACCTGGAAAGACAGAAGCAATATCTTGCCGATGGATTAAGTGCAGGGGATATATTGGTGAAATCAAATATATTCCACCGTGAGTTGGCAACTTTGATTGAAATGTACGCAAAATCAAATCAGTTAGAGCGGGGACTACACATGATGGGTAATGAGTATTTTGAACAACAACTAGGGAGTATTGAAAGATCATTTAGTATCATTAATTTTATGTTTTTGCTTATGACAGGCGGTTTTATTGTCTGGTTCTTAAGTGCAATGTTATCAGTTACCAGCTTATTTAGATAAACGAAAATATTAACCCACGGAGGAAATAACAATGAAATATATTAATCAACAACAAACTCAGCATATCAATCTTAAAAAGCAGCGTGGAATCACCATGGTGGAATTGTTAATCGGTATCTCGGTGATTGCTATTATTGCCGTATTGATTTTAACTTATGCATCAGGTCTATGGTCAGATGTAAAAGTTAAACAAACTAAGGATGCGGTAAGTACCATGTCCTCTAAATTAGTTGGAATATATGCTGCAACAACCCCAGGATCAGCTGGAAGGTATGATGGTATCTCTACTGCCGATGCGTTTGACCTTGTTCCAAGCAATCTAATAAGGGGTACTGGTACTAATAGAGCGATTATTACGCCATGGACATCGACTATTTCTACTTCTGAAATAACGGTTGCTCCATATAATAGCAATATCCAATTTGGAATTACTTTAACAGACATCCCTGCTAAAGCGTGTCGTGATATAGGTGCAGATTATCTGGGTGGTTATGCAGATGAGGTATTAGTTGGGACTGAAAAAGTTACTAAGGTATCAGAGTTAACTGCAAAGTGTAATGGTAATGATAATGGTAATGGAACTTTAGTGCTGGTATTCAGTTAAAATATTATGAAAAAGCGTATATCTCAACAAAGTGGTTTTGTGATTGTGCCACTCTTAATTGCAGTGGCTGTCGTTGGTATTCTTTCCATTATGTATTACTGGAAGGTACAAGATGATCATAAAAAATTTGAAGCACAAATGCTTGGTAATCAGATAGCAGAATATATATCGGCTGTTATTGGTAAAGTTTCAGGAGATCGAGCTTTAGCAGATGATACTTACACAGGATTTGATTGGCTTAAGGCAACAAATTGTAATGATCCTTTAGATCCTTCAACGGTTCCTGGCTACTTGACCTGTACTTTCTCAATTCATTCAAGATTACTTGGCAATCAAACTGAAAATAATTTTCAAGTTATAGTAGATCCAGTCACTGAATCTCTTAACAACAATCCTACTGCACGCAGAAAGATTACTATTACATTGCCTACAGTACGCGAGCCAAATGGTGGAGGCATTTCCATTTCACCCTACCTTGGTTCGGTTGTTTTTAATACAGCAAGAGCTCGTTATGGTGTGGGAACAAGTATGACCAATATTGAAGAAACAGGGCACCCAGGAGCCAGTAAGCCTTCGATTGGGAATATGCCTGTTTATCATGGTATCGCTGAGTTTAAGTATAACAAAGCCACCGCACAAATAGAGGTCGAAAGTTTTGTTACCAATACAGATGGTATTTGGCTGCAAATTGATGGTACCAACTCTATGGTGGCAGACATTAGTTATAACAAACCGGCAAGTAACATAGAACAAACTTTCAGAAAACGAGGTATTGTTAATATTTCACGTATTGAAAACTTTAATAAGGAGGATGCGAATGAGCAGGAGGCACTTGATAAGCAAGGTCCATCAGTATCAGGTTATATCGGAACTAAAGATGAGCTAGAAGATTCAATGCGAATCAATGCTTCTAAAGAAATCTATATTGGTAATCAGGTAAAGGGGCTTCATGAGAAAACCACGAATGTGCATATTTATGATATGTATTTAGGCGCTATTTCTGAAAATCAAACTTTAGGGGATATGTTTAAAAATCAAGCCCCTACTTGTAAAACGCTTATAAACGATGGTCAGGTGATAACTACAAGAGGATCGAGTTATTACATGGATATGGAAGTTAAGTTTGGACCTAGTGGAAAGTCATATGTGGAAGTTTTTGGCTCTGCAAGACATGATGGTGATTATAACAATATTGCATTTCTTGAAGTTAGAACAACTAATAACTATACTGCATACCAAACAAATGAATCTGCAGAATGGCATGGTGGAGTTATCGTGATTGCAGCAGTTATCAATTATCCTACTGGTTTTCATAAAGGAGGAATAACAATAAATCATAAAGACCTTTTTACTACTAGAATACCAAATAGCTCAGGTACGGAGCGAATTACGTTTACTACTCCTGGGGGAAGTCATATTGGTGGACTTAAAGCGATTGGAAATATTTATTACTGTTCGATACCGTACTAGCTTGTTAAGCCAGCAAGGCTTTTCAATCTTTTCACTTCTTATTACTGTTTTGATTATGGGCATTCTTTTGTCTGGCTATTACTGGAAAGTGCAAGATGATCAAAAGGGCATCGAAGCGAATACGTTAGGAAACCAGATTGCTGATTATGTGTCTGCCGTGATAGCCCGTGTTTCTCAAGATAGAAATCTTGATACCAATATCATATATTCAGGGTTTGGCTGGCTTAAGGCAGCTACATGCAATAGCGATGGCAGCGGTAACCCGCATGGTGGCTATTTGCCGTGTGGTTATAAGATCAACTCGCGTTTATTAGGTGATCAAAGCGAATTAGATTTTACAGTGACTCTGACTGATTTTGTTGATCACTTGAATAATAATCCAACGGCGCGCAGGCAAATTATGATTAGTATTCCTCAGATATATGAAACTAATCGTATAGATCTTTCAGCGCATTTGGGTGCGGTAGTGTTTAATACGGCAAAGGCACGCTATGGACTTGGCACCCATATGACGAATATTAATGACACACATCTCCCAGGTCCAAGCATTCGTTCTGCGGCAAATGTAGCCACTCATCATGGTATTGCAGATTTTAAATATAATAAAGAGACTGCAAAAATCGTCGTTGAAGCACTTGTTACCAATACTGATGGTATTTGGTTACAGATTGATGGTTCTAATTCTATGGTGGCAGATATCAGTTATAACAAACCCAATCCTCTAATAGAACATACTTTTAGTAAAAGAGGTATTGTTAATGTGGCAAGGGTAGAAAATTTTAATGAAGTTGATAAAAAAATACAGGAATCATTAGATAAATTTGGACCCTATTTTTCAGGTTATACCGGGGATAAAACTAAAACATCGCTTGAAAACTCGATGCGAATCAATGCCTCTAATAATATCTATTTAGGCAATCAGCATCGTGGTTTAAATCAAAAAAAGACGAATATTCACGTTTATGATCTCAACCTAGGCAGTATGGGAGGAGAGAATCTTCATGCACTTTTTAAAGGAACAACACCGGTTTGTAGAGAAATGCCTACTTTTCCGATTACTTTACCAGTATTGCTGCCAACAGGACCAAATGGTAAGGTGTTTGTGGTTTTTTCAGGTACGATTCGGCATTTATCTACGGCTTTTAGTGCATCTGCGACGTTATCGATGGTAGAAAATACAAGTATAAAGCCTGTCAATACTTATTCATCACCAGCAGTATTAAGTCCAGTACCACCAGTGCCTGGATTAGAGCTATTTCCAAATACAATCACTGTTTTTCATATGATGACATTGGATAAGCTAACCAAACCATTCGAGGCTTTAGAACTATTGATTGATAACAACTTAATTAATAATAGCAATTTAGTAGCTGACTATTTTAAGAATATAAATGTTGCCTTATGGCTTCCTGTAATGTTTCCAATGCTAAATATGATCCCTGTCCCTGGAAGTTTTAGATATTGTTACACATCCCATTAAAGGTATAAAAATGAAGGTTTTGGCTTCTTAGGAAAAGTGTGTTATAAGTGCTACAAATTTAAGTTTGTGAATGATTAAAACAAAAATAATAACAGCAGAGAAAGGAGATTTTAAAAGTGTCAAAACTAAAAATAAAAATGAAAACTACCATGCAAATGATGTTTTGTATTTTTCTTATTTTACCTTTCAATACCAGCATGGCATCGTTGAGTGCTATTCCAACCGTTATTGTTGTACCTCAACCGATACAGCTGAATGCAAAAAGTTGGGTGTTAATGGACTTTGAAACAGGTGAAATTATCAGTGAATTTAATATGAATGAACAACGTGCTCCAGCAAGCTTAACTAAAATTATGACGGCTTATGTGATTGCAAGTGAAATTCAACAAGATGCTTTAAAGCTGGATCAAAAAATCATAATCAGCAAACATGCTTCACAAAAGGGCGGCTCTAAAATGTTTATTAGAGATGGGGAGCAGATTACGGTTGAAAACTTGTTACGTGGAATGATGATTCAGTCAGGGAATGATGCCAGTGTTGCATTAGCCGAGTTTGTAGCAGGGTCGAGTGAGAACTTTGCTTTCATCATGAATAAAGTGGCAAAAGCTCTAGGGTTGAAAAATACCAATTTTGTTAATCCTGATGGTTTGCCGGCTGAAAATGAGCATAGTAGTGCATTTGATATGGCAGTGTTGACTCGAGCATTTATCTATAATTACCCTGCGATTTACAAGTTGTATTCAGAAACCTCCTTTTCGTATAATAACATCACTCAACCAAACCGTAATCGTTTGTTAAAAAACTATGAAGGCACGGATGGAGTTAAGACAGGTTATACCAATAAAGCCGCTTATAATATCGTTGTATCGGCCAAACGTGATCAACAAAGACTTATCGGTGTAGTGATGGGGGCCCCCAGTGCATCGATTCGTGAAGCTGAAGCACAAAAACTTTTAAATTTTGGTTTCAGCAAATATACCAATTACACGGTTGCTATTTCAGGCGATACGATGGAAATTGATGCAAAAAATATTATTAATGCCAAAAATAATCAAGTTCTAAAGCTTCAAACGCAAGAAACCATTACAAAAACTATTCCTAAGTCATTTGTGCCTCATATTAACAAAAAAATTATTCTGCTACCTGGATTGAAAGCACCTATTCAAAAAAATCAAAAAGTGGGTAGTCTCCACGTTACTGCTGGTGATCACGTTATTACCGATATAGCGCTTTATGCTAGCAATGATCTAGCTGAGAAGAACTTTTTTAATAGATTATTTAGTTGATGCTTTTCCTAGTTTAATGGTGTGAACTTGTTTTAGAAAAACTTTCTAAGACGGTCGTGGGTATATTTAAATAAAATAGTGCAGTTATTTCTATTAAGCTAAGAGCTTAAGTTCTTGTTTTGTATTGCTTAAGGCATTACTTTAGCAGCTGTAATAGCGATTGCAGATAGCTGAAGAAGGCTTTAGGTATATAGATGTGCATATGCTTTTCGACAACTAAATATTCAAGTAATTTATTTTTTTTACCGAGAAAGTTGTATTTCGTTTTAACATTATAAATAACATCATCAATTGTGCGGGAGCTAAGTTGAAGAAAAAATCCGACTTGTTTAGAGGTATAGCCAAGTGATAATAAATAAACTATTTCAAATTCACGTGCACTGAGTATATCGAATGTGTTGACGATGGCTAGGGAGTTTTGACCCAAATTTCCTTTATGTGAACAAAGTGGCAATAAAGATAATCTAATAGAGAGTTCAATCAACTGTTGACTATTGTTTGGCTGCCAGCCGTAAAAATTAGTGCCAATAACGTTACCATTATCTAATTTTGGTAGATTAATGCTATATATTGCGGTCAATCTATTGTTGAAGTAATGTACATCTAACATTTCAAGCGGTTTTTGGGTTGTTTCAATAAGGCGTTCTAAAAAGGCAAATTGATCCCCGTATTCGCTTATTCCATTTGGTAAAACCTCATCAGATTGTCCAATAATGGATTCATCTACCCCAAGGAGCTGAAAAAAACTATCAGAACAACTTATATACCTTGAATTTTGGTCTCTACTATTAAGATAAATCTCTTTATTTTTCGGTAGAATAAGAGGTTTATCGTTAACCCAAATAACATTGCTATTAGGCATAGTTTTATCCTTTGCGTTTACAATTTATTAATATTTAAACGATTGAAAATCACTATTTTTATGGGGATTTACAATCCGGGCGAAGTATAGCAAATGAGTCGAAAATATAAAACTTATTATGCATTATTTTTGTTCGAAAATAAGACAATATAGTCTTATCTTATAAAGTTAGAAGTAATTCAAATTTATCATTATTTACTTTCTATAATTGAGGCTTTTTTCGGAGTAAATTGCAAAAATCAATTTACAATAGGTATAAACAAATTCACTATTTTCTTGAAAAAAATTTTCTAATCCACACTTGATTAGGCATTGAAATTTCATAACGTCTATAAGTGATAAGCATGATGCCTATCTATAGTAAAATAAGGATAGCTCAAGTTGACTTCCCATGTTTTGAAATGATTAGTGTAATAAAAAAAGAGAGTAAAAAATGAAAGCAGAAAAATTTACCCATAAGTTACAAGAAGCGCTCAATGAAGCACAAAGTTTAGCGATTAGTAAAAGTCATACTATGCTTGAACCTGTGCATGTTTTAAAAGCATTGCTTGATCAGGAAGGTGAAATGATTCCCTCTATTATTACTCAAGCAGGTGGTAATTTAAGTGCGCTTAATAGTGAGTTGCGTAATGCCTTAGGTAGCCTTGCCAGCAGTGGTGCCGCAAGTCAAATCGGAGCCTCTAATAGCCTTATTAGAATATTACAACAAATGGAAAAAATGACACTTGAGAAGAAAGATGAATTTATTTCTAGTGATTTATTTCTAATCGCAGGTTTTAGTGATAGTACACTAAGTAAAATTTTCAAGGCAGCTAATTTAACAAAAGAGGCTATCGAGGCTGCTGTTGATAGGGTAAGAGGTGGTGCGCGTGTTGAAAGTCAAAATGCCGAAGATATGCAAGGTGCGTTAAAAAAATATACAATCGATTTAACTGAACGCGCGCGTCAAGGGAAAATTGATCCTGTGATTGGGCGAGATGATGAGATTCGGCGTACGATTCAAGTATTACAACGACGCACTAAAAATAATCCGGTTTTGATTGGGCGACCTGGTGTGGGGAAAACCGCAATTGTAGAAGGCTTAGCGCAACGTATTGTGAACAATGAAGTGCCTGAGGGTATTCGCAATAAACGCATTTTATCTTTGGACTTAGGTGCTTTGTTAGCAGGTGCTAAATTTAGAGGGGATTTTGAAGAGCGTTTGAAGGCTGTCCTTAAAGAACTTGCCAAACAAGAGGGTAGTGTGATTTTGTTTATTGATGAACTACACACTATGGTTGGAGCAGGTAAAGCAGAAGGTTCAATGGATGCCGGTAATATGTTGAAACCCGCACTTGCTCGTGGAGAATTAAAGTGTGTGGGTGCAACAACGCTTGATGAATATCGTGAGCATGTTGAGAAAGATCCTGCATTGGAGCGTCGTTTCCAAAAAGTGTTAGTAGATGAACCGACGGTAGAAGACACGATTGCTATTTTGCGTGGTTTGAAAGAACGTTACGAAGTCCATCATGGTGTGGATATCACTGATCCTGCAATTGTTGCAGCTGCCACTTTATCACATCGTTATATTAGTGATAGACAACTACCAGATAAAGCAATTGATTTAATGGATGAAGCAGCCAGCCAAATTCGAATGGAGATTGATTCACGACCTGAGGAAATGGAAAAACTCTATCGACGTATTATTCAACTGAAAATGCAGCGTGAGCAATTAAAGAAAGAAAAAGACGAAGCAACCAGAAAACGCTTAGATGTATTAGAGGAAGAAATCAAGGCATTAGAGAAAGAATATTCAGGCTTTGAAGAAATTTGGAAATCCGAAAAGGCACAAATGCAAGGGTCACAAAAATTAAAAGAGCAGCTTGATCAGTCTAAAATTGAATTGGAAGCAGCTAAACGTGTTGGTGATTTGTCTAAAATGGCTGAGTTGCAATATGGACTTATTCCACAGTTAGAAGAACAAATTAAGTCCCTTGCCAGTTCTGATCCAATTAAAACGAAGTTAGTGCGTACTCAAGTAACTGAAAATGAAATTGCAGAAGTGGTTTCAAAATCAACAGGTATTCCTGTGAGTAAGATGATGGAAGGGGAGCGCGAAAAGTTATTGCATATGGAGGAGTTTTTAGCTAAACGCGTGATTGGTCAAAAAGAAGCGATTGTTGCAGTGTCTAATGCTATTAGACGTGCACGTTCTGGTTTATCTGATCCTAATCGCCCAACTGGATCATTTTTATTTTTAGGACCAACAGGTGTGGGTAAAACAGAGCTAACTAAGGCGCTTTCTGAGTTTATGTTTGACAGCGAAGATGTTATGCTTCGAATCGATATGTCAGAGTTTATGGAGAAACATTCGGTTGCACGTCTAATTGGAGCACCCCCAGGATATGTGGGTTACGAGCAAGGTGGTTATTTAACTGAGCATATTCGTCGTAAACCTTATTCGGTAATTTTACTTGATGAGGTTGAAAAAGCGCATCCAGATGTATTTAATATTTTGTTGCAAATTTTAGATGATGGACGCTTAACCGATAGTCATGGGCGCACAGTTGATTTTAAAAATACCGTACTTATTATGACGTCTAATTTAGGTTCACATTTGATTCAGGAAAAACTACAAATCGAAGGTTATGATAAGGTCAAAGAGCAAGTCATACAGATTGTTTTACAGCACTTTAGACCTGAATTTATCAATCGTATTGATGAAACAGTTGTGTTTGAACCATTGAATAAAGAAATGATTAAAGAAATTGCTGAAATTCAAATCAACCGTGTGCGTAAACGTTTGCAAGATCGCGAGCTTAAACTTGATATTTCACCTTATGCAATGGATGAGTTGGCTGATCATGGTTTTGATCCAGTATTTGGTGCAAGACCTTTGAAGCGAGCAATTCAACATTATATTGAGAATCCGCTTGCTACTTATCTATTAGAAGGAAGATATGTTACAGGTGATACGATTCAGGTCAATATCGAAAACGATGGTTTTGTATTTTCTAAGAAGGTTGAAAAAATTGTTGATAGTGCAGCAAGATAAATGGTACTAAAATGCAAATTAAATTAACTCAAAGGACTTATTAGTCTCAAATGATGTATTACTTTCAAGTGCAATTTCGATCATTTTGGTTAATGCCATTTGACGTTCTTGGCTCGTGGTTACTTCTTTTGTAATAAAAGAATCTGAAACCGTGAGTAAGCATGCAGCCTTTTTACCATAAGCTTGTGCATTAGCAAATAATGCGACTGATTCCATTTCAACTGCTTTACAACCTTGTTCGGCGTGTATTTTTATATACTCATTAAATTCTTTTCGATAAAACACATCAGTACAGTGTACTTTAGCAGAGATGATAGGGATTTGTAATTGTTTAGCCGTTTCTGAAATATGTTTGGTTAATATTTCATTAGGTTTGATATTACGTGTTTTTTGACCTGTCACGATTTCAATATAATCAGATTCGCAATAAGCTTCTGTTACTAAAACCACATCATATACATTAATTTCAGGAACGTATGAGCCGCAAGAACCAATGCGAATAATATTATCAACATCATAGTGATTGAACAGCTCAGCAGTGTAAATGCCGGCACTAGGGATACCCATGCCATGTGCCATCACACTTACTTTCTTGCCTTTGTATGTCCCTGTATAGGCAAACATATTGCGTACAGTGTTAATGAGCTTAGCATCTTCTAAATAGTTTTCGGCAATAAGTTTTGCTCGAAGTGGATCACCTGGCATGATAACGGTTTTAGCAAATAAGTTTTTGTCGGTGACTTCAATATGGGGCGTTGGAATCATTTTATGTCCTTAGCTATACAGTAAATTAATGAACGCCATTGTAATCCTTTCAACTGCAATAGACAAATTATAATAGCTTATCGCACTGGAAACGTTATTAAAAAATGAAAGTGAATGAAAACAATAAAGTGGTTCGTAATGGATATATAAATACTGTTTAGCATGAAGGAGAAAAATTAAAATTATAAGGTATTTTTGTAGAAAATATAATTTTTTAGTGAAATCTGCTAGTGAGTTGTAATAGTATTACTTGGTTAAGTAATAAAATAAATGGGAGATGATGTATGAAAGTTCACAAGGTGGGGTTATTTTCAGCTATTGCAATTCCTGTTACATCAATGGTTGGTTCAGGTTGGCTCTTTAGCGCACAATTAAACGCCCAGCTTGCTGGGAATTATGCTTTTATTGCATGGGTAATTGCAGCTTTTATTGCAATTATCGTTGGACTTTGCTTTGCTAAGTTATGCGCACTTTATCCAGAGAGAGGACTAAATGCTAAGTGTGTTTCATTGAGTCATGGTAAAGACTTTGGTATGGTGTTTGCATTTGCAATTTGGTTTGGTTTGTTAGCGATGATTCCAACCGAAGCACAAGCCACTGTACAATATTTAAGTCCATTTGTTGAGTTTACTACTTTATATCAAGGTGAGAGTCTGACCTGGTCAGGTAAGATTTTTGCCGTAATCATTTTAGGGATATATTTCATTGTTAATTATTTTGGGATTAAGTTATTAGCATATGTAAATAACGTATCAACTATTTTTAAAATTAGCATTCCGACGTTGACGATTATTGTATTGCTTGTTGCTCATTTTGATAGCACTAATTTAACCTTAGCAGTAAATGATTATGCTGCAAGCTCGATTAAAACAGCTTTGATCGGAGCTGGTCTTGTTTATGCTTTTAACGGTTTTCAGGTAGTAGCATCGTTTGCCAGTGAAATTAAAAACCCAACGCGTAACATTCCATTGGCAATTATTATTTCTGTTGCTGCAACTTTAGTGTTGTATATATTATTACAATTTACATTTATGACAGCGTTACCACATGATGTGGCAGCAAAGGGCTGGACGTCACTGAATTTCTCAAGCCCTCTTGTCAATTTAACCATTTTGCTAGGGCTAAATTTTTTAACGGTATTGTTAATCGCTGATTCAATCGTAAGTCCATCGATAACAGGTTTAACTTACTTAGGTTCTTGTTCAAGAATGCTTTATGCTATGGCAGAAAAAGGACAAATGCCACACTGGATCGCAAAATTATGTCCCGTTCACCATTTATCAAAGCGTTCGCTATTACTCAATTTTATAATTGGGATTATCATTTTATTAAATTCAGCAAGTTGGGCATCGCTGATGGTGATTACAACTGCCTTTAATGTCTTAGGTTATATGGGTGCACCTATTTCCTTGGCGGTACTGGGAAGTAAAAAAACGTCAACTAGGCTGATGACTTTATTTGTATTTATTGTTTTGTCTTTACTGTTGACAACCTTGTCGATAAAAGATTTTTGGTTAAGTAATCTAGCCATTACCGTGATGATGGTGATTTACGCAATATTGCAATTTAAGCAAGGTGGATTTAACTGGTATGGATTAACATTTGTGATCTTTTTATGGTTACTGATGCTAGTAGCAAGTTCTGTAATATTAACGATTATTTTGGCGATCATATTTTTTGTTATTATTACCAGCCCACAATTTATCAATAGATTAGGACATAAAGTTGTCTGATCTTATTTTTTCAGCTGATCTAGATATTTTTCTGCATCTAATGCAGCCATACATCCTGTGCCAGCAGAAGTGACAGCTTGTTTATAAACATGATCCATCACATCTCCTGCCGCATAAACCCCCTCGATAGAAGTCTCTGTAGCGTTACCATCTAAACCAGATTTGACTTTTATATAACCATTGTGCATCTGTAGCTGACCATTGAAGATGCTAGTGTTGGGTGTATGCCCAATCGCGATAAATACACCATCAAGTTTAAGTGTCTTTGTGTTATTTGCTTTAACGTCTTTAATCTTAACGCCCGTAACACCCATATCGTCACCCAGGACTTCTTCAAGAGTGTGGAACCATTCAAAAGAAATATTACCGTCTTGAGATTTTTTCATTAATTGATTGATTAGGATTTTTTCAGCTTTTAGCTCATCACGTCGATGAATCAAAGTAACACTTTTAGCAATGTTAGATAAGTAAAGCGCTTCTTCAACAGCCGTATTTCCACCACCAACTACAGCGACATCTTTACCACGATAGAAAAAACCATCACAGGTAGCGCAAGCTGAAACACCCTTGCCCATAAATTTTTCCTCAGAGGGTAAACCGAGGTATTTAGCAGTGGCGCCTGTTGCAATAATAAGTGCGTCACATTGATATTGATCATTATCTCCGATCAAAGTAAACGGACGTCTTTGTAAATCAACTTCTTTAATGTGGTCATAAATTATTTGTGTATTAAAGCGTTCTGCTTGTGTTTGCAATTTCTGCATAAGTTCTGGTCCTTGGATACCATGTTCTTCACCTGGCCAGTTATCGACATCTGTTGTGGTTGTAAGTTGTCCACCTAATTGCATGCCAGTAATAATAACAGGATTAAGATTAGCGCGTGCTGCATAAATAGCAGCCGTATAACCTGCGGGACCTGAACCTAAAATAATAAGCTTATGATGATTTTTCGACATGTATTACATACTCCTAAATTAACCTAATAATGAGGCATTGAAACAGTGTTCTTTTTTATACCTAAAACGCGTTACATAGTAAACGTAAAGTTTGCGAGAATCCAGAGAGCCATTGCAAATCATTTACAGTCGAATGATATCCCTTGCAACAAACATCAATTTTAGCCATTTTGTTCAAATGCTCCCTCTAGTCCATTTTTTAGAATACTATAATCTACAGTTATAAATGCTGAAAGAGAATGTTACCCTGTGGATTATACATTTATGCTTTTTCGGTAAAGCTTAAAGATAATCGAAAGTGTCAAAATGAGAGCAAATAGAGTTGCAAAGATACCATCGACCATGATTGCCCTAATATCACCAGCGAAAACAAGCTCAAAAATAAATGCCATAAGTGGTGTAAAGCCCATAGCAATAGAATGAATATTTGGTCCAACTTTGGCGATGGATATTTGTGAACAGTAAATAGGAATAATTAAACTAATTAAGCTAAGCGCTAATGTTAACCATAAAACTTTGTCATCAATCAATGTCAGTTCACCATGGGTTGCACTCCAAATAAATGGGATTAAAAACAGTAAGATGTAGCGTGAAGCTAGAATTTCGCTGGCAGAAAAAGACAATAAATTCATCTGGTAAGATAGGTGTGAATATAGATACATAGTAACACCAACAATAAGTGTACCGATCAGAAGAAATGCAAATTCATTCCATGAATAAACATTGGTGAGCGTCACATAAAACGCGGTGATAATCAGAAATAGCAATAGTGTAAAGAGTAAATCGCTTTTGTCTTTCTTTTTCCGCCAAAGCATGTAAGAACCGATAACAGAGGGGAAAGCCGTGGCAAAAAACATAAGTAATGCAGGGCTGTAATATACGGGAATTATAAAGCTCATTAACCACATGAGTAGAAAAATAAAGATTACTTGCAGGTAGAGATTTTTATGTTGCCATAGTTTTTTGTAAAGTGAAACAAGCGTTTTATAAGATACTAAATGAAAAAAGACAAGTGCATATAGACTGCTTAGAGTGATCATTAAGCCCACTGGAATTTCGTTTCCTACGTTGTGTATCAGGCTTACTGAGGCGCCGTTTATGATAATAAAGGCGATGGTAAAAAAATATTTCATTTTATAAGATATCCATATCCAGTAAGATTGAAGTTTCATGTTCTAGCACATCAAAAGAAGAATGTGCCAGAAGTACCAGTGAACGAATGTCGGTTAAATCAGGGGTCCTGGAGAGATCGAGAGGCTCTTGCGTGAACGTTACATGACTGTGGTAACTCGCAAACTGTGAAAAATCTATTGTTTTGTGAGTATATAAGCATAGCGTGCGTACATAATGACAAGACAGATTCAAGTCACTGGTCTTGGGTTCATCTCCTCTTAAGTAATGCACAAGCATCATATCTTGTGTATTTAGTCCCTGGGCTTTTGTCATCTTATTTAAGAAGCCAGAAGCACCACTGATTCTTGGATTTAATTCAATTAATCTGAACTCACCGTTTTCAAGATGAAATAGTTCGGTATGAGCAAAGCCATTTTGATAATCACAAGCATTTAGGACATTTTCCACAAAACTTATCACTTGATTTCTAAGCCCATGATCATATATTGGCTCTATGGTTCGATATACAGGGCTGCCTAGATAGTAGTTCTTGCGGTAGGTGAATATATTACTGATGTAGTGTCTTCCTTTCACTGAGAAAGAGTCTATAACCACCTCCTTTCCTTCTATATATTCTTGAATCAGATAATGGTGGATAGGGTCAAAGTTGACCATTTTAGGACTTGATTTTAGTTTTTCTATCAATTCTTCATAAGTCTTTGCCATGAATATACCAATAGATCCTCCACCGTTAGCAGGTTTGGCAAATACAGGATAATTAAAGGGTATAACCGCTTCATATTCGGGTATGGTGCAATCAAATAACATTTGTTGAATGGCTGGCATGCCTGATGCTGCCATTGCTTGTTGCTGTAAAAATTTGCTTTCCCGTAAATGCAAAGATTCCAGTTTATTGGCTGTGTTCGGTGTTAGCCTTCGTGCTAATTCCTCGGCAAAAGGTAAATGCTGGTCACATCCATTTAGTACGAAATCAATGCGAAAGTTCTGAAGTGCCTCTATTGCAGTATCCACATTCTGTTCCCCATGCAAATGAATCTGACGGTCGAATAAATGTGCAGCAGGTTGATTGAATGCAGCTATATTACTCATGTCCGAAAATAAAGCGATGGAGTAAATCCCTTGTTCCTTTAAAGCTGTGGATAAATAACCTGCGGAATGAATAGGGTCGATGATCAGTAATGTTTTCATATTTTTATATCCTATATATCCATTTAATTATGATAACTTTTTGTGCACCTTGTGCCGATATTTCTTGATACAGCAAAAAGTCAAATTTCAGTCGATCACAATTTTGTTTCAAGTGTTACATGAGAACTCTTGGGTGCTACGCCGTAATAAATGGCGAGTAATCATAGAAAAACTCACTACGGTGTTTGTCTAGATTAAATCGTTGATCCGTTTGTGCAGGTATTGTTTGCTGCATAAAATGATAACTCCTTTTTGTTTTTTTTATTCATTATATTCTGCATACTGACCATAGGAGCAGGAGCAGGAGCAGGAGCAGGAGCAGGAGCAGGAGCAGGAGCAGGAGCAGGAGCAGGAGCAGGAGCAGGAGCAGGAGCATACATATGCTTGATGATTATTGCAACCAATTTTATTTAGATATTAATAAATTGTATCCTTTTGTGTATTTTGGATGGATTATAATAATCTCTCTAAAAGAGGTTAAGTGGACTCCATAAGGAGAACAAAGCTTATTTCATTAGAAATATATAAAGATATTAAAACTTTGCATCACAGTAATGCAAAGTTTTAAAGTGTTTGCAAAGTTAATAACCTTCAGTATAGTGAGCGTCATTATGAGCTTTAATCAATAAGTTTTAAACGATGAAAATAGCCATTTTAGGTGCAATGGAAGCCGAAATCACACCTATTTTAACAGCGGTAGATAAGTATGAAGTAACAGAATATGCCAATAATAAATATTACTTTAGTCAATATGCCGGACATGAGCTTATTCTAGCTTATAGTAAGATTGGTAAAGTGTTTTCAGCATTAAGTGCAACTATTATGATTGAGCGCTTTGGTGCTCAGATGCTATTGTTTTCAGGTGTAGCAGGTGGAGCTGCAACAGATATTCAAGTTGGAGATTTAGTCGTTGCCACTCAAACTGCACAGCATGATATTGATATTTCTGCCTTTGGGAGAAAAAGAGGCGAGATTCCTGGAAATGAGGTTTTTATTTCCACTTGTGATAATTTAAAAACAAAGCTAGAACAAGTCGCGCAAATGCTAAGTATTGAACTAAAACAAGGCATTATTGTAACAGGAGATCAATTTATCCATAATGCTCAGCACAAGATCGATATCGCCAAGCACTTTGGTGCGCATGCGATTGAAATGGAGGGGGCGAGTGTAAATTTAGTGTGTCGTGAGCTTAGCACACCATGTTTAATTTTGCGTGCTATTTCGGATACAGCAGATGGGCAGGCAGTTGATGATTTTCCTAAATTCGTTGCAATGGCTGCGGAGCGTTCAGCGAAGTTAATCTTGTCTTTAGTGGAGTCCATTTAGTTTAAATTTACCATAATACTGTTATGGATTTTATCAATTTGAGGAAGAAGCAAGCTAATCTCATGATCGTTTTCGATGATAAAATCACTAAACTTACGCCGTTCATCATCGCTTATTTGACTATTAATCATTAAAATTGTATTTTTCTTTGTTTGCTTGTCTCTTGCCATTATCCTTTGAACCTTTATTTCAAAGGGAGCACAAACACAAATGACCTTTTTAAGGTAAGAATAATTGCTTAAAGTCGATTGAGTTAATAAAGGGATGTCAACAATTGTATAAGCTGATTGACTTAGTTTAAGCGCATCTTCAATTTGCTTTCGAATAATTGGGTGCATGAGGTTGTTTAGCCATAAACGATCTTTAGCATTAAGACTTATGATTTTTCTTAACGCTAAACGATTTACCTTCATGTTATTTTGGACGACGTTTTTGCCAAAATGCTGATAAATTGCTTCGATAACATGAGGTAGTTCAATTGTTTTCTTGGCATATTGGTCAGCACAAATTACCTCAATATGGTAACGTTGAGCAAAAAGTGAAGCGACAGTAGTTTTTCCACTACCAATTCCACCGGTAAGTGCGACAGGATACATGTTTTTTTGGTGTACCTTGGGTTTGTTTCTTGATAGGATAACGACGTTTGCCAAATATTTGTAGCTAAACAGTTAATGGAGTTGCTATGCAAAACATGTTACCTTGTTCTAATCTCGCTTCAGCTAAGCATTTAATCAGTATTAAAAATTTAGATCGACAGGCACTTGATCATTTAATGTGTTTAGCCAAAGAAGCCTATCATGGAAAGCTTCAAGGGAGTTTAAAGGATAAGATTATTGCCAGTTGTTTTTTTGAAGCCTCGACTCGCACGCGCTTATCATTTGAAGCAGCAATTCACCGTTTAGGCGCAAGTGTCATAGGTTTTTCTGACGCGCAGAGCACATCATTTGCACAAAAAGGAGAGTCATTAACTGATACGATTCATATGTTAAATGGTTATGCTGATGCAATTATCATGCGCCATTTTGAAGTAGGAAGTGCTGAACGTGCAGCAGCTGTTTCTGCCATTCCTATTGTTAATGCGGGAGATGGAGCAAATGAGCATCCTTCTCAAACGTTACTCGATTTATTTACAATTGAACAGAAGTTCAACAAGATAGATGGTATTAAAATAGCAATGGTAGGGGATTTACGCTATGGTCGAACTGTACACTCACTAAGTTATGCGTTAATGAATTACCTAGATGTTACAATTTACTACGTTGCGCCAAAGGCTTTACAGATTCCAGATGAAATTTTGATAAAACTTAAACAAAAGAATGTTACTGTTACTTGTATAGAGAAGTTGGAACAAGTATTGGGTTTGATAGATGTATTATATATGACTCGACTACAAAAAGAGCGTTTTACTGGAAACGAACAGCATAAGCTGGAGTACGTGATAACAGCTCAAATGCTAAAAAAACAAGCACGCAATAAGATGATCGTCATGCACCCTTTACCACGCATTCACGAGGTTTGTACTTCTGTTGATGCAACCAAATATGCCTGGTATTTTCAGCAGGCCAAAAATGGTGTATATATGCGCCAAGCGATCTTATACAATTTGTTTTTTAATTCATTTATTGCAAACCATAAAGCTTGTTAGTAATGAATACAAAACTTATTTTCCTTCGACCTCTGCAAGAGGTAGGATAAGGCGTAATCCAACCTAATTTTGATATCGTTACTAGCTATAGGATGCAAAACGACTCACCTGCCAGCTGCGCGATAAAAAATTATCTATTGTAAGGCTTTTCTTTAAAAAGCTTTTGCTTTGTGCAAGCATAGGTGTGGGGTCTGTATGGTAAAAGTTAAAGTTATATTTACGAGCAATACGTCTTAAATTACTAACGCTGCAATCTAATACTTTAGCAATTTGATGAGGTTGCATCTTTTGCTCAATACAGCGTTGAAAAAATTCCAAAATTGAGCAATTGTAATGTAGTGCGATTTTTGTCTCAACCGTAATTTTTTTCATTAATTTACTCCCTATTCTTAAATCCTTACTTTATATTTTTTTGGCTTGATTTGATTTAAAAGCCAGCTTGGCGAAATAGCTTTTCCTTATAACTCGTTATCATATAAGTCCGTATTCAGTAGACAGCTTATTTTTCCTTTGAACACATGGTTTAAGCGTTTGGTAGCCTTTTGCTTAAGTTAGTTTGCAAGCCAATGAAATGCTTTTAAACTAGTACCAAAGGTTATTATTCTAAGCTTCTTATCTGGAGATAATACTTTATCGCAAAGCTAAGCATATGACTAGTGAAAAGTAGTAAAAATTTAAAATAATCTATATTCCGGATTCCCTGCCTCTAAATGCAAAGTCAATCATAACGCTTAAGAATGTCTATAGATATTGCAAAATGCTTCGCAATGACTCTTAGAGAGTAGTTACAGTATATATAAATATTATTTTACTTGTTCAATAGTTTGTGCGTGGGGTTGATTATTAATTTTTATTTTTTTAGGTTGCATTGCTTCAGGAACTTCTTTAATCAGTGAGATATTTAAAATCCCATTTTCAAATTGTGCTCCTTTAACTTCAATATGATCAGCAAGCTCAAAAGTGTGAGTAAATGAACGCTCAGCAATTCCACGATGGATAAATTTACGCTCTTTATTATCATCTATTTTACTGCCAGTTACCGTAAGCTTCCCTTGGTGAACAGTAATGTCGATTTCAGATTCATTAAATCCAGCAATTGCCATGCTGATTAAATAATCTTGTTTTCCAAGTACTTCAATATTGTATGGTGGATAGCTTATCGGTTTACCTGCTTCAGCTAAAGCAAATAAACGATCAAAGCCGATAGCATTTCTAACAAGTGAGTCTAATGTATTCATATTTTTACTCCTAATATTTAGCAAGTGTAATTCATAAAAAAGCAGCAAGTTGACTATCATCAAGCCAGCTGATTTTTAGATACCCATATGGCATATCCGATGCAATAAATAAGGATGTTCAAATCAAATTCAAGTAAAAATATTTTTTATGTTTTATCTTTAATAAAGCTTAAAATGAATGACTTTGGCATTGTAGTGACATGTGATATGATGCCGTAGATTTGATAATTAGGAAAATAAGGAATATATGTCGAGTAAAAAAGTTGCTACGATTGATTTAGGCTCAAATAGTTTCCACATGTTGATTTCAGAGGTCACAATAGAAGGGCAGATTCAAGAGCTGTATCGTGGAAAAAGCAAGGTGCAATTACGAGCTGGTTTAACTGAAGATATGCGATTAACAGACGAAGTAAAAGCACGTGCCTTAGAGTGTTTACAAAATTTTGCATTATCAATTCAGCATTACCAAGTTGATGAAGTGAAGGTTGTTGGGACCTATACTTTGCGTAAAGCAAAAGAAAATATCTACGACTTTTTAGATGAGGCACAACGTATTTTAAAAGCTAAGGTTGAAGTAATTTCAGGAGAAGAAGAGGCTCGCCTTGTTTATGTTGGCGCCTCTGCTGTGGTCGAAGCACAAAAGAAAAAGGCGCTTATCGTTGACATTGGAGGTGGGTCAACTGAACTTGTAATCGGAAAAGGGCAAAATCTAAAATCATTAGTGAGTTTGGAAATGGGGTGTGTGAGTGTCCAAAATCAGTTTTTTAACGATGGATTATTAACGCTAGCTAATTTTTCACAAGCAATTAATTATGCTTATAATTTGCTTGATCCTATTGTAGCTGAATATATTCAACAAGGTTGGGATGTTGCTTTAGGCTCTTCTGGCACAATTCGTTCCATTTCTGATTTAGCACTTGCCCATAATTGGTCAGATGGCAGTATTACATGGGATGTTATGGAGATATTGGCAGCAGAGCTTTTACAAAAAAGAGTGGTAGCAAATGTTCATTTTAATGGTTTACGTTCTGATCGTGAGAATATACTAGCAGGTGGGTTTTGTGTGCTTTATGCTTTGTTTAATCGCCTAGGCATTAAAAAAATGCTGAAATCCGAGGGGGCCTTGCGCGAGGGGATGCTGTATGAAATCGTTAATAGTTATAAGCAGAAGGAATAGATGAAACAAATACCGTTAGCTTTTAGAATGCGTCCACAGTCGTTGCAAGACTATTTTGGTCAACAGCACTTACTAGCAAAAGAAAAGATTTTGGCACGAATGTTGGTTAAAAAGCAGATCGTATCAATGATTTTATACGGTAAACCAGGTGTTGGTAAAACCACCTTAGCCAAGGTGTTAGCAAATGAACTTAACGACTACTTTATTGAACTTTCTGCTGTAAGTGCTGGTATAAAAGACATTAAATCAGCTGTATTAAGTGCACAAACACGTTATGAAGAGAGTCATCAACAGACCATTTTGTTTTTGGATGAAATTCATCGCTTTAATAAGGCGCAACAAGATACACTGCTACCGCATGTTGAAAATGGGGATTTGATTTTAATTGGAGCAACAACGGAAAATCCGTTTTTCTCAATAAACAATGCCTTGCTGTCTCGTTTGACTGTATTGAAACTCAAGCCATTAACTTTGCAAGATATGAATGCATTATTAAGGCATGCCTTGAGTTGTGATAAAATATTATCCAGTTATCCATTGACCTTAAAAGACAGTACAATAGAGAAGATTTTTTATGCTTCAACTGGTGATTGTCGGTGCGCCTTGAACCTTCTGGAAGCTATGTTTTTAGTGGCAAATACAGCAGATATCAATATAAAAAAAGAGATTGAACTAGGAGATGAGTTACTGGCAATTACATTATCTGAGCATGCGCATAAGATGGATAAAGGTGGTGATTATTTTTATGATCAGTTATCTGCTTTTCATAAATCGGTTCGAGGCTCCGATCCTGATGCAGCTGTTTTTTGGCTTGCTAATATGATTGAAAGTGGTGCAGATCCATTGGTCATTGCGAGGCGAATGTTATGTATTGCTTCAGAAGACATTGGTAATGCTGATCCAAAAGCTCTTGGCTTAGCTTTAGATGCTTGGCAAGCTTATGAAAGGCTTGGTTTACCAGAAGGGCGTTTACCACTTATTCAAGCAGCAGTATATTTGGCATGTGCACCTAAGAGTAACGCTGCTTATATGGCATATAAAAGTGTATTTGATGATCTAAAAAATTATTCAGAGGTTAGTGTTCCAATCCACTTGAGAAACATTAAACCAATAGGTGAAAAGATAAGTGCAGAATATCAATATCCACATAATTTTCCTGAAGGTTATGTTAAACAGCGTTATTTGCCAGATAATGTGAATCGTCAATATTATTACCCAACAGATAGAGGACTTGAGCAGAAAATTAGCCAAAAACTATCTTACTTAAAATCAAAGTAGGTTTGAAATTCATTAAATCCTTCCTACACTTAAATTACAGATTGGATGAATATAACTGCTACATCAGAGATAGCTGAGGAAATGGCTAAAGTAGTGCAAAAAATGAGTGTGGAGTATAGACCATCATGAAGCCAAAAGTATTTACCCTAACAACAATAGCGTTAAACATTCTTACTGTAAGTTTAATTGCAGCTTCAGCAGAACCAAGTCAAAATAATACACAGGAGCATATAGATAAATTGTCACGCAGTATAGAGCTTGTTAAACAAGCATATGTAGATGAGTTAAGTGATGAAGAGATTTTAGAAAGTGCGATTGATGGCATGTTGAAATCTCTTGATCCACATTCTCGTTTTTTAGACGATGACGATTTTGCTGATTTACAACTATCGATTCATGGAGAGTTTGCAGGTCTTGGCATGCATGTTACTTCGGTTGATGAGCAGATTAAAGTGATTTCTCCTATAGATGATACTCCAGCGCATCGTGCGGGTGTGAAAGCTGGTGATTATATCATTAAAATTGATGATATAAATGTTACTGGTATGGCACTTGATGAGGCAGTTAAAAAAATGCGAGGAGAGCCTGGTACACAAGTCAATATCACGTTAGTAAGAGATAAAACACCCAAACCAATTATATTATCGTTGATACGTGAAAATATTAAACTTCAATCCGTGAAGTCAGAAATAATTGCAGATGATTATGGCTATATTCGGATTAGCCAATTTCAAGGTGGTACCGCAGAAGAGCTTAAATCAAATATTGATAAACTTATAAAGGATAATCCAAAGATAAAAGGCTATGTTTTGGATTTACGCAATAATCCTGGTGGTTTATTGGATTCTGCCGTTGCCATTAGTGATACTTTTTTACAGGCTAATCCAGCTAATCCTAAAAAAATTGTTTATATCAAATCACGTAACCCCTTAGAGTCAAGTACTAGCTATGCCGTAAGCAATGATTATATTAATGGTTTACCGATGGTGGTATTAGTAAATATGGGATCTGCTTCAGCTTCTGAGATTGTTGCTGGGGCATTACAAGATAATAAGCGTGCAATTATTGTTGGAGTGAAAACCTTTGGTAAAGGTTCTGTACAAACTGTTATTCCAATTTCTGAAACCAATGCGGTTAAACTTACAACTGCTCGCTATTACACACCAAATGGTATAGCGATTCAATCACAAGGTGTGATTCCTGATGTGATCGTTGAAGGCGAGGGAACTTTGTTGGTTACCACTATGGGTGATGGTAAAAATAAGGATAATCAAACTGAATCATTGACATTTGATGAAAGTAGTTTTCATCATGCTATCTTATCGAATAATGATAAAATAAAAGATAAACAAACCAAGCAGGCATTAGAGGATTATAAAAAAGATTATAAGATAACGCAAACCTTAGAAACTAAGGATAATCAATTAGCTGAAGCAATCAGTATTTTAAAAGCTTTAAGTATTATGGAGTCATAAATAGAATGGTTTCTTAAAATTATGAGAAAACTAGAAACCAAGAGAAAATTATACTGCTTTTTTAAAAAAAATCGCTAGAATGTCTCAAAATCATTTATTCGACCTTTGTGCAGATGCTGGATAAAAATATTGTAATCATTGGCGTAGTAGGTGGATCAGGCTCGGGAAAAAGCCTGTTATCTAATACGATAGTTGAAGAGTTAGAAGACCTTGAATCTGCGCGAGTTACTGTGTTATCAGAAGATCATTATTATCGTGACAATAGTCATTTATTAAGAGAACAACTTGACAAATTGAATTATGATCACCCAGATGCGTTTGAGCATACTTTGTTAAAAACGCATCTAGAAACCTTGATTGCAGGACAAAATATTGATGTACCAATATATGATTATGCAACCCATAGTCGTGTTAAAAACAAAACGCTACCAATTAGTGGACAAACCAGTATTTTAATTTTAGAAGGAATTATGCTTTTTACTGATGCAGGGCTTCGTAATTTAATGGACATTAAGATTTTTATGGATACTCCAATGGATGTCTCTTTCATTCGTCGTTTGGTTCGAGATCAAAAAGAACGTGGACGTAGTGTAGATAGTGTAGTAACGCAATATTTAGAAACTGTGCGTCCGATGTTTTTACAATTTATTGAACCTGCAAAGCGATATGCTGACATTATTGTTCCACATGGAGGTAAGAATAAGATTGCGATTGATCTCATTCGCTCAAAAGTACGTGAGTTATTACGTTTCAGCAGAACAATTTGAGGCATGCCCTTAGAGTTTGAAAAATGAAGACTCTAAGCTAAACAAAGAGTGAGTATACTTATTTTTGTGATTTGATTGGTAGGTTCATTTTGTAATGTGTTGACTAGTGATGTAATCGTTGCCCCAGTTGTATAAACATCATCCACAATTAATAGGTGTTGTGCTGATATAGATTTAGTTTGTATAAATACATTATGCATTTGTATTTGCCTTTGTTGATAGTTTGATTTTGCTTGAGGTTTGGTGTATTTCATGCGTTTGATTGAACGTATATCCAATATTTGGTTTTGTTTTATAATATGTTTAGCCAAAATTTCTGCTTGATTAAATCCACGCACTAAAAAGCGCAAACGATGACTGGGAACTGGTAAAATATAATCAACGTCATTTAAGAAAGGCTGACGCTGAAATGCTTTTTTCATGTACTGACCAAGAAAAACTCCTGCAATATGATTTTTTTGATATTTGAATAGAAATAAAAGCTTACGTGTTAAACCCTCAAAATGATTAAAAGCATATAATGTAATAGGTTGACCATTAATTGTAAGTTTACGTCTTTTATGAAGCAAGGATTCTTTTGCTAAAGCGTTTTGGCAATGTTGACATAACCCTTGTTTGGTCTTTTGTAAACATAAAATACATTGGTAATGAATGAAAATTGTTTTTAGGATGGTTAGGACTTTTAAAATAAACATTTTTTGTTTTTAATTGAAGTATCTTCATAGCTTTTATTTAAGCAGGAATTTTGAATAATGCTTCTTGCTAGGAAAAATACTTAATACGTGGTAGATGCCAATTTTTATAAATCGCGCATAACCTTAAACAAAAGCCAATGCCAATAATGGTAAGCGCACTAATAAGATTATCAATTTGAAAATAAAGCGTAATAGTATGTAGAAATCCAACTACAGCAGCGACAATCGCATAAAGTTCTGCCTGGAAAACCAAAGGTACGTCGTTACATAGGATATCTCTTAACACTCCTCCAGAAATTCCAGTGATAATGGCCATGATAATGGCAATAATAAAACTACCGATTACAGTGAATCCATCATTGTTAACAGCATGCAAGGCAATTTTATAGCCAATATCGCTTCCAAGGTAGGCAAAGGTCACAAGACCAAGCGCATCAGCAATAAGGAAAAATTTATGTAGTCTTATGATATGTTTAGCAACAAAAATAGCAACAACTGATGCAAAGAAGGTAACAACAATATACTCAGGATAAAGTATCCAAGTTAAAGGGTAATAACCCAGTAAGATATCACGTACGGTTCCACCACCGAGTGCAGTAATGGTAGCAATTGTAATAATCCCAAATAAATCCATATTTTTTCTACCTGCAGAAATGGTCCCAGACATGCTCTCAGCCGTAATTCCAATCACAAATAAGATTTGAAAAATAATAATTTTATCTACTAAAAATGCCATATAATTAATCTTCTGAAAACCGCGAGGGGTATCATAACGCTAAGCTTAGCGACTACCAAGCTTTTTATATAGTAGATATGCAGATACGTCACCTTGTTGAGTCTGTTTTATGATCTCAAATAAATCAAGTTCTTTAGGTGGTGATTTGGTAGCAAATTCAGTATAGATAATTGTGTTAGTAGTAATATGAATATTATGATTAATAATGTTAAGTGCGCGATCAAGTAGTTCGCTTTTAAAAGGAGGATCAAGAAAAATAATGTCATAGTTTATTGGGTTTTGCAGATGAGATAACACATTAGCGTGGAGAATATGAGCATTACCTATATTTAAACGTTGAGTATTTTGGTTTAAAAAAGCGAGTGCGTTTTTATCTAACTCGAATAAATCACAACTATGCGCTAACCTTGAGAGTGCTTCAAATCCTAATGCACCACTGCCTGCGAAAGCATCAAGACAGCGTGCATTTACTATATAAGGCATCAACCAATTAAAAAGTGTCTCGCGTAAGCGATCAGATGTAGGTCTTAAGTTGGGATCTATTGTTGGAAAAGAGATTTTGCGTGACTTATATTTACCAGCAATAATGCGCAGCTGGCTATACTGATTTTTAATAAGTGTTGATTTTTGAACGTTCTTTGGCATGACCATTACTCACGCATTTTCCAAAATAAAAAGCCTAGAATAAAGGTGAAAATGACATTTGGAATTGCCGCACCAAAGAATCCGGGTAAGTTATAAACAAGGCTAAATGGACCAAACGTTTGATTAATAATGTAAAAACTAAAGCCAAACAGCATACCAATAATAAATTTATAACCCAAAGCAGATGAGCGCATTGAACCTAATGAAAATGGTACTGCAATCAGCATAAGAATGATAAGTGATAAGGGTTGGAAGAAAGTTTGCCAGAATTTTAACCAGATACGGTTAGCATTTTGTTGTCCTTCTTTATTAACTTTGATGTAATCAATCAGCTCACTTAGGTTTAAATAATCTGTGTTAGAAGTAATGATTTTAAGTAAGGAGGGGGGCAATAAGTTATTCCAATATTGTTTAGCATCTTTGTAAACAACACTATTGTCTTTGCCAATTTGGGTACTGACAACGTTATTGACTTGCCATTGTTTATTTTCAAAGGTTGCACTATCACCATGATCAATAGCAGTCAGTTGATTGTTATCAACCGTATATTTGGTAACGTTGCTAAGTTTACCATCAGTATCATTTTTGCCAACGTGAATAAAAGCATTACCTTCTCGTACCCATAGTGTTTGCGTATCGTATAGTACTAAAGCTTCATTACCACCTGTAGCAAGCGTTTTGTTAATAGTGGCTTGTTTTTGGAAATAAGGTGCAATATAAGCACCTGTTAAAAAAGTAATAAGTGCTAAGCAAAATGCGGCTAACAGTACGCCTTTTGCAATCTGACTAATTGATTGCCCAGATGCACGCATAACAATAAGCTCACTATTGTTAGCTAAAAGTCCTAATCCCATAAGCCCCCCTAATAATGCGCAAACAGGCATGATAAGGTAAATATTAGCAGGTGCCTGATATACTACATATAAAAAAGCTATTAGAGCTGTATACTTACCTTTACCAATATCACCTGCTTGCGCAATATAGGTAAACAATAAGAAAATAGCAGTTAGTGCCAATATCATAATAAAAGAAGTATATAAAACAGTAGAGGCGACGTATAAGGTCAGACGCTTCATACCTTTACCTCACTTTTTGCAGTCTGATAATAAAAAAGTTTGCCATTATAACGCTTGAGTATTATTAGCATAGTCACTGCAAAGATAATATGAATCCACCATAGCCCAATCCAGCTGGGAATTGTACCATCGTTAAGCCATGATTTAGATAAGGACAACAAGTTAAAGTACATGATACAGACTAAAATAGCAGGAATAATTTTGCTATAACGGTTTTGGCGTGGGCGCATTTTAGACATTGCAAGCGCAATTAAAGTGGATACTAAAATTGCTAAAGGAAAGCTTAAACGCCATTGCAGCTCTGCTTGATAAAGTGGATTGTTACTGCCAAGTAACTCAAATGTAGGTACTGATTCGATGGAGGAGTTATAACCCACAGTGACTTTAGAAGATATAAATTGAGTCGCTTCTTTGAATTCACCTTTTTGAAGCTCGGCTGTACCAGCTTGAGCATCATAAAAATAGCCATCTTTTAGAATTAGATACTGATTACCATCTGGACGCGTTTCAGCATAACCGATTGGCGCAGTAATGATGGTGCTGGCATTATTGGGTTTTTGTTGATAGATGAAGATATCGTACATGGTGCCATCACTATCAGTTGATTTGGTATAGACAACTTGTTTGCCATCATTAAAAGGAATGATTTGACCTGGTTGAATAAAACTAATTAAAGAATTTTTTGTTGTGGTTTTTTGAACAAGGAAATAATTTTGGTCCATCTTAGGTAGAATGAATAAAGTCAAAATAATTTCGATAATAAATAAGCTTAAAGCGGGAATAAGAATAAATTTAAATAGGCGAAACCAACTTGTTCCACAAGCAAACGCAACTGTCAGTTCATTGTTGGCAAATAATTTACCATAGACAATGAGGATAGAAAAGAAAAAACTAATGGGCAGAAGATATGCAATATATTTAGGTAACATTACTGAAATCATTTTAAACACGGCATCTGCTTCAATATTACCACCTGAAACAATAGACAAATATCGAACAAACATGTTGCTGATCACAATTAGTAGCAAAATTAATATAATTGCCATTGTCATATTGACCAATTCACGGTTTAAATAGCGCAGTAAAATCAATAATTCACCCTCTAAGTGTTTGTTTTAAGCTTAAACGTTTTTTATTACTTAATTATTTCTCACAATAAACTCTAGATGACTACCTTTAAAAGGTAGCACACTCATCTCAAATGTATTTTGGAATCTAATAAGAACCTCATTAAAGTTTGTAACCTTAATAAATAAATCTGGGTGTATTTTACATGAATCTATCAGAAAATCAGTTATTTTGCGCATTGATTTTTATGTTGTTACAATTAGACTAACATAACATATTTCTTCAATTGCTGTTAAATTTTTGACTTACCAACCAGCTGTTGATATCTCTTGTTAGTGTTTGACTGAGTTTGTTAGTGGCGATTGCAAAACCTTTTGCGTTTGCATCTGATTTTTCTGTTAAGTCGAACGTTTGAATTGCAACAACTTTTCCTGAGTTAGCATTGGTTAGTGTATAAGTCACAGATAGGATAACACTACTATTACCATTTTGAATTAGCTGTGTTAACTGATTTAAATTTCCAGTAAGCCGATAATCGGCGTAGCCAATGAAGTTACTTGAAACAACATTTTTAAAATTATGAAATTGAAGCAAGGCTTGCAACGTATTTCTGCTTAACATTTGTTGAGGAGGAACTGCCCAACTGTTCTCACTATAACTTAATAACTGATATGATGTGTTTTCACGATAATACATTACGGTTGAATTATAAGGCTCAGCAGCAGTTAAGGGTGTAACAAATAAGGTCAGGTTATAACTTTTGTCAGGCTGTGAAATTGCTTCTCTCTGATCACCTTGATCTTTTTGAGTTTGTAAATTAGGAGGAAGTATTTGATATTGTTTGGTTTCTGGAGTTGAAATTGGCGCTAAAACGCCACAGCCACTTATTAAAAGTGTTGAACAGATTGCTAAAATAACTTTTGGGGAAGTAAACTTGATCATCGTTATTCTCCAGTGTTAGGTTTTTGAGATAATTCCCCTCGTACTAAAATTGAAGGGTTATGGTTGAGTTTTTTAATGAGTACTGAAAGTTCTAAAGAAGTTTGGTTAACATTATCTAATGTCTGTACTAATTGTGGCAATAAGACATTATTGATTCCCTGTAGAGTCTGGTTATTAAAACTTGCTATGATAGAGCTTACATCATTTGACGCTTGAGCGACTGATTTAGACGCAACATTTATGTTATTTATTATCTGATCAAAATAAGCAGAGCTTTTAGCTGTGTTGTTTAAAATAATATTCAAAGATTCTAGGCTTTGATAAATGTTGTGACCACTTGTCGCAAGCGAGTTCGAAATATCTTCAATATTTGTCATGATATGATTGATCTTTTGAACATTTTCATCACTGATAATATTAGTAACACGTGTAGAAATTTGGCTTATTTGATCGGCAACAACGCTCATTTGATTAACAATATTGGTTAAAAAAGAAGGTTTGGTTTTAACAACTGAGTAAGGCGGTTTGGAGCTTGGCTCAATAAGCTCTCTGGTTGTATCTTTGTCAATAGATAACGTAATAAAAACTTGTCCTGTAATACCTTGAGGTACCAAATTTGCATAGGTTGTGGTGTAGATAGGAATGTCTTGTTGAATTTGCATGACGACAATCACAATACTGGGATTCTCTTTATCAATCCTAATACTTTCGACTTTCCCGACATTAACACCATTATAGTTAATTGCAGCATTAACATTTAATCCGTTCACTGATTCATTAAAACGCGCAATATAGGTATTATATTTAATATCTTTTAAGCCAAAGGTAAGCCAAAAACCAATAAATATCATGAGCAAACTTGTGATAATAATGAACAAACCTGCGATGAAATAACGATTGTTTTTCATACTTTTATACCTTAAATTACGTTGTTAACCGTGGTTTTAGGACCATTAAAAAAGTTATTTAAATTTTCATACTGTGTCATTTTTACAGCATTTTCTACAGTATCGTGCACAAGTATGCGTTTATCATCGATATAAACAACTTCATCAACGATACGCCAAATGCTTTTTAGTTCGTGTGTAATCATAATAATTGATAGATTAAGACCTTGTTTTAACTGTAAGATGAGCTGATCTAGCTCATACATTGAATGAGGATCCAATCCAGCTGAAGGTTCATCAAGAAAGATAATAGCAGGATCAAGTGCAAGTGTTCGCGCAAGTGCAACGCGCTTTAGCATACCGCCACTTAACTGTGAAGGATATTTATTGTAAGCATCTTCCTTGAGTCCAACCATTTTAAGTTTAAGTCTAGCAAGGTCGATGACGATATCTCGACTAAATGATGTATATTCTTGTAGCGGAAACATGACGTTTTCAAGAGAAGTTAGTGCGCTAAAAAGTGCACCTCCTTGGAACATCATACCCATTTGACTTGCAAACTCGCGCCTTTTAATTTCATCGTCGTATAAGTCAGATATCTTATGCCCAAGTAGAAAAATCTCACCTTCGGTGACAGGCTGTAACATCAAGATTTCTCGAATTAATGTGGTTTTGCCTGAACCGCTACCACCAATGATCGCAGTAATATGGTGAGGATAGATAGACAAGTTAAGATTTTTATGTACCCATACACCATCAAAACACGTCCCTAAGTTTTTAACTTCAATAATCGGTTGATTATCAATCTTATGCATATTTATATTCCAATAGTGCTAAATAAAATTGAAAATAGCGCATCGGTTACAATGATTAAAAAGGTTGAATAAACGACGCTTTTAGTTGTTTCTTGACCGATACTTAATGAATCATTTTTAACAATAGTCCCGCGATAACAGCCAACGGCTCCAATGATGATCGCAAAAAAGGGTGCTTTGATTAAACCTGTCAAGTAGTTATTAAACGATACAGCAGTAGAAAAGCGCTGGATAAAGTCATAAAAATTAATGCCAAGCGAGGCTTTTGCCATTACCATTCCGCCAATACAACTGATAATGTCAGCAATGACAATCAGTAAAGGTAAGGCTATAACCATGCCAATAATTCTAGGCAGAATCAAGCGTTTAATAGGACTAATACCAAATGTTTTAAGTGCATCAATTTCTTGCTGAACTTTCATGGTGCCAAGCTCAGCGGTAAAAGACGAAGCGGAGCGTCCTGCGACAATAATAGCGGTAATCAAAGGTGCAAATTCACGCAAAAGTGAGATGCCTAACAAATCGACCACAAAAATATTAGCACCATAAATTTTAAGCTGTGAACCAATCTGATAACAAAGTACGATACCAATTAAAAAGCAAAGCAAAGATACAATAGCAATCGCTTTGACTCCTGTTTGGGTGATGATATCAAGAAGTAAGCGCCACTGTGTAGCAAAAGGAGTGCGTATTACTTGTAAATAACTCATTACGGTTGCACCAATAAAGGCAACCAGATTTTTACTATCTTTGATGTAGTTGGTTGTCTGCTCGCCAATTTGATACACTTTTTCGTAAGTATTTAAAGGCTGGAGGCTACTATCATAAACGGTATAATTTTTGGCAATAAGGCTAATCAAACTTATTTGTGTTTCAGTTGCAACAAGACTTACATTTTTAAGTATTTGCTGAATTTTGTAAATGAAATAAGCTCCCATGGTGTCAAGTCTTTCAATATATTTAATATCTATTTGCTCAATAGTTTTTTTAAGGGATTTGATTTTATTGATAATATTTTGGTCAATCGAGTGCCAACACCACTGACCATTTAGCATCAATGTTGATGCTTCAACATGAAAGTGAGCCTGTTTTTTATTCTTTATACTTTTTTTGCTTTTCATCCGTGCACTTAAGTAAGTCATCTATGATTAAACAACTAAAATCAAAGTATATCTATTTATTGCTATCTCAGTCGATGATTTTATGTAAAAAGTCTCTATACCAAAGAAAAATCTGTATGAAAAAATGTATTTTTTTTATAGAAATGTCTGTGAAAAGTGGTTATTGAGCATTATTAATAAATCGATTTTTAAGTGTAGCTAGGTTACTTTTAGCAATATCTTTACGTTCTTGGTGGTTAGACTCGGATTTCCCACTCCAGCTTAAATCATCTTGTGGCAGTTCATCAAGAAAGCGACTGGGGTATGAAACGATGGATTCACCAAACTTTTTGCGTGCTTTGGTTAACGTTAAGGTGAGAGTGTATTTCGCTCGTGTAATCGCAACATAAGCTAAGCGACGCTCTTCTTCAATAAAGTCATCATCAATGCTTTGCTGATGAGGTAATAGTCCTTCTTCAACTCCCATAATATAGACATGAGGATACTCTAAACCTTTTGATGCGTGGACGGTTAGAATTTGAACTTTTTCGTCTTGTTTTTGCTCTTGCTGACGATCGATAATATCCAGTAGAAGCATACGATTAATAATTTCAGCAAAATGGAGCTCTTTCTCATCGTCTTGTGGTTTTTCAGTAATCCAATCAATTAAATCAAGGATATTCTTAAAGCGTTTTTCTGCCTGCTGGAGGCTACTTGCGTTATCAGTAAGCCATTGTTCATAGTGAATATCTGTCATAAGTGAAATTAAGCTTTGGCGAAGCGTATCAGGATGTTTAATTTTTTGTTGATAGTGGCAGATAAATTGATGGAATTGTTTAAGTTTATGAAGTGCAATAGGTTTAAGCTCATTTTCTAAGCCTATTTCAGTGATTGCATCAAAAAGCGCTATCTGACGGCGACTGGCATATTGACCAAGCTTTTCTAAGGTAGAAGGACCAATTTCACGCCTGGGAGTATTAATTATACGTAAAAAAGCACAATCATCGTTACTATTGATCAAAAGTTTAAAATAAGCTAAAACATCTTTTATTTCTGTTTTGGCAAAAAATGAGCTGCCACCACTGATCGCATAAGGAATTTTATACAGTTGAAAATAACGTTCTAACAAAAAAGATTGGTGATTACCACGTATAAGGACCGCATAATCTTTAAAATAAGTATTATTTTTAATTTTATGTGTCATGATTTCACTTGCAATGCGTTGTGCTTCATCCTCTTCATTTTTGGTGATTAGTACGCGAATTGGTTCGCCATAATTATGCACTGACCACAGTTTTTTATTAAAGAGATGTGGATTATTGCCAATAAGGGTGTTAGCAGCATGTAAAATGCGACCGCTGGAACGATAATTTTGCTCAAGTTTAATAACTTTTAATGTAGGGTAATCTTGTTGTAATGCGAATAGATTTTCAGGTCGTGCGCCACGCCAAGCATAGATTGATTGATCATCATCACCAACGACGGTAAATTGTTTGCGCCTGGCAACCAAAAGTTGCATAAGCTGATATTGGCTTTCATTAGTGTCTTGATATTCATCGATTAAAACATAATGCAATTTGTTACTCCAATATTCGGCTACTTCAGAATGAGTTTGTAAGAGTTGTACAGGAATAAAGATTAAATCATCAAAATCAACAGCATTATAAGCCTTAAGATATCGTTGATATTGGATATAGATTTCATGTGCTTGTTTGATATTACTATTTTTAGTAGAAAGGTTGACTTGATCAGGCGTCAAAAGAGCATTTTTCCACAGAGAAATTTGATGTTTAATTTCAGCTGCAACTTGCTTGGTTACTTGAAAAGCGCTATATGCGATTTCATGGATGAGTGTAAGTGAATCTTGTTCGTCAAATAATGTGAAATTTGCTTTATAGCCAAGTTTTGCATGGTGTTTACGAAGCAGGTTAAGTCCTAAGTTATGAAAAGTCGAAATGCATAAGCCGCGTGTATTGTCATTTTCTAAGCGTGATAATACACGTGTTTTCATCTCTTTAGCGGTTTTATTGGTAAATGTAACAGCAAGAATACTACTTGCACTGTAATGACAGGTTTGAATCAAATACGCAATTTTCTCAGTAATGACACGTGTTTTACCACTGCCTGCTCCAGCTAAAACTAAGAGAGGACCACTGATATATTTGACTGCTTGTTGCTGCTCAGGATTAAGTTTATGCATAATCATGCAATAATCTTGGCTTCTATGTCACCGTTTAAGATAATAGGTGTTTCATTTACGGCATGCTTAAGTACAGCAAGGATATAACTTTTGTTATCGATATTGACTTGGTTAACCACATCGGCAACGTTTTTTAGTTCTAAATCTTGCAGTTTATCTGTGATAGGCAAAGCGGTTTCTGTTTCAAGGCTAAGAAGTGATTTTTTCAATGTGCCACGATACTTCATACGCGCAATAATTTCTTGTCCCATAAAACAACCTTTTTGATAGGATATAGCATTGAATTGATCTAAATTAAGCTCAGCAGGCAAAAAGACTTCACTATTTTTGATATCAATATAGGGCAGTTGTTGGCAAATATTTTCTTTACAGACAGTTTTATAATCAAGCTTGGAGTTTATTTCTTTAAGCTTAGTATTGACAATAATACTGTGTTGAAATAAAAAACCTTCTTGTGCGGGAAGGTTACTATATACTAACTGGTGGTTATCACAGGGATCAAAACTAATCTTAGAAAATACAGCATATTTTCTTAATGCACTTAACACCTGATCAGTTAGGTTATCAGGTAGTGCTAATAAAAGCGTTTGCTCATCTATAAAGTAAGTGAAAAATAATGCGATAAGGCGACCCTTTTGATTGCATAGACCATTTAACTGCATTAGGTTGTCGTGATTTAAAAGTGCCAAATCATTTGTCAATTGGCTCTGTAAAAATTTAATGCAATCAACGCCATGAGCGCGAACAATATGGATGTTTTGATAAATATGGTAATTCATAGATGGTACGGTAAACGGTTATTTATTGCTGGCAAAATAACGGATTTAGAGTGTAAAGTAAAGTTGTTACTTTTGCTTGTAACATTTAAAATTAGGTATTGCAATCTAGCTTATCAAAGAACAAAAAATAATAAGGTCAATTGTATTTTTATGGTGGGTAATATTACCATTGATTGTAATTTTCTTTTACTTCCTGAATTAAGCGATGATAGTTAATCAGACGTTGCCTTGAAATTTTTCCAGATTTCACAGCTTGATCAAGTGCGCAACCCTTGGTATTTTCAAGGTGTTGACAGTTCCTAAACTGACACTTATTATCAAGTTCAATAAATTCGTTAAATCCATTAAAAATATCCGTTTCAGTAAGGTGCCAAATGCCAAACTCTCGAATACCAGGGGAGTCAATGATATTGGTATTTTGATCTAAGTGAAACAGTCTGGCGGTGGTCGTGGTATGTTTACCACGATTATTTTGTTCGGATATTTCACCAGTTTGGGCAATTTGCTTACCAAAAAGGGCGTTGAGAGTTTCGGATTTACCTACACCAGATTGACCAACGATAATAGATGTTTTATGACTGAGCATATCTTTTAATGCTTGTAAGTTTTTATCGCATAATGCCGAGCAGCTAATGCAAATGTAGCCTAGTGTGTGATATAAAGTCATGATCTCTTTTAACTGAAGTTTGTTATCAGAATTGTCAAACAGATCCATTTTATTAAGCACAATAATTGGCGTGATTTGCATGTGCCAAGCTGCAACTAAATAGCGATCAATATAATGCTCAATAGGAAGGGGGTTCACAGCAATCATAATGACAAGTTGATCAATATTTGCAGCCATGGTTTTATGCGTATGCGAGAGTTTACTTGGGCGAATAAGCGCATTTTTACGTGCTAAAACTTGGTAAATAATGCCATACGCACTATTAAGTTGTGGCATATAAAGCACTTTATCACCTGCGACAATGGTGCCTAAATTCTGGCGATATTGGCAAAAAATAGGTTGCCCATTTTCTGCCTCAACTTCAATAAACTTACCTCTGTGCGAGATAGCAAGTCCGCTCAAAATGGAAGATAAATCTTCAGAAAGTTGATTTGCTTTGTTGTTTTGAATATTTCGTAATTGCTGCTTGCTTAATTTCCGTTTGACCATGCACTTGTAACGATATTGAGTAAAAAAACTTATATTGTTGGTTAGTATAACTACATATAACTAGAATAGAAATTAAATAATAGGTTCTACTCTATGTTTTTTTAATCAATATAAACTAAGCCATGTATATGCCACCATTGACATGAATAGTTTGACCTGTGATATAACGTGCACCTTCTGATGCCAAGAATAAAACAGTTGCTGAAATATCTTTAGGTTGACCTAAAATTTGGGCAGGGATTTGCTTAATGATGGTGGCTTTTTGCTCGTTGGTAAGCTTATCAGTCATATCGGTTTGGATAAAACCAGGTGCAACAACATTAACTGTAATATTGCGAGAGGCAATTTCTTGAGCTAATGATTTAGAAAAACCAATAACGCCAGCTTTACTTGCACAATAGTTAGCTTGTCCTGGATTGCCAGAAGTACCAACAACAGAGCCAATCGTAATAATACGACCCCAGCGTTTTTTTATCATATGACGAATTCCTGCTTTTGAAATATTAAATACTGAATCCAAGTTGGTGCGAATGACATCTAACCAGTCTTCTTCAGACAAGCGCATCGTGAGATTATCCTTTGTGATACCAGCATTATTAATAATAATATCAGGATGACCTGTGTTATCTTTCATCCAGTTAAAAGCAACTTCAATTTCAGCGGTATTCGTAACATTTAGCTTTAAGCCATAACATTTACCATGTTGTTGCAAGCTTTCAGTGATTTGTTGTGCTCCAGTTTCTGAGGTGGCAGTGCCTATGACTATAGCACCTTGTTCGGCGAAATTTTTAGCAATCGCAGCGCCAATTCCACGGCTAGCACCAGTAACGAACACGATTTTGTTTTTAAAATCCATAATTTATCCTTGTATTTAGTTTTATGCTTTTACTTGTTCAATGAGTTTTTCAAATGTATCAACTGTTGAAGTGTCATAATAGTTAAGCTCTTTAATAATGCGCTTATTTAAGCCAGTTAATACTTTACTGGCACCACATTCAATCACAGTATTTATTCCATCTTTAGCCATTTGTTCAATAGTTTGAGTCCACTTAACAGGGCAATACAACTGTTTGATTAAGGTGTGTTTAATTTCTTTAACATCAGTATGTGAGACAACGTCATAATTATGTAATACTTTTATTTCAGGTTTTTTAATATTTATTTTATCTAACGCAATGGCAAACTTTTTTGCAGCTTCCTTCATTAAAGAGCAGTGAGAAGGCACGCTCACTGGTAAAATTTGTGCACGCTTAGCTCCCATTTTCTTGGCGATTTCATTAGCTCTTTCGACGGCTTGAAGCTCACCTGAAATAACGACTTGACCTTGCGAGTTAAAGTTAGCTGGTTCGACGATACCCATATCGTTTGCGGTATTGCAGCATTCTATGACTTGCTCATTAGTCAATCCTAAAATGGCACTCATTGCACAAGCCTTGTCTGTAACAGCAGATTGCATTAGTTGCCCGCGAAGTTGAACAAGCTTCAAAGCATCAGAAAACTGAATACCATTAGCTGCACATAATGCTGAATATTCACCTAAACTGTGACCAGCTAAAACATTGGCTTGAGTATTACTGTGTATCGATAAAATACGCCAAATTGCGATACTTGCAGCAAGTATCGCAGGTTGAGTGTATTCAGTTTTATTGAGCTTTTCTTCGTCATTTTGAATAATTTCCCACAGATCAAATTGAAGTGTGTCATTTGCTTCAGCAAACGTTTTTCTAACTTCATCAAATTGCTGATAGTAATCGCTTAACATTCCAATCTTTTGTGAACCCTGACCTGGGAAAACAATTGCAGTATGCGTCATAACTTAATTCCTGTAGTTTAAAATACGTAATTATGCTAGTGAATTTTACGCCAATCTTCAAAAGGTTTATTTGTTTAAACTTTAATTTAAGGCTTGGTAGTATTTTAGGCAGCACGACAGCTTGATTAGGCAATAAAATGCACTAAACATCTATCAGTATTTGAAAACTTAAGGTTTTGCTAAAAGATAATCCTCTAAATTGCCTTTGATTTTAAGCTCAGATATAGCAAAACGTGCGGCTGAAATACCAATCTTGTGAACACTGTTTTTATCTTGAGTGATAAGTGGATGCCAACTGGGCAAATTTTTGCCTTGATATAGGCGTTTGTAAGCGCAACTATTAGGCAACCAATGTTGAGCATGTCGTAGGTGATAGACATCTAACTGTAAACAGTTAGGTACAAGTTGTTTGCGTTTTGGATAATTGCTGCACTGACATGTTTTACAATCTAATAATTTACAAGCAACCTTGGTGTAATAGATTTCATTGGTTTCATCATCTTGCAGTTTATGTAAACAACAAAGCCCACAACCGTCACATAGCGCTTCCCATTCAGAAGCTGTCATGTCAGAAAGAGCAATTTTTTGCCAGAAGTTTGGGCGTAGGGTTTGGGACATGTTAATGTGTCCTTTCAACAGCAATATGTGCTAAGGCAATAAGTGCTTCTTTATAAGAAGAATGAGCTAAATTTTCAATTGCATCAATCGCTTTTTGTGCTGCATCTTGTGCTTTGCCTATGGCATATTCAATGGCGCCACTTTGTTTAATAATATTAATGATTTTATCCATTTGTGGGTGGTGACCTTGCTCTATTGCATTACGGATAAGATTAGCATCTGTATTATTGGCATTTCGTAGTGCATATATTACAGGTAGTGTGGTTTTGCCTTCGGTAAGGTCATCACCGATGTTTTTACCCAAAGTGTCTACATCAGAGATATAGTCTAAGATGTCATCTGCAATTTGAAAGGCGTTGCCTAAATTCATGCCATAGTTGTGGAGTGCTTGTTTTTCGATGCTATTGGCTTTTGCAATAATGCTTGCTACATCACATGCTGCTTCAAAAAGTTTAGCTGTTTTGCAATAGATTACTTGCATATACCCATCTTCTGTAACATTAGGGTTATGACAGTTCAATAATTGTAAAACTTCGCCTTCTGCGATTTTATTAGTGGCATCTGCGAGTATTTGCATAATTGATATTTCATTTAACTCAACCATCATCTGAAAGGCGCGTGAATAAAGAAAGTCACCAGTAAGAACTGAAGCGGCATTACCAAAAACATTATTAGCAGTTTGTTTACCACGACGCATATCAGATTCATCAACAACATCATCATGTAAAAGCGTTGCAGTATGAATAAACTCAATAATGGCTGCGGCTTTGGTGTGAGCTTGACCTTGATAGTTAAGGGCTCGCGCAACAAGCATGAGTAATAATGGGCGCAAACGCTTACCACCACTGTGAATAATATGTTGACTGATTTGATTAATTAAAACAACATCAGAAGCAAGTTGTTCAACGATGACATCGTTATTTTGCTCAGTATCATAAGTAATGAGTTGTTGAATTTGTTTTAGGTTTAACATTCTTTTTTTTCTTAAATATATCGCTAACCGAGAGCATAAAGTGATGATAAGTTTGCGTCAAGTAGATTACTGGAAGTGGCGATGTAAAAATGAACCAAAGAGAGTAGTGACAATAAGAGATAAAATAAATATAACAAGCATGGTCAACCAGTTCGTTACAACCCAGATATTGTAAATCTTTTGAATAAAAGCACTTAGGATAATACTAGGTGCAATCAAACGTAAGCTTAGATTATAAATAGCAGATAGTTTAATTTGTGTTGCTTTTTGTAACTGATAACTGAGTCTTTGGGCATCAAAAATCCAACCAAAAATTAATATTTCTATATAAGTAATTACAAAGATTAGGTTTATTATTAGCTCCGATTGGATTATTTGTTTAAACTCATCTTTTACGATGTGCTGATAGATGATAACAGCAGCAAGTAATAGAATAAAAAAGGGTAGATACACATACCATTTTGTGTTTTTGATATTTTGAGTGACAAGTCCTTTAAAAGTTTGGCATAGTAAAATTGCAGCAGTTAACAAGCAGAAGAAAAATAAACCAAATGCAAGTAAATTCAATGTGTAGGCATATTCAAAGCCTAAAATCTCAGAAGCAGATTTGGTGCTTTTAACATAAAAGTTTTGAATAAGCATAATCACAATCGCTGCAATAACACTGCCAATAATAAATATCCAGCTAAAGCGACGAATAGAGCATTGTGCAGTAAGATAGGTGCCAAAAACAGTATTGATCCCTAAACCAATGAGACCTGAGAATAATGCAAGGGTTAAAGCATTTATCCAGACCTGTTGTTTGGTCAAAAGAGAAAAATTTGGGATGAAGAAATCAGTGGTGATTACACCTGCTTTAAAGGTGATTGAATTCATAATAAATAACCCAATTAAGCAGGCGATACCAAGAGTGGAAAAAGCAGCACTTAGATTTAAAAAACGCTTAGCCGTTTGAGTAATAAACAAAATAACGATCATCAAAACACTCAACGCAACACTAATTGTCAAAGCATACTGATGGATTATATAAAGCGTTTTTTCAGGTGAGTGGTCCATGTACCAGTGACTTGTATAGACTAGGCTTGTGGTTAGTAAACTCATATTGTTAATAACAATGATAAGTATCAAGCCAGCAAGCAGCAAAGAGAGAAGACTCACAAACCGTAATCGGTTAGATTTTGTCATGTAGTGTAAACTTCCAGAAAGCTTTTTCTTACTTAAAAAACCGGATATAGATTCCGATATCAAAACAGGCATGCTAATAAAAACTAGCATCAGAATATAAGCAAAAATAAAACTGATATTGTTATACTCGATTGGGTATTTGCTAATTTGTGAATATAAAAACAAACCAATTGCGGCAGCAACAATAATCAACGAGTAAAGTGCTGAACGGATAGATGATATTTGGTTCATATGAATTCCTGTAAATAATAATGTCCTTATGATAGCAATCTCATTTTGCTTGTCATCTAAAACCAACTAATATTTATCGCTATACTTATAGCCATCTATTGGATGTTTTACTATGAAATACTGTTTTCCTTTATAAGGGTGATCAACTTATGTGATCATCAAAGTTTGTAGTAATTATTTAATTTAAAAGAGATATAAAGATGACTCTAGGTAGTAACGTTTATTCTTCGATCAACGCAATTAAAGCGGTTATAGCTACTGTAATTGGCTATTTAGTAGGGTGCTGGCTTGGGTTTTGGTTAGATGTGCCAGAAATGTATGCTTGGATTGTGGTAACAATATTGGTTGTAATGTCAAGCCAACCTAATTTAGGTGGTGCGCTTGAGAAGGCAAAAATGCGATTTCTAGGTACTATTGTTGCGACATTATGTTCAATTGTGATTTTATTATTAATGCCAGGCTTTCCCATTTGGCAGATGATGTTGGGGCTGTGTTTAATTGCTGTTGGTGTCTTTACTGCAACGGCATCGACTAAATATATGTACGCTGGTGTGTTAGGTGCTATTACTATAGCAATTATTTTATTTGGTAGTCGTGCGAGTTTAGAGATTGCAATTTATCGAGCATCAGAAGTGTTCATTGGTATTACAATTGCTATTATCGTTAATCGTTATCTTTTTCCAATACGTGCCAGTAGACGCATATATCAGTCTTTTTCACAGAGTATGATGTGCATCAATAAATTGCATCAAAAGTTATTTGTAGGTGATGATCATGAAGACATCCTGGTGGAGATTTTTACACACTTTTCAAAACAGATCACCTTGCAAAAGGAAATTGTATATGAGAAAGAAAAAATCCATTTAAAGCAGTACAAGGCAACAACGCGTTATTTACGTCAACTTTATCGTTATACTTGTGTGATATATGAGTATATCAATCGGTATCCCAAAAAAAGAGAACGCTTTGCTAATAGTAATGAGTTTAAAGCATTACATGAGGCAATTAGAGTACTTTTTGAGAAGATAAGCAATAGCTTTAAACAACAAAAGTTCGATGATTATAGTGATGATTTTAAGTGCTTAACCAAGTTATTAGCAGCATTTACAGAAACCCTTAATATACAAGTGGAATTTCGTTATGCAAGCACCTTAATTTTTTCATTGAATATGATAGTTGATACTTTGCAGGCAATTGAAAAAACACAAAATTTAAAAACAGATAGTTTGCAAAATCATTCGTGATGTATATACCTAATTTTGACAAGTTTGATCATATTGTTTTCTACTTTTTTTACTTCAACAACATAATCATTTATTTTAAGACAACAATTCCCAATGGGAATTTCTCGCAGTTCATCGATGATAAAACCAGAGATTGTTTTCGCGCCGTGAGTAGGCAAATGCAAGTGCAAGTGGCGGTTAATCTCGCGAATGGTTGTATCTCCTGTCGTGGTATGTGTATTGTCAGAGCCAATTTTGATATGGGTTTCTAAGTTATAGGTATCGGCAAACTCACCAACAATTTCTTCAATGATATCTTCAACGGTTATAATACCTTCGATTTCACCATATTCATTAACAACAGTAGCAAAACGCATACCTTTCTTTTGAAAGTCAATCAATTGAGTTTGAATAGAGATATTGTCAGGTGTGTAATAAGGTTCATTGAGTAAGCTTAAAATTTCTTCATAAGTGGGGGTGTCATCTTTGGTGATGAATTTCAAAGCTTCTCTTGTTAAAATGATGCCTGCAATATTTTCGATCGTATCATAGCATGCGATTAAGATAGAATGCTTAGCATTGACGATTTGTTTGATGATGTTGTTAATATCTAAGCTTAAGTTAATGCATTCAACTTTGTGATGTGGAATCATGACATCGGATACTTTAATTTGGTTGAGCTCCAACACACCAAGCAGCATGTTTTTGTTTCGGGGTCCTAATTTGCTTTTTGAGTCATGAACAACAGAGTGAATTTCATCGCTGCTTAATGGTTCACTGGTTTCTTTGTGTTTAATTTTAAGACCACATAATCTAAATAAGATATTAACAAAGCTATTTAATAACCATACCAGTGGATAGAAAAGCATAAGTAGCAGCCACAATATAGGTGAGGCAGGAAAAGCAAGTTGCTCTGGAAATACGGCTGCCAAGGTTTTAGGAATAATCTCACCAAATAACAAAATAATAATGGTCAAGCTAATGGTTGAAACCACAAGTCCAATTTGACCAAAGCTCTGCTCAGCATAGCTTGTTAGTATGGCAGACGCAATAATATTAGCAAATGTATTACCTACTAAAATCATACCAAGTAAGCGATCAGGGCGTTTAATTAAATTTAAACTGCGTTTTGCTGCCTTATTTTTGCGCTTTGCAAGATGACGTAGCTTATATTTATTAAGCGACATCATTGCGGTTTCAGAAGCAGAAAAAAACGCAGAACATAAAATTAATAGAGCCAAAGCAATCAAAGTGAGGTTAATATCCATAACAAAATCTATGTACAAGTTAGGTTAATCTGGTGCTAATCATAGCAAGTGTTAATTGAGCAATCAGTATTTTTGTGGGCAATTTTTCGCAAATGGGTGAAAAGTTTTACGTGCGTGATATAATCGCCTGAAAATTTTGAATAAGGCTTAGGGCAATCTTTTAGTCATGAAAGACATACATCAACATAAATTACTAATTCTTGACTTTGGTTCTCAGTATACTCAACTCATTGCCAGACGTGTGCGTGAGATTGGTGTTTATTGCGAAATTTATTCATATGATGTGGCTATTGAACACATTAAAAGCTTTGCTGCTAAAGGAATTATTCTCTCAGGTGGACCTGAGTCTGTTAATGAGTCAGAGTGTGTTCGCGCACCTGAATGTGTGTTTGAGCTTGGTGTACCTGTACTTGGAATTTGCTATGGGATGCAAACGATGGTGCATCAATTTGGTGGTAAGGTAGCTTCCTCTGATAAGCGTGAGTTTGGCTATGCTAAGATCGAGTTAAAAACAACAAGCGTTTTATATAATGGCATTCCAGATGTACAAGATGTTTGGATGAGTCATGGCGATAAGGTTGTTGAGCTTGGTGAGCACTTTGAAGTGATTGCAGCATCAGAAAATGCGCCTATTGCTGCTATGGCACATAAATGTCAACCTTTCTTTGGAGTGCAATACCATCCTGAGGTTACACATTCAGCTTATGGCAAAGAGCTATTAGAAAACTTCGCATTCAAAATATGTGGTTGTGAAGCACGGTGGAATCCAGCAAGCATCATTGAAGATGCGGTTAATAAGATTCGCAAACAAGTTGGAGAAGATGAAGTAATACTTGGTCTATCAGGAGGCGTTGATTCTTCTGTAGTGGCAGCACTTTTACACAAAGCGATTGGGGATCAATTAACATGTGTATTTGTCGATACAGGATTACTGCGTTTGCATGAAGGTGATCAGGTCATGCAGACTTTTGCTGAGAATATGCACGTTAAAGTCATTCGAGTAAATGCCGAATCGCGTTTTTTTGAAAAACTAAATAGTAACTCTGACCCAGAACAAAAACGTAAGTTGATTGGGACTTTATTTGTCGATATCTTTAATGAAGAGTCAAGTAAGCTTAAGAGGGCTAAATGGTTAGCACAAGGTACAATTTACCCTGATGTAATTGAATCAGCAGGGAGTGCTACAGGTAAAGCACATGTGATTAAATCACATCACAATGTAGGTGGTTTACCTGAAGATATGAAGTTAGCTTTGATTGAACCATTAAGAGAATTATTTAAGGACGAAGTACGCAAGGTTGGTATTGAACTTGGATTGCCTTATCGGATGGTGTATCGCCATCCATTCCCAGGACCTGGTTTAGGTGTGCGTATTTTGGGGCAGGTCAAAAAAGAATATGCTGATATTCTTCGTCAAGCCGATGCAATTTATATGCAAGAGCTTGAAAAAAGTGGTTGGTATGACAAGGTCAGTCAAGCATTTACGGTTTTTTTACCCGTTAAATCAGTGGGAGTTATGGGTGATCAGCGTAAATATGACTATGTTGTCGCATTAAGGGCAGTTGAAACTATAGATTTTATGACTGCACGTTGGGCTCATTTACCTTATGAACTTATTGGTCATATTTCTAATCGTATTGTCAACGAAGTCAAAGGCATTTCACGTGTGGTTTACGATGTAACAGGAAAGCCACCTGGAACGATTGAATGGGAGTAGTTTTTCTCGAGTAAAATAGTTGTTTTGCTTGAGAAAATAAGCATAGTGAAGGATACTATTCTCAAACTAAAGAACCACTTGGTACTATGTCAAAAACCAATCGTGTTAATTATCCACTCCTTTCAAAAATCAATTCACCGCATGATGTGCGTAGATTGTCTATTAGCCAGTTATCTGTTTTGGCAACTGAAATACGCATGTTCCTTGTTGAAACTTTAGATGTATCAGGTGGGCATTTTGCCAGCAGTTTAGGTGCTTTGGAACTTACTATTGCATTACACTATGTCTATGGTACACCGAATGACCGCTTGGTTTGGGATGTGGGACATCAAACCTATGTCCATAAGATTTTGACTGGGCGTGCGGATGAACTTATCACTATTAAAAAGTCAGGTGGTTTATCAGGATTTCCTAAGCGATCAGAAAGTCAATACGATAGTTTTGGTGTTGGGCATTCTAGCACTTCAATTGGAGCTGCTCTTGGTATGGCTGAAGCCAATAAATTAAAAGGTGTGAACTATAAATCTGTTGCGGTCATTGGTGATGGGGCGCTCACTGCAGGAATGGCGTTTGAAGCACTTAATCATGCAGGTGGTATGCACGCCGATATATTGGTGGTACTGAACGATAATGAAATGTCAATTTCTGAAAACGTGGGGGCCTTAACTGCACATTTGACTAAATTACTATCAGGTTCTGCTTATAACAATTTTCGTGAAACAGGTAAAAGAATACTTAAGAAATTGCCTGGCGCGTTTGAAATTGCAAAGCGTATAGAAACGCAAGCTAAAGGCATGTTTGTTCCTGCAAATTTATTTGAAGCACTTAATTTCTATTATGTAGGGCCAATAAATGGGCATGATATAGATGGTTTGGTTGAAGCTTTAAAAACCCTTAAACATCATCAAGGTCCTAAGTTATTACATGTGTTAACCCAAAAAGGCAAAGGCTATGATAAGGCGGAAGAAGACCCGATTGCTTTTCATCATGTTAATCCTAAATTTAATTCACAGCAAAAAGTAGAACAATCCGCTAAGGTTGCTACAAAGCCCACATATTCTAATATTTTTGGTAATTGGATATGTGATATGGCAGCTAAGAGTGGTCAACTTGTTGGTATTACACCCGCTATGCGTGAAGGTTCTGATTTAGTGCGTTTTTCCAAAGAATATCCTAATCGCTATTATGACGTTGCCATTGCTGAGCAGCATGCGATAACCTTTGCTGCAGGATTGGCTTGTGAGGGCTTTAAGCCAGTGGTGGCTATATATTCTACTTTCTTGCAACGTGCTTATGATCAAGTTATTCATGATGTTAGCATTCAAAATTTGGATGTGCTTTATGCTGTCGATCGGGCAGGTTTAGTTGGTCCAGATGGTGCAACACATGCAGGAAGTTTTGATTTAAGCTTTATGCGCTGTATTCCCAATACAGTTATTATGACACCAAGCGATGAAAATGAATGTTATCATATGCTAAGCTTAGGTTATGAGCATAAAGGACCAGCAATGGTACGCTACCCAAGAGGAGCTGTTGTGGGTAAAGGGATTACACCAGAGCTTGACCTTAAATTAGGTCAAGCCAAATTACTAAGACAAGGTCAAGTGGTTGCAATTTTGAACTTTGGTACTTTATTGCCTATTGCATTAGAGGTAGCTGAAGTAGTTAATGCAACAGTTATCGATATGCGTTTTGTTAAACCTATAGATGAAAAAATGATTGAGCAATTAGCTAGCCAACATAGTTTGTTACTCACACTAGAGGAAAATGTGGTGATGGGTGGAGCAGGATCTGCAGTTAATGAATACTTAGTGACACATGATTTAATGACGAACTTAAAAGTTCGTAATATTGGTCTTCCAGATTACTATCAAAATCATGGCGATAAAAAAGAACTTCTAGCAGAAGTTGGAATCTCAGCTGCCAAAATTATTGAGTTAATAATGGAAGTTAAACAGTCCTAAGATTTTAATAGGACGTTATATTATTCAATATTCAAAGTCTATCAAATGTCTAAACAACAATCACAAGCCTGCTCAATCCTGACTTTTTTGTTTGCCAATAAGAGACTGATAACTTAGGTAAAAACTTTCCAATTCTATGTACTTTCTAGTATGATGTTGTTACTCCATTTTAGCCTATCTTTCTATGGATTTAGTGACCAAAAATCAAAAACATATTCAAGCTCAGTATCAAGCACTTTGCGATGAAATTAACTATTATGACTACGCATATCACACATTAGATAATCCTATCGTTAGTGATGAAGTTTATGATAAAAAATATCAAACTTTGGTAGAGTTTGAAAATATCCATAAAAAAGAGCTTGATATTTCATACTCACCAACACAACGAGTAGGGAGTAAACCCTTGCCCTACTTTGAAGTGATTGCGCATAAAGTACCAATGTTATCATTATCAAATGGTTTTGATGAACAGGATGTTAAGAGCTTTTATAAGCGTTTAAGTGAATTAACAAATGAAACTCATCTTGATTTTGAGTGTGAACCAAAGCTTGATGGCTTAGCAATCAGTATTTTTTATAAAAATGGCTTACTAGACTATGCCGTAACACGTGGTGATGGTGTGGAAGGTGAAAAAGTCACTGAAAATGTCAAAACAATTCGTAATGTTCCTTTGCAGCTGCATGGTGAGGATCTTCCACTTGAGTTAGAAGTAAGGGGGGAAATTATTATCAATAAAGCAGATTTTCTTGCTTTGAATGAAGTGGCACAAAAAAAAGGCGACAAACTTTTTGCTAATCCTAGAAATGCCGCATCAGGTAGTATTCGACAGCTAGATTCTCGTATTGCAGCTAAGCGTAAGCTTAAAATGTATGCTTATGGCATTGGCATATACTTAGATTTTGAATTACCTAAGACGCAATTGGAGCTCATGCAACAGTTAAAGGATTGGGGGTTTCAATTAACAAATGAAGTGAAAGTTGTCACAGGTGAAAAAGGACTTATGGATTATTATGCTTATATGAGTCATAAGCGCGCAGATTTACCATATGATATTGATGGTTTAGTATATAAGCTGAACCTTTTGAGTTTACAAAATAAAGTAGGTTTTATTGCTAAAGCACCACGCTGGGCGTTAGCGCATAAATTCCCAGCCCAAGAAGTGGAATCTGAAATTATAACAGTGGATTTTCAAGTAGGTAGAACAGGTGCAATTACCCCTGTAGCAAGGTTAAAGCCTGTTGCTGTTGGTGGGGTAATTGTTTCTAATGCAACTCTACATAATATGGGTGAAATTAAACGTAAAGATATTCATATTCATGATAGGGTTATTGTACGCCGTGCAGGTGATGTCATCCCCGAAGTAGTAAGATCATTGCCAGAGTATCGCCAAAATGCGTTAATAGCAATTGTGATGCCAAAAAATTGTCCTGTCTGTTACTCTAAAATAGAAACGATCGAAGATCAGGCAATTGCTCGTTGCACAGGTGGCTGGCACTGTCAAGCACAGCGAAAAGAGCGAATTAAACATTTTGCTTCTCGTAAAGCCATGGATATCGATGGACTGGGAGATAAAATCGTTGATCAATTGGTTGATAAATGTTTAATTAGTTTACCAAGTGATTTATATCAGCTAACTCTACCAGCGTTGATGCAATTACAGCGAATGGGGCGTAAGTCTTCATTAAACCTGCTTGAGGCAATAGAAAAAAGTAAAACAGTTCAACTCCACCGTTTTATTTATGCACTTGGCATTAAAGATATTGGTGAGGTAAGTGCTAAGGCGCTTGCGAATCACTTCGGATCATTGGAGGAAATTAAAAAAGCTGATCTTGAGGAATTTAAAAGTATTCATGATGTCGGTGAGGTCATGGCTAAGAGTGTGGTTCAGTTTTGGTATGATGATTATAACCAGAAGATGATTGATGCGTTGTTAGCTAACGGCATAGTCATTATCAATCCTGAAAAACTTATAAGCAATAATCTAGAAGCAATAAAAGATAATCCTTTTTATGGTAAAACTGTGGTTATTACTGGAAGTTTTAGTAATTTCTCTCGTGATCAGCTAAAGCTTAAATTAGAGAGCTTAGGAGCTAAATGTATTGGTAATGTTTCAGCAAAAACCGATATTGTGATTGCAGGTGAAAAAGCAGGCTCAAAGCTTGCTAAGGCACAAGCGCTAAACGTATTGGTCATGGAAGAGGATAAGCTAAAAGACATTTTATTTTCGGTTGATTTGTGAGTAAGTTATGAGTAAAAGAGATCAAATACTTTAGTAACATAAGAACGTTTTACCTTGCGACATATACTATTTAATTAAGTGATTGCAAATAAAATGCAAACAAAAGCATAAGAATAAAAAAGCGGAAAAATAATGAAAATAGCGATAGTTGGAAATGGTCAGTTAGCGCAAATGCTGATTGAAAGTGTGAAGGATTTAGCTTTTAAAATTGATGCATACCCTTTACCTGAAATTAATCAAAATGGGCACAGTAATGCTCATGAAATTGTAATGTGGCAAAATAAGCTTAAAAGCTATGACGTGGTGACCTATGAAATTGAAAATATTTCGGTTGAATTACTGAAAGCCGTAGCACAGGAAACGCAAGTTTATCCTGCAATTGGAGCCTTAAAGGTAGCACAAGATCGTTTAGCAGAGAAGAAGCTATTTACCGAATTAGAGATTGAAACGAACAATTTTATCGAAGTAAACTCAAAAGAAGACTTGTTGCTAGCAAAGGATCTGTTGGGCTTTCCTTTTGTATTAAAGAAACGTCGTTTTGGTTACGATGGAAAAGGGCAGTTTGTCATTAAAGCGGCTGCTGATTTACAACAAGCATGGGATGCTTTAGGGCAATATGACCTAATTGCAGAGAGTTTTGTTAATTTTGACTTTGAGGTGTCACAAGTTGCAAGTTGTGATCAATTTAGCAATATCGTGTTTTATCCTTTAGTGCGCAATGAGCATAGAGAAGGAATCTTACGTGAAACACATGTTTTAACTGATGCAAGTGAATTAAGTATGGTTGCTCAAGAAGTTGTTAAAAGATTTATTCGCCATTTTAATTATGTCGGGACTTTTGCGATGGAATTTTTTGTTAAAGGTAATACATTATATGCCAATGAAATTGCTCCACGTGTACATAACTCAGGGCATTGGTCTATAGATGGTGCGAACATCAGTCAATTTAGAAATCACATGTTGGCAATTACTAAAGAAGAGATTGTCCAAGTCAAAGTGAATGCGCGACACATTATGATGATTAACCTTATTGGAGAGAATGTACCTAAGTGCCAATTACCAGAAAACGTTTATGTTAAAAGCTATGGCAAGGAACTAAGAGCTGGGCGTAAAATGGGGCACATTAATATTGTTGATAATGAATTAGAGACATTTATTGAAAGCGTGAATATAATCTATAAAAATGTTGCAGCGAAATCATGCTTAGAGGAGTTCTAGCTGGAAGGCACTGTATACTTTGGGGTGTCACAACCATGTTAAAAGATTCGATGAATAGAAAGGAAAAATATGTTTGAAGTATCTGAAAATATAGAAAGTTATTATAACTTAAATCAAAGTATACGCGAGAAAATGCGTGCGATTGATGATATGGCAGATCAGCTTGGTGATCTTTTGGATTGGAATTTAACTGTTGATTTTCAAATTATTAATCAAAGTGATAAATCAAGCTTATATGCAGTGTCAATTATAGCGGGTGAAGTAGAGGATGAAGGTGCTCCTGTGTTCTTTACAACGGCGTCAGCAGACGAGGCACTTATTCGTTTGCAAGTTTACCTTGACCTTATGGAAAAATTTGAAATTAACAACCTTGCGCGATCTGTAGAATACTATCAACAAGCACTTGATAAACTCGCGCATTATTACAATGAAGAATGTGAAGATATTTTACACCAAATTGTACTTGAGGGCTTTTTTGCTTTTAATGAGTCTTTAGTTATCACTGAGTAAGGTGAGGTGCTTTTTCTTTTAAATGTTTCACAAATAAATCAACAAAAAAATAACACCTCAATCAGCATATTGCAAATTTTTCTTAGATTCCCAAATAGGAGAAAATAGATGTTATTAAGCTTTGCGGTTGCCCTTATTGTTATTATGAATCCAATTGGTAACTTGGCGATTTATAGTGCATTAATTGAAAATAGAAATACAGAAGAATGCAATAAAACCGCTAAAACTTGTGCTATTGCTATATTTAGCATATTAATGATTGCATTATGGATTGGCTGGCCAATATTAAATTTTTTTGGGATCAGTATAGGTGCTTTTGAGTTTGCAGGAAGCTTGATTATTTTGAGAATCGCTTTGTCGATGATTAAAGGTCATAGTCATACGCATGATAAAGAGAAAACAAAACAACTAAAATATCCGTCTATTGCAGTGGTACCAATGGCAACACCTGTCATTGCAGGACCAGGATCGATGGTCGTGATTATTAGCCACGCTAATGAGTTTACGATTACACAATTTATCTATGCTAGTGTCATATGCTTGATTATTTCTGTATTTTTTTGGCTGCTTTTGAAATTTACACCTAAATTTGCAAGCCATATAGGAGATGAAACAATGGCGGTTATATCAAGGATAATGGGATTAATATTGGCAGCTATTGCCATTCAAATGGCAGCAAGCGGTTTAATACTTTTATTCCCAGTTTTGGGAAGCTAAGGTCTTTGCTTTATCAGCAAACCTTGAAAGGACTCTGCAAAAATTGAACGTAACAAAATCAAAAAATACTAGTTGACAGTTTGTTAAAGTTATAATACAACTTTATGACACAGGGAGTTATTAATGAAACGAGGAGGGTTTACGAAGCGTAAATTCTATAAAGCTGAATTTGGTGATTATTTATGGGAATATGAATGGGATAATATTATGTCTGAAGAAAAAGCATGAGGTCTATCTAGAAAATGACTTATACCAGAATGCTTTGCGTATTTTTAATAATTACTTTATTAAGTCTTTTTTCACGTGACATTTATATTCCATCACTACCTGAAATAGTTAAAGATTTATCATCTAATCAATCTATGATTACTGGTTCTATCACTGCCTGCTTACTTGGCTGCGGAATATCTGCACCATTTTATGGGTTTTTCGCCGAAAAATATGGAAAAAAAATAATACTAATGTTTGGACTTTTTCTTTGCTTAATTGGAAATGTAGTAACTCTAGTTGCGTATAATGGGATTCTGTTTTGGACAAGTAGACTTGTTGTGGGTATAGGAATAGGCTCTGTACCAGTTATTACTAGAGCATTAGCTGCTGATTATTTTCAAGATTACAAATTAACTAAAATCTTGTCATATTTATCTATGGCTGCAACCACTGCTTTAGCTATTGCTCCAATATTAGGTGGGTACTTACACAATTATTTAGGTTGGCAATCCAGTTTTATTTTTTTAATAGTTTGTTCAGTTCTATCATATATATGTGTTAAATTTTTAATTATTAATGATATGCAGAAAGGTAGAGTTAAACCTAAGAGTTATAAATATTTGACGAAAAATTTTATTTCTTTATTTGTTGATAAACAATTTATGAGTTATGCATTAATCTCATCTTTAGCTTTTTTTTATGGTATGGCATATCTTATGATTACTCCTTTCTTATTTCAAGGCGTACTAAATTTAAATGTTTCTGAAAATGGTTTTATGTATATATTCATCGCAATAGCATTCTTTTTAGGGACTTATTCTTGCGGAATTATAACAAAGCATATAAGTGATAATTTAATATTAATTATTGGTATAAGTGCTACTTTTGTTGGAACGATGATTTATCTGCTATTTCATTCTATCAACTTTGTAAGTATTTTCTCAGTAACTTTTGGTGGTTTTGTTTGTATTTTTGGAAGCGGTGTAATAATGCCTATAGCGAATAAAAAGTGTGTTACCAACAAGCTCAATTTAACAGGAATATCATCATCAATGCTATCTTTTATTAGAATGTTGATCGTCTTTATATTGGGCATTCCAGTATCTATGGTCGATAAAAGCAATTTAGTATCTTTGTTTATTACATATGCATTATTGAGCATAACCACATTCTTATTGTTTATATTTACACTGAAAAAATCGCTACAAACCGAACCCACAGCTCTTCCTAATCATTAACGTCCCTCAGGATTTTGTTACGAGCCACGATGACTGATCATCTAAAACAATATGGGGAGCTTGTGCTAGATTTAAACAGCATCCCCGCAAAGATAGATGACATAAGGGATAGAGAGCTATTTTAAAAAAACCATGACAGGTTTACTGACGTATTCCGACTAGACCCGAAGTTGAAAAGCCATAATTTTAAAAATTAAATTGACTTTGCAATGGTAGTCTTGTCTAATATCAAGCCTGGAATAATACTCGATTTTTAAGGAACTTGATCCTATGCGACAGGTATCTGCCAATGTTTCATATCGCTTCTTTTTACAGGCTTACCTATTGATCTTCTCAACAGAATTTATGTTTGCTTTGATTAATCCTAGCTATGTACAATTATTCTTTGACGCAAAATCTCCTTTTAGTAGTTCATTTGCTAATCAGTATAACGCCTCAATTATTTATGGTATTTTTTTACTAGGAGGACAGATCGCAGGGTTAGTTGCAAATATTGTGTGGGGCGTTATTTCAGATCATGTGGGTAGAAAACCTATTGCGACCATCTCAACTGTGGCACTTATTATAACGGCAATCACTGCAATATTGGCAGAACATTGGCAACTGATCACTTTATTTGTGGCGGGGGCAATCTTGGGGCACGCATTGTATGGCATGTTTCCTGTGGTGATTGCCAGTGTCTCTAGTGCTGCATATCAAAGTCAAAGAAAGTTAATTTGGATTGGTCTTTTGCAGTTTTTTACAGGATTAGCATTTGTTATTGGTCCCACTGTTGGTAGTTTATTGATGATTAATTATGCAAACTATATGGCGCCATATTACGTTGTGGTCCTATTAGCAATAGTGATGTTTTTTATCGTTGCAATTGGTTATTATCCTGAGCATTACTATCAGCAGCAAAGGGTAACACACCAAAAGAATGTCTTATGTGATTTGTTGCATTTATTAAAACAAAAAAAGGTTGGTGTTTTGGTTTGGTTGTTATTGCTAGATCAGCTTGCCTGGGGAATGTATTTTCAATTTATTCAACCATTAGCAAAATTAAGCTTAGGTTTTTCAATCAGTGATATTGGTTATTTAGTGAGTTTTATTGGCTTATCATTAATGGTATCAGCGTTGGTATTATTACCTATTTTGCAAAGGTTCTTAAATCATAACATGTTATTTATTATTGCTGTGATCGCTATGCTTATAGGAAGCTTTGGTGCTATGCTTATTACTTTTTATCCGCAATTGAGTAAGTTTTGGATTTACGCAGTAAGCTTTATGGTTGCATTTGGTGATATGGTAGTTTTTTCACTATTAGTTGTTGGATTTTCAAATGCGGTACCTTCTGCATATCAAGGCTTTATTTCTGGGGTATTATATACCTTAGCAAAAGGATTTGGCTGGGGTGTATCAGGATTTTTAGGTGGATATTTCATTTCACTGCATATGTTTTGGTCAATGGGGTTTGCAACTATTATGCTTTTAATACTGCTTATTAGTTTTTGTAGCTTTCGAAATATTCGTATTTAAAAACCATTTGAATCTTAGCTAGTAAGAATTTTACACTTTTTCCTTATTTTTCCGTGAAAACTAGATTAAAAAATTTTAACTTAGTGTGATATAGTGTGACATAGTGTCACATAAAGAAAAATTCTTGGGGAGAGAAATATGAAACATATTAAGTTAATGACATTTATTCTATCTAGTGCATTACTGGTTAGTTGTGGTAATGATAACAGTAGTACAAGTCATTCAGAATTTGCATTAAAAGACAAAGACACATTGGTGCGTGGAAATGCTTTTGAACCTGAATCATTAGATCCTATACATGTACAAACGAATGCAGCAGCTTCAATTTTGTATGACGTTGGTGAAGGTTTGATGTCTGAGGATCAAGCGAATAACCCTGTGCCTGGAGTGGCGAAGTCTTATGAAGTTTCTAAAGATGGTATGACTTACACTTTTTATTTACGTGATGATGCTAAATGGTCTAATGGGGAGTCAATTACGGCTGAGGATTTTGTTTATGCATTTAAGCGAGCAGTAGATCCTAACATGGCATCTGAGATGGCGTATAAACTTGCACCAATTCAAAATGCGCAAGCGATTATGGATGGCAAGAAGCCTGTTTCAAGTCTCGGTGTTAAAGCATTAGATGCACATACTATACAAATACAGTTAGATTATCCAGTTTATTATTTTCTTAGCATTGTAGCCGACCCTATTAGTTATCCAGTTTATAAGGAAGGTGTTGACCAATATGGGCAGAGCTTTTTCCAAGCGGGTAAACTCATTAGCAATGGTGCGTATAAGCTAAAAGAGTGGGTACCTAATGGATATGTTTTAGTCACCAAAAATTCTTATTATTGGGATGCAAAAAATGTTCATATTCAAAACGTTAAATTTCTACCAATCGTTGAGCGTATGTCAGCGTTAAATGCTTATGCTTCTGGGCAAGTAGATTATTTGATGTATGTCCCGTCTGTTAATTTAGATACACTAGAAAAAAAATATGGTGATCAGTTGAAAGCAACTTCTTGGTTAGCATTAGAATATCTTGATTTTAATTTAACCAGACCACCGTTTAAGGATAATAAGGATTTACGTGAAGCATTATCTCTTGCTATTGATCGCGAAGCATTGGTTAAGCAAGTAATACGAGATGGTAGTATTGCAGCTTACAGCTTTTTCCCTGCTGATATAGATAAGGGGCGTTATAAAGATATCAAATATACATGGAGTGATTGGGGTCAAGAAAAACGCTTAGAATTGGCTAAACAACTATACACAAAGGCAGGCTACTCAAAAATTAACCCACTTCGTATATCAATTGAATACAACACAGATGAAAAAAATAAGAAAGTTATGGAAGCGATTGCGCAGATGTGGACACAAAATTTAGGTGTGAAAGTCAACTTGGTAAATTCGGAATTTAAAGTATTTTTAAAAATTCGTCAAACTCATAATTATGATGGTGTTGCACGTGATGGCTGGGCGGCTGATTTTAATACCATTGATAATTTCGCCTCAATGTGGACGTGTAATAATCCACAAAATAATGTAGCATATTGCAATCCTGAATATGATAATTTGATATTGGAAGGGCGAAAGCAATTAATAGTAGATGATGTAGTTTCTTATTATACAAAAGCCTTAAATATCGTACAGAATGATTATCCAGTTGCGCCACTTTTTGTCCACCCAGTTATTCACTTGGTCAAACCATACGTTCAAAATTACAATATGCAAACGAATCACCTTGATCATGTTTATGACAAGTGGTTTTCATTTAAATATCAATCATAAGTAATATAAAAATATGATATTTTTAATTTGTTTTTTTGTAAGCGAAAATACGATGTAAAACTAAAATAGTTTACCATACTGGTAAGCAGTTTATGCGCACATAAAATAAAATGAAAGAGGGAAAATTAAATGTTTGGTTATATAGTGAGACGTTTAGGTGGCGCCATTCCCACCTTATTTGTGGTGGTATTAATTAGCTTTTTAATGGTGCATATGACCCCTGGAGATCCTTTTGCAACAGAGCGTGCACTGCCTCCAGAAGTGTTAAAACAACTTCATCATCAATATCGTTTAGATTTACCGCTTTGGAAACAGTTTTTATATTATTTAAATGATTTGATTCATGGTAATTTGGGGTATTCCTATAAGTATCAAGGCCAATCAATTAATCAGCTTGTTTTTCCAGCAGGTGCTCAAGGTGGTTTTTGGGTGTCAGTACAGTTGGGTATGTTTAGTATTATTTTGGCAAGTATTTTGGGTGTGATTTTTGGTGCTTTCTCAGCGCTTACACGTAATACTAAATTTAACTTTATAGACCACATTATCGGTGTGGTTGCAATGTCGTTTATCTCAACACCTATCGTAGTAACAGCGCCTTTAGCGGTACTTATATTTGCTGTTATTCTAGGTTTGTTTCCGGCAGGAGGCTGGGGGTCGTGGAGCGATATGGTTCTACCTGTGATCGTATTGGCGATCCCTTATATTGCGATTATTACCCAAATTACAAGAAGTAGCTTGATTGAAATCATGAGCTCTCCATTTATTCGTACTGCTAAAGCTAAGGGTTTATCCATGCCACGAATTGTCTGGAGGCATGCGCTTAAGCCTTCACTTATGCCCGTGGTATCTTTTTTAGGACCAGCTGCTGCAGGGATCTTAACAGGTTCGGTTGTTGTGGAAACTGTTTTCACAATTCCTGGTATTGGCGTTCAAGTGGTACAAGGTGCAATAAACCGTGATTATAATCTTGTCTTGACCTTAACGATTATTTATAGCTTATTGGTGATTTTATTTAACTTAATTGTTGATATTATATATGCCTTTTTAGATCCAAAAATTCGTTATTAGGGAGAAGCGATCATGGCAAAAAGTTTCACAGTTGAACAAAAAAAGAAAAATGCAAATTTCTTAGAAGAGGTCGCTAATACTTCACATGAGCAATCGTTTAAGGGTAGGAGCCTTTATTATGACGCTTGGGAGCGTTTTAGAAAGAATAAAATAGCGATGATTAGTCTTATGATATTAGGATTAATCGTGTTGGCAGTGATTGTATTACCTTGGTTTTCACCTTATACCTATGCTCATCAAAACCTAACAGAGGTTTATCAAGCACCAAGTTCTAAGCATTGGTTTGGTACGGATAGTTTGGGACGTGATGTATTTACCAGAGTAATGGTTGGCGGACGTGTGACCTTGCAAATTGGTTTGGTGGCAACCCTCGTTAGTGTGATTATTGGTACATTAATAGGCGCTACAGCGGGATTTTTTGGAAATAAAATTGATAATATTTTAATGCGTATTGTCGATGTGCTTTATGGCTTACCATTTATGTTCTTTGCAATCTTATTGGTCACACTTTTGGGGCGCAATTTTGTGTTGGTGTTTATTGCCATTGGTGCGGTAAGTTGGTTGGATATGGCACGTGTTGTGCGTGGACAAACCTTAAGTTTAAAGAGCAAAGAATTTATTGAAGCAGCTTATGTGTGTGGCGTAAAAGAGCACACTATCATTACCCGTCATATTGTTAGAAATCTAATTGGTATTATTGCTGTGTATATTACATTAACTGTACCTGTTGTGATTATGGTAGCCGCATTTTTAAGTTTTTTGGGGTTAGGCGTCCAACCACCAATGACAGATTGGGGTGGACTTATCAGTGATGGTGTACAGGTCATTGCTTTCAATTATTGGTGGCTACTTATTATTCCTTCAATTTTCTTAACTACGACCTTGTTATGTTTTAATTTTGTCGGTAATGGTTTAAGAGATGCACTTGATCCACGTGAACATCGTTAGGAGGAAAGAAATATGTCACTATTAGTCGCAAAAGATTTAGAAGTAAAATTTAAAACCAACGATGGACTCGTTAGTGCAGTTAACAAAATTAGCTTTAGCTTAAACCAAGGCGAAACTTTAGGAATCGTAGGAGAATCAGGTTCAGGTAAAAGCCAAACCGTTTTGGCATTAATGGGGTTATCAGCTTCAAATGCAGTGATTTCAGGGTCGGTTAAGTTTGATAAAGAAGAGCTAATTGGAATGCCAATAGCGGCATTAAATAAGGTTCGTGGGGATAAAATATCCATGATTTTCCAAGATCCAATGACCTCGTTAAACCCTTATCTTACAGTTGAAAATCAATTAAGTGAAACCCTGATTACCCATCGCAATTGCTCGAAAGCGGAAGCTAGAAGAAAGGCGATTGAAATGTTAGATGCAGTACATATTCCAGATGCCAAGAATCGTATTAAGTTATACCCACATGAATTTTCAGGTGGGATGCGACAACGTGTGATGATTGCAATGGCTTTAATGTGTCGACCTAAACTGTTAATCGCAGATGAGCCAACAACTGCGTTAGATGTAACTGTTCAAGCACAGATTTTAAAGCTATTAAAAGAATTGCAAAATGAATTTAAAATGGCAACGATTTTGATTACTCATGATATTGGTGTAGTTGCAGGTGCTTGTGATCGGGTGATGGTGATGTATGGTGGTTCAGCTGTTGAGTCGGCAGCTGTAGATGATTTATTTATATATAGTCATCATCCTTATACTAAAGGCTTAATGGCTGCAACGCCTCGCGTTGATATCCCAAGTACACGTTTACAAGCCATTCCCGGGGAACCACCTGATTTATCTAATTTACCACGGGGCTGTGCGTTTGCACCAAGATGTGCATTTACATTGACAACGTGTGCGATGCAAAAACCTACTTTGAAAAATTTAGACAAGGAAAATACACATTTAGTTGCATGTTTTTATACACAACAACGATTGGAGACAGTATAGATGAGCACTGCAGAAGCATTATTGACGATTGAAAATTTAAAAGTATATTTTCCACTTAAAAAAACTTGGCCTTGGCAACAGACAAGATTTGTTAAAGCAGTTGATGGTGTATCATTTGAGGTTAAAAAAGGTGAAACATTGGGTATTGTTGGTGAGTCTGGTTGTGGTAAATCAACCTTAATTCGTGCTGTTGTAGGTTTAGTGGGGGCTACAGAAGGTAAAGTCGTGTGGGCAGGCAAAGACTTAACTGCATTAAAAAGTAAAAAATCTTGGCAACCCGTACGTAAAGAAATTCAAATGATCTTCCAAGACCCTTTTGCTTCACTTAATCCGCGTATTACTATTGGTAATATTATTGCGGAACCCCTAAAAGTGCATGAACCACATTTGTCAGTATCACAAAGGCGTGAACGTGTTGAGCAGATGATGCGGATGGTAGGTTTGTCTCCCAAACATATTAACCGTTATTCTCATCAGTTTTCAGGTGGTCAATGCCAGCGTGTGGGTATTGCTCGTGCCTTGATTTTAAAGCCTTCTATCTTGGTTTGTGATGAGCCTGTAAGTGCTTTAGATGTTTCAATTCAAGCACAAGTGGTAAACCTATTAAAAGAGTTACAACAAACGCTTGGGTTGACAATTTTATTCATTGCCCACAACTTAAGTGTGGTAAAGCATATTTCCGATCGAATTATGGTGATGTATTTAGGTAATGTAATGGAAGTTGGTGAATCTAAGTCTTTATGTGATTCTCCTCAACATCCTTATACGAAAGCATTATTGTCAGCTGTACCCTTACCAGATCCAGCGTTAGAACGAAATAAACAAATTCAAATTTTGGAAGGTGACTTGCCTTCGCCTATTAATCCACCATCAGGATGTGTGTTTCGTACACGTTGCCCATTAGCAGATGAGATTTGTGTTAAAGAGAAGCCTAAACTTCATGAAGTCACCAACGACAGAAAAGCTGCATGTATTAAGATATAAACGGGGTAAGTAATGTTGAAATAAGTTAATTAAAAATAATTGTTTAGAGCAACATTTTTTTTGATTACAATATCTTAATAGATAAGACTTAAGAATGATGTGAATTTTTATGTTAGACATTCAAAACATTCGTCGCGATTTCCCCTTTTTAAAACAAATGGTTCATGGCAAGCCAGTTGTTTTTTTAGATACAGGCGCATCAGCGCAAAAACCAAATGTAGTGATTGATGCCGTTAAAGAAAGTTATACCAATGACTATGCGAATGTTCATCGTGGTGTGTATTATCTTAGTGATCAAGCCACTGAAAAATATGAAGGTACGCGCAAGGTCGTACAGAACTTTCTCAATGCAGAAAAGCTTGAGGAGATTATTTTTACAAAAGGCACAACCGAGTCGATTAACCTGGTGGCAAGCTCACTATTAGATGATTATTTTGAAGTTGGTGACGAAATTCTCATCACCGAAATGGAGCACCATGCCAATATCGTACCCTGGCAATTAATGAGTAAACACAAGCCGTTAGTGATTAAATATATTCCTGTGACAGATAAAGGCGAGCTTGATTTGTCGGCTTTACCTTCACTTTTAAAAGCTAAAACCAAACTTATTTCTTTAACACATTGTTCAAATGTGCTCGGTACGATAAATCCAATTAAAGAGATTATTCAACAAATTCGTCAAAACTATCCTGATATTGCTATTATGGTTGATGGTGCACAATCGATTGTTCATCAAAAAGTCGATGTACGTGATTTAGATTGTGACTTTTTCGCTTTCTCATCTCATAAGCTTTATGGTACAACAGGGGTAGGAGTACTCTATGCTAAAGAAAAATGGCATTGGCTTATGTCACCTTATCAAGGTGGGGGAGATATGATTAAACTTGTTACGATGCAGCAAACGACTTTTGCTGATCCTCCCTATAAGTTTGAAGCAGGGACACCTGATATTATTGGTGTGATTGGTTTGTCAAAAGCAATAGAATATGTGCAAGGCGTTGGAATGGATAATATTTCTGCACATGAACAAGCATTATTACAATATGCAACAAAATCTTTAAAAACCATTCCAGGTTTGCGAATTTTAGGTGAAAGTGAACACAAGGCAGCTGTCATTACATTTGTCATTGATGGCTTTCACGCTAATGATTTAGGGACTTTGTTAGATTTGTCTGGGATATGTGTACGCACAGGACATCATTGCGCACAGCCGTTATTACAACGCTTTAATGTGCCTTCTACGGTGCGTGCTTCATTTGGTATTTATAATACTCAAGAAGATGTAGATGCCTTGATAAAAGGACTGAATAAAGCAATGAAAATGTTGAACTGATGACGTTTACCAAGCAGGAATCGCAGCATCATCTGGATAAAGTTTTTCAGCTAATTTTTTGACCTGGGGAGATTGGTAGGCTTGGATAAATTTCCTTAATAGAGGATTATTTTTATTATTGTCACGAATGACAATAATATTAGCAAAAGGCGAATCTTTAGACTCAACAAAAAGGGCTTGTTTTAGCGTTAAATTTGCTTTGGGTAAAAAATCATTGTTAATCACTGCAAGGGTTACACTACTTAAGTTATTTGGTATTTGGTCGGCTTGTAATGGAATAATTTGCAGTTTATAAGGATTATCAGTGATATCGCTTAGCGTTGCTTTCCAACTTGCTCTAGTTTTAAGTTGTATGAGTCCTGCATCAGCAAGTATCATTAAAGCACGACCTCTGTTAGTTGGATCATTTGGGATGGCTACTTTAGCCCCCATAGGGACTTCTTTCAGTGAGTTGATCTTAATTGAAAAGACGCCCATAGGATAAATAAAGGTTTTTCCAATTTCAGTCAGCTTATAGCCAAACTCTTTTATTTGGTTTTCTAAAAATGGGATATGTTGAAATACATTAGCATCAATATCACCATTATTTAAGGCACGATTAGGAAGATTATAGTCGCCAAATGAAACAAGTTTAACATTTAAACCATATTCATTTTTGGCTACTTGTTGTGCCATTTCCATGACCTTTTGCTGCTCAGATGATTGTGCATAACCAACAGTAATTATATTTTTATTTTGTGTGTCCTGATAAGCGTTATAGCCAATTTGTGCAATTGAAGCTAACACTAAGATGCCAGCAAGTACCCACATACTGGTAAGTTTTTTCGTATTTGTTAAGTAATTACCATAAGATTGACATAATTGCACTAAAACAATGAGTAAGATGACACCACCATATAACAAGAAATAATTGCCATTGTTATAACCTTGGAAATAGGTAAGGTCACCAAGTCCACCACCACCAACGATCCCAGCCATTGCAGAATAACCAATAAGACCAATAGTAGTTAAGGTAGCTGAATCTACTAATAGCGTTTTGGCTTCAGGTAATAAAACTTTAAAAATGATTTGCAGTTTAGTGGCTCCCATAGCATTGGCTGCTTCGATAAGACCTTTATCTACCTCTGAGATGGCTGACTCGGTTAAACGTGCATAAAATGGTAGCGCAGCTATGGCTAAAGGCACAATTGATGCAGTTGTGCCAATTGTCGTGCCAACGATTATTTTTGTTATTGGGTAAAGCAATATCAATAAAATAATATATGGGATGGAACGCGTGATATTCACAATAAAACCAATCACTTGGTTAAACAAACGGATGCTTAAGTTTTGTTTGTTGTGTGATAAATACAGAAGCACACCCAATATTAAACCGCCAATTATTGCAATAGCAGTGGCAATAAATACCATATAAATGGTTTGCCAAGTTGCAAGTGCCAAACTAGAAAGCATTGATTGTAGCATAACCGATTACCTCGATTTTGATTTGTTGTTGATGCAAAAAGCCTAATGCCTTTTCCCAGTTATCTTTCTCACCTAACATATGGCAAATAGTGATCCCAACTGATTGAGCTTGAATACGTTCGATGTTGGCCTGAATAATGTTACAAGAGACTTTAAATTTGCTATTTAGCTCAGCAATCACAGGTGTAGTAATACTGTCTCCTAGAAAAGTCATTTTGATAACAGGAGATAAGTGTTCAGCCTGATAAGGGTCATTGTAAAGTTTGCTTTGAATTTCTTCAGGTAATTTCAAGTGCATGCTATTTTCAGTAAAGCTTTTGGCAATAGCGGTTTTGGGGCTTAAAAAAAGCTCTGTAACGGTTCCAGTTTCTTGAATTTCACCTTCATCAATAATTGCTACCTGATCACAAATTTTACGGATAACGTCCATTTCATGCGTGATTAAAATGATAGTAAGGTTAAGCTCTTTATTTAGCCTTTTGAGCAGCGTTAGAATTTGATCTGTTGTTTCAGGATCAAGCGCTGAAGTCGCCTCATCACATAAAAGCGCAACTGGTTCTGACGCTAAAGCGCGTGCAATAGCAACACGTTGTTTTTGACCACCACTTAACTCATCTGGATAACTACGTGCTTTTTGATCTAAACCAACTAGTGTTAATAATTCATTTACTTTGGTGTGAATTTTGTCCTTGCTAACATGTTGCAATTCAAGTGGAAAAGAAATATTGTCATAAACCGTCCGTGAAGACAATAAGTTAAAATGTTGAAAGATCATACCAATTTTTTGACGTGCTTTTCTTAGCTTCTCATTTGAAAGCTTGGTAATATCTTCACCATTAATCAAAATATGACCTTCGCTTGGAGCTTCGAGCAAATTAATACATCGAATAAGTGTACTTTTACCAGCGCCGCTTTTACCAATAATGCCAAATACTTGACCATCTTGGATTTTAAGATTGATTCCTTTAAGGGCAACGTGACGAGCATGCTTGGTTAGGTATTCTTTTTTTAGATTTTGAATTTCAATCATCCTATTTTTCCACCTCTTTTTTATAAAAAATTAAATATAATTCGATTTGAATAATTTTTTGTCACACCCTTAAAGTTGAAGTGGTTAAAAGTATAATGCTATTATTTAGCATGTGCTATTCCAATTGCGAAGCATTTTATTGGGTTTGATGGCGAGGGAATTTGCGATGAGTATAAGCAATAAGAATAATAATACTCAAAACTGATAATATGGTAAAACTGATTGGCATTGAGAGCGTATCACTTAATGGCAATATCGTTATAATTGCAGTGATTAATGAAGCAGTTCCCATTTGAAAAAAACCCATCATTGCGGATGCTGAACCTGCAGTTATGGTAAAAGGTGCCAAGGCTTTAGCAGTAGCAATCGGTATGACAAAGGCAATACCAGTGAAAAGAATAATAACGGGAATTAGTAAACTATATAAATGTACTATGTCAAATAGCATAAAAATTAACAGCAATAATGCGCCACAAAGACTAATTAACATGCCAACAAGTAAAATGCCATTTTGACTCATTTTATGGCAAAGATAAGTGCATAGTATAGAACCAAGCATAAAAGCAAATACAATCCCTGCTGCGATGACGATAAACCAAATCTTTTGTAAGTGCAAAATGTTAATTACAATGCCAGGTGCCTCAACCAAACAGCTATAAACCATCCCAATATTTAAACCTAAAATACATAAATAGACAAAATAGCCGCGTGTACCATATAAGCTCCAATAATTAATGACAAATTTGTATGGTCGTGTAGCACCATAATTTTTTTGCTTTAAAGTTTCTGGAAATAACCAGATAACAAAAATAAGCAAAATAATTGACAGCACAAATAAAACAATAAAGTTAAATTGCCAAGGCACAAAGGTTCCAACGATTGCACCAGCACCTGGTGCAATTGCAAAGGCAGTATTCATCTTGGCAAACACTTTACCTTGATCTTTTTGCAAAAAAGCATCTCTTACGGCAGCGCTAGAAATAACAGCCCCAGCACATGCACCAAACCCTTGTAAAAAACGAGCAAAAATCAAAATCACAATATTAGGGCTCATCAGACAAATTGTAGAACCAATAAGGAAAATGACAGAACCAATAATCATAATTGGCTTACGACCAAAACGATCTGAAAACGGACCATATAGGATTTGACTGATAGAATAACCTAAAAGATAAAAAGTAATCGTCAATTGAACATTATGATAGGGAGTGTTGAAGGCTTCAGCAATACTTGGTAATGAAGGTGCATAAATGGTATCACCAAAAGGACCTACTGAAATCATCAATACCAAAATAAAGAGTGATGGAGTGATAAAAGCAGCAGCCTTACTTGTTGTTTGATTCATCTTTTTACTTTAAAGGTCAATGGCTGCAAGTGTGCCATTATTAGTTTGAACGACTATTGTTTTGCCAACTGCAATTGGTTGAGCATTTATGCCATCCCCACCAACTTGAACACGATTGAGATATTTCCCTGTTTTGGCATTAAGTATATGAATGTAGCCTTCATAGTCACCAACAACAATAAAACCATCTATATATAAAGGCGCAGAGGGTTTTCTACCTTCTAATTCTATTGCTTGCCAGAGTGTGTCACCCGTTTTAGTGTTATAAGCTGTGATATTTCCTTTGCTATCAACAGCAAACAATGCTTCGTTATTTAAGACAAGATTACGATAAATGGAGGCTTTTTTTTGCCAGTTCATACTACCAAGTTTAGTATTAAAGCTAATTAAGTTGCCTTGGAAAGTAGCAACATAAAGTTTGTCGTTGTCAATAATCGGAGTGGCGGTGATGTCAACCATTTGCTGAGCAGGGGAACCAGATTGAGGAAGTGCAATAGGGTTATCCCATTGTTTTTCTCCACTGTCAGCTTTAAGCCCCCATAAGCTACCTGATGATGTTCCTGCTATGACTAAATCTTGATAAAGAATAGGAGAGCTGTTGCCAATGAGCATGACATCTGGGATAGGGGTGCTTTGTGTCCATAACTGCTGCCCATCACTGATTGCATAAGCAGAGAGGCTACCATCATGTGTCTGAACATAAATAACGTTATCGACAATTGTGGGTTTGGAAAAAAGGCTACTTGGCAGGACATTTTTCCACAAGATTTTACCTGTGTTACGATCAAGTGCAATAATTGTGCCACACAAGCTGCCAGCCACGACGTATTGACCACTGACATTAGCAGCTGAGCTGAGTTTAAGATCAGTATTCGTTGACCATAAAAGTTTGCCTGTTTGAGCATTTACAGCACTCATGTAACCATCAAAGCTTGTGGTGTATATAATATTATTAAAGCTTACAGGCGTTAATGTTAAATCAACTTGACCACCGTTGCCATTACCAATACTCCTATCCCAAACATAATTGACTTCAACGTTAGGTTTAAACTCAACAAGTGGTTTAGGCGGAATATCGTTACTCTTGTTACCACAACCAGTGAGCGTACTGCCAAGAATGGTGATTAATAGAGAAGCGATAAAAATTCTTTTAGCTTTTTTCATGTATATTCCTAAATTAAACGTTACTTAAGTGCAGCAAGGTTATCAATTTTTATTTGCAGTAGGTTTTTAATATCAGTAAGCTCAGGTTTTTGTGTCTCTTTGAGTGCAAGTTCCCATTGCGTTTGTGCTGCTGAATAATCTTTATTAGCAAAATAAGCATCACCTAATAGCATGGCTTTGGATAAAGAAAAACCCGTAAGTTTAATGCTATTGAGCGTTGTGATTGCGTCATTTATTTGGTTTTGAGCCATTTGAATACGTGCAAGTCGTAGTTTTGCAATTGCTTGAACGTTTGGGTTAATCGAATTGTTTGCAATTTCCTGTAAACTTGCTACTGCTTGCGCTAAATCATCTTTAAGTACAGATTGCCTTGCAATTTCTAAACGCGCAAAATCTGAGTAAATAGATTTAGGATAAAGATTAATAATATTTTGTGCTTGGTTGATTATAATATCACTATTGCCAGTAACGTTTTCAGAAATCAACATCATTTTTTGATAAAGCTCAATTGCTTCAACATCATTTTGCAGCTGTCTTTTTTGCCAATATTGCCAACTAACAATGACAATTAAGACCAAACAGATAATGGTAACAACAGATGTTCTATATTTTTTCCATAGTAGCTTGGTTTTATCAAACTCATTAGTATCCAATTGTTCAGTCATGAATATAAAACGTAAGGTAACGACATTGGTCGCAAATATAACATAAAGCTTGGTAGCACTGTAGTGGAATATTAAGGTATCTTAAAATTGTTGAAAAAACGCTACAGCTATGGATGAAATTAAGTAAAATAAGCGCGGATAAAGATATCTTAAATGGTGAGCTGTTATGGTAAAAGCAGAAATATTAATGAATATAGCAGCACATGAGAAGCGTGTGGCTGTGATTGAGAATGGGGTTTTGCAAGAAGTACATATAGAGCGTGAGAATCAACGTGGCATAGTTGGTAATATATATAAAGGTAAAATTACACGTGTGTTACCAGGTATGCAAGCTGCTTTTGTCGATATTGGCTTGGAGCGCGCAGGTTTTCTACATGTTTCAGATGTAATGCCAATTGCTTCAGATGAAAGTGCTGGAATCGATTTAAATAGTAAGGAGGCGGATGTACGCCACTGGCTAAGAGAAGGTCAAAGCATTTTAGTCCAAGTATTAAAGGATCCATTAGGTACCAAAGGTGCACGTTTAAGTGCACATTTATCTCTAGCCTCACGCTATCTTGTCCACATGCCGGATTTAGATCATATTGGGATTTCACTTCGTATTGAATCAGAAGAAGAACGAGAGCGTTTGCAACAAGTGATGAAAGAGGCGCTTGGCTATGAATATCCACGTGGTTTTATTATTCGCACTGTAGCAGAGGGGTTGTCTTCTAAAGAGTTAAGAAAAGACATTATTTTCTTACAAAATCTATGGCAAGGTGTTGTTGATTCTGCAAGCACGGTAACAAAGGCAGGTGTGGTATATGAAGATTTAAGCTTAGTGATGCGAACGCTTCGTGACTTTGCTAATGATAAGGTAGAGCGTATTCGAATCGATAATATTGATATGTATAGCGAGCTGTGCCGATTTAGCGACAAATTTGTACCTGGCGTACGTGAAAAACTTGAACTTTATCGTTCTGATAATCCTATCTTTGATATGTATGGCGTCGAAGAAGAACTAGCGCGAGCATTAGATCGAAAAGTACCTTTAAAATCAGGTGGTTACATTATCATTGACCAAACGGAAGCAATGACAACTATTGATGTCAATACAGGAGCATACGTTGGAATGGTGAATCTAGAAGAAACTATTTTCAAAACCAACTTAGAAGCGGTACGCGTCATTGGTAGACAATTGAGATTACGTAATTTAGGTGGAATCATCATTATTGATTTCATTGACATGTTAGATGACGAGCATAAAGAACAGGTTTTAGATGCATTGGCTAAAGTGCTAGAGTTAGACTATGCACGAACAACTTTTTCTGGTTTGTCTGAATTGGGACTTGTCGAAATGACGCGTAAACGTACTCAAGAAAGCCTCGTTCAGTTTTTATGTGAACCTTGTCCAATGTGTCAAGGCAAAGGTAGGATTAAAACTGTACAAACGATTTGTTATGAAATTTTTAGAGAAATTAAACGAGAAGCCTGTACTTACCAAAGCAATGGTTTTCTAATAGTGGCATCAAGCGCAGTTGTTGATGCCTTGCAAAATGATGAATCATTTGGGTTAGGAGAACTTGAAATTATTATCTCGAAACCCATTAAGCTGCAAGCAGAATTCAGCTATGCTCAACAAATGTATGATATTGTATTAATCTAAATCAATAAACTTAGGTGACAATTTATGAGAAGACGTGTTTTTATTTTATGGCTTGGAATTGTCTTTGCCAGTTTTCTCCTGATTGTGATCTTAGTAGGATATGGATTATTAAGGCTGTTGCCAAGTTATCAACATACGATTGAAGATGTGCTTTCTCAAGTGACAGGTTCAAAAGTATCATTACAAATTGAATATGCTGATTGGCGTGGTCTTGATCCTGTAGTTAAGGTTGGTCAAATTATGGTGAATGGCCATGATTTTTCACTGAATATTCCTGAAATGACAGTTAGAATTGATGGAATTCGATCTTTAATCGCTTGGAATTTTGTGACGAAGTCGATTGTGATTGATTCACCAAAACTGAAGTATTATTCAGAAACAAATAAAATTGATAATCAATTTTTGCAGTTACTATCTGTAGAAGAGATCAATCAGATAGGTGGATGTTGGTCGAGAGTTTTGGATTACTTGCTTCAACAACAGCGGTTAAGCTTAAAAGGAATGATAGTTGTCATTGATCTAAGAAGTCAGGGTATAGCCTGGGAACTTACGTTAAATATGGATTATACAAAAAGAAAGCAACAAAAAGGCTTATTAAACATAGCAATTTCACCTTTGATAGCTAAGCAAAATACACAAGTAGAAATAACAGCAGTTATCGAACAAAAGGATGATAAATATTACTTTGATAGTAATTTAATGGATAAAGCACATGTACTTATTAGTGTGCTTAATAACCTTAGTGATAAAATCAAGTTTGAGCCATTGATAGGAAATCAAATTAATCTATTTATTCAAAGTTCTATAAAAGGCTTGGATGAGATTTCTATGATCGGGGAGTTATCTGAATTAGAATTAGAAACTAAATTGCTGCAGAAAACAAAGTTTAAAAATATATCCTTTAACTTAAGGCTATTTCGCTACCAAGGTCGCTTTATGTTAGACGTAAATCCTTTAACCTTCGTAACGCACAATAAACATTATATATTTAGATCTACGCTCATGGCTTTGGATAATCATCGCTTAATGGTGAATGTTTCACGCTTTAATTTGGCAGATTTTTCAAATTTGACTCAGTTAGATGTTGTTAAATGGCGTAAAGACTTAATTTTATCAGGGCAGCTCACAAATCTACAACTTTCATTTGATTTACAGGAAATGAATATGGATGGTGTGCAACTAAGTGCCAACTTCAATGATTTAGGCGTCACACAAAGTGATAAACGCTTTGATTTTACCGGTTTAACTGGACAACTTTGGTGGCAAAAAAATAGTGCAAAAATTTTATTAAATGCACCAAATTTTACCTTGGGTGAAAATACGGTGTTTACAAAAGTATGGCCACAATTTAACGCTGTTGGCGAATTAAATATCATCAAACAACAAGATAAAGTCATCGTTTATGTGCCAAATCTTCAATTAAATAACAAAACAATTAATTTTTCTGCTAAAGGCAATATCGACGTTCCACTTGATCAGCCATTAAATTTTACATTAGATATCAAAGCAAACCTAACTGGACAACATGTAACAACGGAATATCAATCTTTTTTACCCAAACATGGTATTCCAATAGCGCTTTATGATTGGTTAATGAAATCTTTATATGGTGCAAAAGCAGTTGATGCAAGTCTTAAAATCAAAGGGGTGGCACGTAATATTCCATTTGCAGATGATTCAGGTGTTTTTAAAATAGATGCTAATATTCAAGATGGAAAGCTTATACCATATTTTGGTTTAGGTGTTGCTTATGGGCTTAATGGTAGTCTTCACTTTGACAATGAACAATTAAGCGCTAAGGTCGATAGGGGAATGCTAGGTGGAATTCCAATTAAAATAGCTCACGTCAGTGTTGATAACATTGCTCGCAACACCCCAGCAACTCTTACTATCACTGGTAGTGCTGACACAAATAGTAAGCAAGCTTACACGTATTTAGAAAGTACAGAATATGGCAAGTTAGTGAATGAGCTAAGCCATTATGCAAAATTACAGGCTAACACAAGTATAAGCCTAGGGATTGAGATTCCATTCGGTGATCAGTCACGTCATCATCGCTTTTATGGTAAAGTTTCAATCAATGATGGTTTATTATCTATATATCAGCCATTTGTATATAACATCTATGCTATGGAAGGTGAAATTGCATTCAATAATGGCAATGTTTTTATACACCAAATAAAAGCTATGTTAAACAAGAATTTCCCTGTCGCATTAACAGGGTCGCTTAACGTAGAAAATCCCAAAAACCCGACTGTCATGCTAACAGGCAAAACGACTATTCCATTTACAGAAGGAAACTTCAATCCATTAACAAAGTTTAGTACAAAACAAAAACTGTCAGGAACCTTGCCCATTAGCTTCGCACTCAATAGTAATTTTGATAAAGGCGAATTTAAAATAGACAGTAATTTTATAGGTTTGACAAGTACATTAGGTGCTCCATTTAATAAAACAGCTTTTGAATCTTTGCCAATTGAGCTTAAGCTTTCATGGCAAAAGGACAATAACATAGGTAAACCAATTGACATTCAACAAATTTCAAAAGCACAATTTGAAGTTGAAACTAAACTAAATATTGCAAATCAAACAGATTTAACAACGGGATTTAACTTTAGCAACAAAGGTATAGGCGCATTGAGTATGACAGGGCACATCCATAAACTCAGTTTAGATTTCTTATTGAATCTAGCAAATATGGTTGACCAAGCAATCTTAACCTTTCGTGCTCAAAATCAACTACAACAACTAACAGCACTAAATACTCCCTTGGTGGAAGATAAAAAAACAAGTTATGATAATTGTCTCATCGTTGCAAATTATGCTAATTGCATCTATCGCAATTTAAGTAATTGGCTTAAACCAAAAATCAATTTGGATATAGGTTTACTTGATGTTTGTAATACGATTTACCAGGATGTCAACCTTAAAACAGCAGTAAGTCAACATTATACAAATATTGAGTTGACGGCTAATAATTCAGTTAAAATAACTATTGACATACCACAAGCTTTACAAAAGCCAATAGAAGTAAACGCAGATAATTTATCCTTTAGGTTATCTAGCGATAAAGTTAAAAAAGAAAAAGAACAACAAACTCGAAACGATGCTCAGTTTAAAGGTGTTTTAGCTAAGGTGCTTAACGTTAATACTCTACAAAAAATTCCAAATGCCAACATTAAATTAACTAATTTACAACTAGGTGGATATGGTATTCCAAATATCTTAGTAGCGGTTAATATACGTGCTGGCGTTTTATTTATTCCAGTATTGTCAGCCTATGATCCAAGCTCAAAACTCTTAGCAAGTGTGCAGTTATCACCACAAGGCAGTACCTTGCAACTTAATGCATTTTCACTAAATTGGGGAAATTTACTTAATAGTTTTGGCTATGAAAACTTTCTTAAAAGTACATCTGGGGATCTAAATGCAAATTTCAGCTGGTCAAAACTCATGCCAAGTTTCTCAAACATAAAAGGTAACATAAGTATCGACTTACTAAATGGCGTAATTCTGTCGATAGATGCAGGTATTGCAAAATACATAGGTTTACTAAGTTTAGATGCTTATTTTAAACGATTATTTTTACCTTATAACGATTTTGAGCATCAAGGGATGCCATTTAACCATATCACGGGTAGATATGACTTAAAGGATGGCATTGCCATAAGCCAGCCTTCAGTTGTGATTGACACGCCAGGTTTTGCACTTATTGTGCAAGGAGATATTAACATTTTAAACAAAACATTGAATCAAAGAATTAAATATCAACCTCATTTTTCGGGCACCACAGCTGCTGTAGCTGGTGCTTTGGGGGGACCAGTAGTTGCTCTTGCCACCTATTTGGGTGGTAAGGTTTTAGGCAATACATTATTTAGAAATATGGGTCTTGTTAGCTTTGATGTGGTCGGTAATTGGGATAAGCCGACACTTAAGCAAGTTCAGTAACGGGGGGGTAGGCGTACTCATTCAACACATCTACCACGGCTTGTAGTAATTTTGTGGCGCTAAAGCCATAAACACCTTTTTCTTTAGCATATTTTTCACTGGCTATCCCTTGTAAAAGAACAGCAAACTCAGCAGCCTTACTAACGGATTGAAGTTGTGCAGCAAGACCTGCAATCATGCCTGTAAGTAAATCACCTGAGCCAGCAGTTGCTAAAATAGGATGTCCATAACGGCAAAGCTTAAGTTTATTCTCAGTGTAGAGTAAAGTTCCAGCACCTTTTAGCAAGACTTGTGTATGATAATGATCCGCCAGTGTTTTGGTTAATTCAATACGGTTATTACGAACTATGCTTGCAGTTGTATTTAATATTCTTGCTGCTTCGCCTTCGTGTGGTGTAATGAGCAGTTGATCTTGATTACATCGAAGTTGAATTGATTTCAAGAAATCTAATGCACCGGCATCTATAATCATAGTTTTATTAAACTTAAGTGCTTCAGTGATAATACGTTGTGACCAAGGCATAGATTCAACCATGCCTGGACCAATTACAAGAACATCTAATTTATTTATTAGCATTTCAACGTCCCTGAATTGCTCAACTCCATAACACATAATCTCAGGTTGATTCAGGTTGATAAAAGTGGCATGCTCTTTATGAGTAAATAAACTTACACGTCCTGCACCTATGATTAATGCGGCAGTTGCAGTCATAATAGCAGCACCAGACATCCCTTTATCACCTGCAATGATACCAACGTTTCCTTTGTCATTTTTGTTAATAGTTTTGCATTTGAGTAATTGAGAAATATAGCTTTTTAGATCACTATGGTCTAATAGAGTTGCTTGCGGTTGAAGGCTAGAATCAAACATATCCTCACTAACAAGTGGAGCATAAATGAGATTACCGACATAATCAGGAGCTTCCCCTGTATAGAGTCCTATTTTGTTGCAGACAAAGCTTACGGTTGTATTGGCCTTGATGGCGCAACTAAATAACTTACCAGTCGAAGCGCACACCCCTGATGGGACATCAACACTTAAGGTATAACGACTGTGAGCATTAATCGTTTTAACAATTGTACTGAGATAACCACTGATATCACGATTAATGCCAGTGCCAAAAAGCGCGTCAACCACAACATTTGCTTGTTTAATCGCTTCTTCAAAAAGATCATGATCAACATAAGATAACAATTTTATATCAATGCCTAAACTTTTTGCATGCTTCAACATATATTGGGTATCTGGGGTTAATCGATCATCATCAATAGTAGTGAATATACGTGTGTCAATATTGGCCATATGTGTAAGCGCTGCAATCATAAAGCCATCTCCTGCATTATTACCATAACCTGCAATCACAACAATGCGTTGAGGACATTGCTTTTGAATTTCATTAAAACAAGCAAAAGCAGCTTTAGCCATAAGATCTAGACTGTTAATGCTTTTATTATGAATAAGATATTGATCTATATCATAAGCTTGTTTGGCACTATAGAGACTTTTAAAATGAGTCATGATTTTTTGTTGATTCAATAAATTTGTGTGATAAGCATATTTTTTATAAAGCAAAAGTGCAATAGGGCAGCAGTGGTTGTCGTGTCAGAATGGTACTCATAACGAATCTAACAGTTCGATTTATTCATGAGCTTGACTTTTTTAAAGCATACAGTTGAATAATTAAATCAGAAAGCTTAGAAAGTTCTTTGTTACGTTGATCTAAAGACAAATTCTCAAAATCACATTCATCATCAAAGCCTAATATTTCATCAATAACAGATTCAATTTGTGGATTTAAGTGCCATGCAGCTTCAAAATACTCAAAGCCACGTTCAAACCCATCTAGCCAAAGGTCAATCGCAGGCATGGCTTGACCTTTGTACATTTTATGATAAACGAATGGTTCAAAGTCAACAAGTTCATTGTCAAAACAGTGCTTAAGTGTATCGTAGTGTTGAGCAATACCTTCAAGCAATTTAGTTTGCTCTGCTGGGTCTTTGAAATGTGGCAAGGAACCTTCTTGCCAAACACCTTCTAACCAATCTTGCTCATCTATAAACTCAGGGCATAGTAATACTGCAGTTAAATATCCATCTAACATGGATAATGAAAAAATATGCTCATCACCAGTGAAGTTTTGTTCTGGTTCAGGATACAGGTTTAATAGTAATTCATCAAATTCATTGATTTTCTTAAGATCGAGTTTTAAGGGTCGTTTTTTATCAGCTTTAGGGCTCATATATACTCCGTTTTTAGTATCATTTTTTTATATCCATGCTGAATTTATAACGCATGAGAGAACGTAATAAAGTTATTTTTAATTTAATAAGAGTGGGGTTAAAAGTAATAAATAGTATAAATGATTTTAAAAGACTTTGAGAGAGCCTAACATGATTAAAAAACAACAAATGGTAATAATTAAAGACATTGGCGTGATTTGGCTGCGATCTTGGATCATGGTGATAATAAACCATGTTACCATCCCCCAAACGATGCCTTCTGAAATTGATAGCGTAAGTGGCATCAAAATAATAGTCATAAATGCAGGAATGGCATGGGATGTATCATCCCATTGAATTTGCTTAACGGAGGATAACATAAAACTTCCCACAATAACTAAAGCAGGTGCGACAACGTACATTGGGACCATCATTACAATGGGTGCTAAAAACAAAAAGGGTAAAAACAATATTCCGACGATAACTGCTACTAAGCCAGTACGCCCACCAACGGAGATACCCGTCACAGATTCAACGTAAATCGAAGTAGGGGAGCTGCCCATGAGGCCAGAGCTTGCTGATGCAAATGAGTCTACGATAAGGGATTGTTTGATACGAATCGGTTGACCATCTTTATCAAACCAATTAGAAGATTGTGCAAGACCGATTAAGGTGCCAGTGCTATCAAAAATATTGATAAATAGAAAAGTAAAAATTGCAGGAAGAGCAGCTACTTTTAGGCTACCTGACCAATCAATTGCAAAAAAGAGTGAAAAATCTGGCCATGATACAATATCGTTTGGTAAGTGCATGATGATGTTATCACCAAATATGCGTCCAACTGGAAAAGCTAATATGCAACCCAATACAATCATCAATAAAATAGCAGCTTTAATGCGTAGCGCTAGAAAAATGGTAAGCGCAAAAAAACAAATCAAAAATATAAGCGTTTCTGCTGTTAATGGTGCGATTGCCAACAAACCAGATGGTGCTTGGTATATAACACCAGCATTATAAAAGCCAACCAAAGCAATAAAAATACCAATTCCTGCACCAATACCATGCTTTACACCATCAGGGATGCCAGCCAGAATTTTAGTACGAACATTGAAAATAGCTAAAAGTGCAAATAGTACACCTGACCAAAAAACCGCACCCAGTGCAACTTGCCAAGGAATCTCCCAAGCTTTAACGATAGTGTACGTAAAAAAGACATTCATTCCCATTGCTGGTGCTAAAGCATAAGGGTTTCTGGCATAAACTCCCATAGCAATCGAGGCAAAGGCTGAAATAATCACTGTACTTGTCACAAGTGCACTTTCTGGCATTCCAGTTTGTGAGAGAATTTTCGCATTAACAACAATAATATACAGCGTCGCCAAAAAGGTGGTTAAACCTGCAATAAGTTCAGTGCGTAAAGATGTATTATATTTAGAAAATTGAAAGTAATTTTGTAAAAAATTCATAATTATTGAGTAAACCTTATTACCTTTGAGACATTCCAGCGCGGTATTGTATCATGAAATAAAAAACATACTAGTGTACCTAAATCCTAAACCTGCTTACAATATGCTGATTTACTTTGATTCTCATAATATATATTATGTTAAATTAATACCTAATAAAGATAAAAGATAAATTTTATCTCCTAACAACTAAAAAAACACATATCTGGTTTTTCCCAGATGTGAGACTCAGACAAAAAATGAAAAAACTCCTTTCCGTAGAGCTCATTTCTGTTTTATCTTGTCTCTGTTTCACCTTGCGCGAGCAAGGTCATCTAAACTTCTAAAAGCAATATTTACGGATTCAAGGTTAGGCTCATCGGCACGCATATCTTCAATTAAACCTAACCAGCGTGCAATGTAGCTTTTATTAAGGTCAAGCCAATACTGTATTTTTGCTTCAACACCTTCAATATCTAGACATAGCTCAATCACGCGCTTAACAAGGCGATATTGTAATTTATCTAAGTCATCCCTTAATGCTGAAGTTGAAAGCGTACCCCAATACGATTGTTTACTACCTAAGTTATTAATACATCCCCTAAACCATGACAACCATAATTTTTGATTCAACAAAATAGAAATTTCTTCAAATAGCTTCTCATCTTGAATTACTTCAATTGCCGCAGTTAAATCCATTACCGAGGTTGCCATTTTAAATGACAAGACACTATCAATGATATCTTGTGGTACGCCTGCTTCTAACAACGCAGCAGATTTACGCTCAATACGTTGTTTTTCAGATGAAATAAGAAGCCTTGGGAAAACTTTTAACGATTCAGTTGCTGATATGGCATATTTTTCAATAGTTTGATTAATTGCAAAACCACGTGTCTCATTACGTAATATCCAACGGCAATTTCGTCTAACAAATCTAAATAAGATTTGCAAACATTCTTGTTGGCTTTCGCTAGAAACTTTGCCATTTAGGTTTTCAACCTTTTGCCATATTTGATTCAAGCCAAAAATTTCAACAATCGCACAAAATGCCTTAATAATATCGGCAACAGAAGCACCAGTTTCATCATATAGTCTCTGAATAAAAGTAACACCCATGTATAAAGTTACAGCATTGGTAATTTGAGTCGCGATAATCTCTCTTTTAAGCTTATGACTTTGCATTAAATTCACATACTTTTCGCGTAATACTTTTGGAAATTCCCATAATAAAAAGAATGAAAAATAAGGGTCATCAGGCAAGTCTGACTTTAAGATTTGTTGTTTAATCATTGTTTTGGTGTATGCCATAATCACAGCAAACTCAGGAGCAGTTAAGCTTTTACCAGATACAGCTCTTGTTTGTAATAACTTATCAGTTGGCAAATATTCAACTTCACGATCAAGTTGCATTTTACGCTCAAGCTCACGCATCAAGCGTGCATAAGATTCAACAAAGTAGCGTTCCTGATATTTCAACTCATTAGCAATAGTCCTGTTTTGACTATAATTATTTTCAAGCACCAACTTTGCTACATCATCAGACATTTCTGCCAATAACTTATTCCTACTTTGCATAGAAATATCACCACATTCGACTGCTGCATTAAGTAGAATTTTAATATTCACTTCGTGATCTGAACAATCAACTCCTGCGGCATTGTCTATCGCATCAGTGTTGATTGCACCACCTTTTAAGGCATATTCAATACGACCTAATTGAGTAAAACCAAGATTCCCCCCCTCCCCCACTACTAAGCAGTTTAGATCACGACCATTAACACGTAATGAATCATTGGCTCGATCACCTACATCTTGATGACTTTCAGTATGCGCCTTAACGTAGGTACCAATTCCTCCATTCCATAGTAATTCAAAGTTTGCTTTAAGCAGAAGTTGAATTAATTTGTTTGGTTCAAGTTCATCAGCATCTGTTTGCAGTAAAGCTTTAATTTCATTGCTTAACTTAATACTTTTTACTAGACGACTAAATATCCCACCACCTTGTGAAATAAGAGATTTATCATAATCTTCCCAAGTTGAGCGCGGCATATCAAATAACCGTTTTCTTTCTACATAACTAGAAGTTGCATCTGGATTAGGATCAATGAAAATATGCATGTGGTTGAAAGCAGCGATTAGGCGAATATGTTTAGACAATAGCATTCCATTACCAAACACATCCCCTGACATATCACCAATACCAACCACTGTAAAATCTTCGCTTTGGATATCTTTACCTTTTTCTCTAAAGTGACGTTTAACTGACTCCCATGCTCCACGCGCAGTAATTGCCATTTTCTTATGATCATAGCCATTTGAACCACCTGAAGCAAACGCATCCCCTAGCCAAAAATCGTATTGAACAGCCACTTCATTAGCAATATCTGAAAAAGTCGCCGTACCTTTATCAGCTGCAACAACCAAATATGGATCATCTTCATCATAACAAATGACATTTTGTGGTTTGATAATTTCATTATTTTTAATATTATCAGTGATATCTAAAAGAGAACTAATAAACATTCTATAACAGCTTATAGCTTCCTCCATTACGGCATCACGCCCTAAGTGAACAGGTAATTTTTTAGGTAAAAATCCACCCTTTGCACCAAGTGGGACAATAACAGCATTTTTAACTTGTTGTGCTTTAACTAAGCCTAATATTTCTGTGCGATAATCTTCTTTTCGATCCGACCAACGTAGTCCACCACGAGCAACTTTTGCACCGCGTAAATGTATGCCTTCAACTCGTGGTGAATACATAAAAATTTCGAACATAGGTACAGGCTTTGGCATTTCTGAAATTTTTGCTGGAATGAGCTTGAAAGAAATATATTCTTTATATTCATTATTTGCAGTTTTTTGGTAGAAGTTTGTGCGTTGGGTTGCCTCAACGATTTCATATAAACGGCGCAAGATCTTATCCTGATCTAAACTTGCAACGTTACTCAATTTATTTTTAATTGACTGACGATAAGCTTCTACTTTTTCTTGACGCATTTCTTTAGCATATTCTGGGTTAAAACGTATATCAAATAATTTTATTATTTCTCGAATAATATCAGAGTATTCTATAAATGTGGTTTCAATATGCTGTTGACTAAAACGCATACCAATTTGTACCACATAGCGTGTGTAGGTCCTTACTAAAGCAACTTCACGCCAATTTAAACCAGCATAAACGATTAAAGAGTTAAGGCGATCATTTTCTGTGATACCAATCCATATAACAGCAAAGGCTTCTTTTAATAATTCACTTACTTCCATAATATCAACTGGTTTAGTAGTGGTTAAACCAAAATCAGATAACCATATAAATCCACCTGACTTTGGGCTAATTTTATATGGACGCTCCTCCGATACGCAAAGACCAAAATTTTCTAAAATTGGCATCACTTGGCTTAACTGAATAATTTCATCACGTAAAAAAACTTTAAAATGTAATCTATTGCTGCTTTCTTCTAGAACCTGGTATAAGCACATTGATAGTCGATTTTTATGCGAGGTTTCAAAATGAATAACATCAGAAACTGCTTTACGTGGAATGTAATCATCTTTATATGCTGAAGAAAAAGCATGTCCATATTCTTGGAAATAATAACGACCTTTATTTTCGCCATACTCTTCAATTAATTCATCAAAAAGGTAATCGCTCCATTGGCGCTCAGCTGTTTTAATTTGTTCTTCTAACAGCTCAAAATCAATATTTTCAAAGGCTGAATTACCATCTAAGTAAACTGTAAAGTCAATACGGCATAGAACACTTTCTAAGAAGTTTGTTTTAAACACAATGCGGTTACCATTGAAAGTTTTTAGCAATATCTTTTCGGCGCGTTCACGCACATCGGAATTGTAACGATCCCTCGGCATATAAAGCATACAAAAATAATAACGACTAAATTGGTCCTTACGTACGAACAACTTTATTATTTGGCGCTCACGAATATGATAAATTCCAAGAGCAGTATTAAAGAGTTCTTCATCAGAGCTTAAAAAGAGCTCATCACGTGGATAAGTGTCAATAATATTACTTAGTGCTTTATAGGCATGACCAAACTTTCTAAAGCCTGATTGCTTTAATACCATTTCTTTGCGTAAGCGTAAAAATGGGATATGTTGTGGTGATGAATGATAGGCAGTTGATGTATACAAACCTAACAAACGTTTATAGCCAATAATTTCACTTTTATCATCATAAATAGCAACAGAAACAACATCCATATAAGCTTGACGATGAATTGGAGAAATCTGATCTGACTTAGCAACAGTTAAAATTGCATCTACATTTGTACTAATATTTAAACTTTTTTCATGAATATCATTGAGTGCAGTAATATAGTCATCATTCACTGAGAATAATCCTAAGACACAATCTTTTTGTGCTGTAAAAACCTTCCCGTGTTTAGTTTTTTTTGCCGCAAATGCACAATAACCTAAAAAGATAAAATGGTCTTTTTTTAAGAATTCTAGAAAGTCAATTGCCTCATTATAATAGTTTTTAGCAATTTTATTTTTCGGACGTTGGACATCTTGAATCATGGTTTGTAATTCGTTTTTCATTGGTTCGAAATCACGAATAACTGCTTGTAGCTTTTTATAGGTTTCTCTAACATTTGCTTCAATAAGCTCAAAATTCTGGCGTTGATCGCTCTGACGATCAATTTCCATTATAACCAAGCATGATTTAGCAGTATCTAGCATTGAAACGTTATCTCCAATATTATCAACAAGCTCAGTAAGCTCACCTCTAGCATTGCGCTTTAAATCAATACCCCCAACATTCATCATAAAATGAATACCAATACCCATAGAAGACATTAACATCATTAAGCTATCAACGATAAAAGGAGAATCATAACATGACATTTCTATGACTGTATGGTGTGATACCCAGCCATTTTGTTCATATACTGGATTGTAAACACGTACTAATAAATCATTATCACTGTTTTTGTAAATGTATTTCCAAAAAGATACGATAGAGCCGTATAAATCAAGAAGTTCGCGACTGTACAATTCTTTTTCTGAAATCACTCGAATATATGCTTTTAAAAGTGACTCGAGATTCTTTGCATTTTGTACTGAAAATTTGTCCTTGAACATGCTTGTTAATTTTTCGATAAGCGCTTGCGTTCTCTCGTTGTAGTGCATTTTTAAACCTACTGTTTGTTTTGTTGACAAAAGACGCAAGCATAATAAGCGAGTTTTGCCTGTCTCTCAATACCCTACTTTACTTTAGTTTAAACTTTTTAGTACCTTATAAAAGGTTAGGTTTTAAGGCGATAATAAGTGTATATTGCTGAGCATTAATTTGATATTGAATTTCAATACCCTTTGTTTCTTTATACCAACTATTTAGATAACCTGGAGTACCTTCATTATCTATATTTCTCCAGGCGCCATTAATAAAATAGCGAATCTGAAAGTCTTCAACATTTCTGATCACTTCATCACTTTTGCTTTCCCCATCCACATTAAGCATGAGGCTTCTTACACCATTAAGTTCACGCAAATAGAAGATATAAACATGATATTGAGCTAAAAAACTATTGATTGCATAGGATCTTGCTGGACCTTGCTCAACAGAAACTAAGCTACCTGAGGCATTAGCTGTGGCTTTCATGACCTGATATCCTGCCTGATCGGCAAGTAATACAAAATCATTTTTTCCAATTGCTAAAGTTGTTGGAATAGGATTGTCACCTTGATTAATTCCTGATGTGGTAAATTGACTGCTAACCATGCTTTGTAACATTAAGATATGTGTCCCTAATACCTGGTTAGGAGGATTATAGAAGTTTAATAAAGTTGCAGCATAGATAGGGGGATAAACTAGTGGATTAAAGCTTAAAGTACGCACATCAACTTGCTGCCAAGGCCAAATTCCAAAAGGTGAAAGTGAAGTTGCTTTATCTATAGTATTACGGATAACTTGTGAAACGAGATTTGCACGCGTATTATCCGTCATTTGTGTTACGGTACGCGTATAACTATTACGTACCGTAAAATACATTTCTGCTGCAATCACTAAAACAAAGGCACCCACAGAGATACCAATCAATACTTGAATAAGCGATGCTCCTTGTTGTTTTTTTAGTTTCTTTAGATAACTAGCCATCCTGTGTGCTCCTTAAGGACTCACCGCATAAATTCTTTTTTGTTCAATATTTAACATGATGTTTCTACCAATTAATTCTGTAGCTGTTGTTGAAAAGTTAATGTTTCCTGTAGGCGAGAGATCCATGTTTTGACCTGTTATCCAGGACTCTTCAACTCGATTGTCAAGTAAAAATTCAATCTCAACTTGACTGTTAGTACGATTGGCAACTATTGCTGAACGCAGCATTACGGTTATAAATGAATTGAAAACAAAGACTAAAATGGTAAGAGCAACGAGTGACTCAATTAAGCTAAATCCATTTTGTTTTTTTAATTCAATTTTCATGGCTGAACCTTAAATACTGCTAGATTCTAAACTCAGTATAGATAGTACCATCTTTTTTAAAAGTTAATCACGGTACTTTTATAGTGTTACCTTGCTGTTAAAAACCGATCAATCCGTTGATAAAGAATTTCGCATTCTTGCGGCACCAATTTGCCAAAATTAATGAACCCATGAATCATGTTATCAAAATGATAATGATGAGTATCTACCCCCCGCTCCATTAATGCTTGTGCAAACAATAATCCTTCGTCTCTTAATGGGTCATAACCTGCAGTAAAAACTAAGGTGCGAGGCATTTTTTCGAGATTTTTAATATAAAGTGGTGATATACGTGAGTCATCGGCATTTATACCTTTTGGTCGATATTGCTCATTATACCAATTAACATTGCGTGATTCTAACAAATAACCCTGGCTAAACTCACACATCGACTCCGTATTATGGCTAAGATCAGTTGTAGGATAAATCAGTATCTGATTAGTCACATTAAAATCTCTTGTTTGTAATGATTTCTCAATGCATAAAACTGTGTAATTACCACCAGAACTATCTCCTGCCAAAGTAAAATCTTCATTGCTTGCCTTGATATCATGTGCATGGTTATATGCCCATTTAGCAGCAATATAAACATCATCTAGCCCTGAAGGGTAAGGATTTTCAGGAGCCAAACGATAGTCAATAGCTAAAACCACACGATTGGTTATTTTAGCTAAATACCGACAAGGTGAATCAAAAGAGTTCAATGTACCAGACACAAAGCCACCACCATGTGTATAGATAATAATTGGAAGATATTTACTGGGATCAGGATGGTATAAACGTACATTAATTTCACGTTTATCAATTTTAAGTGCAAAATCCCTAATCGAGGTAAGTTCAATTTTTTCTCCAGCGTATAACATGAGTGATGATGCGGACCTACGCACACTTTCAATGTTAAGTGGGCTCTCTTTTTTATATTTATTCACGAAATCCAATAAGTTTTGTAATTTATCTGGAATCATCTTTAAACCATGATAAAGTGTGACTTCTCTTAGTTCAGATTTTGGTTTAACCTGCACTGATACACTATTTGACTTCGCTAAAACGCTAAACCAACTTTGCTGTTTGGGTGTCATCCTATCACCCAAACCACTTATACTGCTTGCAATACCTAAATCATTACAATCAGATAGGGCAAATTCAGTTAAGTGCATACCAACCCATTTCACTAGCATTACAGCTTTAGCATGATTATCAAAACGAGTTTGTAAAATACAATCATTGTTGATAATGTTATTTGACCAAGGCACGTAGTCAACAATAAAATTACATGGCAAGTAATGGAGTCCTGCCTCTCTTGCTAAAACAAATTCAGGAAAAGCCGTCATACCAATAACACCACCTCCCATTGCCTGATAGCATTTTGCATCTACCATCGTTGGAAATTGAGGTCCGTCAATACAAATACAAACTTGACCAAAATGAATAGGGAAGTCAAAGTTTTTCTTATACTGCTTTATTTTATTTGCCGCCTCTTCGCTAATTGGATGTGTTAGTGATACATAAGCTAAAATTCCATCATCACAAAAAGTAGCTTCACGCAACCCTTTAGTACGATCTATATATTGATAAGGAATTACCATTTCTCCAGGTTTGATGATGGTTTGTAAACTTCGTACCGACGATAGTGCCAAAATCGCTGTGGCTCCGTATTTTTTAAGCACATAAATATTAGCCCGATAATTAATTTTAGAAGGCAGAATATTTTCAGATTGTCCTGTTCGACATAAGAAAAGCATTTCTTTATCATTAACCTTGATACGGTAGAGTCCATTTGAACACAAGCCAAAAGGTGTTTCTCTTGGTAAGGGCTCGATTATTTCAAACTCATCAAATTCTTCAAAACCACTGCTACCAATAATTGCCCACATAACTTTATTTGATCCTTATTTTCAACATATCAGTTTACATTTAGGTTATAAACTTGCTTGCCAAGACTGTCGTAATAACATTTTTTCATTTAAATACAATTCAACCTTAAACGTATCACCTAATTTGATTTCTCCAACGCCTTCTGGTGTACCTGTCATCAATATATCACCAGATAACATGCTGAAATATTGTTCTATATGATAAATTAGCATTTGCGGTTTATAAATCATATGTGCATAATCACCTTTTTGCTTAAGTTGATTATTAATATATAACGCAAATGATAAATGCTTAATAAGACTTTCATCTTCAAGTAGAATAAACTTGCTAAACACTGCAGATGAATCAAAGGCCTTAGCCTTTTCCCAGGGCAATCCTTTTTGCTTTAAAGTTGTTTGTAATGCTCTATCTGTTAAATCCAAACCAATAGCAACAGCTTTTAGATGGTGATCAATAACCATAAAACTTAATTCAGCTTCATAATGTAATATTCTATTAGCTGGAATGACTAAACAATCGGATAGTGAAGAATTTGGTTTAATAAAAAGTACTGGTTCATCAGGTACTTGATTGTTTAATTCATGAATGTGCTTAAGGTAATTACGACCAACACAAACGATTTTTGAAGGTGTTATTGTAGTTTGATTAAATGCAACACTACGCATATAAATAAAATAAAGAGTTAAACTGAAAAAGATGAACCACAACCACAAGTTGTTTTAGCATTGGGGTTGCGAATAATGAAATGTGCCCCTTCTACATCTTCTTTATAGTCAATGTCAGCACCAATTAGGTATTGAAAACTCATTGCATCCACTAATAGACAAACACCCTGATTTTCAAACATCATATCGTCTTCTTTTCGCTCCTCATCAAAAGTAAATCCATATTGAAAACCAGAACAGCCACCGCCTGTTATATAGACGCGTAACTTCAAATTAACGTTTTCTTCTTCGTTGATAAGCTCTTTCACTTTTAATGCTGCAGCATTAGTAAAATTAAGTGGTTGAGCAAGTTGCACAGCCATCTTCATATCCTTAAATATCATTAACTATATTTTTATTGTATTGGTACAAGCTTAATTTTTCCCATGCGATCAATGTTTTGCACCATTACTTTAAGGGTTTTACCCTCAGTCATAGTATTTGGGTTAACACCTATATTTTCAAGCTCAGAAAATGGCAACAACCCATCTTTACCAGGCAGAATGTTCACAAATACTCCAAAATCTAATGCTTTTACCACTTTCCCACTATAAGTTTGCCCAATTTCAGCACTTGCCGTTAATGCTTCAATTTCAGCAATTGCAGCATTTAATGCATCCTTACTTCTTGCAAAAATTTTTACTTCACCATTATCTGAAGTATCAATTGAAGCTCCTGTTTTCTCAGTAATACCTTTTATGGTTACACCACCCTTACCAATTACATCACGAATTTTAGCCGGATCAATCGTAATGATTTCAACCTGTGGCGCATTATCAGCAGTTTGCATTTTATATTCAGAAATGACTTCATTCATAATACCTAAAATATGTAAACGCCCTTCTTTTGCTTGCTCTAAAGCTGCATGCATGATTTCGCGCGTAATCCCTTTTATTTTGATATCCATCTGTAACGCAGTTATGCCATAACGTGTACCTGCTACTTTAAAGTCCATGTCACCCAAATGATCTTCATCACCTAAAATATCAGATAAAACAGCGTATTTACTACCATCTTTTATCAGTCCCATTGCAATGCCTGCAACAGGGGCTGCAAGTGGAACGCCCGCATCCATCATCGACAAAGATGCACCACAAACGGTTGCCATTGAACTTGAGCCATTAGATTCCATGATTTCGGATACTACGCGCACGACGTAAGGGTAAATCTCTTCATTTGGAAAAACCGCTTGTGTAGCACGTTTTGCTAGATTTGCATGACCAATTTCACGGCGTTTAGGCGATCCAATCATGCCCGTTTCACCAACAGAAAACGGTGGAAAATTATAGTGGAGCATATAACGATTTTTCTTGTCACCACTTAGCGTTTCGATAAACTGGGCATCTCGGTCGTTACCTAACGTTGTGACAACTAATGCTTGTGTTTCACCACGTGTAAACAAAGCAGAACCATGTGCTTTAGGCAATACACCTGTCTTAACATTGATTGGGCGCACAGTACGTGTATCGCGACCATCAATACGTGGGAAACCATCTAAAATATTTTTACGCACCAATTCTTTTTCGATATCGTGAAAGATGTTTTTAATTTCGTCAACTGATACTTCATCTAATTCGGTTTCATCAACAATAATCGACTCAATAACAGTCTTTCTTAAATTATTTAATAATTGCGTACGCTTTTGTTTTTCTGTTGCTTGATATGCACTTTTAATTTCGCTAAAGAAACGTGTCTTAATTTGCTCTTTTAGTGCTTTATTTTCAATTTTAGGTGTAAATTCCCAGCGTGGTTTTGCTGCATATTTTGCCAAATGATTAATCGCTTCAATAATTACTTGCATTTGTTGATGACCATATAATACGGCACCTAACATCACATCTTCTGGTAAGCTTTTAGCTTCTGATTCAACCATTAAAACGGCATCTTTTGTACCAGCAACTACCAGATCAAGCTCAGAAATCCCTTGCTTTGCAAATGAAGGATTTAAAATATATTGACCATCGATAAAACCAACACGCACACCTGCAACTGGTCCTTCAAACGGAACTCCAGACAATAGCAACGAAGCCGAAGCACCGATCAGCGCTGGAATATCAGGTGGTACCTCAGGATCAAATGATAAAACGGTTGCAACAACTTGAACTTCATTATAAAAGCCTTCCGGAAATAGTGGTCTCAATGAACGATCAATCAAACGAGAAATGAGTGTTTCATAATCGGTTGGACGCCCTTCTCGACGTGGAAAACCACCTGGAATTTTGCCCGCTGCATAAGATTTTTCTTGGTAGTTAACTGTCAATGGGAAAAAGTCGATACCTTCCTTAACCTCTTTGTTAGCAGCTGTGGTTACCAATACAACAGTATCGCCAATTGTAACAGTCACAGAACCTACTGCTTGACGTGCCATCGCACCTGTTTCCAAAATAACCTGATGTTGTCCTAACTGAAAGACTTCTTTAAATATTTTCACTTGTATACCTTAAATTATCATTGTTTTGCAATGTGTCGTGCCAATGAATATCAACTATTATTTCTTATCTACGTAGACCTAAACGATCGATCAATACGCGATAGCGCTCAATATCTTTGCTCTTTAAGTAATCTAAAAGCTTACGGCGTTGGCTAACAAGGCGTAATAATCCACGTCTTGAGTGGAAATCTTGCTTATGCTGCTCGAAATGACCTTGCAAATCTTCAATACGTGCAGTTAATAATGCAATTTGTACTTCTGGTGAGCCTGTGTCGCCCTCTGAACGTTGATGTTCAACGACGATTACCTTTTTTTGCTCGGTGCTTAACATAAAGTTTTTCTCCTAAGATTTTGTATTGTGTTAAACTTCCCATTTTTAGTTTTCCTTGTTAGTTTAGAAACATAAAAAACCGTGACAGTTTAGCAACGCAGTATAATACATGCTTTTTTTAGAAACAACAAGCAAAGCCAAGGCTTATTTTTACGTAACTCCGTAGTTTTTTTGATAAGATTTCATGCGTATTAATAAGGTTTCTTCAATCTGACCTTTAACTTGTATATATTCAATTAAGTCACGCAATGTAGCTACAGCGTAAATAGGAAACCGATATGTCTCTGTAAGTGATTGAATAGCAGAAACGTTTTGACCAGGCGCAATTTCTTGACGATCAAGCGCTACACAGACACCGACAATATGACCATTTTGTGCGTAAATTACGTTAATAGCTTCTTTGATTGCAGTACCTGCGGTAATTACATCATCAATGATCAGTACACGCTTACCAGTAATGTTAGCACCAACTAATATCCCACCCTCGCCATGGTCTTTTACTTCTTTACGATTATAGCAAAATCCAACTTCAATATTATATTTTGAAAATAAAATTGAAGCCACAAGTGCTGCTAGGGCAATACCTTTATAGGCAGGTCCGAACACTACATCAAATGCAACCTTCTCCTGCATGATTTTCTGTACATAACACTCCGCAAGTTGATACAGCGTCTTACCACTATTAAAAAGCCCTGCATTAAAAAAATAGGGGCTTATTCTGCCAGATTTTAATCTAAACTCACCAAATTTAAGCGCACTAGCGCTAATCGCTGCATCAAAGAAAATGTGATTCATCATCGTTTAGTTACCATACTTTTTTTCATAACGCCACTATAGCAAAATCTGACCGACTTTAAATATAATTTTTAGCATCAGAACCTTTCTTAGAATAAAATAAAAAAGCATCTTCCTTGCTAAGATATTTGACCTTAATTTGGAATGCTCTTTCGAAATTATCATCAAGTATTACTTCTTTGGGTGATGATTTTTTTAAAAGTTTACCTTCATGAATCAATAGCATTTCATCACAAAATTTTGCTGCTGAATTAATATCGTGCATCACTGCAATAACGCCAATGTTACGCGTTGCTAAAATATGATTTAGTGTTTCGAAAACTTGCGCTTGTTGGTATAAATCTAAACCAGTTGCATGCTCATCTAACAACAGCCAACGTTCAGCGCTATTATTGTTATCTGCCATAATTTGAATAAGCACGCGCGCAAGATGGACACGCTGTTTTTGCCCACCTGAAAGAGTATGAAAACTTTGATTTTTTTGTTTAGATAAACTTAACAGTTTAAAAATATAATCTAAAACCTCAAGCTTACTATCATGTGGAATTGCACAGGAATAGGTACCCATTAAAACAACATCCATAACAGAGTATTGAAATAATACTTTTGTATATTGAGATAAACATGCGATCAATTTTGAACGATCTTTTATACTTAACATCAAAATGTCTTTTTCATTTATATAGACTTTGCCCGATAAAAGTTTTTGAGAAAAGACTCCTGTTATTGCATTTAATAAACTAGATTTACCTGCACCATTGATGCCAATAATGGCATATTTTTTACGAGGGATAAATTCAGCAGTAATGTTTTTTAGTCTTAACTGCAAGACTAGATCTTCTACTTTAAGCACAACAAAAACCATAACAAAATCATAAAAAAACTATACCTAAAACAAAGAGGTTAAAGCAATAGTTAAATTCCCTAATTCATATAATAATATATTTGTATATTCAAATATACGTATATTTGAATATGTGTATATTTGGATATGCGTTAATACAAATAAGTATTTAAACACTTATTTGTATATTAGTTGACTCCACCCTATTCTATCGGTAAAAATAGATATCAACTTAACGATGGAGAAATCTAATCATGTCTATATTGAAGAGCCTAGGATCAACTTATCAAACAGAATTATCTTTAAAAGCGTTCAAAGCACTGGCTAACCCAGATCGACTTAATATCGTTTTATGGTTATTAGAACCTAAAAAAAACTTTTTTTCTGAGAAACTTAATATTGAAAAAGAAGGTGTCACTATCGGAATGATCATGCAGAAACTCGACCTATCGCAGTCCGTTACCTCACAATATATTCAACAATTAGAAGAAGCAGGAATTATTACTTGCGAACGAAAAGCACAATTTAGAATGTGTAAAATCAATAAAACTTATACTCGACAATTATTTGAGTCAATTGCTGAACTGTTTAATTAATCACCTTTTTATTCACTACCACCAACGGTAATTTCATCAATTTTTAAGCTTGCTTGCCCTACTCCGACAGGTATTGACTGTCCTTCTTTGCCACAAACTCCCACTCCGCTATCTAAAGTAAAATCTTTTCCGATCATTGAGATTTTCTGCATAATTTGTGGTCCATGACCAATTAAAGAGGCTCCTTTAATCGGGTAACAAATTTTACCATTCTTTATTGAATATGCTTGATCCATTACAAAAACAAACTGACCCGATGTAATGTCTACCTGACCACCGTTAAAGTGAGTTGCATAAATACCATGATCAATACTTGCTATCATGTCTTCAAACTTATCCTCACCTGGCAACATATAAGTATTAGTCATCCTTGGTAAAGGCAAATGCGCATAGGATTGGCGACGTCCATTTCCAGTAAGTGAGACGTTAAATGCTTTGGCTGAAATACGATCATGAATGTAGCTTTTTAGAATACCATTCTCAATTAGAATGGTTTTTTGAGTTGGTGTCCCTTCGTCATCAACGTTCAATGATCCTCGTCGATTTTCAATACAACCTTCATCAATGACAGTGCATTTTTCAGATGCTACTTTATGCCCTATTTTGCCACAAAAATGTGAACTTCCTTTACGATTAAAGTCTCCTTCCAAGCCATGTCCCACTGCTTCATGCAATAGTACTGCTGGCCAACCTGCACCCAAAACCACGGGCATTTTACCACTAGGGGCGGGTTTTGCATTTAGATTGGTTTTGGCACCTTCATATGCTTCATGAACATAAGACTTCCATAATTCGTTTTCTAAAAAAAAATGATAATCATAGCGTCCACCACCCCCTGCAGAATAGCTTTCTCTTTTGCCATCATTGTGCAGGATTAAGTTAATGTTCATACGCACCAAGGGGCGCACATCCATCACGCAAAGTCCATCGGTATTTAAAATTAAAATCATTTCTATATTTGATGCCAAGGATATACTGACTTGTTCGATTTTATTATCAAGTGCCTTTGTATAACGATTAACTTCATGTAAAAATGCAATTTTACCTTCAGTAGATATACTATTTAGTGGTGATATAGAACGATAAAGTCGCTTTATTTTTGGTGTAAATAGTTTTTGTGTTTTGGTTAAAGGGTTTGCATTTTTTAATAAGTAAAGTGATGTCTTAATAAGTTTTTCAATAGTAGAAAGTGCTAAATCATCGGCATAAGCAAAACCAGTTTCCCCTTGATAGACTGCTCTTACTCCAATTCCCTGCTCAATACCAAAACTACCATGTTTTACCACTTCATCTTCTAACATCCAACTTTCTGCAATAATTTTCTGTAAATATAGGTCACCAAAGTCAAGTGTTTTTTGATTAAAAATCTCTAGCTGTGCTTTTAGAGATTCTAAATTCAAAGCAAAAGGTTGCAATAAATGTTCATTTATAATTGAATAATAATCTTGCTGCATATACTTCTCATATTTATTGGAAAATAGTAGGATCACCACTGCCAGTTCGTAAGATTTTGGCTGGCATTTCAGTCATATCAACAACCGTTGTTGGTTCATATCCACAATAATCTGTTTCTAAAATATAATCGATTAGTTGCGCACTTGGCTCGTTAGCAAACTCTTCTGCATATATCAATACTTTATCTTGATTTGGCAATATAAACGTTGTACTTAATAGGGGTTCACCTAATGCCTCAGTAATTATAAGTGGAACAGAGTGATCTGGTATTCGAATGCCAATTGTTTTTTTACTTTTATTTAACATAAGTGCAGGCACTTTGCTGGTAGCTGGTAAAATAAAAGTATAACTACCTGGAGTAGCGCGCTTTAGTAATCTATAAACACTATTGTCTACCTTTGCATAGTTAGAGATTTCTGATAAATCACGACAAATCAGAGTGAAGTTGTGTTTATCATCTAAGTTACGAATTTTTTTAATTTGCTGTAATGGTTTTTTTAACCCCATTTTGCAGCCTAAAGCATAGCCTGAGTCAGTTGGATAAGCAATAACTTTGCCTGATTGTAGGGCTTCCACGATCTCATTTAACAGCGCTTTATTTGATGAATAGGGATTTATTTCAATATATTGGCTCATGGCACAATCTTCATTTATACTGTAGCGCTAAAATTAAGTTCAGTGTACCATTAACCCACTCTGGAGAGAATATGAAAAAACTGCTTTTTGATTTTTTCCCAATTATCATATTTTTTGTCATGTATAAAATTTATGATATCTATACAGCAACCATAGCACTTATTATTGCTACAGCCATTCAATTGAGCTATGAAACTATTCGCTATAAAAAAGTTTCTATGATGCACGTTGTAACATTTATATTGGTATTAACCCTAGGTAGTGCTACTGTTTATTTTCATGATGAAACTTTAATCAAATGGAAAGTGACAATTGTAAATTGGCTATTTGGTATGATTTTTATTTTTTCAACCTACCTTATGCAAAAACCAATTATTCAACGATTAATGGAAGAAAATATTGAACTACCAGAAAAAATCTGGAAAAGACTCAATAACATTTGGGGAATATTTTTCTTATTTTTAGGTACTGTTAATTTATTTGTTGCTTACACTTTCTCGACTGATATTTGGGTTGATTTTAAACTTTTTGGCATGCTTGGCATTACGCTTATATTTGTTATCGGCCAAGGAATTTTTCTGGCTAAGCATGTTGATCATAAATAACATTTCACTAATCCAAAAGACGCTTTTGGTTTGGATTAAGGTTTCTTAATTATATGCTTCTTTATCTCCTGAAAATCAGTAGTATTTAATATTGTTTAAATGAGTGATAAATCTGTAATTTTTAACGGACTGTAACGATAAGTTGAGTTTTAGAACTTTCCATTAGACAAGCAAAAGCTATGTAATATTTATAAACATTCTTTTTAGTAAAAATACTCACCTTGAATCGGATTAGAGTAATGGACATGTGAAAACTTCCAAACATCTCCTGGATTTGCGCCTCGCATATTATTTCTTTGTCTATAATACTTTTGTGGAACACGAATATCATCCAAATTGAATGTAAAAGCTGGAGATTTTGTAAACATTAGAATATCATCGTGCCTAGGAGAGAACACCTTTGTTTTACCGATTCCTTGAGTATAGTGCCATACTATCCATCCATGGAAGTGCAAGTTTAAGTCACGCTCCAAAATATTGTATAGATAAGATATAAAGCGAAATCCCATAAAGACATAAATGGTACCATGTGATTTTAATACACGACTCGCTTCTAAAAGGCATTCTTTAGAAAAATATAGATATTCTTCAAATGTTTTATTATCGATATTATTTTGATAATTTTTACCTAGATTATATGGTGGATCTGCAATTATCAAATCAACAGAACTTGCCTCCATTTCTTTTAATTTCTGTACTGCATCACCTATTATTAGCTCCAAATTAATCATCTTTCTTAACCCAGCCTTTGCTCTCTGCGAGATGGTTATTCAAGTTGAAAGTATTTGCCATAACCTCGGCAACGGTACCTTTACGCACACCATTTGGATTAGATTTCAATTGATTCTTACCTGATTTAACTGTTGGAATTCATGCAGCGTACATCAATTTTCTTCGTCATTTTTGATTTGAAATTATAAAAAAATATGCTAGATGACAACACTACCCCTACAAACATAACTGTCTCACAGAGTTTGTTCATGTCAACATCAATTGAACGTTGACAAATGAAAAACAAAGTTCCTAAAAGCTACATGGAGTCAACACCAAGTAGTCCAAATATAATTAGCATTAAAACAAATATTGGAAAACTTGAGAATAAGCTATCCATTCTATCAAGAATTCCTCCATGTCCTGGTAGAATCGTGCCACTGTCTTTGACACCACATTCACGTTTAATCATACTTTCAAATAGGTCTCCCAATAGAGCAACTATTACAATTGCAAACGATAAGATGATTAAAATAGTTTGTTCAAAATGACTATGACTAATAACAAGTGCACAGATAACACCTGCTAAACCACCAAATACAAAACCTCCCACAAACCCTTCAACTGTTTTTTTAGGGCTAATAATTGGCGCTAGTTTTTTCTTACCATATTGGCGACCAACAAAATAAGCACCACTATCAGCAAGTGTTACCACCAACATCATCAGCAACAGTAGAGCAGGCTTTTGCTGATGTAATAAGCTTAGTGATATCCACATTGGCACAATAACCAAAAAACCCATTGCATAACGTGCACCAGGTGAAATGGCTTTAAAAGGAATATTAGGATAACGCAATACCAAATAGCAGGCAAAAAACCAGAATAAAAGTGAAATCAATAAAACCGTAAGCTGAGAATACCGTGATAGATAAATAAGCACCAAACTAATTGCTAAATAAATGATTTTTGTAGTGATTTTTTTTATATTTGCAAGAGCAGTCCACTCCCAAGCAGCAAACAACAAAACAACTGCTACTGCAATATCAAAAATTGTATTACTTAAGCAAAAAATCGCCCCTAAGACAATTAACCCAAGAATAACACCTGTAATAATCCGTTCCTTCACGTTTCACCTTTTACCTGCTCATCCGTTTTGCCAAAACGCCTTTTGCGTAGCTGATAATCATCTAATGCTCGCTGAAAATCTTTCTTTGTAAAATCTGGCCAATACTTTTGACAAAAATATAATTCAGCATAAGATAACTGCCAAATCATAAAATTGCTTATCCTTAGCTCACCACTGGTACGAATTAAAAGATCAACAGGAGTTTGAATACTATCAATTAAAAATTTTTCAAAGCACTCTTCTGAAAGTTGCTCAACATCACACTGATTACTTATTATTGCTTTTAGTAGTTTCTTTGTTGCTAATACAATTTCCCATTGCCCACTATAATCAATCGCAACATTAAGAATTAGACCTGTATTTAACTTCGTTGCATGCTCTGCTTGTAAGATGTTAGCCAAAATATCTGATGCTAAGCGACTGCGATCACCAACAACACAAAGTTTAACATTGTTTTCCTGCATCATTGGTATCTCTTTTACCAAAACTTCAGAAAAAAGTTCCATAAGTGTTGCAACTTCTTGTTTTGGACGTTGCCAATTCTCGCGCCCAAACGCAAACAATGTTAAGATTTCAATATTTTTTTCTACAGCAAACTCAATTGCTGAACGCACATTCTTAATTGCAGCTTTATGCCCTGAAGTACGCGGAAAAAAGTGCTTTTTTGCCCAGCGTCCATTACCATCCATAATAACAGCAACATGCTTAGGCAAACTCTGACTTGAGATATTCAAAAGTTACATTTCCATTAAGTCTTGTTCTTTCTCTTGAACGATGACATCGGCTTTAGCAATCATATCATTTGTTAGTTTTTGAATACTGTCTTCCGCCTTTTTAGCATCATCTTCGGAAATTTCTTTCTCTTTGAGTAAATCTTTAATATCTGAATTCGCGTCACGACGAATGTTACGAATAGCAACACGTCCTTTTTCTGCTTCTGTCCGTACCAATTTTACAAGCTCCTTACGACGTTCCTCATTCAATGCAGGCATTGGGATGCGTAAACTATCACCTAAATTAGCAGGATTTAATCCTAGATCCGACATCAAAATAGCTTTTTCAATTTTTGCGGTAAGCCCTTTCTCCCAAGGTGTAATACCTAAGGTTCTCGCATCTAATACTGTAATATTTGCTGCTTGAGAAATTGGTGTTTCTACCCCATAGTAATCAATAATTATATGCGCTAATAAGTCTGGATGCGCTCGCCCTGTTCTGATCTTTGCCAAGTCGTGACGTAAATTTTCTAAGCTTTTTTCCATACGATCTTTAGCATCTAATAAAATTTCTTTGATCATTTTTTTCTCCTAATTTCTAACCCAAGTACCTTCTTGCTCATTATTTAATACTCGCATAAGTGCACCTGAATTATTTAAATTAAAAACACAAATTGGAATGTTAAAATCTCGTGCTTGGATAAATGCACCAAGGTCCATTACTGCAAGTTCTTTGCGTAAAACATCTGCAAAGCTAAGTACATCAAATTTCTTAGCATTATCATGCTCCTTTGGATCTTTGTCATAAACACCATCAACTGTCGTTATCTTCAAAATTGCATCTGCTTGTATCTCTGCCGCACGTAAGCTTGCCGTACTGTCTGTTGTTACAAATGGATTGCCTGTTCCTCCTGCAAAAATTACGACCTTCCCTGTATTTAAATAAGATTTTGCAAGCTTAGGACAAGATGTTTGGATAACACCATCTATACCTTTTGATGAGAGTACTTCATTGTCAATACCATTCGATGTCAAAATATCCGACAGCGCCAGTGCGTTAATCATCGTCGCAAGCATCCCCATTGTATCAGCTGTACTGCGTTCAATTTGATCTCCAAATTGTGCTTTACTACCTCTTAGAATATTGCCTGCGCCGATGACTATTGCCAATTGCACACCCATTACTTGTGCTCGTTTAATGTCATGAATAATCTCTTTCACGGCTTCAACTTGAATACCAAAACCATTTATTGATAAAGATTCTCCACTTAATTTGATTAAAACACGTTTAAAACTTGGGTGTGACATATTTATTTAGGCCCCCTGAACTTGACTCATAACTTCAGCAGCAAAATTCGTTTCCTCTTTTTCAATGCCTTCACCAACACCAAAACGAATAAACTCAGTTACTATCGCATTATTTGCTTTCAAGAGTTGCTCAACTTTTTGATCAGGATTCTTCACAAATGGCTGACCAGCCAAGCTTTGCTCATCCAAAAACTTACGAATACGCCCAGTAATCATTTTTTCAATAATATCATCTGGTTTACCACTTTCACGTGCTTGGGCAATAAAAATCTCTTTTTCTTTCTCAACCAAATCAGCTGGCACTTGATTTTGAGATACAACAAGTGGATTAGAAGCTGCAATATGCATTGCAACGTCTTTTGCCAGTTCTTCGTTACCACCTTTCATAGCAAGGATGACACCGATTCGACCACCATGACTGTATACACCTAAAGTTTCTCCTTCCAAGTTGTCGACACGGCGTACGTTAATATTCTCTCCAATTTTTGCAATCAATGCTTTACGGGTATCTTCAATTGTCTCACCATTTGTGAGTCGTAAAGCTAATACTTCTTCAAGTGTGTTTGCATTTGAAGCTGCAACTGCATTGACAACTTTATCCGCAAACCCTTTAAAATTTTCATCACGCGCAACGAAATCTGTTTCTGAATTGATTTCAATAATAACTGCTTTATTGGCAGACTTTGCCATTACAACAACACCTTCTGCTGCTATACGCGAAGCTTTTTTATCTGCTTTTGCTTGACCTGATTTACGCATTTCTTCGATGGCCTTTTCAATATCACCACCTGTTTGTGTCAACGCTTTTTTACACTCCATCATACCAGCGCCTGTGCGCTCACGAAGCTCTTTTACTAATTGTGCGCTAATTGTCATTATAAAATTCCTTCCGCCTTATAAAATTTTAATTAGACTTCTTCTTCAGAAAGATCTACTGTTTTTTCTTCTGTTATTTGAGCACCTTTTCTTGCATCAATAATTGCATCAGCAAAATGACTCAAATAAAAATGAATTGCTTTTACCGCATCATCATTGCCTGGGATAATATAGTCAATATCATCCGGGCTTGAGTTTGTATCCACAACAGCAATAACGGGGATCCCCAATCGCTTAGCTTCTTCAATTGCAATGTGTTCTTCTTTACTATCAATCACAACTAATAAATCAGGCAAGCCACCCATGTCTTTAATGCCACCTAGCGCTTTTTCAAGTTTCTCGATTTCACGTTCATTATGCAGTGCTTCTTTCTTAGTCATTCGATCGAAAACACCTTCTTCTTGCATTTTCTCAAGGTCACGTAAACGCTTAATAGATTGACGAATTGTTTTATAGTTGGTCAACATACCTCCTAACCAGCGATGGTTAACATATGGCATCCCACAACGCGAAGCTTCTTTAGAAACAATTTCCTGTGCTTGACGTTTTGTACCAACAAATAAAATCTTGCCATTTTTTGCAGCACTCTTACTTACAAAATTCACTGCATCTTGAAATAATGGAACAGTTTTTTCCAAATTAATGATATGGATTCCATGATTAATGCCAAAGATATATTGGTTCATTTTTGGATTCCAGAACTTTTTTTGGTGACCATAATGCACACCAGCTTGTAGCATTTCTTTCATTAAAGACATTTATATATTCTCCAAGTATGGGTTATTCCGCCATCACTCCCACTTTCAAACCTGATAAAGGCACCCTAAAAGTGTGTCGAGCGACGTGTGTTTTATTGTTTAACGTTATGCTTTTTGCTAATGACAGATATAGATAATTTATAATTGCCATGCAAAAGCGAGCGGATTTTAACATAAATCGACATCAGCTGCTAGATTGAATTAATCTTTAGTTGCAAGAAAATCTGTACAAACAATCTCGGTCATTTACCTTTTATGATGGTGTAAAATCATGTAATGTTAAACTACCAACATAGGAATTTTAAAAACTAGGAATTTCTTTAGATGACAAATAATTCACTGGTAAAACAACTTGGTTGCACGATGATTGTAACAGGTACTGAAATTGGGGCAGGCATTTTAGCATTACCAATTATTACTGCAAAATTTGGCTTCCTTGTAAGTAGTGTTGTTATGCTTATTGCATGGTGTATTATGACTTATACAGCACTTCTACTTGCTGATATTTCTCTTTCTATGCCAAAAGGCGCAAGCTTTGCTTCTATTGCAAAGCACGCTTTGGGACTGCCTGGCGTTGTCGTGACATGGATATCATTTTTATTGCTTATGTATTGTATTAGTATTGCTTATATCTCTGGGGCTTCTTCTGCCTTTCATGCACTTTTACCAAACATTTCACAAAACGCATGGGCACTTATTTTTGTTGTTATATTTGGTACAATTGTTGTAATTGGTACTTCTGCTGTAGATATCATTAATCGTGTATTATTAACTACAAAACTCGTTTTTTTATTACTGGTATGCATCACCTTCCTACATTATATTGAAATCAGAAATTTACTCGTTTCTCCAATTGACCTCACCCCTACTCTATTTATTGCCATTCCTATTATCATTACTTCTTTTACCTCCCATATCATCATACCAACACTTACTGAATATCTTGATAAAGATGTCAAAGCACTCTTTAGAGTGATTTTTATCGGTAGTATTATTCCTTTGTTTTTATATTTCCTATGGCTTATTTCTGTGCTTGGCGTATTACCACTCCATGGCTCAGTCAGCTTTATGAGTTCTATTTTTGATCATGTTAGCATTAGCTCTGCTAACGTTGGTGATGTGTTAAATGCCTTAAAAGAAAAAATCACAAACTCATCTGCCAACATCAGCATGAATATATTTACGGATATTTCTGTCATAACATCTTATCTTGGGGTGAGTCTTGCTCTTTATCACTTTAATGTAGATAGCTATCGTTTAAACCGCTTACCTACTCAGTTTAAACTTTTAACAGCAGTCATCTTGACCTTCATCATACCGTTACTTGTCAACTTACTCGATCCAAACTTATTTATTAGTGCTATTGGTTATGTTGGGGTGTTTATTGCTGTACTTTTGTTAATGATGCCTGCTGTTATTGCTTTTAAGCTCACTCAATCAGGGTACCATTTTCATTACAAAATCAGCCAGTTTCGTTTCTTGTGGATTGCCTCTTTTCTAGTAGGAATTGCCATCATTGTGATCCATTTTTCTATTTAGTTTTGTGTTCAGATTTTAAACTAAATTGAAAATTTACCTTCTTCTAATTGTATTTATCAAAGTTTTTGATCTGGATATGATTGAGTTTTTGAAAATTTCTTCTAACATACCTCCTACTTCATCACAATATTTAATAATACATATGAGAGTTGCTCGTATCTTTTGCCCTGAAGTTGTAATGCATAGTAATACTTTTTCACTATCAACAGAGCTCAGTCATTACCTTATTAAAGTATTACGCCATAAAGTTAAGCATAAAGTCATCTTATTCAATAATGACGATGGTTATGAATACCTTGCTGAAATTTGTGATGCTAACCCTAAAAGTGTTACTGTCAATATTTCAACCAAATATTTAATTGAGAGAGAATCCATACTTGATATACATCTTTTTCAATCACTGTCAAAAGGTGATAAGCTAGAAACTGTTATTCAAAAAGCTACTGAGCTTGGAGTTAAGCACATAACGCCCATTATCACCCAACGTGTTGACTACAAACTCTCGCTTGAACGCATAAACACTAAACTTGAACACTGGCAAAAAATTGCCATTAGTGCAAGCGAGCAATCAGGTCGTGTTTTTATTCCAAAAATAAATCCCCCTATTATCTTTTCGCAAGCACTAAATCTTACAGTAGAGCTTAAGCTTTTGTTATCGCCTTATGCAATACATCATGTCCAAGCCTTAAAACAACAATATCCTAAAGTCAGTCAGTTTAATATTTATATTGGTCCTGAAGGCGGTTTTAGCGAAGATGAACTAAAATTAGCCTCCCATCATGACTGCCAAAGCATTGCTTTAGGTCAAAGGATTTTAAGAACAGAAACCGCTCCGATTGCAACTATCGCCATTTTACAAGCACTATGGGGGGATTTTAATAAATAAAAAAGGCGCCAATGGCGCCCGTTATTGAATAAGACAAATGTTCAATTAAACATTGGTTGCCTTTTCTTCAATTGAAATATATTGACGTTTTAACTCACCACCAACGTGGAACTTGACAATACCATCCGCTATTGCAAATAAAGTGTGATCACGACCACAACCAACGTTTACACCTGGATGAAATTTTGTTCCGCGCTGACGAACAATAATCGTACCTGCTTTAACAAACTCGCCACCATAACGCTTAACACCTAGGTACTTAGGATTCGAATCGCGACCATTACGAGTACTACCGCCTGCTTTCTTATGAGCCATGTTTTATACTCCTTAAATTAACCTTGAATTGCTGTAATTTTAACCGCCGTGAAATATTGGCGATGACCTTGATGCTTCATGCTGTGCTTACGGCGACGAAACTTAATAATTTGTACTTTCTTATGACGACCTTGCTCAATAATTTCAGCAACGACTTTGGCACCCTGAACAACTGGATTACCTACTTTGATTTCATCACCATTTTGTAACATTAGTACATCAGTGAATTCAACCATTTCACCAACGCCTTTTTCAATTTTTTCTAGCTTAAGCACAGCACCTTCTTTAGCTTTGTGCTGTTTACCGCCACTTTTAATAATTGCGAACATATTATTCTCCGATTACTCAAGCTGGTTTTTCACCGCTTGACTTTTTGTTATTTTTTAAAATAAAGCTTTATAAAAAAGCGTTGGGATTTTAGTGTTTTTAGAGCTAAATAGCAAGAGCCAAATTCAAGTATACCTTTAAAAAATACTTTATTTGGCTCAAAAACACTAAGCTATACTGCATACATGAAATAGCTAACACAAATTTTAGGACATTTAGATCACTAAACGAGCTCCTCTGGGATTTTGATATTCACTATTCTGTTTTCAAGCTCCTGTTTCAATAACACAATTTCATTTTTTAACTTGCTTCCCGTATAAACCAAGGAATGTTCAAGATTCTGATAGTGAGGCTCTCTAGCGGCGCTAAACCAATTGAAGGAGCCAACACAGTAGATCATATCATCACAAATCAAAAGCTTACTATGCATTCTACGAATACATTTCACTCCAATGCCAAGGCTTTCTAAGTGTGCCTTATCTTTCAAAAACCGCTGTTGATATTCATTGCTGATATTGTTTGGATCGGTGTAGATATTGATTTTTACACCACGTTTAACACACTCGATCATAATAGCGTAGGCATTAATAGCTTGAATTTTTCTTAATTGCATCCAAGGAGAAAAAATATGAACTTCAAACTTTGCCTGACATAAGGTCTTTAACAAGAAATCATCGTGTTCTTTTGCGTTTTCTATCAAATAAGGATTCGTTTGACTGGTTCTTAAATCGCTTCTTACAAGCCCCTTCAGCTTTGAAAAATAAATTTGCTGGTGTGCGTGCCTAAACAAATAGTGAGCTAATTTCCCTCTTGGAGTAAACGTATCTGGATTGAACAAATCCATATCACCAAACACGAAAAAGCCATCCTTTGCTCTTGATACCGCAACATTTAACATACTTGGGCTCTCATCAATAAACTTTCCATCTGCATGCTTGGAATAAACACTAGAGAAGATAACGATTTCCTTCTCTGCCCCTTGAAGCGAGTGGATAGTATCTACAATGATGCCATGACTTTTTTCATTTTTCCCTTCTTCCTTTACTTTTATCTCATATCGAGTGCATGCTTGTTTTAATGCTGCCACTTGAACAGAAAATGGAGTGATCACAGCAAGCACTGCACCCAAGCCCCCTTCTTGATATTTCGTTGGATATCTTTCTTTGATGAGCTCTTGATTGTCATTTATCCAGGCGGCAATCGTTTCTGCCTCAAGTAAGTTATAACGACTCCCTCCGCTATCTTGCTCACACCTCCCATCAATATGTAAGTATCTTAATCCTGATAAGTTATCCTCTGGAGCATTTCCACGCAATGCTGCAAGCTTCCAGTCATAGCATAAATCGTTACAGTACTCGATAATTTCATTATAACAACGGCGGTGTTCATACAGATACATACCACGTTCCATACCTGAACTATAGTGATATTTGCTTGCATGTTGTGCGATCATCATAGCACTACCCATTGCAGAGCTTATCCCCAGTTCCTGAAGCTCTCTGTATTTCTCATCGCTGTTTTCGCCCTTTTGGATAACACCAGATTCAATCAAATTACCAATATCAATATGAGCAGAGGTTGACCATATAGGCTCTAGCTGACGGGTATCCCCGATCACTAAGGCTTTTTTAGCCAGTGTAAATGCAGCACCCGCAACCTCAGGCAAAACCTGACCTGCTTCATCCACAATCAATAAGTCTATCATATTATATAGATACAGATTGGGAGCGTCTTGCCCAGAGTTATTGTGTTCTTTTCCTCGTAGAAACGTTGGAAGCATAAAGCATGTTGAGACTGCACAAGGCGTTAGTTTCATTCTACGGCGCCAATCTTCCATAATCTGAGTCTTGCTTTTCTCGTCATCTTTAGTAATTCCATATAATTTTTGACGTTTAAGATAAGCTTCCATATCTTGTAACCAACGCCCTTCCCAATAATGGGAAGTCAATAAGAAAATTTTGAAGCGAATTTTAGTATCAGCCAGTTCATCAATTTCCACGATAAACTTTGAAGCAAGCTCTTTAGCGACACCCAGAACTTGAAGGGCAGTCAGATAATTCTGCCATGCGGTTGAAAGCTGGTTTACTTTATCATCAACAAATTCTTTCAACTTAGTTAATGACGTAAAATCATCAAACACACCAAAAGCATAACCATTTTCCTTTACCAATCGTTCAATAGATTTTTGTTTTACTCTCTTAACAGTAGGTAAAAAATCTACCAACTTATTCCATATGGATTGCTCCGCTAGCTTCTGAGATATTTTCCCTTGAAATTATCCTAATCGACGCTCAAGCTCTTCATATATGACTTTGGGAATATCAGACTTAGTATCTTTCCGCGTTTCCAATTCAGTTTCAATGGCAATAAAATCACGCCATGCCTGTTCAATCTGTTTTAACTTCTCCACTTCGGTTTGAAGGGCTCGCTTTAATAAAGTGATGCTCTCATCAATCCCAATCTTATCTTGCTTTTTGAAAGCTTTGTTTGCATGCTCTAGATAATTACTCTTCGCTTTTTCAAAGTAGCCTGCATTCTCTCTTTCTTTGAAGAACAATTGTGTTTGGTGCGGGCTCTTGTCCTTTATTGTGCTTCTGGCCATATATATGCCAAAACCATCCCTTTTATTGTCTTTGAAATCGGAAAACCATCTCCCTGAAAATGCTCCAGTGCCTACTGAAAAGTCTCTGCCAAATGACTCAAGGATATTGGTCACCGCTTGATTGTTTGACGAGCAAGCCATAATTAAGGGGGGCTCTTCGCCTTTAAGTGCAGCTTCTGCCCAGAGGGTTGCGACTACCGAAAGCAAAAGCGTTGTCTTTCCTGTGCCAGGAGGTCCATTGACTGCAAGAATATCTCCTGTTGAAGTTTAGGAGTATAGATGGATTCTGAGCTAAAATAGCATATCCAGTGTACTAGATATAATGACTCTTTAACATTAATTTACCTTTCCAATTTTAGCAATTGCTGCTTACAAGCAATACCGCCAGCATAACCACCAATTTTTCCGTCTGCTTTAATCACTCGGTGACACGGCACGATAATACATATCGGGTTTTTAGCATTTGCAGTTCCTACTGCACGGACAGCTTTT